>JAVXWP010000061.1:0-18348 GCA_032230695.1 Actinomycetota bacterium | reverse complement strand
ACAGGCGCACAAATACCCTCAGCCGCGCCACTACAAGCACCCGCTGGTCACTACTCGTGTGTCACCGTGCGCTGATGGCCACCTTGCGGTAATTTGAGACCCGCATGGTGGCCTTCAGCGCGTTCTGGTCAAGGTCAGGTCAGTAGGCGACACCCGCCCTCGCCGGGCGGCTTTCCAGAATGCCGACTTCACCGGATCGTTGCTGCTGAAGCGGTTGCCCGGCGGGCTGGCCGCCCGTGATCACGAAACCTGACCCCGGCTGGACGACGATGTTGCCGTCGGCCGAGTTGGTGATGGTCACGTTCGTCAGCGTCGCGTTGCCGCGAGCACCGCTCATGGCGAGGATTCCCGCGCCGTTGTTGGATTTGTCGATCTTCACGTTGCTGATCACGACGTTCGGCATGTTCCCGCCGCCGTTCTTGAACTGGATGCCGTCGTAGGTCGAGTCGTAGATGTCGGTGTCGCGGATCGTGACCCCGGTGATGTCCTTGGTCGACGGGAACAACGTGATGGCGCCGAACTCCTGGTCTTCGTTCCAGAAGACTCCACCGCCGCGGTAGATCCCGTTGTTGGCGATCAGGGTGGTCCCGGAGAAGGGCAGGGGACTGTGGTCGGTCGCCAGCATGATGGCCGGGTAGTTCATGGTGTCGTAGACCAGGTTGTTCTCGATCGAGTTGTTGTAGCCTCCGTAGATCGCGATGCCGTTCGCCCGCCAAGGGAGCTGGATGGTGTTGTTGACGAAGTGGTTGTCGTGGGTGTTGTCGACGACCTGGTCCTTCACCGCCGTGTTCGCCCAGACCGCCAGGGAGTCGTCTCCCGTGGTGCGGAACGACGAGTTGAACACCGTTGAGTTCCGTGTGCCGTTGGTGAAGTTGATGCCGTCGGCGTAGGTGTCGCGGATGCGCATGCCGCTGAACTGCAGCCTGTCGCCTGGCCCCCACAGCGCTGGGATGTTGTCGTAGTCGCGACCGACCCAGACACCCACGTTGGCGTGCTCGATCCACACGTTCGTGATCTTGGTGTCGAGGCCGAAGCGCCCGTTCAGGCCCACGCCGCCCTCGTCATTGCCGTCACCGCCGCGGATCCGGCCGGAGCCGAAGATGGCGATGTCGGAGATCTGGGTGTTGTTGTCGATGTCGAAACCGAAGTTGCCCTCGTGCGGGTGGTTGATCCCGCCGACGACGTCCTGCGGTTCGGTCAGGGTGTAGAGCTGGGAGTACCACATCCCCGCGCCGCGGATCGTGACGTTGCTGATGCCCACCTGGTTGTACTGACCGCGGTTCAGCGGGTCGTCGGTGAGGATCTTCTGCTCCTGCCGCCACTGGCCGGCCGGGATCCACACACAGCTGATGACGCCGTTCTGGTCGTCGGTCACCGCCCGCTGGATGGCGCTCGTGTCGTCGAGCCCGTCGTTGGGGACGGCGCCGTAGTTCGTGATCGAGGTGCACCCGGCGGGCTGGCTCGTCGGCGGTGCGACCTGCTCCAGGTCGATCATATCGACGATGTAGAACGACGCCGTGTCGGACGCGTCGCGCTGCAACCGGAACTTGGTGCCCGCCGGGTAGCTCGCCGACAGCAGCGCGTGCGCTTCGTCGAAGAGCCGCCGTGCGTCGGCTTGCGGGGTGTTCGTCAATGCTTCGGGGCCGTCGGTGTTCCCGTACAGCCAGCTGTGACGCGACGAGAGCGTCAGTTTCTGGGCGAAGGTGTCGTTGATGTACAAGCTGATCGTGGCGTCGATGCCGCCGCCGCTCGGTGCGTCGGGGATGGAGTTGCGCACCACGATCGAGTTGGACGGGTTGGTCGAGGTGAATTCGACGAATTGCCCAGTGCCGTTCAGCCGCACCGACTGCCTGCCGGAGGATTCGGTGGCGAAGTTGGTGTGCCCGAACGTGCGCAGTGGGTCGGCCGTCAGCAGGGTGCCTTGGTACCTGGCGGTTTCGGCCTCGTACTCGGTCCACGGCACCGCGGCCCCGCGGCCGACCACAATGGACTGCGAGAGCACGTTGTTGCTCTCACTGGTCTCGGCGACGACGTTGGTCGCGTCCGCGGTGGCGGTGATGGTGGCACCGCCGTTGGTGGCTGTCCAGCTGCCACCGATGTTCACCGTAGCCGTCGCGCCCGCGGCGATCGCCCCGGTGTTGGTGTTGAGCGTGGTGCCACCCACCGACACCCGGGTGACCGTGGTGGCGCTCACCGCGGTGGTTCCGCGGTTGTTGACCGCGACGGTGAAGGTCACCGGTGCGCCCGCGGCCGGATTCGGCGGGTTGGTGGTGATCCCGGTGACCTGCAGGTCGGGGCCGGGAGCCTGCGCGACCACCAGCTGCGACGCCGCGGTGAACCGGTTGTTGCCGTCGTTCTGCTCGATGACCTTGTTGGCCGGGTCGACCAGCGACGAGACGCTGTAACTACCCATCGGCCGCGTGCCGACGTTCGCCGAAACGGTGGCCGTGGCGCCGGCGGCGAGCTCGCTCACCGGAGCACTGCCCACCACGAGACCGCCCAGGCTGAAGTCCACTGTGGTCGCACTGGCGGCTGCTGTGCCCGAGTTCCGGACGGTGCCCGAGACAGTGATCGCGCTGGTTTCGTTCGGTGACGCGGGCGTCCAGGTCGTCGAGTCGACCACCAGGTCCGGATTGGGTGCGGGGACACCTATGGCCTGGATCTCGGCGACCTGACCGGCGCCGGCGCCGGAGTTGGCGGTGATGCGCAACCGGACGTCGGCGGTCCGCGCGGCCAGCGGGATCGTCACGGTGTTGCCGGTGGCCGGGGCGAAGTTGTACGTCGCGGCCGGGACCAGCGTGGTGTAGGTCTGCGAAGCCTGCTCACGACCCAGTACCTCGACGGTCTGCGTGCGCGCCCCCCAGGCACTGTCGGGGTTCAGCTTGAGCACGACCTGGTTGAGGTCGGCGTTGGAACCGAGTGCGACGGTCAGCAGGTTCGGGTAGCTGCCGCCCGCGCCCTCCCAGTAGGTGGCGGTGTTGTTGTCGTTGGCGTTGGTGGCGACGAAGGTGAACACCGACGACGAGGCGGTGATCGCCTTGCCCACGGCCAGGTTCGCGCCGACGGTGGTACCGAACCTGGTCACCGTGTTGCTGTTGCCGGACTGGTTGCCCGCGGCGTCCTTGGCCCGCACGAAGTACGCGACGTTGCTGCCCGCGGGCTGGGTGTCGGTGTAGGTCAGGACGTTTGCGCCGACCGAACCACGCAGAACGCCGTTGGCGTAGACGTCGTAACCCGTGACGGCGACGTTGTCCGTGGCGGCGTTCCAGGTCAGCCGGATCTGCCCCGAGCCCGGTTCGGTGAAGGTCAGGTTCGAGGGCGCGCCGGGCGCCTGCACATCCCCGGTGTCGGGACCGTAGACCTCGAACTCGGAAACCTGCGCGGCAGGCCACGCGGTGTTGGCGGTGACGTTGAGCCGCAGGTACCGCACCGACGCCGAGGTGAACGGGATCGTCACGGTGTTGGCAGACGCGGGGTTGAAGACGTATCCCTTGGAGGCGGCGAGTTCGGCGAACGTCGTGCCGTTGGTGCTGCCCTGGACGCTAAGGGTCTGGGTGCGGGTTCCCCAGCCGGTGGGCAGTTTCAGCACGATCCGGTTGGTGGCCACGGCGGCGCCGAGGTCGGCCTGGATCCACTGCGGGAAGCTGTTGTTCGCGCTTTCCCAATAACTTGCCTGATTGGCGTCACCGGCGTTGCCCGCACCGAAACCGGCGTTGGAACTGCTCGCGGTGAAAGTCGCGGCAGCCGCGGCGGCGACCGCAGTGACTGCGGCCGTGGACTCGCCGGCGCTTTGCGCGGCCGTGGCGGTGACAGTGGGTAAGCCGAGGGGCAGCAGGATGGTCGCGAGTGCCGCGGCACCGACCCTGCTCAGGAGTCGCTCAGTTCTCATGGGTTCCTCTACCTGGTGTTCCGGGGGGACGGGATGCGTGCGGGCAGTGAGGGCTTTGTTGTCGCCGAGAGCCGCGAAGGGGAGCGACTACGCATAGCCGGAACCGTCATCACCAGGGACCTCTCCGTTGAGGGGGCGAACGAGTTTCCGCGCTGACACACGCGCAAGGCGTGCGCAGGAACTTCCTGGAGTCTGCGAGCAATTGCCGAGTCGATGCACGGATTTTGCGCTGAGGAGTCCAAGACTTGCAGACTGGCTACCGGGAAGTCAACGGTCGAGTCACTACGGATACGACAAAACGGTAAGCGATTTTTTAACCACTGCGGCAAATGGCGTAACGGTGCGGCACGATTCGCCGGTAGCGGCCGAAGGCACAGCCCGCGAAGTGCTCACCCAGTTCGACGCGCAACCCTTCACGGCCGGCCCGGATCAGGCGTTCCGCCTATCCGGTGTCGCCCTTCGTGAACGCTCGCCTGCTGTACTTGAGCAGCTCGCGTACCGCGGGGCCGCTCGTGCCCTTCCAGATCAGGGCGAGCAGGGCAGGTGTTTCGATGTCGTCGATGGTGCGGGCGGTGAGCCGGTCGCGGTAATGCGCGGCCATCGAGTCGCTGAGGATGGCGACGGCGAGTCCGCGGGTGGCGAGGTCGGCGATCGCCTCCGCGGCGCTGGCCTGCAGCGCGATCACCGGTTGAAGGTGCTGTGCCGCGCAGGCCCGGTCGAATACCGTCCGCAGGCCGGTGCCGGGTGGCATGCACACGATCGGGTATGTGACCAGGTCGCGCAGGGTGACCCGCCGCTGTTTCGCCAAGGGATGCCCGGCAGGGACCGCCGCGACGAGCCGTTCGCTGATGATCGTCAGCGCGTCCAGCCCGGCCGGGGTGGCGAGCGCGGTCCCCACCAGAGCCAGGTCGACGGTGCCTGCGCGCACCCCCTCGACCAGCCGGTCGGAGTTGTCCTCCAGCAGCGCGATCTCGACGCCGGGGTGCGCCCGGTGGAACGCGGCGAGTGCGTCGAACAGTGGCGTGACGGTGCAGCCGATGACCATCCCGACGGTGAGCCGGCCACGGATGAGGCCGGTTACCTCGCCCACCGCCTGGCTGACCGCCCCGGCCGCGGCGAGGGCGGCGCGGGCGTGTTCGAGCGCGGCCTTTCCCGCGACAGTGAGGGTGGCGGTGCGGGCCGACCGGTCGAACAGTTCGGCGCCGAGCTCACGTTCCAGCTGCCGGATCTGGGCGCTCACACCGGACTGGCTGATGTGCACCCGCCGTGCTGCGCTGGTGAAGTTCTGCTCCTCGGCGACCGCGACGAAGTATTCCAGCTGTCTCAGTTCCATGACTGCAGATTCTAGCTTCTAGAAGATCCATCTGTTGGACTTCTGATCGAGTAGCGGCCACGCTGGGAAGCACGGAGCTCACCAACCAGGAGGAATCCATGCCGGAGTACGACAAGGCCATGCGGCCCGAAGACATCACCCGGTTGTTCGTCGAACGATCCAACGCCGGTGACGCCGCCGGGGTCGCCGCGCTCTACGAACAAGACGCGGTGATGGCCTACCCGCCGGGCGCCACGACGGCGGGCCGGGACGCGATCCGCGCGCTGTGGGAAAAGGTCTTGGCCAACGGCCCCCACTTCGAGCAGGAGGAACCGCTGCCGACGCTGATCAGCGGCGACATCGCCCTCACCTCGACCCCGCCGAAAGACGGGAGCGGCGCCCGCGCGCAGGTCGTCCGGCGCCAGCCCGACGGAAGCTGGCTACGCCTGCTCGACCAGCCCGAGTTCGTCACACCGACCCGCTGATGATGGGAGTCAGCTGAGAGCACGATGAGAAAACCGGTGTGACGTGGGTTTTGTCGCGGTAGCCCGTCGAAGATTAGCCAGCCGCTAACTTTGGATTTCCCGGGCGCCCACCTCGTCCGCTTTACCGTCGGATATGACGAGCAAACCGGAATTCGAAACACAACGCGGAGTGCTGCTGCCGGGCCGTAAGGGCAAGCACCGCAAGCGCCACCGGGCGCGGTGGATCGCGTTGACACTGGTAGCGGTGATGATCTATCCCGTGGTCACCTTCGTCCAGGCCCTGACCTATCCAGGGGCGGCGACGCTCGCCGCGCGGACTTCCGACTGGGCGCGGGGGATTGGGGCGGGCCAGGTGGTGAACATGGCCGAAAACTGGTGGTACACCCGGCACGCTCCGGCCAACACCTTGCCGGACACGGGATCGCTTCCCTCGGCGCAGCAGGTCGCTCAACCCGCCGCGACGGGACCGGCGGACCTGCAGGCGTCGGGGTCCGCGTTGCCGGGCGAAGGGATCTGGATCCCGGGCGCGCGGACGGCGGACGGACGGATCGCCGACTACACGACCTACCTGCGGGCCGATCCCCAGCACGCCAGCGTCGTCGCCGGGATCGCGATGCTGGATCAGGGCGTGGTGAGCACGCAGCTCGTCGCCGGTACCAAGGAACCCGGCGGATCGGGGTGGCCGGGAGGCGCCCAGGTGCCGCAGTCGCTGCGGTCGAGCCTGCTCGCGACCTTCAACTCCGGTTTCAAGCTCGCCGACACCAGCGGTGGGTTCTACCTCGGCGGCCGCATGGCGAAGCCGTTGAAGGACGGCATCGCGTCTCTCGTGATCGACAGCAGCGGAACCGTCTCGGTGGGACAGTGGGGCCGAGACGTGACGATGGGCCCGAACATCGCCGCGGTCCGGCAGAACCTGGAGCTCGTTGTCGACAACGGGAAGCCGGTGGCGGGCCTCGCGGGCAATCCGGCCGGGCAGTGGGGCAGTGCCAGCAACCAGTTCCAGTTCACCTGGCGCTCCGGTATCGGCACCGACTCGGCCGGGCACCTGATCTACGTGGGTGGCGCACAGCTGACACTCACCACGCTCGCCGACGTGATGGCGCGAGCCGGGATCGTGCGGGGGATGGAGCTCGACATCCACACCGGCATGGTCACCTTCAACACCTATCGCCCCGACCAGCCCGGCACGTCGCCGGCGAAACTGCTGCCGTCGATGCCGAGCCCGGCTGATCGCTACCTCGCCCCGGATCAGCGGGACTTCTTCGCCGTCACCTTGCGCGCGAAGGCGGCTCCGGGGTCGGTACAGCAACAATGACCGCTCAGGTGCCCGGAGCCAGCGGCAGGAACAGGGTAAACGTCGTCGGCGTGGGCGTGGTGAGCCGGAGGCGGCCGCCTTCGGCTTCCGCCAGGCTCCGGGCGAGCGCCAGTCCGATGCCGTGCCCGTTGCCGGAACTGTGACCGCGGGCGAACAGGTCCTGGTCGCCATCGACGTCTGTGCCTTCGTCGACGACGTCGACGGCGAGCGCACTACCCGTGCTCCGGGTCGTGACGGTCACCGTGCCCCGGCCATGGGTGACCGCGTTGTCCAGTAGTACGCCCAGTACTTGGCGTACGGCTGGTTCGGACACCATGGGACGTGCGACGGGTGTGGGCGTGACCCGCAGTGCGCGGCCCTGGGTCGCGAGGAGGCCGTGCCAGTTCTGCCGGACTTCGGCGACCAGCTTGCCGATGTCGGCCGCCGAGCGGGGTTCGCGGGTCTGCTTGGCCAGTGCGAGCAGGTCGTTGATGGTGCCTTCCATCCGGTCGGCCGTCGCGATGGCCGCGGAGACGGCTTGCCTCAGCTCGTCGCCGGGATTGTCCAGCGCGTCCTCCAGTTGCAGCCGGAGCCCGGCCAGCGGGGTCCGTAGCTGATGGGAAGCGTCGGCGGAGAAGGCTCGTTCGCGGTCGAGTGTCCGGCCGACCCGCTCGGCGGTTTTGTCGAGGGTCTCGGCGACCCGGTCGATCTCGGGGATCCCCGCGCGGTGGACCCGGACGGTGAAATCACCGTCTCCCAGTCGTTCCGCCGCCGCGGAAAGCTGCTCCAGTGGCCGGGCGAGCCGGGCCGCGAGCCTGCGCGCGACCAGCCACGTCACGCCGGTGGCGAGTACCGCGCACCCGCCCATCGCCAGCCATGCGAGCGCGGCCCGAAGGTAGGCCTCGCGGTGCGGAGTGGCCGCCCGAACGACTCCGGTGAGGGTGGACCCGTTGGTGATCGGGACGGCGACCACGAGTTCGCTGCCGACGTCCCCGATCGATGGCGTGGTGCCCCTGGCCGCCAGCACCACGGAGTCGGCGGCGGCCGGGCCGGTGCCGGTGAGGAGTTGTCCGGCGGGGGAGTACACCCCGACCTGGTCCTCGGCCCCGGCGGGCAGGGTGGGCAGGTGCGTGGTGTCGGCCAGGTCGTCGACGACGGCGAGCGCGGCGGAATCGGCGATCCGTTCGAGCTCGGCCCGTTCGTCCTGGACGAAATAGTGCGTGGCCGCGACGGCGAACGGCAGCCCGAACAATCCGATCGCCAGCATTCCGGCGATCACGGTCAACAGCACAATACGTCGGCGCATAACAGCAGTCTGCCTGAGGTCCGGGGTGCACCCGCGATATTTTGCCCTCAGTTTTCCTTCACCGAAGGTAATGATTTCCTGTCCCTGCTTAGCGTGACCCCATGAATCCATTTAGCGTGAGGCTCGTGAATCGCCGAACCGTGGTTATCGCGCTCGGCGGGGCCGGGATCCTTTTCTCGTCCGTCGCGTGTGGACAGACGACGGCGGAGCCTCCCGCGACCACTTCGTCCTCCGGGACCCCGCAGGGCCCGGAGACCAATCCGGCCGGGGACATCCCGGACAGTCAGGCGTTCGTGCCCTTCACCGCGACCGACGGAACGTATTCGGTGACGGTGCCCGAAGGGTGGTCGCGGGCTGTCAACGGCGCCGCGACGGTGTTCACGGACAAATTCAACTCCGTCCGTATCGAGGCCAAAGCCAAACCCACCGCTCCGTCCGTCGCCGACGCGCAGGCCACCGAACTGCCGGTCGTCGCGCAGCAGGCACAGGGCTTCGCGCCGGGCAAGGTGAGCAGCGACAACCGCAAGGCGGGAGCGGTCGTGCTGCTCACCTACCAGCTCGACTCGCCCGTCGACCCGGTGACGGGCAAGAGTGTGCCGCAACAGGTCGAGCGCTACGAATTCTGGCGTCCCACAACGGAAATCGTGATCACCCTGTCCTCACCCGTTGGCGCCGACAATGTCGATCCCTGGCGCAGGGTCACCGACTCCTTCCAGTGGCGTCCGTGAACCAGGGTGGTCTCGAAGCCAAGGTGCTGTACCGGTTTTTCCGCGCCGGTGACGAGGAAGTCCTTGCCCTGAAAGGAATCTCATTGCGGGTCGACCCTGGCGAGTTCGTCGCTGTCGTCGGTCCGTCCGGGGCGGGCAAGTCCACGCTGCTGGCGTGCCTGTCGGGCAGCGAAGAACCGAGTGGCGGCCAGGTCACCATCGCGGGGAAGCGGATCAGCCACCGGCCGGAAGCCGAGCGCTCCCGCATCCGGGCCCGCCTGATCGGCCTGCTCCACCAGCAGGGCAATCTCTTCGCCCACTTGACCGTCGAAGACAACATCGCCGCGGCGCAGCGGCTGGCCGGATCAGGTGCCCGCTCGTCCCCGCGGACGCTGCTGGCGTCGGTCGGCCTGAGCGAGCACGGCAACGCGTTGCCCGGCCAGCTGTCCGGTGGCGAACTCGCCAGGGCGGGTCTCGCGGTCGCGTTGGCCAACGATCCCGCGGTGCTGCTGGCGGACGAACCGACGGGCGAACTCGACACGATCGCCGAGGCGATGATCCTCGAGCTCATGGCCGATGCCGCGGCGCGTGGCACCGCCATCCTGGTGGCCAGCCACAGCCCTCAGGTCGCCGCCGCCGCCGACCGCGTCGTCCGGCTTATCGACGGAAAGGTGATCGCGTGAGCGAGCTGATCCGCTGCCGCGGGCTGGCGCGCACCTACGGCGAGAGCGTTACCGCCGTGGTCGCCGTGCACGGGGTGGACTGCACTGTCCGGTCAACCACCCGCGCGGCGCTCGTCGGGCCGTCCGGCTGCGGGAAGTCGACCCTGCTCCATCTGCTGGCGGGCGTGGAGTCGCCGACGGCCGGGACCGTCGAATGGCCGGGACTGGCCGCCCGGCCGCCCGCGGCCCAGGCGGTCGGCCTGGTCTTCCAGACCCCGAACCTGCTGCCCGATCTCGACGTGGTCGCGAACGTCGCGCTGCCGCTGCTGTTCGACGGGTTCACCGAGGCGGGTGCCCGGACGCTCGCACTGTCCACACTGGAGGAGGTCGGTGTCTCGGAACTGGCGGACCGGCTCCCGGGTGAGCTGTCCGGGGGACAGGCACAACGGGTTGCCATCGCGCGGGCGCTCGCTCCCCGGCCGCAGGTCATCCTGGCGGACGAACCCACCGGGCGCCTCGACCACGACACCGGCCAGCGCGTGGTATCGGTGCTGCTCGATGCCGCCGAGACAGCCGGAGCAGGGCTCGTTGTCGCCACCCACGACCAGACCGTCGCCGATCGCCTCGAACACCGCTGGCTGATGCGGGACGGCACGTTCACCGAACTATCCGTGACCAGAGGAGCTTCGTGAAGACGG
The DNA here is from genome assembly GCA_032230695.1 of Actinomycetota bacterium. Lineage (GTDB taxonomy): Bacteria > Actinomycetota > Actinomycetes > Mycobacteriales > Pseudonocardiaceae > Amycolatopsis. The sequence continues at coordinate 7,995 of JAVXWP010000061.1, read as the reverse complement.
TTGCCGCGCTGTGGTTCCGCGGGCTGGTTCGCTTCCACCCGGGGCGGCTGATCGCCACCTCGCTCGGCATCGCCGTCGCGGTGTCCCTGCTCGCCTCACTCGGCCAGTTTCTCGCCGGCGCCCAGGCGACGATGACCCAGCGCGCGGTCGCCGGGGTCGCGGTCGATTGGCAGGTCGAGGTGCAACCCGGGGCTGATTCTCAACAGGTCGCGGACCTGGCCGCCTCGACCACGGGTGTGCGCGCGGCGCTGCCCGTCTCCTTCGGCACCACCAGCGGTTTCACCGGGACCGCCGGCGGATCGACACAGGAGACAGGGCCGGGCAAGGTCCTGGGGCTGCCCCCGGACTACCGGCAGCGCTTCGGCGGAACGATCCGCACCCTCGCCGGTGCCGATTCCGGAGTCCTCATCGCCCAGCAGACGGCGGCGAACCTGCATGTGGGGCCCGGCGACACGGTGTCGATCGGCCGAGCCGGTCTGCCGCCCGCCGAAGTGCGTGTCGACGGGGTCGTCGATCTCCCGCAGGCCGATTCGCTGTTCCAGAAGGTCGGCGCACCGGTGGGCGCCCAGCCGGTCGCGCCACCGGACAACGTCCTGTTGCTGGGACAGGCCCAGTGGGACACCGTGTTCGGCCCGCTCGCCGCGAGCAGGCCTGATCTCGTTACGAGCCAGCTTCATCTCGCACTCGACCACGCATTGCCCACCGACCCCGGCACCGCTTTCGCCGCGGTGCTCGGCGCCGCGCACAACTTCGAGGCCCGCGCCGCCGGAGCCGCGCTCGTCGGGGACAACCTCGGCGCGGCGCTCGACGCGGCCCGCGCGGACGCTGCCTACGCCCGAATCCTCTTCCTGTTCCTCGGAGTTCCGGCAGCCGTGCTCGCGGCGCTGCTCACCGCGGAGGTGACCGCGGCCGGGACTCAACGTCGCCGGATCGAGCAGGCTCTGCTGAGATCTCGCGGTGCTTCCGGGGCGCAGGTGCTGCGGCTGGCCGCCGTGGAGGCGGCGGCGACCGGACTCGTGGGCAGCGCGCTGGGCCTCGGGATCGCCGTTCTCATCGGCAGCGTGTCCTTCGGCTCGGCGAGGTTCGGCGCCTCCGGAGCGGAAACCGCCGCGTGGGCCGGCGGCGCTGCCGTGGCCGGGCTGGTGATCGCGGTGCTGACAGTGGTGGTTCCCGCGGTGCTCGACTGGCGGCACACCACGATTGCCGCGTCCCGCGTCAACCGCGAGCGGCGGCGTGGCCCGCTCTGGCTGCGGTTCGGACTGGATTTCGTCCTGCTGGGCGTCGCCGTGCTCCTGCTGTTGCTCGCCGGCGCGAACCAGTACCAGTTGGTACTCGCGCCCGAGGGGATCCCGAGTATTTCCGTGTCCTACTGGGCTTTCGCCGCGCCCGCCCTGTTGTGGACCGGTGGAGTGCTGCTCGCGTGGCGCCTTGCATATGGCGCGCTCGGCACGGGAAAACGGGTCGTGGCCCGGTGCCTGCGTCCCCTGGCCGGTGAACTCGCGTCCACTGTCGCGGCGTCGATGTCGCGGCGCCGGCGACCGCTCGCCCGCTCGATCGTGTTGCTCGCACTGGCTGTTTCGTTCGCGATCTCCACCGCGGTGTTCAATTCCACCTACGAGGTGCAAGCCGAGGCCGACGCGAAACTCACCAACGGAGCCGACGTGGCGATCACCGAATCGCCTGGTACAACCGTGCCCGCCACGGAGGTGCAACGCATCGGTGCGGTGGCCGGGGTCCGTTCCGTGGAGCCCGTTCAACACAGGTTCGCCTACGTCGGGTCCGACCTGCAGGATCTTTACGGGGTGCGGCCTGCCACCATCGCCGGAGTCACCGCCCTGCAGGACTCCTACTTTTCCGGGGGCACCGCGCGGGAGCTGATGGACACACTCGCGAAAGCCCCGGATTCGATCCTGGTCAGCGCCGAGACGGTCAAGGACTTCCAGCTACGGCCGGGTGACCAGATCACCCTGCGGCTACCGGAGTCGCGTACCGGACGGCAGACCCCGGTGTCCTTCCACTATGCCGGGATCGTCTCGGAGTTCCCGACCGCGCCGAAGGACAGCTTCTTCGTTGCCAACGCCGACTACGTGGCTCAACGCACCGGTTCCGACGCTGTCGGCGCCTTTCTGGTCGACAGCGGCGGCCAAGACACCGCCGGGGTGGCGGCGCGCCTGCGAGACCTCGTCGGCCCCACCGCGGCCGTGACCGACATCAGCACCACCCGCGCGAAGGTCGGGTCGAGCCTGACCGCCGTCGACCTGTCCGGGCTGACCCGCGTCGAACTGGCCTTCGCGCTGGTGCTCGCGTCCGGCGCCGGTGGACTGGTCCTCGCGCTGGCCCTCAACGAGCGGCGTCGTTCGTTCGCTGTCGCGAGGGCGCTGGGCGCTCGCCGTCGGCATATCCTTGCGTTCATCGGCGGGGAGGTGTCGGTGGTCGCCGCGGGTGGCGCGGTGGCGGGAGTGGCGCTCGGCTGGGCGCTGGCCGAGGTGCTGGTCGCTGTGCTCACCGGGGTTTTCGACCCGCCACCGGCCGTGCTCAGCGTGCCGTGGGTCTACCTCACAGGGATGGCCGCGGCGATCGTGGCCGCTCTCGTCGTCGCCTCGGCGCTCATCACCCGGCTCGCCGGGCGTGACGCGGTCAGTGCGTTCCGGGAGATTTGACCGGCGACCAGGCGCACTCCGGTCTCGCCGAGCGTGGAACTTCGGCGGATGTCCGGCCGTTCGCACACCATGATGACGCTGTTCGAGTGGAGCATCCCCGGTGGCGTGATACTGCTGGTGCTCGTCGCAGTGTTCGAGCTGTGGCGGGAGAAGCGGCGGAAGCGCACGGGGAAACGGCTGTCCGCGACGTACGTCGACGAGGTCACGGCGACGTTCTACGGGACGAAGCGGATGGAGCTGAACCACCGGGATTCAGTGGAGATGCTGCGCGAGGTCGACGCCGACGGCGCACCGCCCCGGTTCGGTGTCGACCTGGACCGTGGGACCGTGGTCGTGCGGCCGGACGCGCCGCGCTCCGGCACGGCAGACGGGCACTCAGCGTTGCGGTGACAGGGACTCGACTATTCGCTGGAGCTGGACGGCGCGCTTGTCAGGCGACGGTGCTTTCATGAGACGTAGGAACAGGGCGTATCGAGATGTCCTGTCGAGGAGTTCGAACCGGTTTCGCGCCGGCTCGTTGTGTGCCAGCGCAGCCGCCAGATCGGCCGGGACGGTGGCGGTGCGCTGCGACTGGTACGCCGAGTCCCACCGGCCATCGCCTTTGGCGGCACTGATCGCCGTGAGGCCGGGTTCCCGCATGCGCCCCGCGGCGATGAGTGCTTCGACCTTCTCGACGTTGACCCGCGACCAGGAACCGTTCGGCCGGCGAGGCGAATATCTCTGCAGGTAGTGGTCCTCGTCGCAGGATTTGCGCCGGCTGTCGATCCAGCCGTAGCACAAGGCGACATCGAGGGCTTCGGCCGGCGTGACCGACTTCTTGCCGGAGCTCTTCTTGGCGATCTTCACCCAGACATCGGCTTTCGACCCATGGTGGCCGGCCAGCCAGGACTCCCATTGAGCGGTGTCCGCGAAGGTGAGAATGTCGGCGTCATCGAGTGTTTCCCGGTGTCCTTCCGTCTGCGGTCTCGGCCGGCTACTTCTTGCCACTGAGCACCGACAGGTAGTGCGGGTTGGACATGATGCCGAGGATGTTGCCGAACGGGTCCACCACCGACGCGGTGGAGAAGCCTGTCCCGTCCCCTTGGTGGGTGATCGGCTGGTGTTCCTTGGCGCCCAGCGACAGCAGCCGGTCGACCGCGGCCCGCAGGTCGTCGACGTGCCAGTACACGATGGAGCCGGCCGGCTGGGCAGCCGGCCGGTGCGGGGCGTAGCGGGTGTCGATGATGCCCAGCTCGTGCTCGTAGTCGCCGATGCGGAATTCGACGTAGGCGGGCGGCCCCTCGTGGGGGAACGCGTAGTACGCGTCGAGGCCCAGCGCCTCGGTGTACCACTGCTCGGCGGCGGAAAGGTCGTCGGCGTAGAAGGAGACGGTCGCTAGTCCTCGCAGCATGGGAGATGCCCTTTCTCGAAGGTGATGACACCCATCATGCGCGCCAAAGTGCTCACCGAATGCGCACTTTGTTCACGAGGCTCGACCGCGCTGTCCGGCTACAAGCTGAACGCGATCGAACGCAGGATCACCACCAGGACGAAGACGACTGTGAACGCAAGGTCGAGCGACAGTCCACCGGCTCGCACGGGCGGCAGCAAGCGCCGCACCGGCGCGATTACCGGCTCGGTCCCGGCATAGGTCAGCCTGCGGGCCCGGCCCGCCCACTGCGGGCCGTTGGCCAGTAGCCGTGTCCAATCCAGCACCATCCGGGCGATCAGCAGCAGGAGGAACGCCGTCAAGGCGTATCCGAGCAGGGTCCCGATCAAGCTCATGGCAACTCCTCTGTGGTGGCCGCACCGGCCGTCTATCGGTATCAACGTTCCGGGCCGCGTTGGAAGTGTCGATTTCGCCGTGTTCTCAGCGGACTATCAGGTGGCCGGCATCGCTACGATGGCGACCGGCGCGGGTTGTGATTCCGTCGTCGATGCCTGCCGCGACCGAAATGAGTGCATCCTTGATACCGCTCAAGCATTGGATCCGCCGTGGGACATGCACGCCCCGGCCGGAACCCAGGTATAGGTAAGGTGCGGTGGTGGGGACGAATTCCTTTGAACAGGGCTTGAGGCTTATTCAGCAATTGGGTGGTGTGGAGCGCCCGGCGGTGCTCGACCTTTTCGAGAGTCTCGATGAGGCCGAATTCGGTGAGCAATGCGTCGGCTTCATTTATGGCGATGTCTATCATCGTCCGGGGCTCACGCTGCGGGAGCGTCAGCTAGCCACCGTCGGGGCACTGACCGCGCTCGGTTACGCGCCTGCTCAACTTCAGTTCCATGCAAAAGCGGCGTTGAACGTCGGATGCACGCGTCGGCAGGTCGTCGAAGCGATCATTCAGGTCGGTTCATTCGCGGGATTCCCCGCCACGCTCGACGCGCTTGCGGCGGTGAAAGAGGCGTTCGACGGAATCGAAGAGACCGATGTCCCGGCTGGCGAGGAGCCCTCGCCCAGCGTCGGCGACCAGGTCGACGACGCGGCGGGCAGGAAAATAGTGGAGGCGCTCGAGGCCATCGCGCCCGATCTGGCCCGGTACGTTGCCGAGTCCACGTTCGGCGGGATCTACTCGCGGCCGCATCTGAGCTTGAAACACCGCGGGATCGTCACGCTCGCGGCTTGTACCGCACTCGGCACGGCCTCGCCGCGGTTGACGGCGCACATCCATGGGCTGCTCGACGTCGGCGGCACGCGGCAAGAGGTCGTCGAGACGTTGCTGCACCTGGCGTTCTACACCGGATTCCCTGCCGCACTCAACGCCATGACCGCGGCCAGGGCCGTGTTCGCCGAGCGTTCGGACAACTGAGGGCACGGTCCGAAGTCGGCATTCGCCCACGCTCTCGAAGGCAGGGGTCTCAAGATCGGAGAATCGGTACAGTGCGGTCATGGTGGGGGAGCTTCGACGAGCGCGTGTGGGCGTGTCGGTGGTCTTCGCCGTCTGCGGAGCCGCGTTCGCCACGTGGGCGGCCCGAGTACCGGCTGTGCAGGAGCGGCTGGGGCTGAGTACCGGGCAACTGGCGGTGGGGCTGTTCGGGCTGGCGGCGGGTTCGGTGTTCGCGTTGCTCGTGGCCGGGCCGCTGATCGCCAAGATCGGCAGCCGGTCAGGGGTGGTCACCGGGGCGGTCGTGATCTGTGCCGGTCTCCCACTGGTCGCGTTCGCGCCGAATTTCGCACTGTTCGTCGCGGCGCTGGTCGTGATGGGCATCGGCAACAGCCTGCTCGACGTGTCGATGAACGCCCACGCGGCCCGCGTCGAGGACGGGTACGGCCGTCCGATTTTCGCGGGGTTCCACGCGTTCTGGAACATCGGTGGTCTGGCCGGGTCGGGCGTCGCGGCGTTGTCGGCAACCTGGCAGGTACCGCTGCCGATTCATTTCTCCTGCGCCGGTGCGGTGTTGCTGCTACTCGCGTTGTGGGCGACGACCACGCGGTTCCTCACCGGCGCCGATCGCGGCCAGGGCGAGGCGGCTTTCGCGCTGCCCAGCCGGGCGCTGATCCCGCTGGGCATCATCGCGTTCTGCGGGTTCGTCGCCGAAGGCACCGGTCAACAGCTGGAGCGCGGTGTACCTCAGTGACGTCACCGCCGCGCCCGCTGCAGTGGCATCGCTCGGCTATTTCGCCTTTTCGATCACGATGATCGCGGTACGCCTCGTCACCGATCGGATCGTGATGCGGGTCGGCACCGTGTTTTTCGTCCAGGTGGTCACTGCGGTCGCCGTGCTCGGCTTCGCCCTGGTGTTCGCCGCGCCTGTGCCGGCCGTGGCCATCATCGGCTTCGCGGTGGTCGGGCTTGGCGTGGCCGGAATCGTGCCGATCGCGTGGAGTGTGGCCGGACGCAAGCAGCCCGATTCGCCAGGACGAGCCATCGCCGCAGTTGCCGCCTGCGGGTACCTGGGATTTCTCGTGGAACCCGTGTTCGTCGGGGCACTGACCAAGGTGATCGGACTGCAGTGGGCCGTCGCCGGGGCCGGAGTGCTCACCATCGCGGTCTTTTTCCTGGCGCCCACCTTGCGGGTGCGCGAAACTGCCTCGCCCCGCTCGCGATGAGAACGGTGCCGGCACGCCGCCTAATCGTTCGCTGAGTGTGCGTCGCGACGGGCTTGGCGCTCCTGCTCGCGCTGGCTGTAGGTAGCACGGTGCACGGCGTCGGAGTTCTCGATGCTGGAGCCGAGGGCGCCGGCCACGATGCCGATCGAACTGGCCAGCCACGCGATGGTCGCGTACGTCCCAAAGCCGATGGGTTGGTGAAGCTGTGACGCGAGGTAGCCGTCGTCGATCAGCATGATCGAGGCAGGCAGTGTCAGCAGATAGAGGATCGCGTACATGCACGTCACCCCGACAAGCAGGGTGACGAGCGTGGACATGTTGTAGAGCACAAATTTACCGTGCTCTTGGCGATCGGCCGGTCGGTGCCAGAGACCGTGGTAGACCAGCAGCCAGATCGTCATGGCCGCGATGGAGAGCACGGTGATCAGCGCCAGCCGCCACGGTGGCAGTGCGGTAGCCAGGTTCCAGAAGTTCGACGTAACCACGCCGTAGGCCGCGGTGGCCGCCGCGGCGGCGGTCGCGCTCGACAGGTGCGGCACGAGCCGCCACGGCCGGTTGTCGCGCACCATGCCTGCCAGCAGCCGGATCCGGCCGCGCAGGCCGACCAGCGCGAGATGGCGATCTATGTCGGCATCGTCGGCGTCGATGTGCTCGGCAGGCGCGAACCGTTCGCCGAGCCGGGCGAATCGCATTCGCCGGGGAGCCAGCGGTACCCGATCCTCCAGGAGGTGCCGCAGCAGGTGCACGAACAAGTGATGTGCCCTGTGGCGCAACCGGATCGCGCCGAGCGCGGGCAGCGAGATCAAGCCGACACCGCAGCTGGCGCTGTAGTCGGACATGATCGGCCGGGTCCCGGCGCGGCGGGGCAGATCGGTCACCAGCACCACGACGTCCCAGTGGTGGGACGCCTTGTGTTCCTCGGCCAGCCGCAGCATCGGGATGTGGCCGTGCTCGTCGAGCGGCAGCGATTGGGCCCTGGTCTCGACGTGCCAGTCGACCTCGGCGCTGACCTGATCGGCGAGGGTCGCCGGCAGGTCGTTGGCGACCCGGCCGGCCACCTCGGCCGGGGCGCCGTTGTCGGCCAGCACGCCGATCACGACTCGTTCACGGGCGGGCGCGCTGCTCATGTGAACAGCAGTTCCCCGTCCTTCTGGGATCAAACCGGCGCTCCGGCGGATGGGGGTGGCTCGTGAGTGTTTCGCGGGGTTAGAACCCAATGCCGCGTAGCTTAAGTTGATCATGGTTGTGGTGTTGGGTTTCGGCGTGGCGGCGTGGCGGCGTGGCTGGGTCGGGTGTTGGTGTTGTGAT
>JAVXWP010000060.1:0-151194 GCA_032230695.1 Actinomycetota bacterium | reverse complement strand
ACAGCATCGGCTACACCAGCATCAGCCACCTCCGCCGGATGTGCTGCGAAGCGAAAGTCATCCCCGCGGTCCTCGGCACCCACGGCGACATCCTCGATCTCGGCCGCGCCCGCCGCACCGCCACCCCCGCTCAGCTTCGCGCACTCGCCGTGCGCGACCGCGGCTGCGCACGGCCCGGCTGTCGTCGAAGACCGAGGAATTGCCAGGCCCACCACATCCAAGAATGGATCGACAACGGCGACACCGACCTCGATAACCTGGTGCTGCTGTGCCTGCACCACCACCTCGAAGTGCATCACAGTGGCTGGTCCATCCGGATGGCGAATGGAATCCCCGAATTCATCCCACCCAAATGGCTCGACCACGAACAAAAACCCATCCGCAACGCCACCCACAACCTCCCCCACCAACACGCCGCCTAACCCGCTGACCGCGATCCCCATCGCGGTCAGCGGGCCTGCCCAGCCTGAAGACAACCCGTCTAAAGCGCTTTTGTTGTTGATCACTCTCGTAAGGTCAGGTATCGCTGGCGCATCTTGACGGCGGCGACATCGCGACGGAGGTACCGATCAGACCAGCGTTTCTTCCCGTTCGCTGTTGCCGTCGTAGTCGTAGTTGGGTTCGCTGCGGGTGTGGACGCATCCCATAAGCAACAAAAACGCGACCGCACCCACCATTACCTGGCCGGCAAGGATGCACAGCCCACACAGTGCACTCCAAAGGACGATTTTCATCCTCTGATAGTAGATCCGCCCAGACCAGGCAGCTAAAGAATTAGGCGAGACTTAAGGTTGGCCGACCCATGGGGCGACACCGGAATGAGATCATTTCCATAATGGACGAATGAATTCCGACGATGTACATCCAGTCAGGAAATCGCGGTTGAGATGCGACTGGGCCGACACTAGTTCTGGAGGACGGCGGCTTCCACGAGGAACCCGTCGAGGAACTCCTCGAACGGCACCTCCCCGGCGGGGCGAAGCACAAACTTGGTCAGTCCGGCGTCGATGTACCGCTCGATCAGGTGCCTGGTCTCCCTCCAGCTCCCGGGGACCAGCTCCGAGACGTCGGCGTCCGGCGTGCGCTGACGGGCGAAGGCGGCAAGATCGTCGGGGACGCCGTGGGGAGCGACCGCAAGACTGAGACCGTAGTGGTCGGCCTCGATCTCCCTACCTGCCTCCGCGGCGGCCTCGCGAATGACGTCGACGGCTTGCTCGGCTTGCTCCGGTGTGAGGAAACTGCCCAGCCAGCCGTCGGCGAGGCGGCCGATGCGGCGCAGGGCCGCTGGCGCGCTGCCGCCGAGCCACAGGTCGAGCGGCTTCACCGGACGGCCCCCTATGCCCACCCTGTCGACGGTGAAGAACTCGCCTTCGAAACTCACCTCGTCCTCGGACAGCAGCAGCCGGATCAGGCGCAGCGACTCGTCGAACACATCCCCGCGACGCCCCTTCGGGACCTGGAACAGATCACGCTCGGGCACCCGAGCCGGTTGGAGACCGAACACGGGCAGGACCCGTTTCGGTGCCAGACCCGCCAACGTCGACAGCTGCTTCGCCACCAGTACCGGATTCCGTCCCGGCAGCACCGAGACACCGGTCCCCACCTTCAGTTTGGCGGTCCGCGCCAGCGCGTGCGTCATCCCGATGAACGGGTCGACGGCCGGCGAATAGACGACTTCCGGCAGCCACAATGAATCGACGCCGTTCGCTTCGAGCTTGTCGACCACCTCGCCGAACTCCGCCGCGCCCGTCTGCGCGCCGAGCCCGATCCCCAGCCGAATCTTCAGTTCACCCATACCCCAGATGTACCACCGCCGGAGCCCGGCAAGCGCTCGCCGTCGACGTATACGGCGCAGTCCGGCGCCGCGCCTACTCCAGCCGGACCAAGCCGTCGTACACGCGCCTCAGCAGATCCATCGACGGCCTGCCGTCGACCGTGGTGGCGATCTCGTGCATGGTCAGCAGGTTCAACGTGATGGCGTCGCCGATCAGGACCCGCGCGACCCCGAGCGGCGCGTGGATTTGCGCGGCGACCTCGGCGACGGACTTCGGGACCTCGCATAGCCGGCAGATCAACTGGTGGTCTGGGCTGAGGTCATGCCTGCCGTAACCGGTGACGCTGATCCTCTTCGTCGAGATCATCGTTTCGATACGGAGGTCGTAGTCGGCTCTCGCCCGTCCACCCGTGCGGACGTACGGGCGGGCCATGGTCAGCCGGGAATCGATTTCTTCCTGCGGTTCCGCGAGCCGATCGGCAATCGGCGGCCTGGCTGGGTAATCGTTTTCCGAATATCTGCGCGAATCGGCGGGGTGCCGACTTGCTTCCGATGCGAATTTGTCGTTTCCGTACCAGTCATGATCGGCGGCCTCGGCTTGCGTGGGAACCACTGGGGGCCCGGCGACCGGGTCCTCGAGGGGAGCACGGTCGACGGGACGTCGCACGAAGTCGTTGTTCGCCCATTCCTGGTAATCGCCCCAGCCGCCGAACGACAGCGCCCGGTACGGCTGGTTTCGTGAGCCCAGCCAACGGGAGTTCACCATGCCGGCGTCCGCTCGGGAGACCATTGCCCGCGACACGACCCGGCCGCGGCCGGGTTTCGCCTGTTCACCACGTTCATCTGCACCGTCCGCGCCCTCTGCGAGTTGACGACCCGTTGCCACAGCCGACGGACCACCGCTTGGAGATCTGGTCGAGTATTCACCCCCGACACTACGGATACGGGCGGCTTTCCTCCATCCCCATCGCCAAGGAGAGATCGGCCGGTCGCACAACGTGACCGAAATAGGGGCGATCCAACACTGGGCTACGACGATTCAGCTTTTAGCAGGCGCGTCCGAATCCAGATTCTGCGTCAACAGCTCGGAGATTTCCGCCAAGGCCGCGTCGGCTCCTTCACCTTCGGCGACGAGAACGACTTCTTCGCCACCTTTGACGGCGAGCGACATCACGGCGAGAATACTGGCGGCGCTCACCAGCGCGTCCTCCGAGCGGCCGATCTTCACCGCGACCGGCTGCTGCGCGGCCGCCTCCACCAGCAGCCGCGCTGGCCTGGCGTGCAGTCCGACGGGTGAACCGATCTCGACTCGTTTCGTGGGCATATTTCTCCGTCCGTTTACCTGTGTCCTCTGCGGCTGTCCCGGTTGGGCACGCCTCAGAGTCCCTGGGCGATCTCCCTGGCCGTCACGGCGTCGTGCGCACCCAGCACCTGCTCGGCGAGCTTCTTGCAGTACGCGAGGGTCTTCTCCCGCAGAGCCGCGCGCACAGCGGGCACCGCCGGCGAAGACATCGAGAGGCTCGTGATGCCGAGACCCGCGAAAATCGGTGCCAGCAACGGGTCGCTGGCCGCCTCACCGCAGATCCCCACGGGCTTGCCTGCTCGCTGGGCGGCTTCGGCCGTCGCCGCCACGAGGTCGAGCAGGGCGGGTTGCCAAGGGTCGAGCAATTCACTGAGTTCGCCGAGCATCCTGTCGGCCGCGAAGGTGTATTGCGAAAGGTCGTTGGTGCCGATGCTCACGAAGTCGACCTCGACCAAGATCTCGTCCGCCCGGATCGCCGCCGCCGGCACCTCGATCATCACGCCGGCCCGGCGGATCCCGTAGGCACGCGCGGTTTCCGCGAACTCCGCCGCTTCGGCCGGCGTGGCGATCATCGGCGCCATTACCAGCACGTCGGCGTCGCTGTCCCGCGCGGCGAGGCTGATGGCCTCGAGCTGAACCCTGACCAGACCCGGGTTCCGGCGGCCCAGGCGATATCCCCGGACGCCGAGGGCCGGGTTCGGCTCGTCGTCGTCGTTCGCGAACGGCACCGGCTTGTCGGCACCGGCATCGAGCGTCCTGATCACGACCGACCGGCCCGAGAATGCCGAAAATACCTTTCCGTAAGCTTCCCGCTGCTCGTCGAGGCTCGGCGCTTCGATGCGGTCAAGGAAGAGGAACTCCGTTCGGAACAGGCCGACACCTTCGGAGTCCGCGGCACCGGCATCGTCGATCCCCGCCGCGCCGCCGACGTTCAGCAGCAGCTTGACCGGATGTCCGTCGCTGGTCGCGCCCGGCCCGGAATGCTTGCCGAGACGGGCGGCCAGCGCGGTCGTCTCCCGGCCGATCCGGCTGACCAGCTCGTCGTCGGGGTCGACCGTGATCCGGCCGAGTGTCCCGTCGACCACGATCCGCCGGCCGTTTTCAAGACCGGCCGCGGCGGCGCAGCCGACCACAGCGGGGATTCCCAGCGCGCGGGCGACGATCGCCGTGTGGCTGGTCGGGCCGCCCTTCTCGGTGACGATGGCGACCACCTTGGCGGGATCCAGCGTCACCGTGTCGGCGGGCGCCAGGTCGACACCGACAAGCACGAACGGTTCGGCGGAATCCGGGACGCCCGGCGGGGCGACGCCCAGGATCTGCGCGATCGCGCGGTCCCGGATGTCAGCGAGGTCGGTGACCCGTTCGGCGAGATAACCACCCGCCGCGGCGAGCGCGGTGAGGAACTTGCCGAACGCGTCACGCACCGCCCAGGCGGCCGGACGGCCGTTTCCGACCGACTCGCGAATACCGTCGACCAGGCTCGTGTCACCCGCCATCATGATCTGGGTGTCCATGATGTCCTTGGCCTCGCCGGTCATCCCGGCGGCGCGGCGTTCGAGCTCCTTGACCACCGCCGCCAGCGCGTCGGTCGCCGCCGAAATCTCCGTCTCGGCGCCTGCAGGCTCTGGCCATTGTTCGGGCAGGCTGGGTGCCGGCGTGAGCCGCGCGACGACACCTACCGCGGTACCGGGACTCGCCGGGTTTCCACCCAGTGGGGCAGTCACTTCTCGCCTCCGTGTTCGAATTTGCTGATCAGGCGGTCCGAACCGCTCCGGGCTCGATGGTCACCTTGATGGCCTCGCCACTGCTCACGATCTGAATGGCGTCGAGGACGCCGTCGAGCGGGAGCCGGTGGGTGATGAGGTCGTCGACCGGCACCGCACCGGAGGCGATCAGGTCGAGCGCCCGCTTGTTGTGCGCCGGGCTGGAGCCGTTGGCGCCGACGATGGTCAGCTCGCGGTAGTGCACCAGATTCGAGTCGCAGGCGATGATCGGGTTGTCCTTCGGCAGGCCGCCGAAGAAGCTGATCCGGCCACCGCGCGCCGCCATCCGCAGGCCGTCTTCCTGCGCCTTGCCTGCCGCCGCCGCGGTGATGACGACGTCGACACCGCGGCCTTCGGTCAGCTTGAGGACCTCCTCGACCGGGTCCACTTCGGACCCGCAGATCGCGGCGTCGGGCTTGACCAGGTTGGCGGCCATGTCGAGCCGGCTCCTGTTCAGCTCGACCAGGTACACCGCCTCGGCACCGCGAGCGCGGGCTAGCCGCACGTGCAGGCAGCCGATCGGGCCGGCGCCGACGACCACGACGACGTCACCGGGACCGACACCGGCGAGCTCCTGTCCATTGAGGACACAGGCGAACGGCTCGGCGACCGACGCTTCGGCGTAGCTCAGACCGTCGGGGATCGGGTTGAGCCCGTCGACCTTGAGCACGTTCGACGGCACGATCATGTACTCGGCGAAGCCACCGTCGAAGTGGTAGCCCATGGAGAGCTGGTTGGGGCACACCGTCATCCGGCCGCGCTTGCACTCGGCGCACTCGCCGCACGGGATTGCGGCGATGACCTGGACGCGGTCTCCGGACTCCCAGCCCGAAACGCCTTCGCCGATCTCGACGATCTCACCGGCGATCTCGTGGCCGATGACCCGCGGCGGGTCGATGTGGTGGTGACCGTGGCGGAAGATCTTCAGGTCCGTGCCGCAGGTGGAGGTGTTGTGCACGCGGATCTTGATCTCACCGGCTTTCGGCGAGGGCTCTGGCGCTTCCTCGATGCGGATATCGCCGGGTGCGTAAAAGCGCGCGACCTTCACTGATCTGACTCCTCGTTCATCGATTGCAGTATTCGGATCACCGTCTCGGCGTCCGTCGCCTCACGCAGCTCGGCCGCGAGGTCGGGTTCCATCAAGACACGGGCTAGCGACGAAAGGATGCCGACCTGTTCGTTGCCGTTGGCGGCGATGCCGACGCACATCCGGACGTCGTTGCCGTTCCAGTCGACACCGCGGGGGTACTGCAGGACGACCAGCGACGTGCGCTTGACGTACTTCCTGGCCTCGTCGGTGCCGTGCGGGATCGAGACGCCCTCGCCGATGAAGGTCGAGACCGACTTCTCCCGCTCGTGCATCGCCGAGATATAGGGCTCTTCGACCGCACCGATCTCGAGCAGGGTGCGGCCGACCTGCTCGATGGCGTCGTCGATGTCCAAAGCGGACAGTCCGAGCCGGATCCCGTGGACCCGCAGCATCGCGCTTTCAGTCGGCAAGGGTGCCACCGTCCCGAATCGCTGCCTCGACCTGGTCGAAGACCGGGTCGCCGAGGAAGCTCTTGAATCCGAGGATGACCGCGTCCGCCGAGCTCTTGCGCGCCCTGCCGACCAGGCCCTCCTGGCACAGCACCAGGTTCGCGTCGGCCGGGATCTCGTTGACCGGGGTGTGCTCGACCTTGATCTTGTACGGCTTGAGGCGCTTGCCCAGCTGGGAAGCGACCATCACACTGCTGCCCATCCCCGCGTCGCAGGCGATGACGACCTTCTTGATCTCTGATCCCTGAATGCTGCTCATCGAACCGTTCCTTTCGCGCCACTCGCGGACACTGCCCCGCCGTTGGCCAATTGTTGCTGCTGTTCTTCTTCCTTGGCACCGCGGCCGAACTTCAGCAGCGCCGAGGCGACCACAAAGGACACCGCGGCGGCGACCAGCACGCCGGCGATGACACCGAAGAAGCCGCCCTTGGGAGTGACCGCGAGAATGGCGATGATGCTGCCCGGCGACGGGGTCGCGGTCAGGCCGGCGCCAGTGATACTGAAGACGAAGACACCCGCGGCGCCACCGGCGATCGCGGCGAGGATGAGCCGCGGTGCCGCGAGAATGTACGGGAAGTAGATCTCGTGGATGCCGCCGAAGAACTGGATGATGATCGCGCCCGGAGCGGTGGCGCGCATCGCCTTGGCGCCGAAGAAGGTGA
This sequence comes from Actinomycetota bacterium, assembly GCA_032230695.1. GTDB lineage: Bacteria > Actinomycetota > Actinomycetes > Mycobacteriales > Pseudonocardiaceae > Amycolatopsis. The sequence continues at coordinate 144,153 of JAVXWP010000060.1, read as the reverse complement.
TCGCCAGCAGGATGCCAAGGCCGGGGCCGGGGTTCGGCTCGATCAGGAACTCGATCGCCTTGCCGGTGGTGGCGGACTGCGAAACACCCAGCGGGCTCAGCACACCGTGGTTGACGGCGTTGTTGAGGAACAGCACCTTGGCGGGTTCGACGAGGATCGAGACCAGCGGCAGCAGGTGGATGTCGACCAGTGCCTGCACGCCGTTGCCGAGGCCCTTGGTGATGCCCTGCACCACCGGGCCGATGCTCAGCATGCCGACCACGGCCATGATGCCGCCGATGATGCCGGCGCTGAAGTTGTCCACCAGCATCTTGAACCCGGCACCCGCCCGGCTGCCCACGTGCTTGTCGAACAGCTTCAGCAGGTAGCCGGTCAACGGGCCGATGAGCATCGCGCCGAGGAACATCGGGATACTCGCACCGACCGCGATACCGAGGGTGGCGACCGCGCCGACGACCGCGCCACGCTGGCCGTGCACGAGCCGGCCACCGGTGTACCCGATCAGGACCGGCAGCAGATAGTTGATCATCGGGTCGACGAGTTCCGCGATATGCGCGTTCGGCGTCCAGCCCGAGGGAATGAACAGTGCGGTGATCAGGCCCCAAGCTATGAACGCGCCGATGTTCGGCATGACCATGCTTGCCAGCTGCCCACCGAACCGTTGCACCACGACCCGAGATCGTTCCGCTCTAGAGGGTTCGACATCTGTCTTCGTCATCATTGACACTTCCCAGTGTTCGATCCGGCTACCTGGCACGCTGCCGCTTCGTCGGTCACGGCAACGAGATTTTCGACGGGGCGAACCGCTCAGGTTTCGTCCCGCAGCTTTCTGTCCCATGCCACTTCCGCGTGCACCTGCACCGGATGCGATCGGACGTCTTCGGGGCCCGGCATCGTGCTTCCGGGCAGGGACACCGCCGCGGCACCCCAGGCGACACCCGCGCTCAGCGCGGCGACTCCGCGGCCGCCCGCCGCAATGAACCCGGCGAGCATGGCGTCACCGGCGCCGACGGTGCTGCGCGCGGTGACCGGTGCTTCGGCGTGCCACACGCCGCCGGCTTCGACCAGCACCGCGCCCTTGCTGCCGAGGCTGGCGAGTACGGCACCGGCACCGAGCGCGCGCAGTTCCTGCGCCGCGTCGACGACGTCCCGAAGCGTCCAAAGTGGACGCTTGACCGCTTCCTCGAGTTCCTCGAGATTCGGCTTGATCAAGGTGGGCTTCGCTTCGACCGCCGCCAGCAAGGCCGGTCCGCTGGTGTCGACCACGATCTTCGCGCCACTTGGCTCGAGACGGCGGATGAGGCCGGCGTAGAAGTCGTCGCTCATCCCCGGCGGCAGACTGCCTGAGACGACCACCCACGACGCGTCCGCGACGTTGCCGAGCACGGCTTCGGAGAAGGCTGTCGTCTCTTCCTCGCTGAGCTCCGCACCCGCCTCGTTCAGCTTGGTCACGGTGGCGTCGGGTTCGATCACGCTGATGTTGCTGCGCACCGGCCCGGTGGCGGGCACGCGGACGACGTCGATGCTGTAGTCGCCGAGCAGAGCGATCAGCTGCTCACCTTCGACCCCACCGGCGGGGACGACGGCCCGTGCTCTGAGCCCGTTGCTTACCAACGCCCTTGCGACGTTGATTCCTTTGCCCCCCGGATGGATGTGCACTGCGGACGCGCGATGCAGGCCACCCCGGACGAGCTCGGAAACCTCGACGGTCCGATCGATACTCGGGTTCGCCGTCACGGTTACGAACACTTTGAACACCACCTTCCCCTCATCGGCCAAGACTGGACGACCACCAGGTGGTGCGACGCTGACCAATATTGGATTTGGTGATTTTGCATGTGTTCACGTTGTTTTGCAAGGCTTGCATGGATTTGCTTGTGCACATAACATGAGCCAGAGCCTTGATTTCAAGCGATTTGGCCCAGTTCGGCGTTATCAGCCTGATGCTGACACGAAGAACACCACATAACCTCACATCGCGTAAACTCACCTGGTTGCGGGGATTCGAAGGGGAAGGTGGCAGGGGATGTACGCCGAAGAGCGACAGCAGATAGTCCTCGAACGAGCCCGGAAGAAGGGACGCGTCGATGTGACGGCACTCGCCGAGGAATTCACCGTCACCACCGAAACGATCCGCCGGGACCTCACCGTCCTGGAGCGCCACGGCGTCCTCCGCCGGGTCCACGGCGGCGCGATCCCGGTGGAGCGCTTAGGTTTCGAGCCCGCGCTCGCCACCCGCGAAGGCGTCATGACCGCGGAGAAGGAGCGCATCGCCAAGGCTGCGCTGGCCGAACTCCCCGACGAGGGCACCATCCTGCTCGACGCGGGCACCACCACCGCCCGCCTGGCCGAGATCCTGCCGGCGGACAGGGAACTGACGGTGGTCACGCATTCCGTCAGCATCGCGCTGTCCCTGACCACCCGCCCCAACCTGACGGTCATGCTCGTCGGCGGCCGCCTGCGCAGCCGCACGCTCGCTTCGGTGGACGCGTGGGCGTTGCAGGCGCTGAAGGACACCTTCGTCGAGGTCGCCTTCATCGCTTCGAACGGTGTTTCCGCCGAACGCGGACTCACCACGCCGGATTCGGCCGAAGCGATGGTCAAGCGCGCCGCCATCGCCAGCGCCCGCCGGTCCGTGCTGCTCGCCGACCACACGAAGGTGGGCAACGATCATTTCGCCCGCTTCGCCGACCTCAGCGACATCGACACGTTCATCACCGACAACGGCATCGACTCCGCCGTCGCCGCCGAGATCGCCGCCGCGGGGCCGACCGTCATCAAGGCCTGACCTCGGGCCGGCCCGCTTCGCTTATTCGACCGTGACGCTCTTCGCCAGATTGCGCGGCTTGTCGATGTCGCGACCCAGGTGCACCGCGATGCGGTGCGCGAAGATCTGGAGCGGGATGTTGAACAGGATCGGCTCCAGCTCAGGCTCGGTGTGGGGAACCCGGATCACGACGTCGGCGAGCCCCTCGGGCAGGTCCGCGTTGGTCACCGCGATCACCGGGCCGCCGCGGGCCTTGATCTGCTCCATGGTGCCGATGTTCTTGGCGAGCACCTCGTCGTCGGGGACGATGACCACCGACGGCATGCTGGAGTCGATCAGTGCAAGCGGCCCGTGCTTCAGCTCGGCGGCCTGGTAGGCCTCCGCGTGGATGTAGGAGATCTCCTTGAGCTTCTGCGCACCCTCGCGGGCGACGGGCCAGCCGCGCACCCGGCCGACGAAGAACATGTGCTCCGCCGTGCTGAATCGCTCGGCGGCCGCGGTGATCTGGTCCTGGGACGCCAGCACCTCTTCGAGCAGATCCGGTAGCGCGTCGAGTGCGGCGACGATCCGCTTGCCGTGTGCCATCGAGAGGTCGCGCACACGGCCTAGCAGCAGGGCCAGCATCGCGAACGAAACGCACATGTTGGTCACGGCCTTGGTCGAGGCCACCGACGTCTCCGGACCGGCGTGCAGGAAAACGCCCCGGCCGCATTCCCGCGCCACCGCGCTGCCCGCGACGTTGACCATCCCGATGACGCGGCCGCCCTTGCGCTTGATCTCCTGCACCGCGGCCAGCGTGTCGAGTGTTTCGCCCGACTGGCTGACCGCGACGTACAGCGTGTCCGGGTCGACGACCGGGTTGCGGTAGCGGAACTCCGACGCCGGCTCGGCGTCCGCCGGGAGCCGCGCCCACTCCTCCACCAGGTTGGCGCCGAGCTGGCCGGCGTAGTAGGCCGATCCGCAGCCGAGGAACTTCACGCGCCGGAACGAGCGCAGCACGTGGGGTTCCAGCTCGAGACCGCCGAGACGGGCGGTGGAGAACCGCTCGTCGAGCCTGCCGAGAAGGGCGCGACGCACCGCGTCGGGCTGCTCGGCCATCTCCTTGCTCATGTAGTCCGCGTACCCGTCGAGCTCGTAGTCCTCGTCGGCGACGTCGATGGTCGTCGGGGTCTTCGCGGTGCGGTGCGCCTGCAGGGTGCTGGTGCGGAAGTCGTCGGCCCGGACGGTCGCGAGCTCGCCGTCGTCCAGGAAGACCACGCGCTGGGTGTGCCGGACGAGCGCGGCGACGTCGGAGGCGACGAACATCTCGCCGTCACCGATGCCGAGCACGATCGGACTGCCGTTGCGCGCCACGACGAGCTCGTCGGGATTGCGGACGTCGAACACGACGATGCCGTACGCGCCCTCGATCTCACGCAGGGTGAGCCGGACGGCGTCCTCGAGCGACTCCGCACCGTTTTCGAGTGCGCGGGCGATCAGATGGGCGAGTGACTCGGTGTCGGTTTCGGAAGTGAAAACCACGCCGTCCGCGGTCAGCTTTGCGCGCAGCTGCTCGGCGTTCTCGATGATGCCGTTGTGCACTACCGCGACATGGCCGCTCGTGTCGACCTGGGGGTGGGCGTTCGCGTCGGTCGGCTCACCGTGGGTGGCCCAGCGGGTGTGTGCGAGGCCGACCTGTGACGGATAGCCTTTGCCGACCAGTTCCCGGAGCTCGTCGACCCGCACGGCGGCCTTCGTCACCCGCAGCTTCCCCCGGTGCGCCACCGCGATACCCGCGGAGTCGTAACCCCGGTATTCGAGGCGGTGCAACCCTTCCAGCAGGATGGGGATCGCCTCACGACGGCCGATGTAGCCCACGATTCCGCACATATAAAGGACACCTTCCACGCGTTATGAGAACTACCGGACCAGGCTGCCTACGACATCGCATCAGCCGTAGACGATCCGCCTGAGCTGGCGCTCGCTGAGTTCTCCCGCACCGACCGGGCGACCCGCGAGTTCCCCCGCGATCACCACCCAGATCCGCGCGTTCTTGTGCCCGCGCCGCTGGAGCTCGCGGTGGCGCCGTCGCACAAAATCTTCGGCCGTCTCCCCGAAGAAGGCGATCACGTCGGCGATGACCCTGGTGGCAGTCGGCACGGGCAGACCTGTCGACGCCGCGATGTGCAACGCCAGTTCGGCGTGCGCCGGCTGGTCCATGAGCACGACTCTGACACCCGAAACGTGCTCAGCGCAACTTCTGTGCCCGAAATCGGGCAAGAATCCGGGCTCGTGGAGCTCAGCCCTGGGTGCCGACGTAGGCGGGGTCGGGCCCCGGGATGGCTTGGTCCGGCTGGCCCGCGAGGAGCTGGGTCATGGCGTGGAAGTACGGCGGCGCGGCGACGGTGCCACCGAAGGCGCCGTGCCCGCAGTTGCCGAGATGCACCGGTGTGCCAGGGCAGATCTCCTGCGGATGCGGGCCATCGGCGAAGACCATCGAGGACACCGCGTAGTTGTTCACCCCGCCGACGAACGCAACCGATTCGCTGTTCTGCGTGGTCCCGGTCTTGCCGATGTCGGGCCGGGTCCATCCGGCGGCCTTCGCGGCGGCGGCCGACGTGCCGATGGTGGTGTCCTGACTCAGCCCGGTCATCAGTGTGTTGGCCACGCCGGGCGGGATGACCTGCTGGCAGGCCTGCTGGTTGACGGGCACGGCCTGGCCGTTGCGGTCGGTCACCGAAAGAATGGGATTCGGTGGGCACCAGATCCCGCCGCTCATCAGTGTCGCGGACACATTGGCCATCTCCAGCGGGCTCACCGGGCTGTCACCGAGGGTGAAGGACAACTTGTCCTGAAAGTATTGCGATTGCGGCTGGTTGTACTGCGAATTCTTCGAACGGGCGTCGGCCGGGTCGGTGATCGGCGCGGTCCCGTCGTCGTTCGTGGCCAAAGTGTCACGCAGCCCAAGGTCGTGCGCCATCTGCAGCACCGCGGGCATGCCGACCTGGGCTTCCAGCCCGACGAAAGCGACGTTCGGCGACGTCGCCAGCCCGGCGGCAAGGGTGATCGGGTCGGGATAGTTCGTGCCGTCGTTGCTCACCGGGTAGCAGGAGGTGTATTTGTTCGCGTTCGGCGGGGTGAAGCAGCTGCTACCTGGGTTCGGCAGCGGAGTGTTCAGGCCGGCCTTGCCCGACACCATCGCCGCCGCCGAGGTGAAGATCTTGAACGACGAACCGGCGCCGAACTTGTTGCTGGCGTTGGCCACGATGTTCGTCGACGTCTCTCCCTTCGCCGGATCGTTGCCGTAGTTCCGGTTTGCGACCATCGCGAGTACCTGGTGCGAACCCTGGCCCGGTTGGACCACGGCGAAGGTGTTCGCCACGCCGTTCGCCGTCGTCGGCACGTTTGCGTCGACGGCGTCCTTGGTCGCCTGGCTGACCTTCGGGTCCAGCGTGGTTTTGATGGTGTAGCCACCGGTGGCGAGCTGGTCGGCGGTGAACCCGGCCTGCTGGAGGTAGGATTCCGCGTACTGGCAGAAGAAACCGGCGTCAGCGCTCGCACCCATGCACGTGCTGCTCGGCGTCAGCGGGCCGCCGGCCACGATACCGATCGGCGCGGCCTTCGCGTCGGCACCGGCCGCGGCGGGCAGGCTGCCGCCGCTGACCATGTCGTCGATCACCAGGTTGCGGCGCTGCAACGCCGCCTGAGGATGGGCGTAGGGGTTGTAGGTATTCGGGTTGTTGACCATCCCGGCCAGCAACGCCGCCTGCGGCACGGTCAGTTTGTCCGCCGTCGTCCCGAAATACGCGTGAGCCGCGGCGCCGACGCCGTAGATGTTCCCGCTGTACTCGACGACGTTGAGGTACCCGGCCAGAATGTCGTCCTTCGACATCGTCTGTCCCAATTGGACCGCCATCTTCGCTTCGCGCAGTTTGCGCGCGATCGATTCCGCCTTGTCGGCGAGCTGCGCGGCCGCGTTCCCGCGGTCGGCGACGTTGATCAGGAAGTTTTTGACGTATTGCTGGGTGATCGTCGACGCACCCTGCAGCCCCCCGCCCGTAGTGTTGTGCACGGCCGCACGCGCCATGCCTTTGATGTCGACGCCGCTTTCGACATAGAAGCGGCGATCCTCGACGGCCACGATCGCGGCCTTCATCGCGGGCGCGATCTGCGCGGCCGTCTCGGGCAGGCGGTACTGGTCGTACAGCGTCGCGATGGTCGTGCCATTGCGATCGGTCACCGTGGTCACCAGGGGCGGATTGTCGGTGACGAGGTTCGCCGAGATCGCGTCGACGGAATTGCTCACCTGATTGGACAATGCGCCCGCGCCGAGCACTACCGGGGACATCACGCCGGCGAGCAGCACGCCTCCCAGAACACAGAAACCGAACAGGCGCAGGGCACCTTGCCGGGTACTCACACAAAACTCCCTTGAGGTATCGGATCGGCGCTTATCGGGCCAATCGGCCGAGCAGTGCCGAGGCGACGGTGATGGCGAGAGCCGTCGCTCCTATGAGGACGCCGAAGTCCAGTCCGAGGTTGGCCGGAGTGCCGATCAACAATCCGCGCAACGCGTCGACCTGGTAACTGAGCGGGTTAACGTGACTTAGCACTCTTAGCCAGCCGGGCATCAGGTTCACCGGGTAGAGCGCGTTCGACGCGAAGAAGAGTGGCATGGTGATCGCCTGCCCGATTCCCATCAGCCGTTCCCTCGACAGCACGACCCCGGCGATCACAATGGACAAACAGCAGAAAAAGGCCGAGCCCAGCACCAGGATCACGGCCATCGCCAGCAGGCGCAGCGGGTTCGCGGTCAGCGCGACACCGAGGATCGCGGCCAGCACGAGCACCATCAGCGCCTGCACGAGCGCGCGAACCCCGGCGGCGAACGCCTTTCCGGCGACCAGGGCCGCCCGCGGCGTCGGCGTAACGAGCAGTTTGGCGAGCACTCCGGCGTCGCGTTCCCAGATGATCTGGATGCCGTAGAAGATCGCGATGAACAACGCGGACTGGGCCAGGATGCCGGGCGCGAGGTAGTCCAGATAAGGAATCGAGCCCGTCGGAATCGTGCGCAACCTGGTGAAGGTCTCGCCGAAGATCAGCAACCACAACGCGGGCTGAATCGCCCTGGTGAGCAGTTCCGAACGGTCCCGGCGCAGCTTCTGCAGCTCGACCAGGCACATCGCGCCGACACGGGAGCCAAGGATCGCCAGCTGGCGCGGGAATCCCGGTTCAGCCGAGGCGGCGGGCGGTGCGACGAGTGGCACGGACATTGCGGATCCCTCCTTCGTCGCCTTCGAGCTGGTTCTGGGTGACCGACCGGAACACGTCGTCCAAAGTGGACTCCGGGCCGAGTTCGGCTTCGAGCTCCGCCGGGGTACCCAGCGCGCGGATGCGGCCCTGGTGCATGAGGGCGACCCGGTCGCAGTACTGCTCGGCTTCGTCCATGTAGTGGGTGGTGACGAGCACGGTCATGCCCGTTTCTTCACGGATCTGGGCGATGCGCTCCCAGACCGTCGAGCGCGCGACCGGGTCCAGCCCGATGGTCGGCTCGTCGAGGATCAGCAGCCGCGGCGCGCTGACCAGTGCCTGGGCCAGTTCGAGCCGCCGGATCATGCCGCCGGAATAGCCACCTACGGGCCGGTCCGCGTCGTCGAGCAGACCGACGATGTCGAGCACGGTGGCGACCTGGTCACGTCGCCGGGCCCTCGGGACGTCGAACAACCTCGCGAACAGTGACACGTTCTCGCGGCCGGTGAGCGTGCCGTCCGCGGACAGTTGCTGGGGCACATACCCGATCAACCGGCGGACGGCCATCTTCTTGCGGGCGACGTCCAGCCCGAACACGGTGATCGCCTCGGCCGGTGTCGGCAGCAGGGTGGTGATCATCCGGATCGTGGTGGTCTTCCCGGCGCCGTTCGGCCCGAGCAGGCCGAAGACCTCACCGGGAAGGATCTCCAGATCGACGCCGTCGACGGCCTTTTTGTCCCCGAAGGAATGCTTCAGGCCGGTACACCGGATCGCAGCGGTCATGGCTGTTCCTTGAGGATCATCATCAGGTTTTCGAGTGCGGGCAAGGCTTCGGTGATCGCGCGCGAGTCCGCTTCGGACAGTGCGCTGAGCGCACGGGAGACGACGCCGGTCCTGGCCCGGCGCCAGGTGTCCAAGCGCTGTCTGGCTTCGCCGGTCAGTTCCAGCCGTGCCGCCCGCCGGTCCAGTGGGTCGACCTCCCGCCGCAGCAAACGCGCGTCGATGAGCTGGTTCACGAGCGTGCTGACAGAATTGCCCGCCAGATGCAGTTCACGCGCGGCCGCGGCGACACCGATTCCCGGCTGGTCCTCGACGACTCGCAGGAGTTCGACCTGGGCGCCACGCAGCGGAGGCCCCGGCAGTTCGGTCCGCACGCGTCGGCGGACCTCGCGGCGCAAGCTCAGCACTGTCCTCATGAGCTGCTCCGCCAGAGTGAGATCACCGGCGTGGGTCATGCTTCGAAGTTAGCTCTCATTCAGAGTAATTAGCAACGCTCACTTTTTACCCAAATCGGCCGAAACCTGCGTTTTCCTCTCCCCAAAGGGTATTTTCCGGTCATAAGAGAACGGTTATTCCGAGGGGGACCACGTCGCCGGACGGCGCTACGGTTACGGCAACGAGGAAAGGTGCCGGGAATGGGCCAGGAACCTGAGGAGCCCCTCGAAGTGCTGCGCGCAGTCTGGAGCGCCCAGGGGCAGAGCGGTGAGGACCTCGACGAGGCACACGGGCACAAGAAGTCCTGCAGGAACATGACGCACGTCGGGTTCGACGGCCTGGCAGGCGAAGACGGCGACCTGCGCGCGGCTTGGCGGGCGCAGCTGGAACGCGAAGGCAAGCTGAACCCGGAAGCGGTCAGCGTCCTGGGCCCGGCCGAGCCCCGCCGCTAAAGGGCGTGCCGACGGCGAGGAGAGCGCTGCATGGACTACCCGACGACCGTCGGCGAACTGAGTGAAACTCTGCGGCACGGGGGCTATCTGGCCGATCGTGGACTGTCCACCGCACTACTCGTGGCGTTGTCGCTGCACCGGCCGATCCTGCTGGAAGGCGAGGTCGGCGTCGGCAAGACCGAGCTGGCCAAGGTGGTCGCATCGGTGTTCGGCCGCGAGCTCATCCGGCTGCAGTGCTACGAAGGCATCGACACGGGCCAGGCGCTCTACGAGTGGGACTACGCCCGGCAACTGCTGCACATCCGCGCGCTGTCGGAGCACCAGGTGGCCGACGAGGACGCGGTCGAGAAGCTGTTCGGCCCGAAGTTCCTCTTGGAGCGCCCGCTTTTGGCGGCGGTCCGCGCCGGGGACCAAGCAGTGTTGCTCATTGACGAGATCGACCGTGCGGACGACGAGTTCGAGGCGTTCCTGCTCGAACTGCTCTCGGATTTCCAGATCAGCATCCCGGAGGTCGGCACTATCGTCGCGCCGAGCCCGCCGCTGGTGGTGCTCACCTCCAACCGCACCCGCGAGCTCCACGACGCGTTGAAACGGCGTTGCCTGTACCACTGGATCGGTTACCCGCCCGCCGCGCGCGAGGTGGAGATCGTACTCATCCGGGAGCCAGGTGTCTCCGAAACGCTGGCGCGCAAGGTGGTCGACGCGGTGCACCGGCTCCGGCGGCTGGATCTCGCGAAACCGCCGGGAGTCGCCGAGACGATCGACTGGGCCCGGATGCTCGACTTCCTGGGTGAGACCGAACTCGACCCGGCGACCGCCGAAGACACCCTCGGCGCGGTGGTGAAGGACCGCGACGACCTCGAACTGGTGCGGGACAACCTCCAAGAAATCACCTCCCGTGCCTGACCGACCGCAGTTCGTCGCGGTGCTGGTGGACTTCGCCCGCGCGTTGCGCGCGGCGGGCCTCGCCGTCGGCTCCGGCGACGTCCTGACCTACTGCGCGGCGATCACGACCTTGGACCCTTCCGACCTGGTGGACCTCTACTGGGCGGGGCGGACGACACTGGTCACGCGGCACGAAGACATCGCGACCTACGACAGGGTGTTCCGCGAATTCTTCCTCGGTGCGGACAACCCTTCGCGCGAACCGCTGATGCTCAAACTCCGCTCCGGCGCGGAAACTCGAGGCGTATTGAACTCCCCGGCGACCGACCTGGCCGGGGAAGAACAGGAAGAACGCGCCTTGCTCGGCCTGATGGCGTCCGATGTGGAGGCTCTCAAGCACCGGTCGTTCACCGCGTGCACGCCGGAGGAACTCGCGGCACTGCGCCGGATCATGGCCCGCATCCGGTTGACGCCACCGAAACGACGTACGCGGCGCACCCGTCCCGCCCGGTCCGGCCGCTCCCCCGACCTGCGGCGCACGGTCCGCGAGTCGCTGCGCGTGTTCGGCGAGCCCGCCGCGCTGCATTGGCGGCAGCGGAGGTTGCGGCCGCGGCCCTTGATCCTGATCCTGGACGTCTCCGGCTCGATGGCCGACTATTCGCGCAACCTCCTGCAGTTCGCCCATTCCGCGAAACGCGCGGCGGCGAAGGTCGAGGTGTTCTGCTTCGGCACCCGGCTCACCTCCGTCACCGCGGCATTGCGGACACGAAGCCCCGATGTCGCGCTGGAGCAGGCCGCGAAGGTGGTGTTCGACTGGGAGGGCGGGACCAGGATCGGCGACTCGCTCGACACCTTCGTCCGGCGGTGGGGCCGACGTGGCCTGTGCCGTGGCGGTGTCGTGGTGATCTGCTCGGACGGTCTCGACCGCGGTGACCCCGACCTGCTGGCGAACTCGATGGAACGGCTTTCCCGGCTGTGCCACCGGATCGTGTGGATGAACCCACACAAGGGGAACGACCCTGGCTTCCGGCCGAACACGCTCGGGATGATGGTGGCGGCGCCGCATGTCGATCTCATCCTGTCCGGCCACGACCTGAGCAGTCTCGAAGAACTCGCAAAACTGTTGCCGGAACTGGGATAGGAGACGTCGATGAGGTGGAGTGTGGGAATCGAGACCGAAGGCGACCGGGCGCTCGGGCGTGCGGAGATCGTCGAACTGGCCGACGCCGTGGCGCCGGGCGGCGGGATTGCGACCGGGGTCGGCTCGAACCGTTACGGCGCCCAGTTGATCGTGCTCGCGGGCACTCGGGAGGAAGCGATCGAGAAGGCGACCGGCGAGTTCGAGAAGGCGGTGGCGAAAGCCGGGCTCCCGGTGTTCCCGATCGTGCGGGTCGAAGCCGTCGACGAGGACGAGGACGAATGATCCGGCTCGGCTCGCTGGCCGGATATCCCTTCGAGGGGCCACGGTTGCTCGGCGGCTGGACACCGCCGGGCGTTCCCGCGGTCTACGCGATCCTGTACAAGCCCCAGCCGGAAACGAAACCGGAGCGGTACGCCGTGATCTACGTCGGCCACTCCGACGATCTCTCCACCGCTCGGCTCCCGTTCCAGCACCCGCGCGCGCAGTGCTGGATCGAGCGCGCGGGTTCGCGGTGGAAGGTCTACATCTGCACATACCAGATCGCCGGTGGACTGCGCTCACACCGTGAGATGATCGCGAACGAACTCGCCTCGGTGTATCACCCGCGCTGTAACTCCCAGCAATACGACCAGTCCTGGAAGGACCAGTGGATCGGCGAGTACTCGGCGCCGTCGACCACGGGCCCGCTCACCCCGCGCGGGCCTAGCGCGGAGAAAAGCCGACCGCGTCGTGGAGGCGGGAGCGGCGACGGCCCGACGCCGGGCGCGCCGGCGGACGGTCCTCGAGGGCGGTGGCGGCCTCGGGCTTCGGGGTGACGCCGACGACGATCCCCTCGGCCATGCCGTACAGCAGCGGCAGTGCACCGGCCACCACCCCGCCCGTACGGTTGATATGGGTGACCCCTGGTCCGATCAGCCCGGCGTGCCCGACGATCTGCCGCACGGTTTCCGCGCACTCCTCGAGGTTGCCGGCGATCCGCTTGAGCAGCCCGCCGACCCAGAACAGGTAGAACGCGAGCCCCGCGATCAGCAGGCCGATGTCGACCACGGTCAGCACTACCAACGTCGTCATGACCGAACCTTCCCTAAAACCCGCCCGAGGAACAAGTGGTGCTGCAGCCCTTCGGCGAGCACCGCGTCGACCCGATCCGCGGTACGCGGGATGAGCGCGGTGTTCTCGGTGTTGGCCGCCGCGGCGCGCAGGGTGTCGCGCACCTCCACGACGCGCCGGTCGATGATCTTCACCAGGAAGATCAGCAGGCTCAGCAGCGCGGCAACGGCGAGCACCACCACGAATCCGGCGATGACAGCGATCCACCACGCCGTCTCTTCTTCCGAAGTCAATGCGAGGGTCATGGCTAACCTCCCAGCCTGCTACGGCCGCGCTTGAGCCCGGCGACAATGACCTCGGCGTGGTCGATCGTGGTCCGCAGTTCCGCCAGCGCCGCGGTGTTCCGGACAGCCTTGGCAAGCACGTTGTCGATCACGGGCGCGACCTTGCCGATCGAGCGCGCCAGCAGCAGGATCGGCACCACCAGCGCCACGACCACCAGCACGATCACGATGCCGATCGCGAAGCCCACGTACCAGCCTGTCATGACCTCGCCCCGGGTCCACAGTGGAACTCTTGCATGGCACGTCCTTTCACACCGATTCGCAGAAATCCCGCACCGGCTTCAAATGCGCGTTGACCGAGGCCAGCGCAGCCGGCACCGTGCTCGTCCGGTCGGCGACGAGCTCGACGCCACCGACGACCGAGCCGAGCGTCTCGCGGATCCGCTTCAGATGCAGGATGACCCGGAGCAGGCCCACCGCGGTGACGGCGATGATCAGCGCGGCGATGACCAGCGTCGTCCAGGCGACCACAGGCATGACATTTCCCTTCAGCCGAGGAGTTTCGCTACGCTGCCCGCGTACCGGACCGCGCCGACGGAAACTTCCTTGATGGTGTTGTCGGTGGTGGCCAGCGCTTCCGTGACGCCGTCGAGCCGGCCGGCGAGGGCGACCCCACCGGCCAGGATCTCGTCACTGGCACCACGAATACGTTCGACCGCGGCCAGCACGCGGTTGAGCAGCGCGATCACCACCGGTAGCACGACGAACAACAGGACCGCGTTCCCGATCCACCACCACAGGACCATGTCTCCTCCTCAGTTCGGTGTGCTCGGGTAGGGTGCGAAGAATCGGCGGAACACCCGTTTCAGCGCCATCAGCGTGGCCTGCAGGCCGATGGAGAAACCCTTCGCCGGGGCAGCGTTCTGGGCCACCGGTTTCTCGCCGCGCTCGGCGCGGGTGATGCCGTCCTGAAGGTTTGTGGCGAAGTCCCGCATGAGCACCGTGGTGACGTCGGAGATCATGCCGCGGCCGTACTGCGCGGCGGCGCCGGAGACCTGAAGATCTTGTACGACACCGACTTTCGTGCCCGCACCCGACTGCACAAGGATCGCGGTGACGACCATGCTGGCCTGTCCCTTGCCCTTCTCCTCCGCGCCGGCCGCGTTCACCACGATGCGTTTCGCGGCGCCGTCGCGTTGGGTGATGTTCGCGGTCCCGGCGAACCGCAGCGAAACCGGGCCCATCCGGACACTGACCCGGCCCTTGTACTTTTCGTCACCGAGGTCGTCGGTCAGCTCGGCGCCGGGCAGGCAGGCCGCCACCCGGGGGATGTCGTCGAAGAAGCGCCAGACCTTGTCGACCGGCTGCGCGACCTCGAAATCGTTCTTGATCAGCATCGGGTCTCCTTCTTGACGTACGCGGCGGGATCCTGCTCGAACGCGGCGCGGCACCCCGGACAGCAGAAGTAGTAGTCGACACCGTCGTGCTCCACCGGATCGAGGGCGGGAACGGTCATACCGCACACCGGATCGACGGCCTCGGCAGGTGCCTCCACGGTCACGTCCACCCGCAGCGCTCCGGATGCCCGCAACCGCACCAGATCCGCCAGGATCGCGACGGCGATCTCCCGGTGGGACACCTTGCCGAGGTCCAGTCCCGCCGGGACGTGGACCTTCCCCAGTTGCCCGGCCGGCAGACCACGATCGGCGAGGTAGCCGAGCACGGCTTCACCCCGGCGTCGCGAACCGACCAAACCCAGATATGCGGGCTGGGCGATGACAGCCTGTTCGAGCGCTTCCTCGTCGTAGTGTCCCTGGGTCGCGACCACGACCAGCGACCGCTCGTCCACGTCCGCGGCCGTGAAATCCGCGCCGTCGACGAGCACCGCGCGCCAATCCAGTGCTTCGGCCAGCGTCACCAGTACCCGCGCCATCGGCGACCGGCCGACGACCACCAGGTGCGGCACCGGCTCCACCGGTTCGAGGTAAACCTCAAGCGCCCCTTCGCTTTGACACGAGATGGGCACGACAGTCATACCGTCGGGGACGGCCGAGCCGAACTGGTCCGGGGTGCCGAGCAGGAGCAGCCGCGGGGTGCCGTCGGTCATGGCCTCCCGTGCCTGCGCGGCGACCATGGGTTCCGCGCAGGCGCCGCCGATCCAGCCGTGCACGTCACCGGACCGCGTGATGATCGCGCGGTTGCCCTGCTTTCCCGAAGACGGTCCCTGCCGCCACACCACGGTCGCCAGCGCGAACGCCTCGCCGCGTCGCGCCAGCTCCGCGGCTTCTTCCAGCACACTCCATCCGTCCATGGCGAACCTCAGTCGTCCGTGCGGACCGGCGGCGCACCGGAGATGTCATGGCGGTACTTGATCGCCTCCCACACCCGGTCCGGCAGCAGCGGCATGTCGATGTTGCGGACACCGGTGTCGTCGAGTGCATCCATCACCGCGTTGACGAACGCGGCCGGGCCGCCGACGGCGGCGCATTCGCCGACTCCCTTCGCGCCGATCGGGTGATGCGGCGACGGTGTGACTACCTCGCTGTGCAGCTCGAATCCCGGTGTCTCCCAAGACGTCGGCAACAGGTAGTCCATGTAGTTCGAGCCGACGCAGTTGCCTTCGGTGTCGAAGGTGATGAACTGCATGTTGGCCATCGCGTACGCCTCGGTGAGCCCGCCCATGATCTGTCCCTCGACGATCATCGGGTTGATCCGCACGCCGCAGTCGTCGACCGCGACCATGCTGAGCACGTCCCAGACCCCGGTTTCCGGGTCCACCTCTACCGTCACGATGTACACCGCGAACGGCCAGGTGAGGTTCGGCGGGTCGTAGTAGGCGTTGTTCTCCAGCCCGGGTTCCATGCCGTCGGGCATGTTGGAGTACGCGGCCATCGCACACTCCTGAATGGACACACCACGGTCCGGTGCGCTGCGGACGTAGAACCGGCCCAGTTCCCACTCGACGTCCTCTTCGGACACTTCGAGCAGATGCGCGGCCAGTTTCCTGGCCTTGGCCCGAATCTTGCGGGAAACCATCGACACGGCCGCGCCCGCCACCGGTGTGCTGCGCGAGGCGTAGGTACCCATGCCGAACGGCGCGGTGTCGGTGTCGCCCTCCTCGACGGTGACGTCGTCGGCGGGAATGCCCAGTTCGTGGCTGACGATCTGGGCCCACGTGGTTTCGTGGCCCTGTCCCTGACTCTTCGCGCCGGTGCGGAGGATGGCCTTGCCGGTCATGTGGACGCGGAGTTCGGCGGAGTCGAACATCTTGATGCCGAGGATGTCGTACTCACGGCTGTTCCCGGCGCCGAGCGGCTCGGTCATGGTCGAGATACCGATGCCGAGCAGCCGCCCGCGCGACTTGGCTTCTTTTTTCTGCCGCAGGAAATCCTCGTAGCCGACAGCCTTGAGACCGACTTCGAGGCATTTCTGCGGCTGGCCGGAGTCGACCAGGAAACCGAAGACGGTACGGTACGGGAATTGGTCGTCCCTGACGAAGTTCTTCCGCCGGAATTCGGCCTGATCCATGCCGAGGTCGTTGGCCGCGGCGTGGATCATCCGCTCCTGGAAGAACATCGCCTCCGTCACCCGGAACGAACATCGGTAGGCGACCCCGCCGGGTGCCTTGTTGCTGTAGGTGCCGCGGGCGGTGAGATACCCGGCCGGGATGTCGTAGCAGGCGAACGCCGAGTGCAGCAGGCCGATCTTGAACTTGCTCGGCTGCGCGTCGGCGAAGAACGCGCCGTGGTCGGCGTCGGCGTGGATGCGGACGCCGAGGATCTTGCCGTCTTTGCGCAGAGCCAGTTGACTGTCGAGGTACATGTCACGGGCGAACCCGGTGGAGATGAGGTTCCCGGTCTTGTCCTCGATCCACTTGACCGGCGTCTCCAGCAGGATCGAACACAGGATGGAACAGACATATCCTGGATATACCGGCACTTTGTTGCCGAACCCGCCGCCGATGTCCGGTGCGATCACCCGGATCATGTGTTCGGGGAGCTCGGCCACCATCGCGACGGCGGCGCGAATGATGTGCGGTGCCTGGGAAGTCATGTAGATGGTGAGCTTCCCGGTGGCGCGGTCGAAGTCCGCGATCGATCCGCAGCACTCGATCGGCGACGGGTGCGAACGCGGGTAGTGCAGCTTCAGCCTGGAGATCGTGTCGGCCTCGGCGAACGCGCGGTCGGTGCCGGTCTTGTCGCCCACCTCCCAGTTGTAGATGACGTTGTCCGGCTGGTTTTCCTTGTCGTCACGGATGATCGGCGCGCCCTCGGCGACGGCCTGCAACGGGTTGACGATCACCGGCAGCGGCTCGTACTCGACGTCGATCAGCTCGCACGCGTCCTTGGCGATGTACGGGTCGTCGGCGACGACGCAGGCGACCTCCTGTCCCTGGAACCGCACCTTGTCCGTGGCGAGGACGGCCTGGGTGTCGTAGGACAGCGTCGGCATCCACGCGAGATTGCGGGTCGCGGCCATTTCACCGGTGAGCACCAGCCGCACGCCGGGAACCTGCCACGCCCTGCTGGTGTCGATCGACTTGATCCGCGCGTGTGCCATCGGGCTGCGGAGGATCTCCATGTGGAGCATCCCGGGGAGCACGATGTCGTCGACGTAGTTTCCCCTGCCGCGAATGAACCGGTTGTCCTCGACGCGCCTGCGGCTCGCGCCAAGGCCGCCGATCTTGTTCTCGTCCAGTGCCTGCGACACGTCGGTGCCTCCTATTCGGACCGGAGCTTCTTCGCGGCCCACAGCACCGATTTCACGATGTTCTGGTAACCGGTGCAGCGGCAGAGGTTGCCGGACAACGCCCAGCGCACTTCTTCCTCGGTGGGGTCGGGGTTCTCGTCCAGCAGCGCCTTGGCGGCGAGCATCATCCCTGAGGTACAGAAACCGCACTGCAGTCCGTGTTCCTCCTTGAAGCCCTCCTGCAGCGGGTGCAGTTCACTGGCTGTGGCGAGACCTTCGACGGTGGTGACCTCGCGGCCGTCGGCCTGCACGGCGAACATGGTGCAGGACTTCGCCAGCCGTCCGTCGACGAGCACGGTGCAGGCGCCACAGTTCGTGGTGTCGCAGCCGATGTGGGTGCCGGTCAGCCGAAGTCCCTGGCGTAGCAGGTGGGACAACAGCAGCCGCGGCTCGCACTCGACGATCTTCCGCTTTCCGTTGACCGTCACGGTGATGCGGCGTTCGGGGATCCCGGTACCGGTTTCGCCGCGTTCTTCGTGGACCGTGGTCATCTCAGGCCGCCCTTTCGCCGGTTTGGGCCAGCGCGCGCACGACGAACGTGTGCACCATGTGCCGCTTGAACTCCGCGCTGCCGCGATGATCGGTCTTGGGCCTGGCCGCCTCCGCCGCCAGCCGGGCAGCGCGTTCGACGACCTCCTCGGTCAGCGGGTTGCCGACCAAAGCCTCTTCGGCGGCGGCGGGCCGGATGGTGGCACTGCCGACCCCGGTCAGCCCGATTCCGGCTCTGATCACCGTGTCCCCGGATAGCTCGACGGCCACTGCGACGCCGACCGTGGCGAAGTCGCCCACCCGGCGTTCGAGCTTCAGATAGTCGCCGATCTGGGTGCCGCGGGCTGCCGGGATGACGGCTTCGACGGCAATTTCATCCGGTGCCAGCGAGTTCTGGAACGGACCGACGACGAAGTCCGCGGCCGGTATGGTGCGCCTGCCCGCCGGCCCGGCCGCGACGATCGAGCCGCCCAGCGCCAACACCACCGACGCCCAGTCACCTTGCGGATCCGCGTGACACAGCGAGCCGACGAGCGTGCCGCGGCTGCGGACGATCGGGTCGGCGATCAGTGGCGCGGCGGCGGCCATCGTCGGCTGCTTGCTCTTGAGCAGCGCCGAGCGTTCGAGGTCCGCGTGCCGGCAGAGCGCGCCAACGTGCAGGGTCCCCTGGGAATCCAGGTGGTGGTAGTCGAGCCCGGGGACCGTGTTGAGATCGACGAGCAGATCGGGCGAGGCGAACCGGAGCTTCATCAGCGGGACGAGGCTTTGGCCGCCGGCGATGATTTTCGCCTCCTCACCGTTCGAGCGCAGCAGGTCGATGGCCTCGTCCAGGGAGTGCGCTGCCTCGTAACGGAATCGGGACGGATACATGCCACCCTCCCCTCAGCGCCGGTCGCGAAGGCTGGATTCGGGATGGAGGCCGGATTCGGGGTGAAGGCTGTCGTCGGGCTCGGCCACCGCGACGGGCAGCGTGTCCTCTTCCGGGTCCGGCCGCGGTTGCTGGTGCGGTGGCCATGGCCCAGGCACCGGCTGCCCGGCGACCTTGAGGTAGTCCATCAGCTGCGGCCATGCCCAGACCGTCGGGCTCTTCCCGGTTTTCGGCGCGTGCTCCACCAATTCGAACAGGCGGGGATTACCCCGGCTGTGCCCACTGGACTCGATCGCCATTGATCGCACCCACTTCCCTGGTGGACAGGCTTCTCAACCGCCCGTCGCTCGTGGTGGCGGGAATGATCCACCGGCCCCGACCACCGGGCAACCGACGAATAACGCTTTGCTTAAGGGCCTCGGCTGACAGCCTGTCGCGTACTCGTCTCTTCAGGTTGTTGGTGACTTACCCTCCCGGACGGGCCCGGCAGATGCGATCATCCTCGTGCTCCACAACCGGGGGAAGAGATGAGGGTCCAACCGTGCTTCGAGTGAAATTCGGCGCCGTGTCCGGCGCGGCGCTGGTCGCGTCCGCGGTGCTGACCGGTGGCACAGCGACAGCCGACGTCCCGTTCGCGTCAGCGGTTTTCCGGGCGACCCACAACAGTTACTCGGGAAACGTCGACGGCGCCAAGGGCTCACTGGCCTACCAGCTCGACCACGGCGTCCGCTTCATCGAGCTCGACATCCACGACAACGGCTACAGCACGTCGCACGACTACGGCGTCGGGCATGGCAGTCCCGGAGACCTCGTCGACCACGCCGGCAACCCGGCGTCGAACCTGTTGCACGACTGGCTGGGCACCATCAACACCTGGTCCGACGCGCACCCGGCGCACGCTCCGCTGGTGGTCATGCTCGATCTGAAGGACGACCTGACGGACAACCCGTCATTCGCGGCGGGCAACCTGGGTGCGCTCGACCAGGAACTCACCAGCGCCTTCGGGGCGAATCTGGTGCTCGCCAAGGACTATCCCGCCGGACTGCCCTCGGTCGACGCAGTGCGCGGCCGGGTCCTGACCCTGCTCTCCGGCAACGGCAAGAGCCGTGCCGAGTACCGCCGCGATGTCGGGTACAACCCGGCGGTGGCCCTCAACGGCCGCGGTCAGATCGTCGAGGTGCACGATTCCGGATCCGGCACTCTGTGGTACTGGACCGGGACCTACGGCACGGACGGGCGGGTCAAGTGGGTGCGCCACGGGCAGTACGACACCGGGAAGACACCGGCGATCGCTCTCAACGACAACGGCTGGCTCGTCGAGGTTCACCAGTCCCAGAACGAAAACACCCTCTGGTCGCGGACGGGGCGCCTGGGCGCGGACGGCGAGATCACCTGGTCTGCCAGCACGAAGTACGGCAACGGCGTGCTACCGACGGTTGCCTTCACGGACCCAGCCGGCACCGCGCTCCGCCAGATCAACCGCAGTGAGGGCAGCACCCAGAACTGGGAGTGGCGCGGCGCCCTCAACACTGCCGGTTCCACGGTGACGTGGAGCGGGAACGTGAGGACCACCGACGCCCGTTACGACAAGTCGACCTCCGTGCGCGGCGCCTCGCGAGTCTCGGTCTCGACCGGCGCCGACGGTGCCACCCCGGCCCAGACGTTGCGATATTCGACCGACCGGGTCTCGGGTGACCGCATCCGCTACCAGGCGACCGCCTTCGACGAGTACCAGGAAGGGGACAGCGCGGAGCTGGAGCAGGGCGCGTTGTTCTACGCCGCTCCCGCGACGAGCTCCTCGTTCATCAGCTCGGCCCGCCAGGCCGGACGTGTCGTGCGGGGCTGGGACTTCGATTCCACCGGCAACGCGACGAACCCGCTCGCCAGCTACCCGGCGACCAACCATCCGTATGACGCCTGGTACCAGTCGTTGCTGACCCAGGCGGGCGCGGTTCAGTAGTCGAGGTCCGAACTCAGCCGTTGGCCAGTGCCTGCACCCGCTCGATGGGGCCGTTGTAGTAGTTCTGGTCCCCCGGCATGCCACCTTTGTCGGCGAACTGCCAGATGCTTTGTTTTTCCCACCCGGCCGGGAGTTCACCGATCGCCGGCGCGTAGCGGGCGAGCCAAAGCGGATTGGTGTTGCCGAAGGTGGAGTTGTTGCCGGTGCACAGTTTCCACCAGCTCGTGCTGGTGTAGATCAGCGAACTGCGGCCCGTCTTCGCCAGATAGGTCCGGGCGAAATCGCCGATCCACGCGCTCATCGCGGCGGCGTCCTTGCCGTAACAGGCATCTCCGTACGGGTTGTACTCGACGTCGAGCGCCCCGGGCAGCGTCTTGCCGTCGGCTCGCCAGCCACCACCGTTGGCGATGAAGTAGTCCGCTTGCTCGGCTCCGCCGGAGACATCGGGGCGGGCGAAGTGGTAGGCGCCGCGGATCAAGCCATTGTCGTGCGCGCCCTCGTACTGCTGGTTGTACTGGGGATTCACGAATCCGGTGCCCTCGGTTGCCTTGACGAAGGCGAATTTCGCGCCGGCGCCGGTCACCAGTAGCCAGTCCACCGGGCCCTGGTGGCCGCTCACGTCGTTGCCCAGGGTCTGGGCTACCTGCGGCTCCGCGCGTGCGTCCAGCGGACTGCCGTGCACGCCTTCACGCAGCGCGATCTGTGAGCCCGCGTAGTTGTCCCCCGCCAGCGAATAGTCGGCGGCCGCGGTGCCCGGCACCGAAGCCAGTGTCAACGGCATCGCCAGCACGGCGACGGCCGCGAGCACAGGTGCGCGGCGGTGTTCGGTTCCCATGCGCCCACGATGCCCGCGAAGATCAAATCACGCTACCGATACTCACTCGAACGAGTAACGGTCAGTGGTCGTCGGTCGTCGAGTCGACCTGCGGTTCACCCGCCAGGCAGGTGACCGTGTTCCTGAGCTCATCCTTGCCGCTCTTGAACTTGATCGAGGTGACCACCGCCGGGCCGCGTACGACGTCGTCGGTTCGAAATCCTTGCGCTGGACTCCAGGACTGCAGGAACGCCTGGTCGCCGTCACAGGTCGCGATGATCGTGCCGCCGGGCGTGGAGAGTCCGCGCGGGGCCGGCCCACTCGACGTCGCCGGTGCAGGGGAGGTACTGGGAAGCTGGGCCGGCGTCGGCGGGCGCGAGCTCGCGTTGGCGAGGTCACGGGTCACGTCCGCCTGGCTCAGCGCCTGGTTGCCCGGCCCGAGGATGCCCGCCCCGACGATGTCCAGCGCGGCCGTGCCGACAACGGCGGCGGCGCCGGCGGCCACCGCCCATCCCACGATCATCCACACCCCATGCCGGCTCATGACCGCCATTATCCCGCTCCGAAAGGTTAAAGCGACGCTAAGGAGGGGTTAGCATCCGCCGGACCGGCCATTGTCGCCGGAAGCCGGTATAGCCTCCCGGGAATGGCCACGGTGTTGATCGTCGAGGATGACTTGACCATTCGTACGGCGGTGATCCGCGCGCTGACCGAACGCGGGCATGCGGTGACCTCAGCGCCCACCGCGATGATCGGGCTGCAGCTGGCCGTGTCGGAGCGGCCCGACGTCGTGCTGCTCGACCTGGGGCTGCCCGATCTCGACGGCCGGGAGGTGTTGCGGATGCTGCGCGCGGTCAATCAGGTACCGATCATCGTGATCACCGCCCGCAACCTGGAGTCGGAGATGGTCCGGCTGCTGGACGCGGGCGCCGACGACTACCTGGTCAAGCCGTTCGGAGCCGCCCAGCTCGACGCGCGGATCAGGGCGGTGCTGCGGCGGACCGAGGGCGAAGCCGAGGAGTCGGCCGTGGTCGTCGGCGGCCTTTCGGTCAACGCGAGGACCCGGCAGGCGTTCCTCGAAGGGGCTTTGCTGGAACTCACGCCACGCGAGTTCGATCTGCTGCACTACCTCGCCTCACGCGCCGGCACCGTGGTGAGCAAGCGGACCCTGCTCATCGACGTCTGGAACCTGCCGTACGCGGGTGCCGACAAGACCGTCGACGTCCACCTGTCGTGGCTGCGCCGCAAGCTCGGCGAGACCGCGCAGACACCGCGCTACCTGCACACCGTGCGCCGCGTCGGCGTCCGGCTCGCCGCTCCCGAACCGGGGCACGCGCAATGAGGCGCCGGCTCACCCTGCTCGTCGCGGCGGCGATGAGCCTGGTGCTGATCGCGTTCCTGGTGCCGCTCGCGCTGTTGCTGCAGGCGGTGGCGGCCGATCGGGCGACCACCGCCGCCACCGCGCGGGCCCAGTCGCTGACCTCGCTGGTGGCGACGTCGGACAGCCGCACACTGCAGCCCGCCGTCGACCAGCTCAACACGGCCGCGGGACCGCCGGTGACCGTGTACCTGCCGGACGGCACGGTCCTGGGCGCGGACGCACCGCGCAGCACGGGCGTGCAGCTGGCCGCACTACAGGGCAGCATCACCGTCGCTTGGCCGGACGGCAGGGAGATTCTCGTTGCGGTACAAGGGCTTCCGCAGGGAACAGCGGTGGTTCGCACCTTCGTCGGACAATCGGAACTGAGCCGCGGGCTGCAATCGGCTTGGCTGGTGCTGGGCCTGCTCGGCATCGTCCTGCTGACACTCGGCGTCGTCGTCGCCGACAGGCTGGCCCGCACGATCGTGCGCCCGGTGGGCGAGCTCGCGGCCGTGTCGCATCAGCTCGCCTCGGGTGACCTCGACGCCCGCGCCCGGCCGAGAGGACCGGCCGAGGTGCGCGCGGTGGCCTCGGCCCTCAACCACCTCGCCGCCCGGATCCGGGAACTGGTGTGGCAGGAGCGGGAAGAGATCGCCGACGTCTCGCACCGGCTGCGAACCCCCCTGACGGCGCTGCGTCTCGACGCGGAATCCTTGCGCCACCCCGAAGACGCGAGCCGGATCGGCGGTCACGTCGAGACCTTGGAACGCGAAGTCACCGCACTCATCGAAGAAGCGCGAAACCGCAACGCCGGCCCAGGATCGTGCGACGCGGCCGAAGTCGTCGCCGAGCGGACGGCGTTCTGGTCGGTCCTCGCGCAGGACCAGGACCGGCCCATGATCGTCGAAACCGTGCCGGGCCCGCTGCCGGTGGCGGTCGGGAAAGCCGAACTCGCCGCCTGCCTGGATGCCTTGCTGGGCAACGTCTTCGCGCACACCCCGGAGGGCACGCCGTACGCGGTCCGGCTTTCCCCGCAGCACGGCGGTGGCGCGTATCTGGTCATCGAGGACCAGGGACCGGGCTTCCATGACGCCACTGTCGGGGCACGCGGAACGAGCGGCGCCGGGTCGACCGGACTCGGGCTCGACATCGCGCGGCGGACCGCACAGGCCTCTGGCGGTACGTTCACGATCACCGGGGCCGGGACGCGCGGTGCGCGGGTCGTCCTCGAACTCAGCCCGCCCGGCTTAGGGGCTCGTTAACCTTCGCACAGCGCGCGCATATCGTCGCCCGCAGCAAGCTTCTCCAGTAACCGAAACGGAAAAAGGGAGAAGCCATCATGCGTAAGACTTTGGTGATCAGCGCGGTGGGTGCGGCGCTCGTGCTCGGCGGGACGGCCGCAGCGCTCGCCGCCACCGGCAGCTCACTGCCCACACCGGTACCTTCGACGAGCACCTCGGCGGCACCGGCGGCGGCGACCACGAGTGAGTCCGACGCACGACGGATCGCCACCGAGGCGGTACCCGGCAGCCGGGTGACGGAGACCGAAGTGGAGTCCGAAGCCGGGCGCCGGGCGTGGAAGGTGCACCTCAGCACGTCCGGCGCCCGGTATGAGGTGTGGGTCGACGCAGCCGACGGCCGGGTGCTCAAGACCGAACCCACCACCATGAGTGCACCCGGCTCTCTTGTTCCGGACGACAACGGCCGTGACGGTTCTTCGAGCGGGGTCTCCGACGACGGGCCGGGGCACGACGTTGGCGACGACCACGGCGGCGACCGTGACGGCTCCGGTGACGACAACGGCGGACGCTGACCTCACCTACCCATCAGCAAGTACCCATTAGCGAAGGCCGCCTTGCGGGACTCGAAGTCCCGGAAGGCGGCCCTTTCGCGGTGGGCGAAAGGTGGTTGCCTACTTGTTGTCGGTGAACGTGTCGGTGATCGAGCCCGTCGCGTCACCGATCACGCCGGTCGCGGAGTCGACCACGCCCTGACCCGCTTCGGTGACGCCGCCGACGGCCTCGTCAAGACCCGCGGCCGGCGACTCGAAGCCGGTCATCTCGGTGACCTTTTCGGTGGCGCCGCCCAGCATTTCGGTCGCCTTTTCCTTCAACATGTCGAACAAGCTCATAGCAGATCCTCCGGCTCGGTGGTGCAACGGTCGCGGCTGGGTGCGCCACGGAGACCAACGGGCACAATGTCCGTTACGAGAAGATTGTACGGCAAACCGACTAGCTGCTACTCGAGGCCGTCGCGGTCCGCCCACTCCAGCAGCGTGTCCAGCGAGTACACCGCGTCGTCGATGCCCTCGTGGAGGTCGCCGAGCTTCGCGAATCGCGCGGGCACGGTCGCGATCGTGCACTCGCGGGGTTCGACGTCGTCGATCTCGTCCCAGGTGATCGGCGTCGACACGATCGCCTCGGGCACCCCGCGTACCGAATACGCGCTGGCGATGGTGTGGTCACGGGCGTTCTGGTTGTAGTCGACGAAAAGCGTCGACGGGTCTCGGTCCTTGCGCCACCACGCCGTGGTCACCACATCCGGTGCGCGTCGCTCCACCTCCCTGGCGAAAGCGAGCGCGGCCCGGCGAACCTCCGAGAAGCCCCACCGCGGCTCGATCCGCACGTAGATGTGCAGGCCGGCACCACCGGAGGTCTTCGGCCACCCGGTCGCGCCGAGCTCTTCGAGCACCTCGTGGGCCAGGTGGGCGACCCGGCGCACGGTGTCGAACCCGCACTCCGGCATGGGATCCAGGTCGATCCGCCACTCGTCGGGACGCTCCGTGTCGGCCCGGCGCGAGTTCCACGGATGGAACTCCACAGTGGACATCTGCACCGCCCACACCACGCTCGCCAACTCCGTCACGCACAGTTCATAGGCATGACGCCCCGACGGAAAGTCCACCCGGACGGTCTCCAGCCACGGCGGCGCGCCATGCGGAACGCGCTTCTGGTGCACCTTCTCCCCCGACACCCCGGTCGGGAAGCGGTGCATCATGCAGGGCCGTTCCCGCAGCGCCCGCACGATGCCGTCGCCGACCGAAAGGTAGTACCGGACCAGATCCAGCTTGGTCTCGCCACGAGCGGGAAAGTACACCCGATCGGGGTTGGACACCCGCACCGTCCGGTGCCCGACCTCAAGTTCCACCGCGGACTCTTTAGCCATGAAGACAACCTAACCGCTCGGACCGGCGCTCACCGCAGAGCTTGCTCGATTTGTTCGGGCGTAAGGCGTTGCGGGCTGACGTAGTACAAAACCGTGCCCGCGGGCAGCTCGGTCTGCCAGGCCGGGTTCACCATCAGCTCGCCGTCGACCCGGACGGCGAGCACGTTCACGCCGTGCCGCTTCGCCAGGACGGTCTGGCAGCGCTCGACGAGTACCGGCCCGAGCGAATCTGGCAGCGGCACCGAATAGGTGTTGGCGCCGCCGTGGGTCATCAGCACCGAGTACATCTCGGCGATGCCGGGCGAGGTCAGCTCCTCGGTGATCATCCGCGGGGTGTGCCACTGCACGCAGCGGACGTTCTTGTCCACATAGGTCAGCAGGGTGATCTTTTCCATGTCCCGCAAGGTGACCACGAGATGCGCGGCGGCGTTGACATGGTCCACGGTCACCGCGACGGCGAGCGCTTCGTTGTCGTCGCGGACGTCGACGAGCACGATGTGCGCGCGTTCCACGCCCGCGCGCCGCAACACGTCCTCGGCCGTCAGGTCACCGCGGACGAACTCGACGTCGTCCTCCTCCGGCATCGGGTGCACGGCGACCTCGTCCCATGCGCACAGCACCTGGTGGCGCACGCCGTCGGCGCGCAGCTGCCGGACGATGCGCTCGGTACGTCCCGGGGTGTAGCCGAGCAGCACGACATGCCCCGACAGGTCCACGGTGTTCACCCCTTGCATACGCCGCCCTTTCGCTCGTTCGAGCATCGATGCCAGCTTCGCGAACACGCTGGTGAGGGTCGCGATCCCGCCGACGATGACATAAGCGCCGATCAGATGGCCGAAGCCGGTCTCGGGTGAGAAGTCGCCGTAACCGACCGTCGACGCCGAGACGACGAAGTACCACCAGAAGTTGCCCGGCTCGACGAGCTCGCTGCCCGCCGGTTCCGCGAGCACCATGAGCGGCCAGCTCGTGAGGAACACGAACACGACCACCACGAACGGCGTCGACCAGCTGTGGAGCATCTTGAGGCGAGCGAGCAGGCGCGACAGCACGAACGGCACGGTTCTCCCTGGTCAGGATTTCGGTCACTGTAACCCGGCAAAGCGGATAACCGCTGGTCACAACTCGGCGACGACCTCGTAACCTGGCGCCATCTGAAGACCCTGGTGCGGGAAGGCCTGCTCGATGTCGTCGGCACCGCCGACCTGCGCCGCTATGTCGAGCCGGACGGCTGGCGTCCGATGTGGACCCAAGTCCACCTCGACGGCGTCCCTGACGGCCTCTGTCGACCCCATGACCTCGCGTGTCGCAAAGTGAGACACGGGCGCACCCGTCGGTGCGGTCTGCTTGGGGTTCAGTCTTCCGCGGCAGACAGGAGCATTCCAGGATGTCCCAGCAGACCCAAGGTGCGGCCCCACCCTCGGCCGCACGCGAATTGCGGAGCCCGGCGGCGCTGGCGCTCGCCGACCTCGCCGCGATCTTCGACGACCTCCAGTTCGTGCTCCGCTGCTGCGAACGGCTCATCACCGAGCTCGAACGCGGCGCGGACCAGGACGACCTCGTCGTCGAGTCACTCTGGGTCGGCGCACTCAGCTCCTACGCACGCTGCTTCCGCACCGGCGAGCGCGGCATGGGCCTGTCCGTCACCGACCTGAGCAGCACCGGTCTCAAGGGTGACGTAGTGGAATGGCACTCACTGCTGGGGAAACTGCGGACCTTCTACGTCGACGGGAACGCGAACCCCCGCGAAGCCTTCTCCGTGGGCGCCTCCCAATCGGAATCCGGCGCCGCCGAGGGGATCGTGATCACCTCGATCACCCAGCCGCAGGTTGACGAAACCACCGTCCGTCAAACCGGCCGCCTGGCCTTCGAACTCAGCCGCGTCGTCGACGACCGCATCAAAACCCAGCAAAAGACCGTCTTCACTGCCGCCCAGGCCCTCTCCCCGGACAACCTGAACGAGCTATCCCCCATCCAAGTAAGCCCCGTGGCCTAACCCTCCCAGCCCTCGTGAGTGTTTCGCGGCGTTAGAACCCCGCGAAACGCTCACGAGCCACCCACCCGGCCGCGCGCGCCACTTCGCCGTGCGCGCCGCCAACAACACCCCTATGAGCAGGCTCACAAGGTTTGCGGCGCGGCCGTGCTCGTGACACGTGCGGCCGAATCCGCTGGCCAGGGGTATCTGAGACCGCGTTTTGGCGGGTTCCTACAATTCCGGGCACTCGGCGCGCACCGGGTCAGACATATTCATCGTGGGTGGTAGACGAGAATATGTACAGGTCCGGGGCGACAGCGCGCCCGGTATGCCCAAAAAGCAGGAGGCTCACCCGGTGTTCAGTCGTGTCGCAATCGTCAACCGTGGAGAAGCCGCGATGCGGCTGATCCACGCCGTCCGGGAGCTCGCCACCGAGACCGGGACGCGGATCGAGACCGTCGCCCTCTACACCGACGCCGATCGGACGGCCACCTTCGTCCGCGAGGCCGACCTCGGCTATTACCTCGGCCCGGCCTCCGCCCGTCCCTACCTCGACCACGCCGTCCTTGAGCGCGCGCTGGTGGAAACCGGCGCCGATGCGGCCTGGGTCGGCTGGGGTTTCGTCGCCGAGGACCCGGCGTTCGCGGAGCTCTGCGAAAAGCTCGGCATCGCCTTCGTCGGTCCGAGCGCCGACGCGATGCGCAAGCTCGGTGACAAGATCGGCTCGAAGCTGATCGCCGAGGAGGTCGGCGTCCCGGTGGCGCCGTGGAGCCGCGGCGCGGTCGAAAACCTCGACGCCGCGATCAAGGCGGCCGACGAGATCGGCTACCCGCTGATGCTGAAGGCGACCGCGGGCGGTGGCGGCCGCGGGATCCGGGTCATCACTTCCGCCGACGAGCTGACCGACGCCTACGAGCGCACCCGGATGGAGGCCGAGCGGGCCTTCGGCAGCGGTGTCGTGTTCCTGGAGCGCCTGGTCACCGGCGCCCGGCACGTCGAGGTCCAGGTCATCGCCGACGGCCAGGGCACCGCGTGGGCGCTCGGCGTCCGCGACTGCTCGATCCAGCGGCGCAACCAGAAGGTCATCGAAGAGTCGGCGTCGCCGGTGCTGAGCGCGGAGCAGGTCCAGGAGCTCAAGACCTCGGCCGAGCAGCTCGCGCTGGCCGTGGACTACCGCGGCGCGGGCACCGTCGAGTTCCTCTACCACCCCGGCGAGAAGCTGTTCGCCTTCCTCGAGGTCAACACGCGGCTGCAGGTCGAGCACCCGATCACCGAGATCACCACCGACATAGACCTGGTGAAGGCGCAGCTGCACGTCGCCGCGGGCGGCAAGCTCGAAGGCGTCGCGCCGGTCGAAGCCGGTCACGCCATCGAAGCGCGGCTCAACGCCGAAGACCCCGACCGCGACTTCGCGCCTTCCCCCGGCAAGATCGTCAGGCTCGTCCTCCCGAGCGGCCCCGGCATCCGCGTCGACACCGGTGTCAGCGAAGGCGACTCGATCCCGGCCGACTTCGACTCGATGATCGCCAAGATCATCGCCTTCGGCCGCGACCGCGAAGAGGCGCTGAGCAGGCTGCACCGCGCGATGACGGAGACCACGGTCATCATCGAGGGCGGCGCGACGAACAAGAGCTTCGTGCTCGACCTGCTCGACCAGCCCGAGGTGCTCGACGGTTCCGCCGACACCGGCTGGATCGACCGCGTCCGCGCGGAAGGCAGGCTCGTCACCCATCGGCACTCCGCGATCGCGCTGGCCGCAGCCGCCATCGAGGCCTACGAAGACGAAGAAAGCATTGCCCGGCAACGACTTCTGGCCACCGCGCACGGCGGCAGGCCGCAAGTTCAGCACGAGAGCGGCCGTACGCTGGAGCTCAAGCTCCGCGGCGCCGGGTACAAGGTGCAGGTGGCGCGCGTGGGGCCGCAGCGGTTCCGCGTCGGCGTTTCGGGCGCGGCCACGGACCTGCAGACCGCTGACGTCGGTGTCGAGCGGTTCGACCGGCACACCGGCCAGATCACCGTCAACGGGCGACGCTTCCGGCTCGTCACCGGCACTCACGGGCCGATCCACCTGGTCGAGGTGGACGGGATCACGCACCGCGTCAGCCGGGACGAAGGCGGCGTCGTACGTTCGCCCGCCCCGGCGCTGGTGGTCGCGACCCCATTGCAGGTCGGCGACGAGGTCGAGGCCGGCGCGCCGCTGCTCGTGCTGGAAAGCATGAAGATGGAGACCGTGCTGCGCGCGCCTTTCCGCGCCATCCTCCGGGAATCCGCGGTCACCGTCGGCAGCCAGGTCGACACCGGTGCCCCGCTGCTGCGGCTCGAACCGCTCGGCGACTCGGACGCCGAGGCACCTGCCGCCATGGAGATCGGAAAAGGTGGCAGTGCCAGCGAGCTCGCGCTGCCCCGCGAACTCGTCGGCCTCACGCCGGGCGAGCGGGCCACCCACGGCCAAGAAAGCCTGCGCAGCCTGCTGCTCGGCTACGACCTGGACCCGCACGACGAACATCGCACGCTAAAGCAGTATCTCGCCGCGCGAACGGAACTGGCCGAGGCCGGACAGCGTCCGCTTGCCGGTGAGATCGAGCTGCTCCAGGTTTTCGCCGACCTGTCCGAGCTGAGCCGCAACCGGGCCAGCAGCGACGAGCCGACGGGAAACACCGCGGTCCACAGCCCGCGTGAGTACTTCCACACCTACCTGCACAGCCTCGACGTCGAGCGGGCTGGGCTGCCGGATCTGTTCCAGGAGCGCCTTTCCCGTGCGCTCGGGCACTACGGCGTCACCGACCTGGAGCGCACGCCCGAGCTGGAGGAGGCGGTCTTCCGGATCTTCCTCGCCCAGCAGCGCGCGGCGTCCGACGTCGCTGCGGTGAACGCCCTGCTGCGGCAGTGGCTCGTCGAGGCGCCGCCGAGCGGAGCGCTGCGCGAACCCGCAGGGCTGGCGCTGGAACACCTCGTCGCCGCCACGCAGCTGCGGTTCCCCGCGGTCTCCGACCTCGCCCGCGGTGTCGTGTTCCGCTGGTTCGCGCAGCCGCTGCTGCGGCGCGGCCGCGCGGAGGACTACACCCAGGTGCGCAAGCATTTGCGGTACCTCGCCGAGCACCCCGGCGCCGCCGACCGCCCGGAGCGGATCGCGGCGATGGTCGCCGTGGCCGAACCACTCGTCCGCCTGCTCGGGCAGCAGATCGCGCGGAAGGGCGCCGACCCGGCGACGCTGCTGGAGGTGCTCACCCGCCGGTACTACGGCAACAAATCGCTGGACGACCTGCGCATCGACAGGCTGGCGAACTGCACGTTCGTCGTCGCGCGCTACAAGGGCAGGGCGGGAAACTCGCGCGTGGCGTCCACCGCGGTGGACTTCTCCGCGCTGCCGGAGGCGATCCGCGAGATCGGTGAGCTGGCCTCCGGCGGCGACCTCGTCGCCGACGTCTACCTCACCTGGACCGACCAGCCCGACGACCCCGACGCGCTCGCGGCGGCGTTGCGCGAAGTACTGGCGACCCAGCAACTGCCGAGCCAGGTCCGACGGATCACCACCACGGTCGCCGGTCGCCGAGGCGCGGTCATGCACCACCACTTCACCTTCCGGCCGTCCTCGACGGGATTCGCCGAGGAGCGCCTGATCCGCGGGCTGCACCCGCTCATCGCACAGCGAATGCAGCTGGAGCGGCTGCGCAACTTCGACCTCACGCGGCTGCCGTCGTCGGACGAAGAGGTGTACCTGTTCAAGTGCGTCGCGCCGAAGAACCCGAGCGACGAGCGGCTCGTCGCGCTGGCCCAGGTTCGCGACCTGACCCCGTTGCGCGACAACGACGGCAGGCTCGTGTCACTGCCCGCGGTGGAGGACACCCTCGCCACCTGCCTCGACTCGATCCGCAGCGTGCAGGCGCAGCGCCCGGCGCGCAAACGGTTCGACACCAACCGGATCCTCGTCTATGTCTGGCCGCCGAGCGAGCTCACCATGGACGAGCTCAACGACGTCGCACGGCGGGTGCTGCCGACGACGGCGGACGCGGGCCTCGAAGAGGTGCTTTTCCTTGGTCGCCAACGGGATCGTGAGACCGGCGAGCTGACCGACATCGCCGTGCGGATCGGCTTCGACGCCGGCACCGGCGTGCGGCTGAACGTCGAAGAGCCGTCGCTGGAGCTCATCGAACCGCTCGACGACTACCGCCAGAAGGTCCTGACCTCGAGCCGTCGCGGCACGGTGTACCCGTACGAGCTGACGAGCATGCTCACCGGTCCGCGGGGTTCGTTCGTCGAGTACGACTTCGACGAAACCGGCACGCTGGTCGCGACGGACCGGCCGCGCGGGAAGAACTCGGCGGCCATCGTCGCCGGTGTCGTCAGCACGCCGACCGAGCGCTATCCCGAAGGCGTCCAGCGAGTGATCCTTCTGGGCGACCCGACGAAGTCCCTCGGCGCGCTGTCCGAGCCGGAATGCGCGCGGGTCATCGCCGCGCTCGACCTGGCCGAGCAGAAGAAGGTGCCGCTGGAATGGTTCGCGCTGTCGGCGGGCGCCCGGATCTCGATGGAGTCGGGCACCGAGAACATGGACTGGGTGGCGGCCGCGCTCAAGCGGATCATCACCTTCACCCAGGACGGCGGCGAGATCAACATCGTGTCCGCCGGGATCAACGTCGGCGCGCAGCCGTACTGGAACGCCGAAGCCACGATGCTCATGCACACCAAGGGAATCCTGGTGATGACCCCGGATTCGGCGATGGTGCTCACCGGCAAGCAGTCACTCGACTTCTCCGGTGGTGTGTCGGCCGAGGACAACTACGGCATCGGCGGTTACGACCGCGTCATGGGCCCGAACGGCCAGGCGCAGTACTGGGCGCCGAATCTCGGTGCCGCGCGTGACATCCTGATGGCGCACTACGACCACGCGTACATCGCGCCGGGTGAGGCGACGCCGCGCAAGGCCGCCACCGCCGACCCGGTCGACCGCGACGTCTCGGACTACCCGCACGCCGGGGTGGGCAGCGACTTCACCACGGTCGGCGAGATCTTCTCGCCGGTCACCAACAAGGACCGCAAGAAGGCCTTCGACATCCGCTCGGTGATGAAGGCGGTGTCCGACCAGGACCACGAGATCCTGGAACGCTGGGCCGGGATGGCCGACGCGGACACCGCCGTCGTGCAGGACGTGCACCTCGGCGGCTGGCCGGTGTGCCTGCTCGGGATCGAGTCACGCTCGGTGCCGCGCCGGGGTTTCCCGCCCAACGACGGCCCCGACACCTACACCGCGGGCACGCTGTTCCCCCGCTCGGCGAAGAAGGCGGCGCGGGCGATCAACGCGGCCAGCGGGAACCGGCCGCTGGTGGTGCTGGCGAACCTGTCCGGGTTCGACGGCTCGCCGGAGTCGATGCGGAAACTGCAGCTGGAGTACGGCGCCGAGATCGGCCGGGCCATCGTGAACTTCGAAGGCCCGATCGTGTTCGTCGTGATCTCGCGCTACCACGGCGGCGCATTCGTCGTGTTCTCCAAGGCGCTCAACCCGAACATGACGGTGCTCGCCGTCGAGGGCTCGTTCGCCTCGGTGCTCGGTGGTGCCCCCGCCGCGGCGGTGGTGTTCGTGGGCGAGGTCAACAAGCGCACGAAGAACGACTCCCGTGTCCGCGACCTCGAAGCCCGCGTCGCCGAGACGAGCGGCGCGGAGCGCGCTCCCCTGGCCGCACAACTCGCCGAAGTCCGCGGCGCCGTACGTGCGGAGAAGCTGGGTGAAGTGGCCGCGGAGTTCGACGCCGTCCACAACATCCAGCGGGCCGTCGAGGTCGGCTCGGTCGACGCCATCATCAGCGCCGCCGAAATCCGTCCGAAGATCATCGAAGCCATCACCAACGGCATGCGCTAGCACGGCGCTCGAGTGCAGTCTGCGCAGACCTGAGAGCAGTTCGCGTACGCGCGGCAGGGCCACGTAGCCGGTGGCCCTGCCGCGCCTTCCTCGCGACCGCTCGCTACACGGTCTTGAACCGGACAAATCATCGTCGCGGGCCGCGGAGAAAATAACCGGCCCCGATCGTCGGTTGACGCGCAGGAAACATACATCCTATGTTTGGGCGGTTCACGGCCGGTTGCCGCTGTCGTCACCGAACGGACTCCCCACATGACCAACGCCTCTTCCTCGCCCTCCCGCCGAAACTTCCTCAAACTCGGTGGTGCCGTGGGTGCGGGTGTCGCCCTCAGCGGGCTTCGCCCGTTCACCGCGCACGCCGAAGTCATCAGACCTCTGGATGTCACTCTCGTACCGGAAGCTCAGGCTTCGACGCTCTGGTACCCGACCCCCGCCGACGAGAACCGAATCATCGAGCAAGGCCTGCCGGTCGGCAACGGGCGGTTGGGGGCGCTCGTCGGCGGCAACCCCGCCGCCGACTACCTGTACGTCACCGACGCGTCATTCTGGACCGGAGACCTCAACAGCGAACTGGAGGCGGATGGCCAGTTCCCGTACGAGCGTGTCCATTTCGGCAGTTTCAACCTGCTCGCCAAGGTCCGCATCGCCATTCCGGCGCACGCCGCATCGGCGATCTCGGGCTACCGCCGCCAGCTGGACCTGAGCAACGGCGTGGTGTCGACGAGCTACGACTACCGCGGTGCGCGGTACCAGCGTGAGGTCTACGCGAGCCATCCCGACGATGTGGTGGTCATCCGTCTGACCGGTGGCGGCACCTACACCGGCTCGGTCTCGCTGGAGGGCACCCACGACGAAAAGGTCGCCGACAACGCGTTCTCCGGGGCGCTCAGCAACGGCCTCAAGTACGCGGCCACGATCACCGCGTCGAGCAGCACGGGAACGGTGAAGGTCACCGGCACGCAGGTGACCTTCACCGGCTGCAAGGAGGTAGTGATCGTCGTCAGCGGCGGGACGAACTACTCCCCCAACGCCGCGACCGGCTTCCGCGACCCCGGCGCCGACCCGCTGGCCGTCGCCAAGACCAAGGCCGCCACCGCGGCGGCTGTCGCCGGGAACACCCTGCTCGCCACCCATGTGGCCGACTACCACGCCCTGTACAACCGGATGACCATCGACCTCGGCCGTTCCAGCCAGACCCAGCGGTCGCTCGACTCGTGGTCGCGGATCGCGGTCCGCTTCACCAACCCCTCGCAGCCCGACCCGGAACTCGAGGCGAGCTACCTGCAGTTCGGGCGCTACCTGACGATCACCGGCTCACGGAACAGCCTCCCGATGGGCCTGCAGGGCCTGTGGCTGAGCAACAACACGCCCGACTGGATGGGCGACTACCACACCGACATCAACATCCAGATGAACTACTGGCTCGCTGATCGCGCCGGACTTTCTCCATGTTTCGACGCGCTCGCCGACTACCTGGTCTCGCAGCTGTCGTCGTGGTCGGACCTGACACAGCGCCTGTTCAACGATCCGCGCAACCGGTTCCGCAACTCGACCGGCAAGATCGGCGGCTGGGCCGTCGCGTTCTCGACCAACCCCTACGGCGGGCAGGGCTGGTGGTGGCACCCCGGCGGCAACGCGTGGCTGTGCAATTCCCTTTGGGAGCACTACGAATTCACCCAGGACAAGGCGTTCCTGGCGAAGATCTACCCGGTTCTCAAGGGCGCCTGCGAGTTCTGGGAGTCGCGGCTGATCACCATCAACCACAACGGCCGTGACGTGCTCGTCGACGACAGCGACTGGTCGCCAGAGCACGGCCCGCAGGACGGCAAGGGCAACACGTACTCGCAGGAAATCGTGTGGGACCTCTTCGCGCACTACCGCACCGCGACGACGTTGCTGGCCAAGGACAAGCCCTACGGCGACACGATCGCGGGCCTGCAGGCCAAGCTCTACCTGCCCGAGGTGAGCCCGAAAACGGGCTGGCTGGAGGAATGGATGTCCCCGGACAACCTCGGCGAGACCACGCACCGGCACCTCTCACCGCTGATCGGGTTCTTCCCCGGCGACCGGATCGCCACCGACACCGCCGCCCCGGCACTCATCGAAGGCATCCGCAACCTGCTGATCGCCCGCGGCATGGAAAGTTTCGGCTGGGCGTGCGCGTGGCGGGCACTGTGCTGGGCGCGGCTCAAGGACGGCGAACGCGCGTACGAACTGCTGAAGACCGTCCTGAAGCCCTCGATCAGCAACGGGAACGGCACGTCGGCGAATTTCTTCGACATGTACAGCCAGGGCAGCTACACGATCTTCCAGATCGATGCCAACCTCGGCGCACCGGCCGCGATGCTCGAAATGCTGCTGTACTCCCGGCCGGGGGTGATCGAATTCCTTCCCGCACTGCCGAGTGCCTGGGCTGATTCGGGACAGGTGACGGGAATCGGCGCCCGCGGCGGGTTCGAAGTGGACCTGACCTGGAAATCGGGAAAGGTCACCGGCGCGACGATCCGCAGTGTCGGCGGCACGGACACCGAACTCCGGGCGGGTGCCTGGCGCAAGAAGATCAGCCTGAGCCCCGGACAATCCCTCACCGTCAAACCGAACTAGGTTCCGGCGAGGGGCACTAGGCACTATCTGGTCGGCCGGGGTCCAGTCTCAACTGCGACCCCGGCCTGCCGGGTAGTCTCCGGCGGATGCCACAACTCATCCACCTGAACGGCCCATCCGGTGTCGGGAAGTCGACCGTCGCCCAGCTGTACGCCGATCGGCACCCAGGGGTGCTCAACCTCGATACCGATCAGGTGGTCAGCCTCATCGGCGGCTGGCAGGACAATTTCTGGCAAACCCTGAAGGCGGCTCGGCTGCTCGCGATCAGCATGGTCGAGACCCATCTGCGGACCGGGCACGACGTGGTGATGCCGCAACTGGTGACCAGCGCAGAAGAAGTCGTGCGCTTCGAAGCCGCCGCCCGCGACTGCGGTGCCCGATATCGCGAGATCGTGCTGATGGCCGGTAAACAGCAGGTCGTCGACAGGTTCGCCGGCAGGGCGGCGAGCGGCGACCCGGCGCGGCATCGCTACATCGACGAGATCATCACGCGTGGCGGCGGGCCGGTCCTGCTGGAGCGGATCCACGACCATCTCACCGAGTTCCTCCGCGAACGCCCCGCCTGCGCGATCGTGCACACCGACGGACGCGACCCGAGGCAGACCTGCGACGCGGTGACAGCCACACTCGCCGGAGTCGCGGGCAACGCCACCGGTCACGCGGGGTTGTGAGGATTCACCAACTGTCCCGATGCAGGACCGCCGTTCCACCCGGCGGGCAGGATCGAGCCCCAGGCTGAAGGCGGCGACCTCAGCTCCCCTGCAGGACCACGCGCAGCCTGGTGGCGAATCCCTCGGGGTCCTCGGCGAAGCCGATGTGGCCGCCGGGGAACATCGTGGGCTCGATGCCGAGCGCCGCGGCGAGCGCGGTAGAGGTGCGATAGCAGAGCTGGCCTGCCGAGAGTTCGCCGATACCGACCACGACTCGGCTGCGCACCGAGCTCAACAGGGCGACATCGGGACGCCACAGGATGGTCGGGCGGAACATGTGTGCGTACTGGAAATGCTCGTCGGCTGCGTCCTGCGGTTCGCGTTCGCCGCCGAACATCTGCTCGATCACTTCGTCGGGCATGGCGATGTTGGCTATCGCCATGAACTTCTTCCAGGCTCCCATGACGTCGCCGGCGAGGTAGGTCGCGATGAGGTCCTCGCTCCGCTCGCGGAGTTCCTGCCGGTCGTCGAGCAGCTCGTCCAACGGGGGCTCGTGGGCGATGACGGTGTGGACCAGCTCGGGGTGGGCCTGCACGAGGGCCAGCACGCTGACGGCGCCGCCGCTGGAGCCGAGGACCACGGCGGGTCCGGCGTCCAAGTGGGTGATGAGCCGGGCGAGGTCGTCGGCGCGCATCTCCGGTGTCGAATCGCGGTCTGGGTCGTCGACCGGGCTGCGGTTGATGCCCCGCGGGTCGGTGGTGAGCACGGTGTGGTCGGTGGCGAGCAGATCGGCCAGCGGCGCGAAGGACCTGGCGTCCATCGGGGCACCGACGAGCACCACGAGCGGGCCTCGGCCCCGCACCTCGTAGTGCAACCGTGCGTCGGGAACGCGGAGAGTCTCGACGCTGACGGGGACGGTCGACGTGTTGTTCATCGGATTCCTCCTGGTACCGGGCCTGGAATGCGCGTTCTGCAGTAAGTGACCGCGCCGGTGGGGCAGAATCATCGCTCGTGAGCGAAGTTTTTTCCGCACGGACCGCGGACGCCGTGGTCAAGGGTGCCGACGACCCCGATCTGGCCCGGGCGCGCGGCGGGGACGACGACGCGTTCACCCGCCTTGTGGAGCCGTTACGCCGGGAGCTGCACGCGCACTGCTACCGCATGCTCGGCTCGACCCATGACGCGGACGACGCGCTGCAGGACGCCCTGCTGCGGGCGTGGCGAGGGGTCGCGCGTTTCGAGGGCCGCAGCTCGCTGCGCTCGTGGCTCTACGCGGTGGCCACCCGCACCTGCTTGGACACCGTCGAACACCGCGGCAAGCGGGCGCTACCGGTCGACCTCGGCCCCTCGAGCGACCGTGCCGTGGTCGGCGACACTCCGCTGGCCGACGTCGCGTGGCTGGGCCCGTACCCCGACGCGGGCCTCACCAACGGACCGGACACCCGCTACGAGCAGCGCGAGGCCGTCGAACTCGCCTTCGTCGCGGCCCTGCAGCACCTGCCGGGCAACCAGCGGGCGGCGCTGCTGCTGTTCGAGGTCCTCGGCTTCTCCGCCGCCGAAATCGCCGCCACGATGGACACCACCACCGCGTCGGTGAACAGCGCCCTGCAACGGGCGCGGCGGATCGTCGCGGAGAAGGTTCCCTCCGCCACCCAGCAGCAGACGCTGCGCCAGCTCGACGACGCGCGCCTGAGCGAGATCGTCGCCGGGTACGCCGCCGCGCTGGAACGCGGCGACGCCGACGCACTCGTCGCGTTGCTGTGCGAGGACGTCACCTGGTCGATGCCGCCGCTGCCGCACTGGTACCGGGGCCTCGACGCCGTCACCGATTTCGCCGTGCGGATCCCGCTGACCGGATGCGGAAGCTGGCGGCACCTCCCCACCGGTGCCAACGGCCAGCTCGCGGTGGCCTCCTACCTGAGGAACGACGACGCCGGCGCGCACCTCGCCTGGGCGATCAATGTGCTGACCCTGCGCGGCGAGCTCATCGCCGAAGTCACCTCCTTCATCGGTCCCGAACACTTCACTGCCTTCGGCCTACCCACCTCACTGCCCTGATCAACCACAGGCGCCGGCCACCCCGGCTGATCAGCTTCCGACGTGGACTCCCGGCCTGCGCGCCGGATCCTCTTCGCTCGTCCGGAGGATTTCGCGAACCACGGGCGCGGTGTCGCCCCGGCCGAGGATGAGATAGCGGAACAGGTGCCCCAGCGGGTTGCCTTCGGACCACTCGAAGTGGCACTGCGGCCGGACCCCGGTCGCATCCCGCAGCGCGAGCAGGATCGCGGCGATCGCGTTCGGCGCGGCCGGGCTCTGCGCACGCAGGATGCGGTAGCCGTCGATTTCGACGCCTCGCACCTGCAGCACATTGCTGAACTCCGACGGGTCGACCACGTCGATCTCCAGGAACAGCACGTCAGCCGCGCCGGGCAGCGGGTTCATGCCGCGCTGCTCGTTCTCCTTGGCCGAGTACTCCGCGCGGTCGCCTCCCTGCCTGCGGTTGGCGATGATGTTCAACGCGCCGTCATGGCTGATCGAGTCGGTCACGAACTGGCGCGCGGCCGTGTCGAATTCGATCCTCTCCGCGCGCAGCTCCGTCGTCCGCGACACGCGGGAGATCAGGGAAACCACGACGATGCCGAGGATGAACAGCGCCGAAATCGCCAGTCCGTCCGGCTTCTCGATGATGTTCGCGACCAAGGCGTAGAGCAGTACAACGGTCAGGACCGTGAACGCGGCGGTGGCCAGGTGTTGCTTACGGCGTGCGGCGGAGATGGTGACGGCGACCGCGCCGGAGACCATCATCGCCAGGATTCCCGTCGCGTAGGCACCCGCCTGGGCGTTGACGTCGGCTCCGAACGCGATCGTGATGAGCACGCTGATGACGGTGTAGACGATGACGACCGGCCGGACCGCGCGGCCCCATTCCGGTGCCATGCCGTACGCGGGGAGGTACCGCGGCACGATGTTGATCAGGCCGGCCATCGCCGACGCGCCCGCGAACCACAGGATCAGCACGCTGCTGATGTCGTAGACCGTGCCGAACGCCTCACCGAGTTCCTGGTGGGCGAGATACGCCATCGCCCGGCCGCTGGCCGCGCCGCCTTCCTTGAACTGATCGGCCGGGATCAGCACGGTCGTGATGAAACTCGTCGCGATCAGGTAGACCGACATGATGAGCGCGGCGACGGTCAGCAGCTTCCGGGTGTTCCGGATGCGGGATTCCAGGCGCTGTTCCTCGGTCTGGCCTTCGGCCGCGATCAGCGGCATCATGCTGACCCCCGTCTCGAAGCCGGACATACCGAGCACGAGGAGAGGGAATGCGAGCACGGCGGGCCCGATGACGCCGGTGAAACCACCACCGCCCGAGGTCAGCGCGTCGGTCCAAGCCGACAGCGCGGCGGGCGCGGTGGCGAGGTCGACCACGCTCGCGACTACCACAGCCGCGTTGAGCAGCAGGAAGACCGCGACGAGCGGAATCGCGACCCCGACGGCTTCGCTGAAGCCCATCAGGAAAACCCCGCCAAGGATGAGCAGCAGCACCACGGTGATGAGGACGGCCTGCCCATGGAGAAAGCCCGGGAGATAAGGGTTCTCCAGCATGTGCACGGTCGCGTCCGCCGAGGACAGTGTGATCGTGATGATCCAGGACGTGGCCACGAACCCGAGCAGGGCGAGCACGAAAAGCTTGCCGCGCCAGAAAGGCAGCAGGTTCTCCAGCATCGCCACCGAGCCCTGGCCGTGCGGGCTTTCCCTGGCCACCCGCCGGTACATCGGCAGCATGCCGAACAACGTCAGCGCGACGATCAGCAACGTCGCCAGCGGCGACAGTGCCCCGGCCGCGAGTGCCGCGATACCCGGCAGGTAGGACAGCGTGGAGAAGTAGTCGACCCCGGTCAGGCACATCACCTTCCACCACGCCTGCGGTTCGGCGTGGTCCCCGCCGCTCTCCGGCCCCACCGGCGCGACGCGGTGCTCTAGCAACCAGCGAGCGGCTCTGCTGCCAGGAGGTTTGGGCCGCACCGGGCTGTCGACACTGGCCGGGACGGCGAACTCTGGTGCGGTACTCAACGCGACTCCCCCGCTGAAAATCGGTCCATCGGTCTACCGGCAGAAAGAATGCCCGACCCGCCACGAGCGCACCTCACCGGCCCTCCGGCGCTCAGGCGCGGGGCTTGAGCTGCCGGAGGGTGAAGCCCTCACCCGCCGGGTCCAAGGGTCTGGTGGCCTGCTTGAAGAGGTACTCGGCCCGTTCATACGACAGCCGGCCGCGGCCCGTCTCCGGGCACAGATCGGCTGCCGGCGGCATCCGGCCCGGGCCCGGCCGTCGATCGGCGAGGAACACCGGGCCCCGGGTCCGGCCGTCCAGCAGCCGAGGGAGAAGCCGGGCGGTTCCGGAACGCCAGTTCACCCAGGTTTCGCCCGCGCGGGCCCGGCGGTCGTCGAGGTCCAGGTCCTCGACATCGAGGGACAGGACCGCGCTCGCCCCGGCCGCCGATTCGTACAGGAGCTGCCAGAGGGTTCGTTCCCGCAGCGAGAGGTCCGAGCCTCTCCAGAGCGCGTCGAGCTGTGCCGGGCCGAGCGCCGAGATGCGGGCGCGGGTCTCGGCACGCCGGTCGACACCCGCGGCGAGGTCGGCCATGGACGCCCAGTCGCCGAACGACCGGACTGCCGAGCGATGGCGGTTCCACGTCTTGGCCGCCGCGCCATCCCAAGCCGTCGCGAACACCCGCGTGACTTCATCGGCGGTCAGGGACGCCAGTGGCAGCGTTTCTCCCAAGGTCAGGCACAGGCGCCGCAGCGTCTGCCCGTACGAGCGGATCGTCGCGGCGTCGAGGTCGCCGCGGCCCAGGAAATCCCGGGTGGCCTCCCCGAGCGTCGCACCCGGCGCTCCCGA
This sequence comes from Actinomycetota bacterium, assembly GCA_032230695.1. GTDB lineage: Bacteria > Actinomycetota > Actinomycetes > Mycobacteriales > Pseudonocardiaceae > Amycolatopsis. Next base: position 101,745 of record JAVXWP010000060.1, on the reverse strand, counting down.
GACCGCGATCTCGTCCGCGCGGCGGCGCAGAAATGCGCGCTCAGCGACGTTCCTCGTGAGGGACGCCGCGCGCTCGAACTCCAGCCGGGCCTCTTCGTATCGCCCCAGCCGGACCAGTAGATCGCCGCGGACGCCGGGAAGAAGGTGGTAGTCCTGCAAAGCGGGATCGTCCACAAGGGAGTCGACCAGTGCGAGCCCCGCCTGCGGCCCGTGTGCCATCCCGAGCGCCACGGCCCGGTTGAGCTGCACGATCGGCGTGGGCAGCAAATGGGCGAGCGCTTCGTACAGGGCGGCGATCTGCGCCCAGTCGGTGTCCTCGGCGGTCCGCGCCTGTGCGTGGCACACCGCGATCGCCGCCTGCAGCACGTACGGACCTGGCGTGCCGCCGATCTCCCGCGCCCGCAGCATCGCGGTGAACCCGCGCCGGATGAGCAGCTGGTCCCAGCGCCCCCGGTTCTGTTCGTGCAGCTGGACGGGCTCGCCAGTGGGCCCGGTCCGCGCGGCCGAGCGGGATGCCTGGACCTCCATCAGCGCGACCAGCCCGTGCACCTCGGCCTCGTGCGGTGCCAGTTCGGCCAGCAACCGGCCCAGCCGCAGCGCTTCCAGGCAGAGCCCGGGCCGCATCAGATCGTCCCCGGATGTCGCCGAGTACCCCTCGTTGAAGATCAGGTAGATGACCTCGAGCACCGAGGACAGGCGCGCGGCCAGCTTCGAGTCCTCCGGCAGCTCGAACGGCACCTGCTCCTCGGCCAGCGTCCGCTTGGCGCCGGCGATGCGCTGGGCGATCGCCGCTTCGTTGACGAGGAACGCCCGCGCGATCTCGGCCGCCGTCAGGCCGCCGATCAGCCGGAGCGTCAGCGCGGCGCGGGCGGCGGTCGGCAGCACGGGATGGCAGGAGATGAACATCAGCCGCAGGACGTCGTCCTGCTCGGGGTCCGGCGGCTCGTCCAGTTCACGGGCCAGCTGCTCGTGCTTGCGTTCGAGGCGCTGGGACCGCCGGAGACGATCGATGGCGCGGCGCTTGGCAATGGCCATCAGCCAGGCGCCGGGATTGTCCGGGACACCCGCGTCGGGCCACTGTTCGAGCGCCGCGACGAGCGCGTCCTGCGCCAGCTCCTCGGCGACGCCGACGTCGCGCACCATCCGCGTGAGCCCGGCGATGATCTTGGCCGACTCGAGTTTCCAGACCGCGTCGATCGTGCGGTGGGTGTCGGTCACCGGCACGACGACAGCACCGCCCCGGTCCGCTCGTGACGGGGGCGGCGCCGCCATCGGCTCATGGGCCGAAGACCTGCTGGATCACGCTTTCACCGTCACCGACGATCTTGCGGAAGCGGCGGGTCAGCTCGATGGCCTCCTCCTTCGACCGGACCTCGACGAGTGCGAAACCGGCTACGGCTTCCTTGGCTTCGGCGAACGGACCGTCGGTCACGGTGATCTCGTCGCCTGAGGACGTCACGCGGACACCTCCCGGTTCGAGGCCGCCGGTGGCCAGCAACGTGCCGGCCACGGTCAGCTCCTCGATGAACTTGCCCATCTCGGTGTAGAGCTTCTCGTCGGGGACGGCGTCGGTCGGCTTGGACATCATCAGGTAGCGCACGGGGCGTTCTCCTTCTCTTCGTGGCTCTGCTTACGCCTCCACGTCGAACGAGTCAATGTGACAGGGAATGGCGGCATTCCTTGTCACATCGCCGGATCGACGTGGGAGCAGGAACCGACAGCGACGAAAGGCATCAGCGATGACCACCATCCAGCTCCCCGCCACCACCACCACTCCCTCCACCCGATCCCTGCTCACCTGCGCGGTCGTCGCGGCGCCGCTGTGGGTGGTCGTCTCACTGGCCCAGGCCGCCACCCGCGAGGGCTACGACCTGACCCGCCACCCACTGAGCGTGCTGAGCACCGGGTCCCTCGGCTGGCTGCAGATCGCCAACTTCCTCGTCGCCGGTCTCCTGACCGTCGCCGGAGCGGCCGGCCTGCGCCGAGTCATGCGCGGCACCCCGGGAGGCAAGTGGGCGCCGAGGCTGGTTCTGGTCAACGGCGCCGGCATGATCGCCGCGGGCGTGTTCGTCATGGACCCGGCCGATGGCTTCCCCGCCGGCACTCCCGCCGGAATGCCAGGGCCGCTCAGCTGGCACAGCTACGGCCACATGGCCGCGGGCTCGGTCGCCTTTCTCGCCCTGATCGCCGCTTGCTACGTCCTGGGCCGCCATTTCAGCCGCGCCGGAAACCTCGGCCACGCCGTCGCGTCGCGCGTCGCGGGCACCGCTCTCCTGCTCGGGAACGGCTGGGCGATGAGCGGCGGCAAGGCCGGTTCGCTGACCCTGGCCGTCGGCGCGATCACCGCGATGCTCTGGGTCGCCGTCGTCGCCGCCCGCTACCGCCGAAGCCTCTGAACCATTGAGCGGAGCCAGGCGGGCGTAACACGTGATGTCGACATCTCGCGGCGTGGTCAGGTGCTTGTCGGCCAGGGCGTGGCGGCATTCATCAGGCCGATCATGCCGGAGACCAGCCGCATCTGATCCACCGTGCGAATGTCGGCTTCCACCAGCCGCGACGAGCACACCAGCACCGCCACGGCCTGTGCCCGCGACAGCGCGACGTTGAGCCGGTTGCGCGAGAGCAGGAAATCCAGTCCCCTTGGCAGGTCCACCGCCGCCGACGAGGTCATGGTGGCGATGACGACCGGCGCTTCCTGGCCCTGGAACCGGTCCACCGTGCCGACCCTGACGCGACCGAAGCCCGCCCGTTCCAGGTCCCGGGTCACCACTCGCGCCTGCAGGTTGTACGGCGCCACGACGAGGATGTCCTCGTCGGTCAGTGGGCGGACCTCTTCCCCGTCCGTCCACTCGCGACCCATCAGCGACGCGACGATCGAAGTCACTTCGGCAGCTTCTTCGACCGAGCGGGTGGTGTTGCCGCTGTGGCCGACCTCGGAAAGGTAGAGACCGGCTGGTACACCCGCGACGCCGCGACCAGCGGCCGACGGATGGGCGTGCAGCAAACCGGCGTAGGACAGCTGCGACACGGGTTCGCACACCGCGGGGTGCATTCTCCTTGACTGGTCGAGGAAGTAGCCCAGTTCCGGCGGGATGACCTCGGCGTCACCGATCAGGTGCCCCAGCGCGGACGCCTCCGCGCCCGCCGGGTGGGTGCCCTGCACGACCTGCGGCAGCTGCTGCGGATCTCCCAGCAGCACGACGTTTTTCGCGCACATCGACACCGCGAGCGCGTCGGCCAGCGCGAACTGCCCGGCCTCGTCGATGACCAGCACGTCGAACGGTTCGGCGCGCAGCGCGGTGTTGGCGAAGGTCCACGCGGTGCCGCCGACGAGGTGCCCGGTGTCGTGCTCACCGCGCCAGCGCACCAAGGCGCCGTTGTCCTTGGGCTGTTCCCATGGCAGCTCCGGATCGACAGCCTTCTTGGGCCGCTTGGCACACGGCAGTTCCGGCGCGCTCGCCTTGGCCGCCGCCAGCACGTTCTCGACCGCCTTGTGGCTCGTGGAGGTGACCGCCACGGTCCGGCCGGTGCGAACCAGATGCGCGATGAGCTTGCCCGCCAGGTACGTCTTGCCCGCGCCGGGCGGGCCCTGCACCGCGAGCGTGGAGCCGTCGAGCGCGTCCACGGTCTCGATCACCGTGCGCACAAGGTCTTCGCCGGGCTCGGGCAGCGCTCGGCCGCCTCGCAACCGCGGCGGGGTCCGGCGCAGCAGATCGATGCCAGGATGCGCGGGGAGCACCGGCAACACGTCGACGGTCAGCTGGGCGAGGTCCGCGACTGCTTCGTCCTTGGGTGACGGGCGGACCGGGCTGCCGGGCAGTACCGCCGACGGCCGTTCGCCGGAGGTGTCGTCGACAGCGGAGCTTTCTTCCAGGGTCAAGGTTTCCGCGGTCGCGGAGTTGACGCGGGCGTCCCGGGTGGTCGCGCCGTAGCGCAGCCGCACCTGGTCACCCGAGGCGAAGGGATGCGGCCGATCCGGGTCGCACACGATCGTCAGCACTCGTTTGGCCTTGCGGACCCGGCCGGCCGGTGGCACCCATTCCTCCGCCCGCACCGAAACCGGGACCGCACAGGTCGTGTCCGTTTCCAGGTCACCCAGAGGCGCCGCGACCTGGCGGAAGAACTCCCACCACGCCGGGTTGGTCTCGCGCCGGTGGTAGCCGACCGACGCCGCGAGCAGCGCGCGGGCTTTTTCGTCAGCGGTCGCGTCGACGGGGTCGTCCGGCAGCCCGGCCATCAGCGGGTCGACGAGTGCGGCGAGCCGTTCCGCACGCTGGGCCCGGCGTTCGGCGGCGAGCTGTTCGGTGGTGTCCTCGATCAGTACGTCCTCTTTGGACTTCTCCGCCACCGGGAGCAGCTCGATCTCGGCTTTGATCCGGATCTCGTGCAGGAACTGGAAAAGCTTGAGCGTGGAGACGCAGTCGTATTCGTTGTAGTCGCTGATGCCCCGCAGTACCTCGTCGGCGCGCTCGACCTCTCCCAGCTGGGTCAGCGTCAGGTACTCCTCGTAGGCCTCGATGCTCGACACCGCGTTCTTCACATCGCCGTCCCGGGCCGACGGCATGTAGAGCGGTTCGAGGTATTTGATCGAGTACGACCGCTGGGAGACCAGCAATGCCTTGCGCACCACGGCGTAGAGATCCACCAGCGCACCGCCGCGCAGCAGGTCGTCGACCGCTTCCTCGCGCGTGCCGTGCAGGGCGGCCAGCCGTTTGAGCGCGGTCATTTCGTAAGGCGCGTAATGGAAGACGTGCGCGCCGGGATGGGCGGCCAGCCGGGCGGTCGCGAAGTCCACGAACTGCTCGAAGGCACGTTTCTCCTGCGCCCGCGAGTGCGCCCAGAACGGGGTGAACCGTTCGCCGTCGTCCTCGGTGACCGCGCCGAACAGGTACTCGAGCCCGGTACCGGTCAGCGCGTACGGATCGCCTTCCATGTCGAAGAAGACGTCGCCCGGGCTGGGCGGCGGCAACGCCGCCAGCACACCGGCGTCGATGATCTCGTAGCCGACCTCGCCCGTGACGTCCTGGCGGACCTGGATCGCGGACTGCGCGCGCAGCGTGGTGAACGTCGTGACGGACATGTCCCGCGGCCGGTCGGCCGGCTCGGCCGCGGCGAGCGCGTCGATGGTGCCCAGCCCGGCCTCGACGAGCTTTCGGCGCTGGTCGGTCCGCATCCCGGCGACCAACGACAGGTCACGGTCGGCTTCCCGGCCGGACGCGCAGTGCTCGGCGTACCCGCAGCTCGCGCAGGCCGGGCGCTGATCGCCCCACAGCTGCACGGGGAGCTGCGCCGGACGCGCGCGCAGCCTGGCACGCAACCTTTCCAGCAGGGGCAGGAAATCGTCGACGCGCAGTGTCCGGCTGCTCCCATCGCCTAGCAGCAGGTGCATGTTCGGGCCGGTGGGCACTCCGGTGCGCCGCAAGGCGTCGGCGTACGCGGCGAGTTGCAGCACCGCGGCGGGCCGGGCGTGCCGGGCCAATTTGGTGTCGTAGACCTCGTAGCGGCCGTCGTTGTCGGCGATCACGAAGTCGGCGCGGCCGGTGAAATCCTCGTCGAGGAACACGGCCTGATACAGCACCGGCGCACCCGCTCGCAGCGCCGCGGCGGTCGCTTTCGCGGCATCGGCGCGATCGCCGGACTCGATCTCGACCAGCCCGGAGTGCTCTCGCTTGAGCCGGTCCAACGTGGTCCGCTCGAAGGCTTGACCGTGCTTGACCGCGAGCTGATCCGGACCGGCGCCAGGGCGGGGCGCGCCGGGCAATCCGGCCGCGAGCGCCTGCTTGAGCTTGCTGCGGTGGTCGCACTCGAGCAGGTCGGCGAGATCGCTGGGAGTGTGCATCGCCGGAGGATTCTGACACGCGCCGTGCCGGATTCCCCGGCAATCCGGCTGCGACACGCCAAGTAGGACAGGAACTGACCTACTTCCCTGGTCCGCAACGACTTGGTCACCGCCGCCACCGAACCCGCCCGAGCCCTTCTACACCCGGATCTTCGACTACACGCTCGACCGCAACGAGGACATGCCCGGGTTCGACTTCACCTTCCTTCGACTGCCGGACGGCCACGGGCGCGGAAAGCCGGCGGGACAGCCACCGAGCCCGAGGACGGCCTCTACGGGCGGACGGCCGTCATCACCGACCCGTCCGGCGTGGAATTCTCGATCATCACCAGACCCTCAGCCGGGTGACGGACGGACCAGGGCGTGTCCCGTCGAGGACGCCCTGGTCACGAAGTCAACGGCCGCACCATGGAACGCTGTCCGCCATGGGAAACTTCGCACGTCTTGTCCGCGACACGCTTTCCGCCGCCGCCCCGGCGGCTGTCCTCAGTGGACTTCCGTCGACGGCGTACGCGCTCGCCCGTGGCGAAGATCCTCTCGAAGCATCGCTGGCGGCAGGCACTCTCCTCACCCCGCGGGAAACCCGCAAGATCCCGCTACTCGTCTCCGGCGCGACAGCCCACGTCGCAGTCTCGCTGGGCTGGGCGTTCGTGCTGGCCGCGACCCTGCCCAAACGGCACACCGTCCTCGCCGGGGCCGCCGCCGGGCTCGCCATCGCCGCACTCGACCTGGGGGTCGCCGGAGCGCGTTTCCCCCGGATCCGGGCTCTCCGCCCCGGCCCCCAAGCCGCCGACCACGTCGCCTTCGGCGCCATCGCCGGTGCCGTACTTGCCCACCGGCGACGCCACGACACGGCCTAGATTTCAGAGCGAGTCGAGATCGATGGCGGCGGCCATCGCGTGGTACCCGGCGTCGTTGGGGTGCAGGGCGTCTCCGCTGTCGTACGCGGGATTGAGCCGATCAGGATCCCCTGGAGCAGCCGTGGCGACGTCGAGATCGACGACGGCGTCGTACGCCCCGCTGGTCCGGATCCACTCGTTGAGCCCGTCACGCAGCGATTCGTTCGCGGGCGTGTCGTAGAACGAGCCCTTGATGGCCGTGAGGGTCGCCCCGATCGCCTTGATTCCCCGGGCGTGCGCGGCGGCGATCAGCGTGCGGTGCCCGTCGATCAGCTGCTGCACGGTCACCGGCGGCGCGGTCGGGTCGAAAGTGCCGGACCCGATGTCGTTGATGCCTTCCAGCACGATCACCGTCCGGACGCCCGGCTGACTCGCCACGTCACGCTGGAACCGCGCTGTCGCCTTCTCCCCGCAGCATGGCATATCACTCAGAACCTTGTTACCGCTGATTCCGGCGTTGACCACCGCGGTCGGTAGGTGCGCGGCGACCAGCCGCTCGGCGAGTTCGTCGGGGTACCGGTTGTCGGCGTCGGCGGTCGCTCCGTAACCATCGGTGATCGAGTCGCCGAGGGTGACCACGGTGCCCCGCCGGCCCTGGCCGGTCACTTCGACCCCGGCCAGGTAATACCAGGACTGCGTGGATTCGGTGAACGTCGCGGCCCGTGGGTCGAACCGCTGGTCCCCGGCGGCTCGGTAACTGGTGGCCAGCGCGATGGAATGGAAGGTGGCCGGGCCGGTCGGATCGGCGAAGTAGAACGTCACCGACAACTCGTCCAGCGCGGATGTGGGCAGTAACACCGGGTCGCTCAGCAGGTCACGCCCCGGCTGGACGGTTGTGGACAGCGACCGCCCGAAGGTCACCGGCCGGACCGTGCCCTCCCGCACGGCCGCGCCTTCACCAGCCTTGCCTATCGTCGCGCCGGTCAGCCGCAACGGTGCCGATCCGTACACATTGGACACTCGGATGCGGAGCAGTGGCCCGCCGGTGGACACGCGAACCACCTGGCGCACCGACTGGCTCGAAAATCCCTCCATCGACCAGTTGGGGCCGAAGATGTCCGGCGGCACAGCCTGCTGGACCGAGGTGGACCACCCGGCGACCCATCCCGGCTTCGATACATCACGTGCGACTGCCGGTACCGCCGAACCGGCGACCAGCACTCCCACGAGTGTCACCACCGCCGCCACCCGGCGGACCATCGATGAATACATGCGAAAAACCTCTTCCCCATCAGAGTGACCCTGCGAACGACGCTAGCGCGGCCCACCGACAAAAACGATCCGCCGAGAGCAGACGCAGTGGTATACCGGCACAGTGCGCGCTTCCCGACTGGTCTCCCTCCTGCTGCTACTGCAGACCCGCGGCCGGATGACAGCCGGGCAACTGGCCAAGGAGCTCGAAGTCTCGGTTCGCACGATCTACCGTGACGTCGAATCACTGCATTCCGCCGGCGTCCCGCTCTACGGCGACGCGGGGCATGCCGGTGGCTACCAGCTGCTCGACGGCTACCGGACGAAACTCACCGGGCTCACCACGGGCGAAGCGGAATCCCTGTTCCTCACCGGGCTTCCCGGTCCCGCGGCGGAACTCGGGCTCGGCACTGTCGTCGCCGCGACGAAGCTCAAACTCACCGCCGCCCTTCCTCCCGAACTGCGCGATCGCGCGAGCCGCATCCAGCAGACCTTTCACCTCGACGCCCCGAACTGGTACCACGACGGCGAAGAAACCCCGCAGCTGACCGCGGCCGCCGGCGCCGTGTGGAACCAGCGCCGGCTCCGGGTGCGCTACCGCCGGTGGAAGGCGCCGCGGGACGTCGAACGTGTCCTCGATCCCTATGGTCTCGTCCTCAAGGCGGGGCGCTGGTACCTCGTCGCCGCGAGTGAAGGTCACGCGCGCACGTACCGGGTCTCGCAGATTCTCGACCTGGACGTCCGGGACGAGACCTTCGAACGTCCCGGCAACTTCGATCTCGCCGCCTACTGGCAGGGCTACCTCGCCGATTTCGAGTCACGCCGTCGCGGCGGCGAGGCCGTGCTCCGGCTGTCACCGTCCATAACGGAACGCCTGCCGGACATGATGAGCGCGGCAGCGCTACTGTCCATTAAGGACACATCGGGCGAGCCGGACGCCGACGGCTGGTTCCGCGCGGTGGTACCGATCGAGTCCGTCGAACACGCGCTTGCCGACTTACTCCGTTTCGGCGCGGACGTCGAGGTACTGGAACCGCCGGAACTGCGGCGGCGGCTCACCGAAACCGCGGCCGCACTGGCTTCGCTGTACTCGTAGGGCTCAGACAGGCGGGCGCAGCGCGTCGAGCAGCAGGTCGGCGTAGTGGTCACCGACCTGACGCGCCGAAAGTGTGCCCGTGCGGCGGTACCAGGAACCCAGGTGGTGTACGGAGCCGAAGAAGAAGTCGACGATGACGTCGGCGGGCTTGTCGCCCCGGAATTCGCCCGACGCCTGGCCTTCTTCGATCAGCGAGCGGAACCGTTCGTGGTACTTGCGGCGCTCGGCGCGTACCGCCTTGCGTTTTTCGTCGCTCAGCTGGTGCATCGACTGCATGAAGATCGTGTTGTCGTCGAGGTTCGCGATGGTGCTGACGACGACGTCGGACGCCGCGGCTGTCAGCCGTTCCCGCAGCGGAGCCTCGGTGACGGCGACCTTCTCCAGTTGGTCGGTCTGCTCGCGCAGCACGCGGGCATAGATCTCGTAGAGCAGGTCGTCCTTGGAGTCGAAGTAGTGGTACATCGCCCCTTTGGTGACGCCCGCCGCCTCGACGATTTCCTGCACCGACGTGCGATCGAAACCCTTCTTGGCGAAGAGTTCCGTGGCGTGGGACAGGAGCCGTTGCGGCACCGAATCCTGCTCGCCCGCAGTCACTTCGATCATCGCGTGACCCCCTTTCCCTCGCATCGCCGGTCCCGCCCGGACGGTCAGCCTACCGAGTGGGACCGCCGAGCTCGCGTTTCAGTATCCGCCCTGCCGGTCGAAGTACCGGCGCGGGTTGTCGACGAGCATCGTGGTGATGTCCTCCTCGCTCACCCCGCACTCACGCAACGCGGGCAGGACGTCGCGGGTGATGTGGAGGTAGTGCCAGTTCGGCGCGATCGCGGGTACCTGGTCGTGCGGAAACCAGTCGATGTAGCAGGACGCGTCGTGCGAAAGCACCATGCTGCGCGCGTACCCGCGCTCGCAGAGCGCGGCGACGGTCGCGACACGTTCCTCGAACGGCAGGAGCACGTCGAGGCCGAACCGGTCCATGCCGAGCAGCGAGCCGCGGTCGGCGACCTCTGTCAGGTACTCCAGGTCGGTGGTGTCACCGCAGTGCCCGATCAGCACGCGCGAGAGGTCCACCCCTTCGGATTCGAGCACTTTCTGCTGCTCCAGGCCACGCCGGCTGACGGCGTGGGTATGGGTCATGATCGGCGTGCCCGTCACGCGGTGCGCCTTGGCGACGGCACGCAGGACACGCTCCACGCCCGATGTCATGCCCTCCGCGTCGGTGGCGCACTTGAGCAGACCGGCCTTGACGCCGGTGCCCGCGATGCCGTCGGTGATGTCGCCGACGAACATTTCGACGAGGGGATCGTCACCGCCGAGAACCGTGCCGGGGCCGCGGTAGTGCAGGTAGTGCGGGACGTCGTTGTAGGTGTACAGCCCCGTCGCGACGACGATGTTGATGTCGGTCTCGGCGGCGATGGCCTGGATGCGCGGGATGTAGCGGCCGAGGCCGATCACGGTCGGATCCACGATCGTGGTGATCCCGGCGGCGTGCAATTCCTTCAACCGCACGATGGCTTCCGGGATCTGCTCGTCCTCCCGGAACTTGTTGTCCGACGGATAGTTGGTGACGAACTCGCTGCTGAGCACGAAGATGTGCTCGTGCATGAGAACTCGGCCGAGCTCCGTGGTGGACACCTCGCCGCGGACGGTTTCTATCGTGGACATACGCCCGCCTTACCCTTCGTCCCGCGGCTCGCGCCACAGGATCTTGCCACTGCTTTCCACACCGACCAGTCGGTACGGACGCTAGAAGCTGGGGCACGGAACGTCAAATCACGGTCCCTATGCGGCCGTCACAAAGCACCGAGCCGTACGGTGAGCGCTTGCGTCAGGCGCAGGATCGAAGAAGCCGCATGGTGGATGCGGTCATCGTCCACAGTGGCCTTGATCATGCTGACGCTCAACGCGCCGGACGGCTGTCCACTCCGGCCGAAGATCGCCGCTCCGACGCAGATCATTCCGAGCGCGGTCTCCTCGTCGTCGATCGCGTAACCACGGTCCCTGGTCCGCTGGAGGTCGGGCATCAGGTCCGGCATCCGAGTGATGCTGTGCCTGGTGAGTACGTCGAAAGTACCGTCGGCATACCGCCCAGCGATGTCGTTGTCGGTGAGCGCGGCCAGCAGGGCCTTGCCGCTCGCGGTGCAGTGCGCGGGCAGCCGCATGCCGACCTCGTAGGCCATCGCGACGGGGCGCAAGCCGGGGCGGGTCTGGACGTAGACGACCGTGCGGCCGTCGAGCAGGGACAGCACGATGGTGTCGTCCGGCAACAGCCGCAATTCCTGGTCGACCTGCTGGAACTCGGCGACGAGGTTCGACTGGGCCAGGTACGACCGGCCGAGCGGGACCACCTTCCAGCCGAGTTGATACGCCCCGGCCGGAGTTCGGGCGAGGAGGCCCGTTTCGACAAGCGTCGCGCAGACGGCCAGGCAACTGCTCTTCGGCGCCCCGATGGCGCGCGCCAGATCGCTCAGCGTGAGACCGCCGGGCGCGGCGGAAAGCACTTCGAGCATGTGGGCGGCGCGCGCCACCGAGGGGACCTGCGGTCCTGCCGGGCGTGGAGTGGCGGTCACGTGTGCCAAGTCTGTCGTCGACGGAGCGATCGGGCAAACAGGACGAAGGCGACCGCGGCGAGCAGGACCGGCGCGGCTCGTTTGGCGATCGGGATCGCGACCGCCCGGAGCACGGCGGCATCGGCGGCGGCGGCCGAGGTGCCCTGGGGTGGCGGCGGACCCGGCGATGGAGGTGGCACCGCCGCGGTTTCGTCGTCGGGCCACGGCTCGGTCGACAGGTCGGTCACGACCGCGGGAGGGCCGCTGACCGGCGCCGGCACCGGTCCGCCAGCGGGCATCGTCCTGGCCTCGGTGGCGGGCCGCCGGGCGCCGGACACCTCGCGTTCCAGTTCGCGCGCGAAGTCGCCGAGCAGCCGGCCTGTCACCTCGCCCAGCACACCGCGCCCGAACTGGGCCAGCCTCCCCGAGATCGACAGGTCCGTACCCAGCTCGACCCTGGTGCCCTCCGGCACCGGTGCCAGCGTCATCGTCACCGTGGCCGAAGCCGTGCCCCGGCCACGGAGTTCCCGGCCTTCCGCCCGCCACACCACCACCCTGGACTCGGCGTCGGAGCTCACGAACCGGGCCACCCCGGCGTAGTTCGCGGTGATGGGCCCGACCTTGACCCGCAGGCCGCCGGTGAAGTCACCGCCATCCACCGCGTCCAGGTGCACACCGGGCATGCAGGGGGCGATTCGTTCCAGGTCGGTGAGCACGGACCAAGCCTGCTCAGGCGGGAAGCTGACGGTGAACGTGTTGTCCAGTCGCATACCGCCCCCTATTTCGACGCCGGGAACCGCATGTCTACCCCGGACCCGGATTCGATCCAGCGGCTCGTGACGACCTTCCTGCGTGTGAAGAATCGGATGCCGTCCTCCCCGTACTGACCGGAGTCGCCGAACAGCGACTTTTTCCAACCACCGAAAGGAAAGTATGGCATGGGCACTGGGATGGGCACGTTGAGTCCGATCATGCCGACCTGGATCGCGTGCTGGAATCGCCGCGCGGCGACCCCGTCACGGGTGAAGATCGACACGCCGTTGCCGTACTCACCGCTGTTGATCAGCGCGATGGCGTCCTCGAGGGTAGCCACCCGAACCATCGCGAGGACCGGCCCGAAGATCTCATCGGTGTAGACGGACATGTCCGGCCGGACGTGGTCGAGCAAGGTCGGCGCGAGGAAGAATCCGTTCTCCCGGCCGGGAACGTGGATGTCACGGCCGTCGACGACCAGATCGGCTCCGGCGTCCGCTCCGGCCTGGACGTATCCGCTGACCCGTCGCAGGTGGTCCCCGGTGACCAGCGGCCCCATGTCGGTGCCCTGGTCACGCCCGTCCGCTGTGGTGAGCTTGCCGATGCGTTCGACGAGTTTGTCCCGCAGTGCGTCCCCGGTGTCGCCGACCGCGACCGCGACCGAGATCGCCATGCACCGTTCTCCGGCGGAGCCGTAGGCGGCGGAAATCAACGCGTCGGCGGCCGCGTCGAGGTTCGCGTCGGGCAGCACGACGAGGTGGTTCTTGGCGCCGCCGAGGGCCTGAACGCGTTTGCCGTGTTTGGCCGCGGTCTCGTAGACGTGCTGCGCGATCGGAGTGGATCCGACGAAGCTGACGGCGCTCACATCGGGGTGAGCGAGCAGCGCCTCGACGGCCGGCGCACCGCCGTGGACGACGTTGAGGATGCCGGCGGGCAGGCCCGCCTTGATCGCCAGTTCGGCGAGCAGGTTCGACGCCGACGGATCCTTCTCACTGGGTTTGAGCACGAAGGCGTTTCCGCAGGCGATGGCGACCGGGAACATCCACATCGGCACCATGACCGGGAAGTTGAACGGGGTGATCCCCGCGACGACACCGAGTGGCTGCCGGATCGAGTAGGTGTCGATCCCCCGGGAGACATTCTCACTGAACTCGCCCTTGAGCAGGTGCGGGATACCCGCGGCGAACTTCGCGACCTCGAGTCCCGCATTCACTTCCGCGCGGGCGTCGGCGAAGATCTTGCCGTGCTCACTGGTCACCAGTAGCGCCAGCTCGTCGCGGTTCTGCTCGATCAGCCGGATGAGTTCCAGGATGACCTGTTGCCGGGCCCCCAGGGACTCCTCCTGCCAGGCCGCCTGCGCGTCCAGCGCGACTTTCACGGCCAGGTCGACCGCGGCGGCGCCACCGAGTGCGACCCGGCCGGACGGCGCGCCGTGTGCCGGGTCGTGCACGTCGGCCCAGGCTTCGGGTTCGTCCTCGCTGAGCGAGCCGCCGATGAAATGCTGGATGGTTTTCACGTGGTTTCCTTTCACACGCCGAGATAGTGGTCGAGCAGGTCGTCCCGGTCTCTGAGTTCCCGGGCCGTGACCTCGGCGGCGACGCTGCCGCGATCGAGGAAGTAGACGCGGTCCGCGACGTCGCGGAGATATACGCATGTCTCGCTACCGGACATCGGTGTCCTCCTCGAAGATCGGAAGGCCCGGCGTGTCGGGCGGCTCGGGCCAGGTCTGCCCGGCGGCCTCATCCAGTGCACGCGCGACGCGTTCGGGGGTGATCGGCTGATGCCACACCCGTGCGCCGAGTTGGGCCAGCGCGTCGTTGACCGCGTTGTGCACGGCCGCGGGCGCGCCGGCGGCACCGGCCTCGCCTGCTCCCTTGACACCCAGCATCGTGACCGGGCTCGGGGTTTCGATGTGGGCGATCCGTATGTCCGGCAGTTCCGGGCAGGTCGGCAGCAGGTAGTCCAGCAAGGTCGACGTCAGGAGCTGCCCGGTTTCGTCGTAGTACAGACGTTCGTAGAGTGCGCCCCCAACGCCCTGCGCGACGCCACCGCGGACCTGCCCGTCCACGATGTCGGGGTTGATCAGGACACCACAGTCCTCCACGCACATGTAGTCGAGCAGGTGCACCATCCCGGTGTCCTCGTCGACCTCGACGACGGCGGCATGCGCGCCGTTGTTGAACGTGACGTTCGGCCCGCTGTACTCGCCTACGACGGAGAGGCCGATCCGCAGCTCTGGTGGCAGCCTGTCGGTCCGCCAGTGCCCTATCTCCGCGATCTCGTCCACTCCTATGTGGACGTTCGGGGCGCCGGTGACGCGGACGGAGCCGTCGCTGATCTCCAAGTCGGAGGGGTCGACCTCCAGCAGATGCCCGGCGATCGCGAGCAGGCGTTCCTTGACCTCACGGGCGGCCGAGGCCGCGGCGCCACTGCTGACCACGGCCGACCGGCTGGCCCAGACGCCGGTGCCGTGCGGCACGACCTGGGTGTCACCGCTGATGACGTTGATCCGGTCGAAATGCACCCCGAGGTGATCGGCGACCACCTGCGCGGCGGTGGTGTGCAGGCCTTGGCCTTGGCCCGGCGTACCGAGCAGCACCGTGACCGAACCGTCGGGTTCGACCCGGACTTCGACCTGGTCGTGCGCGGTGATCGGGGCACCACGGGCACCGTAGAACGCGACACCCGGTGCGGTGACTTCGACGAAGCAGGCCAGGCCGACGCCCAGCAGCCGTCCCCGCGCGCGGGCGTCGGCCTTCCGCTTCGCGAGAGCCGGGCTTTCATCGATCAAGCCGAGGAGTGTTTCCAACGACTCCTGGTGGGATCCGCTGTCGTAGACGTGTCCGGTGACCGAGGTGTACGGAAGCTCCTCCGGCGCCACCAGGTTCCGGCGCCTGATCTCGGCGGGGTCGAGGCCCAGCTTGCGCGCGGTCTCGTCGAGTAATGCCTCCATGACAAGAATCGCGACCGGGTGCCCCACCCCCCGGTAGACCGCCAGCGGCGCCTTGTTCGTGATGACGACCCTCAGGTGTCCTTTGTAGACGGGTACGCGGTAGGGGCCGGGCATGATCGTCGCGACCTGGATACCTTCGGTCACCATGCTGCGCGGGTATACGGAGTAGGCGCCGCCATCGCTGATGATCTCGGCCCGCAGTCCCAGAATCTTGCCGTCCGATGTGACGGCGAGTGCGGCCACGACACGCTCGTCCCGCGCTTGGGTGTCGGACTGCAATGACTCGATACGGTCCTGGATCCATTTCACCGGCCTGCCGAGCAGGATGCTGGCGCAGCAGGTGGCGATCTCGTCCGGGTAGACGTGTGCTTTCATCCCGAAAGCGCCGCCCACCTCGTCGGTAAGAATGCGGACGTTGTTCTCCCGCAAGCCGAGCAACTCGGCGAAGGTGGATTGCAGCATGTGCGGCGCCTGTGTCGACAGCCGGAGGGTCAGCGACCGGGATGCGGGATCGAACTCGGCCACGGCTCCCCGCGGTTCCATCGCCACGGCCGTGTGACGGGCGGTGCTCATGCCGACCTCGACGATCTCGGCCGCCTCCGCGAACGCCTCCGCGACGTCGCCGCTGCCGAAATCAGCTTCGAAGGCGAGGTTCGTGGCCAGCTCGTCGTGTACGACCGAAGAATCGGATTCCAGCGCTCGAATGGGGTCGACGACGGGAGTCAGTTCCTCGTAGGTGATCTCCACCAGCTCGAGCGCGTCTTCGGCGAGTGCTCGGCTCTCCGCCACCACGAGCGCCACCGGCTCGCCGACGTAGCGCACCTTTCCAGTGGCCAGTGGACGCTGATCACCGCTGACGAGGCCGGGCCAATCCAGCAATCCTTTCCAGGACAGGCAAATCTTGTTGAGGTCGGCTGCGGTGAACACCGCGACCACCCCGGTCGCCCGCCGGGCCGCCTCGGTGTCGAGCGAAGTGATGGTCGCGTGCGCGACAGGGGACCGGACAAACGCCGCATGCAGGCAGCGGGCCGGGGTGACGTCGTCGGCGTAGCGGCCGCGGCCCAGCAGAATGCGCGGATCTTCCACTCGTTTGACCCGGCGGCCGACCCAGCCTTCGGTCATGTTCACGACTGCTCTCCCCTGGCCTCCGCGGCGTACTCGACGACGGCATCCACGATGGGCTGATAGCCCGTGCATCGGCAGATGTTCCCCGAAAGGCGCTCCCGCACTTCGTCGCGAGACAGATGAGGGTTTTCCTCAACCGCGGCCAGCGCCGCGAGGAGGAATCCTGGAGTGCAAAAGCCGCATTGCAGCGCTTGGTGTTTCCAGAATTTCTCCTGCAGCGGGTGCAGAACCGATTCGGTCCCGCCTTTTTCGGCCAATCCTTCGACCGTGTCCACCGTGCGATCCTCTGCCTGCACGGCAAGGGTCAAGCAGCTACGGACCGGAGCTCCGTCGAGCCGGACCGTGCAGGCTCCGCAGACGCCGTGTTCACAGCCCAGGTGCGTGCCGGTCAGTCCCAGCTCGTGGCGGAGGAAGTCGGCGAGAGTGGTTCGCGGGGTGGTCCACGCGGTTTCGGCTCGGCCATTGACGTTGAGTGAAACCGGCATGGGTTCGTGTGCGTCACGCATAAGGGCTCTCCACTTCAGACTGCGCGCGGCGCGCTCGGGCGTCGATCAGCGATCGCTCGACAAGGCGAATACCCGTCCGCCGGCGATAGGTGACCGATCCATGAAGATCGCCGATAAGGTCGATGTCGTCGAAGGCGTGCTGCGCGGCCTCGGTGAGTACGTCGTCGTCGAGTGGTTGCCCGGTAAGGATCATTTCCGCCGCTGTGGCACGTCGTGGCGTACCCGCCAAGCCGAAAACCGCGATCCTCGCGTCCGTGCAGCGACCATCGGCGTCGGTGTCGAGCAGCGCGATAACGCCGGCCAACGCGAAGTCCCCGCTCCGTCGAGCCGTTTCGCGGATCGCCCAACCTGCCGTGTCCGACAGGAGTGGCAACTCGATCCCGGCGACGACTTCACCGTCCTCCAGCGCCGTCAAATACGGCCCGAGGAAGAAATCCTTGGCCGCGATCCGCCGGCGCCGATCGGCTCCGGCGACCCGGACCGAGCCGTTGAGCGCGAGCAGGAGTGCCGGCGCCTCGGCCGCCGGATCCGCATGTGCGATCGATCCGCACACAGTGCCCCGGGTGCGGATCTCCACATGCCCGACCTGCGCCAGGCAAGCGGCGACCAGCGGGTGCCGGCGTATCGTCTCCGGATCGGTCTCCAACCTGCGTGCGGTGACCGCGGCGGAGACGACCAGCCCCTCGGCGGCGCGGAAGGCATGCCCTTGCAGGTCCTTTGCCCTGGTGATGTCGATCAATGACCCCGGGTTGGACATGCGCAACGCCATGACCGGCAGAAGGCTCTGCCCACCGCCGAGCACACGGGCGTCGGGGCCGTACTCCGCCAGCAAGCTCACCGCCTCGTCGAGCGACTCGGCGCGCTGGTAGGCGAACGCGGGCAGCTTCACGGACACGTCCTCCTCGACTTGTTCGAAATGCTGAACAGTGTGCGAATTACAGAACAAGTCTGAGAACCGAGGGCGCGGATGTCAAGACCCACGCCAGTCGTCACCAGCTGGTCGCGATAATTGTCACCGCTAGTGCGGTTCTCCCATGGAAGCATCGGCAGCATGGCCGAGCTCCGAGACGCGACGCAGGCCGACGCCCACGCCATCGCCAACGTGCTGGTGCAGTCCTGGCGCGCCGCCTACCGCGGTCTGCTCCCCGACGATGTCTTGGCCGGCCTGTCCATCCCCGACCGCGAACGGTTCTGGTCGGACGTCCTCACCACCCGCCCGCCGCACACCGGCACGGTCGTCGCGACGATCGCAGGCGCCATCGTCGGCTTCGCCGCGACCGGTCCGCCGCTCGTACCCGCCGACCGCGCCGACCCCACCCTCGGCGACCTCTACGCGCTCTACCTCGCCCCCGATGTCTGGCGCCGCGGCATCGGCACCCAGCTCCACGCCGCCGCCCTCGACCGGCTCCGATCCTGCGGCTTCACCCACACCGGCTTGTGGGTTCTCGACACCAACGAACGCGCCCTGCGCTTCTACTATCGCCACGGCTGGACCGATACCGGACGTTCCCAGCTCGACCGAGGACCCTGCGGCACCGAGCTGCACGAACGACGGCTCCACCGCGACCTGGGTCGTGAGTGTTTCGCGGGGTTCTAATCCCGCGAAACACTCACGAGCCACCCACCTGGCGGATGGACGCGAGGAGGCCGACTGAGGGGAGTGCGCCGGCGGCAACGTGGCGTTCCTCGGCTTGGCGGATGGCGTTGAGGGCGTCAGGGGCGCGGGTGGCCGGCTCGGTCCAGGCACCGCCGCGGCCGTCGACCAAGCGCCAGAGCATGGCTGTGTCCACTGTGGTCAGATCGGAGCTTGCGCGGCTCAAGGCGGCGAGCATGGCGGAGCCTGAGTGGAGGGAGTCGTGGCCGGCGACCCAGGCGTCGAGCAGGTCACCGGCGGGGATCTCGGCGTCGAGCAGGCCAGCGGCGACCAGCAGTGCGCGATTGTCATAGAGGAAGTCCGCGGCCGCGTGGTCCACCCGCTCCCAGGCGAACTCCTCGATGATGACCTGCCCACCCGGGGCGAGCAGCGTACCGGCGTGGGCCAGGATGCCGTCCAGGTCCTCGGCGTGGTGCAGGGATCGGGTGAACAGCACGACGTCGTACTCGCCGGAGACGTCGTGGACGTCGGCCTGGATGACGGTCACGCCGCGTTCGCCGGCCGCGGCGGCCATCTCGGCGTTGCGGTCCACGCCGGTGACGTCGTAGCCCAGGTCGGCCAGTGCGGCGGCGAGCGCGCCGCGGCCGCAGCCGACCTCAAGGACACGAGCCGGGGGCGCCGGCAGCAGCGGCTTCAGGTGGGCGAGGGTATGGGGCACGGCAATGGTGGTCAGATCCATTCAGGCAACTTTAGGTCACGGCTTGCGGTACAAGCGACGGGTTATCGGAGCCAGGGCGCGATGTGGCTGTCCGTTCCCCATTCGGTCGGCTCAGTCCTTGACGAGTGGACCGCAGGTTCACGCGCCACGTTGGGTGGTGACGAAGGCGCGCCAAGCCGCCCCGTGAAACGCGAGCGTGCCCGCCGGGCTCTTGGTGTCCCTGATGCCGACTGAGCCCGGCGACAAGGCGACCTCGACACAGTTGCCATTACCGGAAGTACCGCTGTAACTACTTTTATGCCAGGTCGCTGCTGCGTGGTCCTGGTCGGTCATCGCGGGTGGACTCCACTCGTTCGTGTTCGCTTGCGAGCTCTGCAAGCAAGTCTCGCGATTGTCCCCCATTCAGGGCAACAGCGCCAAGCTCGTTTTGAAGATTCCGATAGAACGGTATGTGTTCGTCGCCCTCGAGGAACGCGCTTGCGGTGTGAGTCTCCACGGACACCACTGCAGGGTGGTCGGCGTACTCCATGAGATGGAAGCCGCCCCCGAAGACACCCATCACCTGAGCCGATTCGGGGACTACTCGGATCTCGCAGCGTGACCAGGAAGTCGCGAGTACGAGGTGCAATGCCTGCTCGTACATCACCACCGAATCGCCGACCATGGACCGTAATGCGTATTCGTGGATGTAGAACGTCAACTGTGGTGGCCAACGTCGGTTGAAGAGTGCCTGCCTTGCCAAGCGCGCTTCCACTCGCATCTCGAAACCACGGCCTGGTTTGCGGCCGCCCAGCTTGAGCATTTCCCGGACGTAGGACTCGGTTTGCAGGAGACCGGGAATGAAGAACGGTTCGTATCCGGCAATCATGTCGGCGGAGGTTTCCAGGACGATCAGGGAACGCAGTTCGTCCGGCATGCCCGCACTGTGTTCCTGAAGCCGGTATCCGTGATCGGTCACGTGAGCCAAAGCGATGAACCGCTCCAGCTCATCCGGCGTCGCCCCGCATCGAGCGAGGTAAATCGCGACGTCCACTTCGGACACACCGCGTTTCCCGTTCTCCAGCCGGGAAATCTTCGGCGCGGGCCAGCCGAGCGATCTCGCCAGCGCGTGGCCGCTCAGCTTCGCCCGTTCACGAACGCGTTTCAGTTCGCCGCCCAGTTCCCGGGCCCGAGCCGTGGACTCCTCAATCACCATCCGTCGACGCTAGAACGCCCGCACCGCCCCGGGGGAGCACGCCACACCTCAATCACCACAACGGAGGCACGCTTACCAGCACCGCACCACCGCGAAGCGCCCTACGCTGCTACGCACGAATTTCGTGCACACCGTGGCGCGGTCACCAGTCATTCGAAGGCTTGTTCGACCTTCCGCTGCAGCTTGTTCATCCCGCCGAGCCACTTGTCGGTGTTTGCCGCCCGGTTCGCGTAGTACTCGGCGACCTCGGGATGCGGCAGGATCAGGAAGTGCTCACCGCCGAGTGACTTGACGACGTCGTCGGCGAGCTGCTCGGGTTCGATCGCGGCGGCGCCCATGAGGAGTTTCCCGCCGGGGCCGCTGTTTTCGAGCATGTTCGTGCGCACGCCCTGGGGGCACAGCGCCTGCACGGTGATCCCGCGGTGCCGGTAAGTGGCGCTGAGCCACTCGGCGTACGCCAGCGCGCCGTGCTTAGTGACCGCATACGGCGCTGAGCCGAGGCTGGTCAGCAGCCCGGCCGCGGACACCGTCGCGAGGAAATGGCCTCTGCCGCGCTCGAGCCATTCGGGCAGCAGCAGCTTCGACGCCCGGACGTGCGACATGACGTTGACGTCCCAGGCCCGTGCCCACACGTCCTCGGGTGTGTCCGGGCCGCCGTTCGGAGCGATTCCGGCGTTGGCGCAGAACAGGTCGATCTCGCCGAGCGTTTCCTTGGCGGCCGCGATCAGCTGCGTGATGCCGTCTTCGCTGGCCGCGTTCGCGGTGACGGAGATGGCGCCGACCTCGTCAGCCACTGCCTTGACAGCGTCGCCGTCGAGGTCGGCGAGGACGAGCCGCGCGCCTTCGGTGGCGAAGCGGCGGGCGAGCGCGGCACCGATGCCGTTGCCCGCACCGGTGATGACGACACCGGCACCCGAGAGTTCGAAGCTCATACGCCACCGACCAGGGTCACGCCGCCGTCGAGCACGAGGGTCTGGCCGGTGATCCAGCCCGCTTCGTCCGACAGCAGGAACGCCACCGCGCCGGCGACGTCGGCCGGTACGCCGAGCCGCTTCATCGGGTACGTCGAGGCGACCTCGTCTTCCCGGCCTTCGTAGAGCGCGGTGGCGAATTTGGTCTTCACCACCGCGGGGGCGACGGCGTTGACGCGGATCTTGGGACCGAGTTCGGCACCGAGTTCGGTGGTCAGGCGGATCAGCGCGGCCTTGCTGACCCCGTACAGGCCGATGCCAGGCGACGCGTTCAGCCCGGCGACCGACGCGATGTTGACCACCGAGCCGCCGTGCTCGCCCATCCAGGCGTCACGCGCGCGACGCGTCCAGGACAGCGGCGCCAGCACGTTGACGGCGAGGATCTTGGCCGCCGCGCCGAGGTCGATGTCGAGGGTGGGGCCGTAGACCGGGTTGATGCCGGTGTTGTTGACCAGCATGTCGAGCCGCCCGAACGCCTCGATCGTCTTCGCGACAGCGTCGTCCTGGTGCTCGGCGTCGTCGGACTTTCCGGCGACGGCGATCGCCACGCCGGGGCCGCCCAGCTCGTTCACCGCTTCGGCCAGCGGCTCCGGGTTACGGGCGGTGATACACACCTTCGCGCCGCGCTCGACCAGCTCCTTGGCGATACCGAGGCCGATGCCCCGCGACGCCCCTGTGACGATCGCGACGCGATCCTTGAACGAGTTCACCGAGTCGATCTCCTGTTCTCGTGCGATCCTGCACTAAGCGCTTGCTCAGTCGACATTACAAGGGATACATCCCCAAACGTGTCCGGCGGGCCGCAGACCTCGTCAACCGCTGTCCGGAGCGGTATCTGAGCCTCAAAGGATCGTGCGGCGCTGTCATGTCAGGACACCCACCGGTCGTGAGAGGATTTTGCGATGACCATGTCCCTGACCGCCGAACTGTGGCCGGACGTCCAGCCCGAGGCGGCCCGGCGGCTCATGCTCGCCGGGGTGGAGTCGTTCGCGCGCCGCGGCTATCACGCCACCACCACCAGGGATATCGCCGGCGGCGCCGGGATGAGCCCGGCCGCGCTGTATGTTCATTTTCCCTCGAAGGCGGCGCTGCTGTTCGCGATCAGCCGCAGCGGTCATGAGCAGACACTCGCCCTGGTGGAGGACGTCGTCGCGCGGGAGCAGGACCCGGTCGTGCGCATCCGGATGATCGTCGAGGACTTCGTCGCCTGGCATGCTCGGCGGCACACCGTGGCCAGGGTCGTGCAGTACGAGCTGCAGTCCCTGCCCGAGCAGGAGTACGAGATCGTCGCCGAGCTCCGCCGCCGCATCGAGCGGATCGTGCGCGAGGTCATCGCCGACGGTGTCGAGTCGGGAGTCTTCGCGGTGCCCGAGCCGCGCACGGCGGCACGAGCGGTCCTGTCACTGGGCGTCGACGTGGCCCGCTGGTACACCGAGCGATCCCGGCCGACCCCGACCGCACTCGGGCAGGAGTACGGCGAACTCGTCCTGCGCATGCTGGGGACCAAGACCAGCTGACCACGCGTCATCGCACTGGGGGCAGCTCGTCAACGTGACGAATCACCCAGTCGGTATCCAGAACAGCTCAATCACCCACGACCCGAACTTGCCAAGCCGGTCCGGGCCGGTGAAGGTGGGCTCATGCAGACCATCGACCCCGAGCTCATGCTGGCCATCGCCCGCGAGGAAGCACAGTTCGGGAAGGCCGAGGGCGGGGTCCCGATCGGCGCAGCCCTGTTCACGCTGGACGGTGATCTGCTCGGCCGCGGGCACAACCGCCGGGTCCAGGACGGCGACCCGTCGCTGCACGCGGAAACCACGGCGTTCCGCAACGCCGGGCGCCGCGCGCATTACCGCGACACGATCATGGTGACCACCCTTTCGCCGTGCTGGTATTGCAGCGGGCTGGTACGCCAGTTCGGTATTCCGAAGGTGATCATCGGCGAAGCGGTCACGTTTTCCGGCGGGCACGACTGGCTGGCCGAAAACGGCGTCGGGATAACGCTGCTGGAAGACGCCGAATGCGTTTCACTCATGACCGAATTCATCGAAGAGCACCCGGAACTGTGGTTCGAGGATATCGGCGTGCCGGTGTCCACTCTGGACAGCTGAGGAGCGCACA
This sequence comes from Actinomycetota bacterium, assembly GCA_032230695.1. Taxonomy (GTDB): domain Bacteria; phylum Actinomycetota; class Actinomycetes; order Mycobacteriales; family Pseudonocardiaceae; genus Amycolatopsis. The sequence continues at coordinate 78,238 of JAVXWP010000060.1, read as the reverse complement.
TGGCATCGTCGGTCCCCCTGGTCGACCTGCGCCCATGGTTCGAGGGCACTGCCGAAGGCAAGGCCGCCGTCGCGGCGCGGATCGACGAAGCGTTGCAGGACTCGGGTTTCCTGCTCGTCACTGGGCACGGCGTGCCCCGCGAACTGCGGACGGCTACCCGCGAACTGTCGCGCAGGTTCTTCGCACTGCCCGAAGAGGTGAAGGCCCAGTACACCGTCGCGGTCGGCGGCCGTGGCTGGCTGCCGCCGGGCGTCGAGGCCAACGCGTACGCCGAGGGCACCGAAACCCCGCCGGATCTCAAAGAGTCCTATTCGGTCGGTGCCGACGCGGCCGTCGGCGACGCCGAAGTCGACGCGTTCTGGTTCCAGCCCAACATCTGGCCCGCCGAGATCCCCGCAATGGCGGCGGCCGCCCGGGAGTACATGGACAGCATGCGCGCGCTTTCGGACGCGCTGCTCACGATCTTCGCCGTGGCGCTGCACCTTCCGCAGGACCATTTCACCCGGCACACCGGGCATCCGACGTACACCTTCAACATCAACTGGTATCCCCCGATGTCCAGCGTGGGCACCCCGGAACCCGACCAGTTCCGGATCGGCCCGCACACCGACTTCGGCACGGTCACCGTGCTGGACAGGCAAGCCGGCGTCGGCGGGCTGCAGGTCTACACCGCCGATGGCGAGTGGGAGGACGCGCCGTTCGACGCCGAGGCGTTCACCATCAACATCGGTGACCTGATGGCACGCTGGACCGGCGACCGCTGGCGCTCGACCCGCCACCGTGTCCTGCCGCCGGACAGCAGCGCCCCCGACGAGGACCTCGTGTCGCTGATCTTCTTCTACGAAACCGATCACGACGCCCGGATCACCTCACTCGGTCCGCCCGTCGGCCACACCGACTACCCCGAAGTCCTCGCTTCCGAGTACCTGCGCGAAAAACTCGACGCCATCACCGTCAGCTGAACGCCATAAGTGGTTGCGACCGGAGGTTCGGGGCTCAGGCGGAGGTCTCCGAGTGGAGTTCAGTCGCTCCACACTGGGCTAGACCATTCGGCCCAGCGCTGCCGGAACTCTGTGGAGAACCCTCCTGACCACGGTTTTGTCCAGTCCGCGCGCCGCAACCGGACCGAAACCTCGATCGCCTAGCGTGTCCCTAACCGCTGCCGAAAGGGACACGATGTCACTCACAAAGTCCACCGGTCAGGAAGCCGAGTACGGCGAGAAAGTCGTCGCCGTCGAACCGGGCGGCATCGAGCCGATCGCCGCGGCCGACAAGCACGGCAAGCCCCGCCAGCTGCTCTGGACGTGGGCCTCCCCCAACCTGGAATTCGCCACGATCTTCCTCGGCGTCCTGGCTGTGTCGGCGTTCGGCCTGAACTTCTGGCAGGCCGCGCTGGCCGTGGTGATCGGCAACGGGCTGGGCTCGCTGACCCACGCGGCGCTGTCCGCCAGAGGGCCCGATCACGGCGTACCGCAGATGGTGCTCGGCCGAATCCCGTTCGGTTTCCGGGGCAACGCCCTGCCCGCGGCGTTGATGTCGCTGATGGCCGGAGTCGGCTGGTTCGCGGTCAACAGCGTCAGCGGCGCGTTCGCCCTGAACGCGCTGACGGACCTGCCCGTCCTGCTCTGCCTGGTCATCGTGGTGCTCGTCCAGGTCGTGATCGCCTTCTTCGGCCACAACCTGGTGCAGGCGTACGAGAAGTACATCTTCCCGCTGCTCGCCGTCGTGTTCGCGGTCACGGCGGTGGTGATCTTCTCCAAGGCCGACCCGGGTTCGGTCACCGGCACCGGCGGGATCGGCGGCTTCCTCCTCACCGTGGGCGCCACTTTCGGCTACACCGCGGGCTGGAACCCGTACGCGGCCGACTACACGCGATACCTGCCGAAGTCGGTCAGCCGCCGTGCCGTCGGCATGTACGCGGGGCTGGGGCTTTTCCTGTCCACCACGATCCTGATGCTCGTCGGCGCGGCGTCGATGACCATCGGCGGCACCGGCACGGACAACCCGACCGGGACGTTCACCGCGCATCTGCCCGCCTTCCTGGCCGCGGCGACACTGCTCGCCGTCACGCTCGGGGCCGTCGCGGCGGACGTGCTCAACATCTACTCCGGGGCGCTGGCTTTCCTGACCCTCGGGATCCGGCTGCCGATCGCCTGGCGCCGGGCCGTCGTCGCGGTGGTGTACGGCGCTGTCGGCTTCGTGCTGGCTTGGCTCGGTCTCAGCGACGCCGGGCACGCCTACGAGAGCTTCCTGCTCGTCGTCTCGTATTGGGTCAGCCCGTGGCTCGCGGTGATACTGGTCGATCAATACCTGCGGCGCGGCACCCAAGCCCAGGTGGCTCCGCTGCTGTTCGACTCACGGCACAGCAACTGGGCCGGGTTCATCGCCTTCGTGGCCGGGCTCGTGGTCTCGATCGTGCTGTTCGCGAACCAGACGCTGTACACCGGCCTGGTGCCGAAGCTCGTTCCCGAGGTCGGCGACCTGACGTTCGTCGTCGGCGCCGTCATCTCCGGGACGCTCTATCTCCTGCTCAAACGCTCGGAACTCAGGCAGCCGCGATGACGGCGATCGCGGCGCGGCCTGCCTCGGTCAGCTCGGCAGGCACGCGCCCGGTCACCACCGAAAGATCGGCGGGCCTGATGTAGCCGCTGTGCGCCAGCGCGTGGGCGGTCATCTGGTCACAGCACGCGAACCCATCGATGAACAGGTCCGGCTCACAACTGCAGGACATCTGCGCGCGGTGGGCGTCCACCGCCCGGAGCATCGCGATCGCCCGATGGGACAATGAAAAATTCGAATCCGGCACCGGCCTCCCCCTTCTCGACCACAATTTCTTTCCAATAGGTATATCGCCCGCTGGGCCGAATGTGTTAACGGAACGTGAGACGTTGTCTATACCTGGTTGGTTCCGGAAACTTCCGGCGCCCTTTCGGTCATCGCGGGCTCCAGGATGCGTGACCACTGCAGCACAATCTGTCGCCGTCGCTTGGTGTCGTCGGTCAGGAGGTTCGCCAGCCCTAGGCCACGGGCGAGATCGAGCGTGGCCTGAACCATTTCCCGCACACCGGGGTGGGTTTCGTCGACGCCGAGCAGCTCCACGGCCATGCGGTGCGCCTCGCGCCCGACGACCGCTTCCAGCGGCACCAGCGTGCGCCGCAAGCCCTCGTCGGTGGACGCGGCGACCCACAGGTGGAGGGCTGCTTGGAACAGTGGCCCGGAATACAGGTTGAGCAACATGTCGACGACGTGTTCGGTCCGGCCCGGCCCCGAAGGCAGGTCGTCCGCCCGCTCGCGCAGCACGAGCAGTTGCACCTCGCCGACGTGTTCCACCGCGGCCGCGACCAGGTTTTCCCTGGTCGGGAAGTGGTGCTGCGCGGCACCGCGCGAAACTCCGGCGCGTTGGGCGATCACCGCGACCGTCGTCCCGTGCCAGCCCAGCTCGGCGATGCACTCGACAGCGGCCTCGATCAGCCGCCGCCGGGTGGTCCTGCTGCGCTCTTGGCGCGGTTCACGGGTCATCTGCGGGGACTTCAGCGGGCCTCGACCCAGAAGTCGAGCGCGAGGTCTTCTTCACGCCCGCCGATCCGATATTTCGCGAAGTCGGTGACTCCTTCGGCGGCGAGCACCTCGTCGTCGATGAAGAAATTGCCGGAGACTTCACGGCTCGGTTTCGTCAAGATCACGTGCGCCGCGTCGGCCATGATCTCCGGAGTCCGTGACTTGTCGGCCAGTTCCGCGCCGACGATGTTGCGGATCGCCGCGGTGTCGATGGTGGTGCGAGGCCACAACGAGTTCGCCGCGATACCGTCCTCCTTCAGTTCCGCGGCGAGCCCGACGGTCACCAGGCTCATCGAATACTTCGCGATGCTGTAGGCGAGATGGCCGGCCTTGAACCATTTCGGATCGAGGCTGATCGGCGGGGAAAGCGTCAGGATGTGCGCGTTTTCCGACTTCTTCAAATGCGGGATGGCCATTTTGGACAGCAGGAACGAGCCGCGCGCGTTGATGTCCTGCATCAGGTCGTAGCGCTTCATGCTGATCGATTCGGTCGGCGTGAGATCGATGGCGCTCGCGTTGTTCACCACGATGTCCAGCCCACCGAACTGTGCCACGGCCTGCTCGACGGCCGCCGCGACCCCGTCGTCGTCCCGGACGTCTCCGACGATCGGCAGCGCCTGCCCACCGGCTTCCTCGATGGCCTTCGCGGCGGTGTACAGGGTGCCGGGCAACTTCGGGTGCGGCTCGGTTGTCTTCGCGACCAGGACGATGTTCGCGCCGTCCTTGGCCGCGCGGATCGCGATCGCTTCGCCGATGCCGCGGCTGCCGCCGGACATGATGAGGGTCTTGCCTGCGAGCGTCATGGCTTTCCTTTCACAGCAGGGTCTTTGTTAGTAGGACTTCGGGAGGCCGAGGCTGTGCTGCCCGACGAAGTTGAGCACCATCTCGCGGCTCACGGGCGCGATCCGGCCCAGCCGGACGGCCGCGATCAGGGTGCCGAGCCCGTACTCGGACGCGAGTCCGTTGCCGCCGTGCACCTGAACCGACTGGTCCACCGCGTGGATGGCCACCTCGGCACCGGCGTACTTCGCCATGTTGGCCGCTTCCCCCGCACCGAAGTCGTCACCGGAGTCGTACAGGGCGGCGGCTTTCTGTGTCATCAGTTTCGCCAGTTCGAGTTCGATCTTCACCTGCGCGAGGGGGTGCGCGAGGCCCTGGTGGGCGCCGATCGGCGTGCCCCAGACGTTGCGCTCCTTGGCGTAGGCGACACCTTTGTCCAGCGCGTAGCGGGCGATGCCGAGCGAGAACGACGCGCCCATGATGCGTTCCGGGTTGAGCCCGGCGAACAGCTGCGCGATGGCGGCGTCCTCGGAGCCGACCAGCGCGTCGGACGGCAGCTTGACGTCGTCGAGGAACAAGCCGAACTGCTTGTCCGCCGACACGATGTCCATCTCGATCTGCCGGAATTCGAACCCGGGTGCGTCGGTGGGCACGATGAACAGCGCGGGCTTGAGCTTGCCGGTCTTGGCGTCTTCCATCCGGCTGACGACGAGCACCGCGTCGGCCTCGTCGACACCGGAGATGTAGACCTTGCGTCCATTGAGGACCCATCCCCCGCCGGCTACGCCCTCATTGGCGGGGGGACCCCCAGTACCCCCGTCGCGGCTCGCGGTGGTGGTGATGCGGTGGGAGTTCGAGCCGGCATCGGGTTCGGTGATGGCGAACGACATCCGCACCGCACCGGAGGCGAATCCCGGGAGCCAGTGCTTCTTCTGCTCGTCGGTGCCGAAGCGGGCGATCACGGTGGCGCAGATCGCCGGGGAGACAACCATGAGCAGCAACGGGGTTCCCGCCGCCGCGAACTCCTCGCACACCGCGGCGAGGTCGCCGATCCCGGCGCCACCGCCGCCGTACTCCTCGGGCACCGAGACGCCGAGGTAGCCCAGCCGTCCGGCTTCGTCCCACAGCTCGTTGGTCTTGCCGCCGGTCCGCGCCTGCTTGAGGTAGTAGTCGTGGCCGTACTTTTTGCCGAGCGCGGCGACCGCCTTACGCAGCTCGCCGCGCTCCTCTGACTCGCTGAAGTTCATCGTCACTGCTGCTCCTCGTTGCTCACGACCGCCAGTACCGCACCCAGATCGACCTGTTGTCCCACCACCACCGGGAGTTCGGTGACCACGCCATCGGCGGGGGCCGAGATCCGGTGTTCCATCTTCATCGCTTCGAGCCACAGCAAGGGATCCCCGGCCGCCACGGTGTCACCTTCCGACACCGCGACCCGAACGACCGTGCCCGGCATGGGCGCCACGAGCGAACCGGCGGCGAGCGCCGCGTCCGGGTCGGCGAACCTGGGCGCCCTGGTGAACGTGACGGGTCCGAGTGCCGAGTCGACACACACGAGACCGTCGTAGCGCTCGACGTGGAAGATCCGCCGCACGCTGCCGATGTCAAGCACGACCCGGTTCGGGCTCGCCTCGACGAGTTCGACGTCTTCATGTCCTTCAGCGCGCAAACCTGACCGGCCCAGCAGGTAGCTCACTTCGTGCTCGGTGTCCCCGGAGGAGTAGCGCTTGCGCTGCGGTGCCGACGGCAGGTTGCGCCAGCCACTGGGCAACCGGGACAACGTCGTCGCCTGCGCGCGGTTCGCCTCCGCGTCGGCCAGCGCGGCGGCAAGCGCCGAGCGCCGGACCGCTTCGGCATCGGCGAGCGGCTGGGAGAGTGTGCCGAGGCCGTGCTTGTCGAAGAACGCGGTGTCGGTGTCGCCGTCCAGGAAGGACCGGTGCCGCAACACGTTTACCAGGAGGTCCCGGTTGGTGACCACACCGTGGATCCGCGCACCTGCCAACGCCGCTGCGAGCCTGCGCGCGGCCTCCGTGCGGTCCGGCGCCCACGCGATGACCTTCGCCAGCATCGGGTCGTAATGCACGCCGACGACCGAACCACTGACGACACCGGAGTCCAGCCGGAGTCCGTGCTCACGCGGATTCTTGAACTCCGCGTCCACACCGGGCACCTCGAACCGGTGCAGCGTCCCGCTCTGCGGCTGCCAAGCGGCCGAAGGGTCTTCTGCGTACAAGCGGACTTCGATCGCGTGACCGGTCCACTGTGGAGGAAATTCGGAAAGGCGTGCGCCCTCGGCGATGCGTAGTTGCAGAGCGACGAGGTCGAGCCCGGTGGTGCATTCGGTGACCGGGTGCTCGACCTGGAGACGGGTGTTCATCTCCAGGAAGTAGAACCGGCCGTCCGGCCCGGCGAGGAACTCGACCGTGCCCGCGCCGACGTAGTCGATCGCCTTGGCTGCTTTGCGCGCGGCGTCGAACAGCTCTTCTCGCATCGCCGGGTCGACAAGGGGAGAAGGCGCTTCTTCGACAACCTTCTGGTGTCGGCGCTGGATCGAGCATTCCCGCTCCCCCAGCGCCCACACCGTGCCGTGGCTGTCGGCCATGACCTGGACCTCGATATGCCGTCCGGCTTCGAGGTAGCGCTCGCAGAACACCGTGGCGTCTCCGAACGCCGAGCCGGCCTCCGCGCTGGCACCTTCGATCGCCTCGGCAAGTTCCGAAAGCTCACGGACGATCCGCATTCCGCGGCCGCCACCACCGGCGGAAGCCTTGACGAGCAACGGAAGATCGGTATCGGTAACCTCACCGGGGTCCAATTCGGACAGAACCGGCACTCCGGCGGAGTCCATCAGACGTTTGGACTCCACTTTGGAGCCCATGGTCTCGATGGCCTCCGGCGGCGGCCCGACCCAGGTGAGCCCGGCGCCGAGTACCGCGCGGGCGAAGGCGGCGTTCTCGGACAGGAAGCCGTACCCCGGGTGGATCGCGTCGGCGCCGGTCTCGGCCGCGGCCTTGACCAGCAGATCCGCCCGCAGGTAGGTCTCGGACGGCGAATTTCCCGGAAGCCGGAACGCGGTGTCGGCATCGGAAACATGCGGTGAGGCGGCGTCGGCATCGGAAAACACCGCGACGGTCCCGATTCCAGCGTCGCGGCAGGAGCGGAAGACACGGCGGGCGATCTCGGCCCGGTTGGCGACCAGCAGACTCTTGATCACGTGAGCGCCCCCTACATCCGGAAGACGCCGAAGCCTTCGGCGCCCTTCACTGGTCCATTGTGGATGGCCGAGAGGCTCAGTCCGAGCACGGTCCGGGTGTCGCGCGGGTCGATGATCCCGTCGTCATAGAGCATTCCGGACAGGAACATCGGCATCGACTCGGCTTCGATCTGCCCCTCGACCATGGCCCGCATCGCGGCGTCGTTCTCTTCGCTGTACTCCATGCCCCGACTCGCGGCCGACGCCCTGGCGACGATCGAGAGCACGCCTGCCAACTGTGCCGGGCCCATCACCGCGGACTTCGCACTCGGCCAGGCGAACAGGAAGCGCGGGTCGTAGGCGCGGCCGCACATGCCGTAGTGCCCGGCGCCGTAGGACGCGCCCATGAGCACGGAGATGTGCGGCACCTTGGAGTTGGACACCGCATTGATCATCATCGCGCCGTGCTTGATGATCCCGCCCTGCTCGTACTCCTTGCCGACCATGTACCCGGTGGTGTTGTGCAGGAACAGCAACGGGGTGTCGGTCTGGTTCGCGAGCTGGATGAACTGTGCGGCCTTCTGGGCCTCTTCTCCGAACAGCACACCGCGCGCGTTGGCCAGGATGCCGACGGGATAACCGTGCACGTTGGCCCAGCCGGTGGCGAGGCTGCTGCCGTACAACGGCTTGAACTCGTCGAAGTCGGAGCCGTCGACCACGCGTGCGATGACCTCGCGCGGGTCGAACGGCACTTTGAGATCCGACGGCACGATGCCGAGCAGGTCTTCGGCGTCGAACAGCGGTTCTTGATAGTCGGGGCGCGGCGATGGGCCGTGCTTGCGCCAGTTGAGCCGCTTGATGATGCTGCGGCCCAGCCGGATCGCGTCCCGCTCGTCGACGGCGAGGTAGTCGGCGAGGCCGGAGGTCCGCGCGTGCATCTCGGCGCCACCGAGCGACTCGTCGTCGGATTCCTCACCAGTGGCCATCTTCACCAGCGGTGGCCCGCCGAGGAAGACCTTCGCGCGCTCCTTGACCATGACGACGTAGTCCGACATGCCCGGCAGGTACGCTCCACCGGCCGTCGAGTTGCCGAACACCAGCGCCACGGTCGGCACCTTGGCCGCCGACGCCCGGGTGAGATCCCGGAAGATCCGCCCGCCGGGGATGAAGATCTCCTTCTGCGTCGGCAGATCCGCGCCGCCCGACTCGACGAGGTTGATCATCGGCAGCCGGTTCTGGGCGGCGATATCCGCCGCCCGGTAGGACTTCTTCGCCGTCCACGGGTTGCTCGCGCCGCCCTTCACCGTGGGGTCGCTCGCCGCGATCATGCACTCGACGCCTTCGACCACCCCGATCCCGGTGATCACGCTCGCGCCGACCTGGTAGTTCGAGCCCCAGGCGGCCAGCGGGGAAAGCTCGAGGAACGGCGAGTCCTCGTCGATCAGGAGCTCGATGCGTTCGCGCGCCATGAGCTTGCCGCGTTTGCGGTGCCGTGCGACGTATTTCTCGCCGCCACCGGCGACGGCTTTGGCGTGCTCGGTTTCGATCTCGGCGAGCTTGGAGAGCATCGATTCACGGTTCGCCTCGAACTCCGGGCTACGTCCATCCACTGTGGATCGTTGCAGGGTCATGCGTGGTATCCCAATCGCTTCGCGGCCAGTCCGGCGAGGATTTCGTTGGTACCGCCGCCGATACCGAGGATGCGGACGTCCCGGTAGTGCCGTTCCACTTCGGACTCGCGCATGTAGCCGAGTCCACCGTGCAGCTGGACGGCTTCGTTGACGACCCATTCGGCCGTCTCGACGGCGGTGTTCTTGGCGAAGCAGGCTTCGGCGATCACTTCTTCTCCGGCGACGTGCCGCAGCGCGATCTGCCGGGTGTAGCTCCTCGCGACGTCGATCTTCCTGGTCATCTCGACGAGCTTGTGCTGCACCAGCTGCCGCGAGATCAGCGGACGGCCGAACGTCTCCCGGACCCGGCACCAGTCCAGCGTGAGGTCCAGCGCGCGCTGGGCGTGCGCGTAACCCTGCACGGCCAGCGAGAGGCGCTCGGTGACGAACTGGGTCGCGACCTGGGCGAACCCGCTGTCTTCGGCGCCCACCAGGTTCTCCACCGGCACCCGGACATCCACATAGGACAATTCGGCGGTATCCGAGCAGTGCCAGCCCATCTTCTCCAGCTTGCGGCTGACGGTGAAACCCGGTGTGCCGCGCTCGACGACGATCAGGGAGATCCCGTGCGCGCCCGGTCCTCCCGTGCGGACCACGGTGGTGACGAAGTCCGCCCGGCAGCCCGAGGTGATGAACGTCTTCGATCCGTTGATGACGTACTCGTCGCCCTCGCGGCGCGCGGTCGTGCGCACTCCGGCGACGTCGGACCCGCCGTCGGGTTCGGTGACCGCGAGTGAGCCGATCTTGTTGCCCTCCAGCGTCGGCCTTACCCAGCGTTCGATCTGGACCGGGTCACCGGCGGCCGCGATATGCGGGATGGCGATGCCGGCGGTGAACAGGGACGCCGTCAGCCCGCCGGAGCCGCCCGCGTAGTGCATCTCCTCCATCACGGTGAGCGCGTCGAGGTAGTCGCCATCGCCACCGCCCACACTCGCCGGGAACGCGACGCCGAGCAGCCCGGCGTCGCCCGCCTTGCGGTGCAGTTCGCGCGGCAGTTCGCCGGCCCGTTCCCACTCGTCGAGGTGCGGCAGCACCTCGGTCTCGGTGAAGCGGCGCACGGTCTTGCGCAGTGCGACCCGCTCCGGCGTCGAAAAGGGATCAGTCACAGCAGGGTCTCCGGAACGTCGATTTCGCGGGAGCGCAGCCACTCGCCCAGCGCCTTGGCCTGCGGGTCGAACCGTGCCTGCGACGCGACGCCCTCGCCGAGGATGCCTTCGACGACGAAGTTCAGCGCGTGCAGATTCGGCAGGAGGTACCGCGTCACGGGCAGGTCCGCGGTTTCGGGGAGCAGCAGCTTGAACTCCGTGACGGTCAGGCGATGACTCAGCCACCGCCATGCCTCCTCGGATCTGGCCCACACGCCGACATTGGCATTGCCGCCCTTGTCCCCGCTGCGTGCGCCGGCGACCGTCCCGAGTGGAACGCGGCGCACCGGTCCGGTCGCGGGCTTGTCGCCCAGCGTCGGCTCGTCCACATCGGACAGCGGCAGGGTCTCGGTCGCCGGCGCAATGTCGACACGGGAGCCGTCTGGCCGCACAGCGACATGGGGCACTACGGCGGCGTCCACATAGGACGCGGTGTAGACGCCGTACGGCGAGGCGTTCGACGGCGGCGCGGTCACATGGAAGCCGGGGTAGCTCGCCAGTGCCAGCTCGATCGCCGCGCCGCTGAACGCGCGACCGGCGATGTTCGCGTCGGAATCCTTGACCGCACAGTGCAACAACGCGCTGGCCCGCTGTTCGGTGTCGGCGTCGGGGTGATCGGTCCTGGCGAGCGTCCACTTGATTTCGGCGGGCGGGCTCGCCTTGAGCGCGGTCTCGAGCTGCTCGCGGACCAGCGCGGCCTTGGCGTCGATGTCCAGGCCGGTCAGGACGAACGTGGTCTCGTTGCGGAATCCGCCTAGGCTGTTGAGGCACACCTTGAGTTTCGGGGGCGGCGGCTCGCCTTTCGCGCCGCTGATCCTGACCCTGTCCGGGCCGTCCTGGGTGAGGGACACGGTGTCGAAGCGGGTGGTGACGTCCGGGCCGGCGTACCGAGCGCCGGTGATTTCGTACAGCAGCTGTGCTGTCACCGTGCCGACGTTCACCACCCCGCCGGTGCCATCGTGCTTGGTGATCACGCTCGAACCGTCGGCCCCGATCTCGGCGATCGGGAAGCCCGGGACGCCGAGCGTGTGTTCGGTGAAGAAGGCGTAGTTCCCGCCGGTGGCCTGGGCGCCACATTCGATGACGTGCCCGGCGGCGACAGCTCCGGCGAGGGCGTCGTAATCGTCCCTGGCCCAGCCGAAGTGCGCGGCGGCCGGTCCGACGATCACCGAAGCGTCCGTGACCCGGCCCGTGACGACGACGTCGGCGCCTGCGGCGAGACAGTCCACAATGCCCCACGCGCCGAGGTACGCGTTGGCGGTCAACGGCTTTCCGAGCTTCAGCTCCTCCGCGCGCGAGATCAGGTCGTCGCCTTCGACGTGTGCGATCGACACGTCGACTCCGAGCTTGGCGGCGAGTTCTCGCAGCGCCTCGGCGAGCCCAGCGGGATTGAGGCCGCCCGCGTTGGCGACGATCTTGACACCCTTTTCCTTGGCCAGACCCAGGTTTTCCTCCATCTGGCGGAGGAATGTCTTGGCGTAACCGCGGTTCGGGTCCTTCATGCGATCGCGGCCGAGGATCAGCATGGTCAGCTCGGCGAGGTAGTCGCCGGTCAGGACGTCGAGCGGCCCGCCGGTCAGCATCTCGCGGACAGCGGAGAACCTGTCGCCGTAGAACCCCGACGCGTTGCCGATCCGGAGCGCGGTCATGCGAACTGCCCCGGTTTCCGGCCCTCTCCGGGTGGGCCGGCGAACGCTTGCGCGATGCCGAGCCACTCTTCGACGCCTTCGCCGGTGGCGATCAGATCCGTGTCCGCGGGGTTCCGGCGCTGAGTCACGACCAGGCAGAAGTCGAGCGCGCTGCCGGTCAGCCGCTGCTCGGCGTCCTCGGGCCCGAACGCCCAGGTGGAACCGTCCGGCGCGAGGAGTTCGACGCGGAACTCCTCGACCGGCGGCGCCAGTGAGCGCAGTTTGAACGCGAAGTCCCGGGTGCGCGTACCGAAACGGGCGATGTGCCACAGGCGGGGCGACGGCTCCCGCACGACACCGAGCGCGTCGAAGATGTCCTGGCCGTGTGCCCAGGTCTCCATCATCCGCGCGGTCGCCATCGACGCGGGGCTCATCGGCGGGCCGAACCAGGGCAGCTTCTCGCCCGCGGGTACCGCCGCGAGCGCGGTGGCCAGCGCGGTGCGACCGGTGCGCCACTGCGCGAGCAGCTCAGCCGGGGGCTTCCGCGCCCCTTCTTGCGCACCGACATCGGCGTAGTTCTCGCCGGTGGTGAGCATGGCTTCGATCTCCGCCTGGAAATCCTCCGGCGGCCCGGTCGCGACCAGTGACTTTTGATCGGTCCAGGCCAGGTGGGCGATCTGGTGCGCGATCGTCCAGCCCTCGGCGGGCGTCGGCCGCGCCCAGTCCGAAGCCGGCAGGTCCGCCACCACGTCGTCGACCAGCTGGGTCTCCGCCGCGAGATCCTTCAGGATCGCGCCAAGATCCGCCATGAGTCCACCTCCTCGCAGTCTCATCCGACCTTGGCACCGTCAGACACAAAAATCAAGCACGCTTGATTGTTTTACGCTGCACCGACGCCCTGAAGGTCGCCATGAGGGCACTAGAGTCCCTCATGGTGGCCTTCAGGAGCCTCCGCCACCACCCGAAACCCAGCTATTGACACCTTGCCAGTAGTGCACGCCATGGCCTACCTTCGTGGCATGGCCGACTATGCCGACATCACCTACGAGGTGGCCGACCGCATCGCGACGGTCACCCTGAACCGCCCTGACGCCCGTAACGGCTACACGGTGCGCATGGCGGACGAACTCGCCGACGCGATGGACCGCGCGGACACCGACGAGGACGTCCGGGTTGTGGTGCTCACCGGCAACGGCAAGGACTTCTGCGTCGGCGCGGATCTGACCGGCGGGGGCTTCGACTTCGACGCCGCCGAGGGGCCAGGACCCGAGTGGCAGGAGCCGGCGGGCCGGTGCTCGAAGCGGATCTTCACGATGAACAAGCCGGTCATCGCGGCGATCCGCGGCGCGGCCGTCGGCGGGGGCATCACCATCACGCTCTCCTGCGACTACCGGCTCGCGGCCACGAACTCCCGTTTCGGTTTCGTCTTCACCCGCCGCGGCATCTACCCCGAAGGCGCGTCCGCCTGGTTCCTCCCCCGGCTCGTCGGGCTCGGAACCGCGATGGACTGGATGATCAGCGGCCGCGTGTTCGACGCCGAGGAGGCGCATCGCGCCGGGCTCGTCCACAGCCTCCACGCCCCCGAAGAGCTGCTCGGCAACGCCTACGCGCTGGCCAAGGAGATCATCGCCAGCACCGCGCCCGTTTCGGTCGCGGTGACCCGGCAACTGATCTACCGCATGTCCGGCCTCGACTCGCCGTTCCCCGTGCACGAGGTCGATTCGAAGCTGATCGGCGGCCTGCCGTCCAATCCGGACGCCGTCGAAGGGGTGATGTCCTTTCTGCAGAAGCGGCCGCCGAACTTCGGGATGCGGGTCGGCGACGATCTGCCAGACTTCTTGCCATGGGTGACGAAATGACCGATTTCCCTCCGGAACCGTGGAATCTGGCGGGCCAGGCGTATTTGTCGGCCTGGCGGGTACCGGTGGCCGAGCTGCCCGCTTTGCCCTGCGGGGTCAAGCCGGTCACCGCCGGCGGTCAGGCGCTCGTCGTCACCGCGTGGATCGACTACCAGGAACAAGGCCAGCTGGCGTATCACGAGATGCTGTCCACGGTCGCGGTGCGCGGGAAGCGCGCGACGAGCTCGATCACCGAGATCTGGGTCGACAGCGAAGTGTCACAGGCGGGCGGCCGTGCGCTGTGGGGCATCCCCAAGGACCTGGCGACTCTCGACTTCCGTGTCGGCCGGACGTTCACGGCCTCGGCGTCCACCGCCGACGACTGGATCGCGACGGCCGCGTTCGCCCGGCGTGCCGGGATCCCGCTGGCGCTGCGCGCCGGTTTCGACATCGCCCAGACGCTCGACGGCTCGCTCAAGCACAGTCCCGTCCGGGCCAAAGCACAACCGCGGCTGGCGTCGGCGAGCTGGAACATCAACCCCGGCGGCCCGCTCGGCTACCTCGACGGCCGCACCCCGATCGTGAGCATGAGCCTGGACGGCTTCACGCTCCGTTTCGGCGGCTAGCGCGACCAGACCCCGACGTGTCGGGAAAGGGTCTCTTTAGGAATGTCCGAGTTCCTGAAGAGGCCCTTTTTCACGTACTGGACAGGCGCGCTCAGTGACTACCTAACCCTGCTGGGTGAGACAGCACACGAGGTTCGACACGCCACCCATTGGGGCACGTGCACGGGTCGACCCCTACATGTAGTCTCTGGGAACCGACAGCGCACGAGCGATGGGAGACGCTCCGCAGCGCGGAACGCGAGCCCCAGCCCGCGATGCCGGTGAGACTTTGCCAGACCCAGCAGCATCCCGCTCCACGGCGGTGTGCCGATTCAACGCGCCTTTTTGGAGACACGTATGTCAGTGGAAACCAGCCAGCGTCCGCCGTCCTCACCGGACGCGGCGAACGCGTCCGTGCGAGTCATCCGGCGCGACGGCAACGTGTCGCCGTTCGACTCCGGCAAGATCTCGGTGGCGCTGACCAAGGCGTTCCTCGCGGTCGAGGGAGACGACGCCGCCGCGTCCTCGCGGATCCACCACATCGTCTCCGAGCTCACCGCGCAGGTGGAGGCCTCCCTGCTGCGGCACGCCGGTCCCGAGACCGCCCTGCACATCGAGCAGATCCAGGACATCGCCGAGCTCGCGCTCATGCGCGGCGAGTACCACAAGGTCGCCCGCGCGTACGTCCTCTACCGCGAAGAGCGCGCCAAGGCCCGCAAGTCCGCGCAGCCGGCCGAGGCCGCCCACGCGATCACTGTGAAGTTCGCCGACGGCACCGTCCGCCCGCTCGACTGGGACCGCGTTTCCCACGTGGTGGGCGAGGCCGTCGCCGGTCTCGAAGACGTTTCCGCCGAGCCGGTGCTCGCCGAGGCCAGGCGCAACCTCTATGACGGCATCAGCGCCGATGAGCTGGCCCTCGCGCAGATCATGGCCGCTCGCGTGCTCGTCGAGCAGGAGCCGAACTACTCCTACGTCTCCGCGCGCCTGCTGCTGGACAAGCTCCGCGGCGAGGCGCTGACCATGCTCGCGGGCAAGCCGCAGCTGGCCAGCCAGGACGAAATGGCGCTCCGCTACGGCTCGTACTTCCGTGACTACCTGCGTCGCGCGATCGACCTCGAGCTGGTCAACGCCGAGCTCACCACGTTCGACCTCGACAAGATCACCGCCGCGATCAAGCCCGAGCGCGACCTCGACTTCGGCTTCCTCGGCCTCCAGACGCTGTACGACCGGTACTTCCAGCACCACGACGGCGTCCGCTTCGAGCTGCCGCAGGCGTTCTTCATGCGCGTGGCCATGGGCCTGGCCATCCGTGAGGACAACCGCGAAGCGCGCGCCATCGAATTTTACGAGCTGCTGTCGTCGTTCCATTTCATGGCGTCCACCCCGACGCTGTTCAACTCGGGCACCACGCGCCCGCAGCTGTCGTCGTGCTTCCTGACCACGGTCGACGACGATCTCGACTCGATCTTCCAGGCGTACAAGAACAACGCGTTGCTCGCGAAGTACTCCGGCGGCCTCGGCAACGACTGGACCCCGGTCCGCGGCCTCGGCGCGCACATCAAGGGCACGAACGGCCAGTCGCAGGGCGTCGTGCCGTTCCTCAAGATCGCCAACGACACCGCCGTCGCGGTCAACCAGGGTGGCAAGCGCAAGGGCGCGGCGTGCGCGTACCTCGAAACCTGGCACGTGGACATCGAGGAGTTCCTCGACCTGCGCAAGAACACCGGTGACGACCGCCGCCGCACCCACGACATGAACACCGCGAACTGGGTGCCCGACGAGTTCCTCCGCCGGGTCGAGGCCGACGCGCAGTGGACCCTGTTCTCGCCGAACGAGGTCCCCGACCTGCACGACCTCTACGGCAACGCGTTCGCCGAGCGCTACCGCGAGTACGAGGCCGCCGCCGCGCGCGGCGAGATGAAGGTCTTCCGCCAGGTCCGCGCCGTTGAACTGTGGCGCCGGATGCTGACGATGGTGTTCGAGACCGGACACCCGTGGATCACCTTCAAGGACCCGTGCAACCTGCGTTCGCCGCAGCAGCACGTCGGTGTCGTGCACTCGTCGAACCTGTGCACCGAGATCACCCTGAACACCAGCGTCGACGAGGTCGCGGTCTGCAACCTCGGCTCGGTGAACCTGCTCAAGCACGTCACACCCGAGGGCTTGGACACCGCGCGGCTCGAGAAGACCGTACGCACCGCGGTCCGCATGCTCGACAACGTGATCGACATCAACTTCTACACCATCCCGGAGGCCCGCCGCTCCAACCTGCGGCACCGGCCGATCGGCCTGGGCATCATGGGCTTCCAGGACGCGCTGTTCGAGATCGGTGTGCCGCTGTCCTCCGACGAGGCCGTGCAGTTCGCCGACGTCAGCATGGAACACGTCAGCTACTACGCGATTTCGGCGTCGACCGACCTCGCCGAGGAGCGCGGCCAGTACCAGACGTTCGAAGGTTCCTTGTGGAGCAAGGGAATCCTGCCGATCGACTCGATGCAGCTGCTGATCGACGCCCGCCAGGGCGACTCGCTCGACGTCGACACCTCGTTCACCCTGGACTGGGCGCCGCTGCGTGAGCGCGTCAAGACCGTGGGCATGCGCAACTCCAACGTGATGGCGATCGCGCCGACGGCGACGATCTCCAACATCTGCGGGGTCGGGCAGTCCATCGAGCCGCTGTTCCAGAACCTGTTCGTCAAGTCGAACATGTCCGGCGACTTCACCGTGGTCAACCCGCACCTGGTCCGGAGTCTCAAGGAACGCGGCCTGTGGGACGAGGTCATGGTGTCGGACCTGAAGTACTTCGACGGCAGCCTCGGCCAGATCGACCGCGTCCCGGATGACCTGAAGGCGTTGTACGCCACCGCTTTCGAAATCGAGAGCCGCTGGCTGATCGACGCGGGTTCGCGTCGCCAGAAGTGGATCGACCAGGCGCAGTCGCTGAACCTGTACATCGCGAAGCCGAGCGGCCGCAAGCTCGACGAGTTGTACCGCTTCGCGTGGCACAAGGGCCTCAAGACCACGTACTACCTGCGGGCGCAGTCCGCCACGCACGTGGAGAAGAGCACGCTGCGCGGCACCGACGGCAAGCTCAACGCCGTCTCCGCCGGCACCCAGTCCGCCGCGCCCGCAGCACCCGCAGCCTCGGTGGCACCGGCGGTCACCCCGTCGCCGGCCGCGTCGGTCCCCGCCGTCCCGAAGCCGGAAGCGGTCGTCAAGGCTGAGCCGAAGGCGATGCCCGTACTCGAGGACATCGACTTCGCCACGGTCGACGGCGCCGCCTGCCGCATCGACGACCCCGACTGCGAAGCCTGCCAGTAAGCCTTCCGCGCTCGTGAGTGTTTCGCGGGGTTAAAACCCCGCGAAACACTCACGATCCACCCACCCAAAGTGAGCCGCCCCATGACCAGTCTCGACACTCCGTCCAACGCCCCCGTGGCCGACGCCACGGGCCTTGGTGACATCGAGCTCGGCGCCGAGCGCATCAGCGTCGACGACAAGCGGATGATCAACGCCCGCGCCGACGTCAACCAACTCCTGCCGCTGAAGTACACCTGGGCCTGGGAGAAGTACCTCGCCGGCTGCAACAACCACTGGATGCCGACCGAGGTCGCGATGCAAGCCGACATCGCGCTGTGGAAGTCCGCCGACGGCCTCACCGCCGACGAGCGCCAGATGCTCAAGCGCAACCTGGGCTTCTTCGCGACAGCGGAGTCCTTGGTGGCCAACAACATCGTGCTCGCGGTGTACCGCCAGATCACGAATCCCGAGTGCCGCCAGTACCTGCTTCGCCAGGCGTTCGAGGAGGCCGTGCACACGCACACCTTCCAGTACATCTGCGAGAGCCTCGGCCTGGTCGAGGGCGAGCTGTTCAACATGTACCGCGAGGTCCCGTCCATTGCGGACAAGGATGCCTGGGCGCTCAAGTACACCCAGCATCTCGACAACCCGGACTTCAAGACCGGCACGCCGGAGGCCGACCAGGCCTTCCTGCGGGACCTCGTCGCGTTCTACGTGATCTTCGAGGGCATGTGGTTCTACACCGGGTTCGCGCAGATTCTCTCGCTCGGCCGCCGCAACAAGATGGTCGGTATCGCCGAGCAGTACCAGTACATCCTTCGTGACGAGTCGATCCACCTGAACTTCGGCATCGACTGCATCAACCATATCATGATCGAGAACCCGCACCTGTGGACCGAAGAGTTCCAGGCCGAGATCCGCACCATGCTGACCGACGCCTGCGCGCTCGAAGTGGCCTACGCGCACGACACCATGCCGCGCGGCATGCTGGGCCTCTCGGCTCAGCACACCGAGCAGTACATGCACTTCATCACCGACCGCCGCGCGCAGCAGATCGGCCTCGCACCGATCTTCGGCGAGAACGAGAACCCGTTCCCGTGGATGTCCGAGGCGATGGACCTGAAGAAGGAGAAGAACTTCTTCGAGACCCGCGTCATCGAGTACCAGACCGGCGGCGCCCTCGACTGGGACTGACCCCTCCACCCCGCTTACACCCCGCCTGCGCTCCCGAATATGTCTACATATTCGGTATCGCAGGCGGGGTGTTTCTCGTTCGCCACCTGCACAAATCCGGAAGCTCGCCAGGGCGAACTATTGTCAGGGTGCCAATAAACGGGGATGGTAAACCGGGTAGGGAAGTCACTCTCAGCGCAGAGAGGAACCGGACATGACCAGCACCGCCGGCAAAGTCGCCGAGGCCATCCGCGAGCGGGTCCCGCCCCTCACCTCGATCCCGCTGCCCCGTGCGGTGGACGAAAGGTGGCTGAACCAGCGCTGGCCGGTGCAGGAACTCGCCGCCCCGCCCGTCGGCAGCGGCCTCCTGCCGATCCTCGGTGACGCGGGCGCGCCCGTCATCGGCCACTCCCTCGACTTCATGCGGTTCGGCCTCGACTTCGCGCTGCGACGCCACGAAGAATACGGGCCGGTGTCGTGGATGGGGGCCTTCGGACGGCAGATCGTGAGCCTGTCGGGCCCGGAAGCCACCCAGATCGCGTTGGTCAACAAGGACAAGGCCTTCTCGCAGGAGGGCTGGAAGTTCTTCATCGAGAGGTTCTTCCACCGCGGTCTCATGCTGCTCGACTTCGGCGAGCACCACATGCACCGGCGGATCATGCAGGAGGCCTTCACCCGCGACAGGCTGGCGGGCTACGTCGGCAAGATGGGACCGGCGCTGCGTGAAGGTGTCGCCGGGTGGTCGGCAAAGCCCAACCCCCGGTTGTACCGGTCGCTCAAGCAGCTCACCCTCGACGTCGCGACGAGTGTGTTCATGGACATGCGCAGCGGCGAGGACGCATCGCTGATCAACCGGTCCTTTGTGGACTCCGTGCGGGCGGGAACGGCCGTGGTGCGCTACCCGGTCCCGGGTGGACGGTGGGCCAGGGGGCTCAGCGGACGGAAGGTGCTGGAGCGGTACTTCGCCGAAAAGCTACCCACCAAACGGGAAAACGACGGCGTCGACCTGTTTTCGGCTCTCTGCCACGCGACCGACGAGGACGGCGAGCGATTCAGTGACGCCGACATCATCAACCACATGATCTTCCTGATGATGGCCGCGCACGACACGACGACCATCACCGGCAGCGCGGCCGCCTACTACCTCGCCAAGCATCCCGAGTGGCAGGAGCGGGCTCGCGCGGAGTCGCTGGCACTCGGCGACGAGATCCCGGGAATCGAGGCGTTGGATCGGCTCGAGACGCTCGACCTGGTGATGAAGGAGGCTTTGCGCCTCGTCGCCCCGGTGCCGACGATGGCCCGGATGACCATTAAGGACACTGAGGTCCTCGGCCAGTACCTCCCGGCCGGCACGCTCGTCGGCATCTCCCCCACGGCCAACCATTTCGACGCGAACTGCTGGACGAACCCGATGGACTTCGATCCGGAACGGTTCAACACCGAGCGGCGCGAGGACAAGTCCCACCGTTATGCGTGGATGCCGTTCGGTGGCGGCGCGCACAAGTGCATCGGCCTGCATTTCGGGACCCTGGAAGTAAAAGCGCTGCTCCATGAGATGCTGCGCACCTACCGTTGGTCGGTTCCGTCGGACTACACGGCGCGCTGGGACTACGTGTCCCTTCCGGTCCCCATCGACGGACTGCCGGTACGGCTCGAAAAGGCCTGAAATACCGCGGGTTGCGGTGGTGACACCTGGTGACCAGATATATACTCATGATCACTCGTTCAGCCGGTAGACACCGGGCCCCACACATGGTGCCGTGGCATGACTCTCGGCCAGCTCATGCCCAGTGTGTAGCTTGGAACTGCCGCACCTGGCCTGAGCTGGCCTTTAACTCGCGCGTGAAGAGGTGGAGTGTGCCTGAGCCTGGTTTCGCACCAGGGTTGGCTGATGTCGCGCGCCAATGGGCGGCGTCGCTGGCCGACACCGAAGGAGTAGCGCTTCCCCGTGAAGAACTCGAAGGCATCCTGCTGAAAGCGGGCCAAGACATGCTCACCAGATCCGATCGCGACGCAACCGTGCAGCGGTTCGCCACGCTCTTCGCCGCCTCACCGATGGGCATCGCGCTGGCGGACCCCGCGGGCGAGATCGTCGAAGCGAACGACGCGCTCAGCTCACTGCTGGGCGTCTCGCCGGATGCTCTGCGTGGCAGGAACATCGCCGACCTCGGTTCCACCGGCCGCGAGGCCATCGCACTGCGGCTGGGCCTCGGCGAGCTCAAGAAGCCCGGAGTGACGAAGCACGAGGACCGCTTGAAGTTCGAGCACGCCGAAGACGGCCCGCTCTGGGTCGACGTGACGCTGACGGACCTGCCGGGCGACACCCCCGGCGTCGCGTACCCGATGCTGATGGTGCGCGACGCCAACGAGCTCCACCTGCTGCAGGAACGGTTGCTGCACCAGAACGTCCACGACTCGCTGACCGGGTTGCCCAACGCATCGCAGTTCACCTCGCACCTGGAAGCCGCACTCGCTACCAGCGCCCAGGAAGACATCGCGCTGATCTACCTCGACATCGACGGGTTCAAGGTCGTCAACGACGGCCTCGGCGCCGGAGTCGGCGATCAGGTCCTCCGTGGCGTCGCGCGGAAGCTTTCGGCCGTGTTCACCTCGGAACACGACGGTTTCGTCGCCAGGCTGTCCGGTGACGGCTTCGCGATCCTGCTCCGCGGCGACCTCGTGCCGACAACGGTGATCGCGCTCGTGGAACGCGCGCTCGACGATCTGGCCGAGCCTATCTACCTCGGCGGCCACGGGATAGGCGTGAGCGCGAGCGCCGGCATCGTCGTGCGTGCTGTCAGCGAAGGCGGACCCGAGGAGCTGCTACGCGCCGCCGAGATCGCGCTGCACCGCGCGAAGGAAGCCGGCAAGGCGCAATGGATGCTGTTCGACCCGGCGGCCGACGCGCGGGACCGCAGCCGCTACCAGCTGGGTGCGGTGATCGCCGGGGCGCTCGAAAACGGCGAGTTCTCGCTCATCTACCAGCCGACGGTCAAGCTCGCGAAGCCCGACGAACTGGCCGCGGTCAACGCCGGCCTGCGCTGGAACCATCCGGAACGCGGCGAGCTCGACTCCGACGAGTTCTACCCGCTCGCCGAAACCACCGGCATGACGATCCCGCTTGGCAAGTGGCTGCTTGCGGAGTCACTCGCCGCCACCGCGCGCTGGCGGGAGCAGTTCGGCGATTCTGCGCCGGACGTCTGCGTGCGGCTGCCCACCCGGCTCGCCATCGATCCGGACCTAGTGCTGCTGGTGACCGAACAACTCAAAAGGCACGGCCTGCCCGCCAGGGCACTGCGGCTCTGCACGAGCGCCGAGTCCATTTTGGACCCACGTGGCGAGGTGCTCGATTCACTGGCCACGCTGTCGGATCTGGGTGCCCAGCTGGTGTTGACGGTCTCCGGCACGGCTGATCTGGAACTGATCCCGACCCACGGCCTGCCGGTGCGGCACGTGATCCTCAGCGGCGCGGTCGTGGACGCCCTCGCCGACGGCGATGACGAACCGGCGATCCGGAACCTGACCCACATCATCGCCAGGGCCCGCGAGCTGAACCTGCGGATCGGCGCCGAAGGTGTCCGCACCGACGAGCAGGCCGCCAGGCTGCGCAAGCTCGGCGTGCTCGCGGCGCGCGGTTCGTTCGTGTCGGAGTCCGCCACCGGCGACGAGGTCGACGAGCTCATCGAGAGGCACGCCCGGTGAACGTCGGAGACCTCGCCCCGGACTTCAGCCTGCTCGACGACAGGGGCGAAGAGCGCAAACTCTCCGAGTTCCTCGAGTCCGGTCCGGTGGTCCTGTTCTTCTACCCGGCCGCGATGACCACTGGCTGCACCGCGGAGAGCTGCCACTTCCGCGATCTCGCGGCCGAGTTCGAAGAGTTCGGCGCGCAGCGGCTGGGCATCAGCCCCGATTCCGTCGCGAAACAGCGGGAGTTCTCCACCCTCAACGCCTTCGACTACCCGCTGCTCGCCGACGACGACGGCGAAGTGGCCAAGCAGTTCGGCGTGCATCGCAAGTTCATCCCGCTGCACACCAAGCGGCACACCTTCGTGATCGACACCGACCGCCGGATCCTCGCGGTGATCAAGAGCGAGCTCAAGTTCACCGTGCACGCCGACAAGGCTCTCGAAGCCCTGCGTGGCCGCAAAGTCGCGTGATCACGGGCGCGACAGCCGCCATACCCGGTCGATGCCGCAGGTCCCCGAGGTTGCCGGCTGATCGGAGGGCCGCTGCTCGATCATGGTGAACCCCAGCCGTTCCGGAACGGCGCCACTGCGGACGTTGAGCACGTCGTGCAGGATTTCGACCCGCTCGACGCCGATCCGGAACGCCTCGTCCACCAGCAGCCGCACGGCCTTCGTCATGACGCCACAGCCGGTGTGACGATGGCTCAGCCAGTAGCCGATCTCGAGGCCACCGGGACCGATGCGCCGCATCAGGCCGCAACCGCCGATCACGTCGCCGTCAGGCGTGGTGATCGCGTACTCGAAGGCCTCACCGTTCGCCCAGTTCTTCGTGGTCAGCCCGAGGAACTCAGCCGCTTCCCGCTCCCCGTAGCCACCGACGGCCCAGATGAGCCACGGCGCCAGATGGTCGACGGAATCGCTGACGACGTGATGCAGGACGTCGACCTGGCCGGGCTGCCAGCGGCGCAGTGTGACCTCGCCGTCGGTGAGGGTTTGGGCCGGAGTCACCATGACCATAGTTTATTGGCAGCGCGCCATCGAGTTCGCGTGACCAGGGCGTGGCATCTGAGACATGGTACGGCTGTGCCGGGGGCGCCCTGCTCCCGCGAACTCGGCCTTCGGCGAGCGCGCGCGGGTGAAGACTTTCCGGCCGTGGCCGGCCGTAAAGTCGCCGTGGCCGGGTCTAGCGAAAGCGCGCGCGTGGCTGGGTTTTGCGAGTACGGCTCGTGAGTGTTTCGCGGGGCTAGAACCCCCGCGAAACACTCACGAGCGGGAACCGGGCGCCTAGTTCGTGATGACGCTGTCCGGGATCGTGGTGTCGCCTTTCAGCGCGTCGAAAAGCTGCTTCGACTTGTTCTTGTCCCAGTTCTCCGCCGAGCCCGAGGTCACCGGGACCGTGGTGGTGACGACTCCGCCGGTGGAGATCCCCCGCATCGCCATCCCGAGACCGACCAGGTTTTGCAAATGGTCGCCCGAGTCGATGGTCAGTGCGCCCGGCGCGGCCGAGAGCAGCGGGAAGAAATGGAACGGGTTGAGCAGCGTCCCCGGGCTGGCGATGGTGCTGACCAGGGCGCCGATGAACTTGCGCTGGTTGGCGATGCGGTCGAGGTCGGAGCGCGGGGTGGCCGCGCTGTGCCGCATGCGGACGAAGCCGAGCGCCTGCGCGCCGTCGAGGTCCTGACAGCCTGCCGGGATGGTCACGTTGGTGACCGTGTCGTGCATTTGGGTGTCGATGCACATGTTCACCCCGCCGACGGCGTCGACGATGTTGGCGAAGCCGCCGAAGCCGATCTCGGCGTAGTGGTCCATGCGCAGGCCGGTGGCGCCTTCGACGGTCTCCAGCAGCAGCGGCGCGCCACCGAGGGAGAACGCGGCGTTGATCTTGCTGGTGCCGTGGCCGGGAATCTTCACCTGCGAGTCGCGCGGCAGGCTCAGCAGTGTCGGGCGGGTGGCGTTGTCCGGGATGTGCGCGACCATGATCGTGTCGGTGCGCTTGCCGCCGCCGGCGGCGGCGCTGTCGCCTGTGGACAGTCGCTGCTCGTCGGCGGTGGTCAGGCCGTCACGGCTGTCGGAGCCGACGATCAGCCAGTTCGTGCCGGAAGCGGCAGCGGGCCGTCCCGCGTAGTCATGGATCGCGGCGTCGCGGTTGATCGAGGTCTCGAGGTAGACCCAGATGCCACCGACGAACACCACGAACACGATCAGCAGCGTCATCAGCACCCGGCCGGGACCCCATCGCCGGCGGCGCCGGGGCGGGTACTGCTCGGCGGGCGACTGCTG
This sequence comes from Actinomycetota bacterium, assembly GCA_032230695.1. Lineage (GTDB taxonomy): Bacteria > Actinomycetota > Actinomycetes > Mycobacteriales > Pseudonocardiaceae > Amycolatopsis. Next base: position 53,382 of record JAVXWP010000060.1, on the reverse strand, counting down.
GGGCGGGGTCTGCCGCGGGGGCGGGCCCGAGCGATTCTGGGGCTGGTTCGCGGGCTGAAACATCCCGCGGGAGGGTGGGGCCTGCTCACGGCCGGGCAGGGGCATCATCTGGGCGCGCTGAGGCTGCCTGGACCGCCCCGAACCCTGGCGAGGCCCAGCAGGCGGCCGGTTGCCGCCGTAGTCTCCGCCATGGCCCATCGCGCATCACCCGTTCCCGATTTGTCGTACCTGTACCGCACAGTGAACCGTAGGGTTCCTCAGTACAGACGCCCGACACCCATTCAGGTTGTGTGATGCCCTGCTCGCGGCCGCTATTTGGCGAACCCGAACTGGTGGACCTTGAGGTAGCCGGAGCGGAATCCGGCCTCGGAGTAGGCCAGGTAGAACTCCCACATCCGCCGGAAGATCTCGTCGAAGCCCAGGTCAGCGACCTCGCTCCACCGCTGGGTGAACCGTTCGCGCCACAGCCGCAGCGTGTGCGCGTAGTCCTGCCCGAATTCGCGGACGCCCTGCAGCTTGAGATCGGTGTTCTCCAGCACGCCCTGCTCCACGGCGCGGGTGGACGGGATGAGCCCGCCGGGAAAGATGTACTTGTGGATCCACGTGTACGAGGCCGAGCTGGCGAGCATCCGCTCGTGGTCCATGGTGATCGCCTGCAGCCCGAACCGGCCGCCCGGCCGTAGCCGCTGCCCGATCGTGCCGAAGAACGCCGGCCAGTAGTCGGCGCCGACGGCTTCGATCATCTCGACGCTCACCACGGCGTCATACCGGCCCCGGCACTCGCGGTAGTCGCACAGCTGGACGTCGACTCGTTCGCTGAGCCCGGCTTCGGCGATGCGCTCGTTGGCGAGCATCCGCTGCTCCGCCGAGATGGTCAGCGAGGTCACGTGCGCCCCGCGCCCCGCCGCGCGGATGGCGAGCTCGCCCCAGCCGGTGCCGATCTCGAGCACCTCGCTGCCGGAGCGGACCCCGGCGTAATCGAGCACGCTGTCGATTTTGCGGTGCTGGGCCGTAGTGAGATCGTCCTCGGGGCCGAAGATCGCCGACGAGTACATCATGGACTCGTCGAGGAAGGTGCCGAACAGGTCGTTCGACAGGTCGTAGTGCCGGTGGATGTTGGCCCGCGCGCCTTCGAGTGTGTTGTGCTCGGAGGTCGGCTGCCTGCGGTCGACGAATCGGCGGAACCGCTGCAGTCCGGGCGGGATCAGCACGGCCATCCGCTCGGCAAACGGCGTCAGCAGCTCCGCGGGCGCGTCGGCGGTCCAGTCACCGGCCATATAGGACTCACCGAAGCCGATCTTGGCGTCGGCGCCGAGCCGGTGAAAGAACGCGCCGGGCCGGATGATGCGCATTTCGGGGGATTCCGGACCGCCGGAGCCGAGCTTCTCGCCGTCGGGGAGGAGCACCCTGACGTCGAGCCTGCGCACCGCGTGACGGAACAGGGTTTCGGCGATCTTCGCCCGGAAAGGTGAATGCGGCGGGGTTTCCAGCCCGGGCCAGTGGTTCTCGCCGGGGCGCGGAACATCCGCTGCCGCGGTGCCCCGGTCAACGCTTGAGGTGGTCAAGGCGCTCCCCTCCCGCCGACATTATGACGCCGGTAAATGGTATTCCAGCGGCACGGATCGTGCCCCGGACTTTGTGCCGCGAAGCCGCATCGCTCACAGCGGGATTCGCAACCGCTCGGCACTCGGCTTGGTCCACGCCGCGGCCAGCATTTCGTCGGCAGGACGACCGGCGGCGACGCCGGTTGTGAGCGCGGTGACCAGCCGGGTCCAGACACCGGATCTACGGACCATCGCGTGCCCTTCTTCGCCGACTTCGAATCTGACCAGCCGGGACGTCCCGGCCTCCGCGCGGCTCGCGAACGAAAGGGAGGTGGCGGGATCGGTCATCCGGTCCCGCGTGCCGTGCACGATGAGCACCGTGCGACCCTCGACAGCGGCGACGGGCTCACCGAGTGGGGTCCACGGCGCCAGCGCGCACACGGCCACCACAGCTGGGTCGTCGGCGACACGCAGCGCCACCCGGCCGCCCATGGAGTGCCCGACCAGGATCACCGGTATCCCGGGGTGCTCGGTTTCGATCCGGGCCAACGCCCATCGCGCGTCGCGCACCGGGTCGAGGTCCGGTGCGTTCCAGCCGCGCACCCTGTTGCGTACCAGCCGCACTTCGACGCCGCTTTCCGCGCCCGCCCGGTGGATCGACTTCGCCAGCGGGATCATGCGCAAGTACGCGAGGCTCCAGGGCCGCATCGGCGTGTGACCGTGTTCGCGGCCGCCGTGCAGCACCAATACCACTGCCTTGACTGGTCCGTTCGCGCGTGTGATCGACAATGCGGGAAGACTCTCGTTCACCAGTGCAGACCTCCTTGTCCGGATCAACCCGGGCTGGGCGGCCCGATATTCCGGCGGACGGGCGTTCGCCCGCACCCGATAGCTTCGGAACCGGCGATCAAAAGGAAAGGGCGGATGTGGTGAGCACCACCGAACTGTGGGAGAACGTCGGCGGCAAGCTGGCGGATGCCGAGCGCGACAACGCGGAGCAGGTGAACCAGGCCGCCGAGCTCGTACTCGGTGTCATCCGCGCGGGCGCGCTGGTCTTCACCGCCGGCGCCGGCCATTCGCTGGCCGCGGTCGCCGAGACGTTCTACCGTGCGGGCGGCCTCGCCTGCGTGTACCCGCTCTACCACCCCGAGTTGCTTCCGCTGCACGGCGCGCAGTCGAGCACGGTGGCCGAGCGCCGGAGCGGGCTGGCGGAGCAGGTGCTGGCCGGGAAGGCGCCCGGACCCGACGACGTTGTCGTGGTGTTCTCGACCTCCGGGGTGAACCCGTACCCGGTCGAGCTCGCCGCGAAGGCCCGCGCGAACGGCGCCGCCGTCATTGCCGTGACGTCCCGCGCGTCGGTGGCCGCGGCGCCGCGGCGCGCGCCCACGACGCTGGTCGAGGAGGCGACGGTGGTGCTCGACTCGGGTGTCCGCCCCGGCGATTCGAGCTACCCGGAGGACTCGCCGGTCACCGCGCCGCTGTCCACGGTGATCAACGCGTTCCTCTGGAACCTGGTGCTGGCCAGGGTTCTCGACCTTGGCAAGGCAGAGGGCGTCGAGGTCCCGCTGTGGCGGAGTTCCAACGTGGACGGTGGCGACGAGGCCAATGCCGCCCTGCTCGCGCACTACGAGTTGCTGGTTCCCGCATTGCGGTGACATCTTTCTCGAGATGGACCTCGTGGGGCACTTTCTCCCCTAAGCGCCCCACGAGGCTCACGCGACGGCTGGTTCCTCACTGAACTGCGTGTTGTACAGCTCGGCATAACGCCCCGCGGCGGTGAGGAGCTCGTCGTGCGTGCCGCGTTCGACGATCACGCCGTGCTCCAGCACGAGGATCTGGTCGGCCGCCCGGACCGTCGACAACCGGTGGGCGATCACCAGCGCCGTCCGTCCTTCCAGCGCGGTGGCGAGCGCTTCGTTCACCGCCGCCTCGGACTCCGAGTCGAGATGCGCGGTGGCCTCGTCGAGGATGATCACCTTCGGCTGCGCCAGCAGGAGCCGTGCGATGGTCAGCCGTTGCCGTTCGCCGCCGGAAAGCCGGTAACCGCGCTCCCCCACCAAGGTGTCGAGTCCGTCGGGCAGGTCCCGCACAAGCTCACCGAGCCGCGAGCGATCCAAGGCGTGCCAGATCTCCTCGTCGGTCGCGCCCGGCCGCACGTACACCAGGTTCGCGCGGATGGTGTCGTGGAACAGATGCCCGTCCTGGGTGACCACACCGACGGTTTCCCGCAGTGAAGCGAAAGTCAGGTCCCGCACGTCCACATCGGACAGCCGAACCGACCCGGAGTCGACGTCGTACAGCCGCGGCAACAGCGAGCCGATTGTCGACTTACCGGCACCGGAAGAGCCGACGATCGCGATCATCTGCCCGGCTTCGGCGCGGAAACTCACGCCGTGCAAAACCTCTTCGCCCCCGCGGCTGTCCAACGTGGCCACATCTTCCAGCGACGCCAGCGAGTACTTGTCCGCCGACGGGTAACCGAACCGCACGTCGTCGAACTCCACGGACACCCCGCCCGCCGGAACGGTTCGCGCGGTGGGCTTTTCGGTGATCATCGGCTCGATGTCGAGCACCTCGAAGACCCGCTCGAACGACACGAGCGCGGTCATCACGTCGACGCGGACGTTCGCGAGCGCGGTCAGCGGGCTGTAGAGCCGAGTCAACAGCAGCGCGAGCGCCACGACGGTGCCGGGCGCGAGGTCGCCGCGCAGCGCCATCCACCCGCCGAGGCCGTAGACGAGCGCCTGCGCCAGGGCGGACACCAGGGTCAAACTGGTCAGGAACCACCGGGTGAGCATCGCGGTGCGCACGCCGATGTCGCGGACGCGGCCCGCCCGCCGGCCGAAGTCCTCGGCCTCGACGTCGGGCCGTCCGAAGAGTTTGACGAGGGTGGCGCCGGGCGCCGAAAACCGCTCGGTCATCTGGGTGGTCATCCCGGCGTTGAGGTTCGCCGCGTCGCGTTGCAGACCCGCCATCCGGCGGCCGAGGCGGCGCGCGGGGAGCACGAACACCGGCAGCAGCACCAGCGCGAGCAGGGTGACCTGCCAAGACAACGTCATCATCACCACGAGCGAGAGCACCAACTGGATCACGTTGGTGACCAGCCCGGACAGCGTCGCGGTGAACGTGCGCTGTGCGCCGATCACGTCGTTGTTGAGCCTGCTGACCAGAGCGCCCGTCCGAGTCCGGGTGAAGAACGCGATCGGCATGCGCTGCACGTGCTCGAACACCGCGCGCCGCAGATCGAGGATCAGTCCCTCACCGATCCGCGCGGACTGCCAGCGTTCGGCCAGCCCCAGCCCCGAGTCGGCGATCGCCAGCCCGGCGATGGCCAGTGCGAGCCACACCACCACCGACACATTGCCCTTGCCGATGATCGCATCGACCACTTTTCCCGCCAGAAGCGGTGAGCTGACGGCGAGGACCGCCGAAACCACGGTCAAAACCAGGAAGACCAGCAGCCGGCGCCAGTACGGTCTCGCGAACGTCGCCACCCTGCCGACCGTGCCCTTGGCGAGTGCCCGCGGCACCTCCCCGGCCCGCATCGCCGAACTCATCAAAGACCACGTGTTGTCCATCTCAAGTCCTCGTCCCCATGCATAAAACCTCTATCATACTCTAGCTAATTTTCGCATATTGCCTGCACAACGTGCTGTCGAACCGAAAACTTCCCGTTCCATCGAACTTTCTCCCGACCGAAATAATCCCGTCTGCCCACCCTCGGTAACCTGCTTGTCAGCGCTGTGACACCTGGGGACGGAGGAATCGTGGTGGAGACCCTTTCACCTGCTGTCCGGACGAGAAAGGTCCTGTCCGGGAACCAGCTCGGTATCGACGCCATCCTCTACGCCGCGTTCCTTTCGTTCGCCATCGCCACGGCGGTGGCTTCGGAGTTCTACGGCTACCGGGTGTGGGGCAATTTCGCGATCGCGGGCTACGGGCTCGCCACGGCGCATTCCTGTTGGCTGCTCGCGCGGACACGTGCCGGGCACCCACCTGGAGGCCGGCTCGGCTCGCGCTGGGTGTCCATCGTGTGTATCGGCCTGGTCGCCATGGTAGCCCCGCTGCTGACGCTCGTGGTGCGCCGACTGACCGGGATCGACTGGCTCAACACGCCCGGCTCGTGGGCAGCCCAGCCCGAGGTGTGGGTCATCGAACGGTCCGCGACCTTGCTGCTGGACCACGGCACACCGTACGTCGACGTCACCGCGCTCGGCCGGGCGGCGGAGGTCAACGACTACACCCCCTACGGCCCGGTGATGGCATTTTTCGGGCTGCCGCGCGCGCTTTTCGGTGGCAGCCCACTCGCCGACGCGCTGACCGACGCCCGGCTGATGTTCGCGCTGGTCGCCTGTCTCTGCGTGGTCGTGACGCTGTGGCTGCTGAGGTGGCCCCAAGTTCCGGTTCGCGCCGCGCAACTCGCGATAGCGTGCCCGCTGACCGCGCTGACGTGGGCCGTGGCGGGTCCCGATCTCGCCATCGTCGGGCTGATGATGCTGGCGTTCGCGCTGGCCGCACGAGACAAGCCGGGGCCAGCGGCGCTGGCGCTCGCCATAGTGCTGAGCGCCAAACTGATCGTCGCGCCCGCCGCCGTCGTACTCGCCGTTGTTGTGCTGGCGCGCCAGGGAAAACGTGCGCTGGCGATGTTCCTGGGCACCTTCCTGGTGACGTCGATCGTGATTCACGTCCCGGTGCTGCTGGTCGACCCACGCTCGTTCGTCGAGCACATGTTCCGCTTCCCGCTCGGACTCGGTGTGGTCAAGTCGCCTGCCGCGAGTCCGTTGCCGGGGTATTTGATCGCGAGCATGGGCCCGATCGGGATGACGATCGCGTTCGTGCTGCTCGCCGCGGCAGCGGTAGCCATGGTGGGCTGGCTGGTGCGCCGTCCCCCCGCGACAGGCTCGGATGCGTTGCTGCGCACGGCTGCCGGGCTCAGCGCCCTCACACTGCTCGCCCCGGCGACACGGTACGGCTATCTGGTGTATCCGCTCGTGCTGCTCGGAGCCATGATGGTTTTCCGCCGGTCGGAAGAAGATTCGAAACGGGCTACGCCCCCCGCGCCCGCAACTACTTCTTCTTGACCCGGGTCGCGCCACCTCGCCCACGCAGCTGGACGCCTGATTCCGACAGCACGCGGTGCACGAAACCGTAGGAACGTCCAGTCGACTCTGCGAGTGCTCGGATGCTCGACCCCTTCTCATACTTCTTCTTGAGGTCCGAAGCCAGCTTGTCACGCGTATTCCCGGTGATCCGCGCGCCCTTCTTCAGGTCAGCCACGTCGGTCCGCCTTCCGCCTGAGAGTGTCCTGGGCCACATTCGACCCCTGTTGCCGCAATGATCGAACACTGGGCGCCGGAATGCCAGACGACGGGCACAATTATCCTGGAATTGCGATCACATTGGGCCATTTCAGTGCCCGACCGTAGTGGATCAAGCACCCGAATGGACCAGTAACTCACGCGAGCTGGACAAGTTCCAGATAGTCTGCGGACCAAAGATCCTCGGTTCCGTCGGGCAACAGGATGACCCGCTCGGGCTCCAGTGCTTCCACCGCGCCGGGGTCGTGCGTCACGAGCACCACGGCGCCCGAGAAGCTGCGCAAGGCGTCGAGAACCTGAGCCCTGCTGGCCGGATCGAGGTTGTTCGTCGGCTCGTCGAGCAGCAGCACATTGGCTGCGCTCGAAACAAGGCCGGCCAGCGCGAGCCTGGTCTTCTCGCCGCCGGACAGCGTTCCCGCGGGCTGCTCCAGCTGCTCACCGGTGAACAGGAACGAACCCAGCAGGTTCCGCAATTCCTGGGCGCCGGTATCGGGCGCGGCGTGTCGGATGTTCTCCCAAACGCTCGCGTCGTGATCCAACGTTTCGTGTTCCTGTGCGTAATAACCCAACCGCATTCCGTGGCCCGGGATCAGGTGTCCGGTATCGGCCTTTTCCATTCCGCCGAGCAAACGCAGCAAAGTCGTCTTGCCGGCACCGTTCAAACCCAGGATGACGACCTTCGAACCGCGGTCGATGGCGAGATCGACGCCGGTGAAGATTTCCAGCGACCCATAAGACTTCGAAAGACCCTCGGCCATCAGCGGGGTTTTGCCGCAGGGCGCCGGGTCGGGGAACCTGATATTGGCGACCTTGTCCGCCACACGGGTCGCGTCGAGACCCGAAAGCAGCTGATCGGCACGGCGCGCCATGTTCTTCGCCGCGACCGCCTTGGTGGCCTTGGCGCCCATCTTCAACGCCTGCGTGTGCAGGACGGAAGCCTTCTTCTCCGCGTTGGCGCGCTCACGGCGGCGGCGTTTCTCGTCGGTCGCCCGCGCGTCGAGGTACCGCTGCCAGGTCATGTTGTAGTGGTCGAGCTCGCCGCGGGTCGCGTCGAGGAACCACACCTTGTTGACCACGTCGCCGAGCAGTTCGACATCGTGGCTGATGACCACGAGGCCGCCCTCGTGCGCCTTGAGGAAACCGCGCAGCCAGTTGATGGAGTCGGCGTCGAGGTGGTTGGTGGGCTCGTCGAGCAGCAGGATCGTCTCGGACTTGCCCCCGGCGCCCGCTTCGGCCGCCGCGAACAGGATCCGGGCGAGCTCGACCCGGCGGCGCTGGCCACCGGACAGGGTCTGCAGGGTCTGCGCGAGCACCCTGTCCGCGAGACCGAGGTTCGAGCAGATACGCGCGGCTTCGCTCTCGGCGGCGTAACCACCGAGAGCGGAGAAGCGCTCTTCCAACCGGCTGTAGCGGTTGATCGCCTTGTCGCGCTGGGCGTCGTCGACGAGCTCGGACATCGCCGTCTGCGCCTTCTCCATGTCGCGCAGCAACGCGTCGAGCCCGCGTGCCGAGAGCACCCGATCCTTCGCCGTCACCGAGAGGTCACCTTCGCGCGGATCCTGCGGCAGATAGCCGAGCTCACCGGTCGTACGGACCTGCCCCGCGTGCGGCTCACCCTCCCCCGCCAGCACCTTCAGCGAAGTGGTCTTGCCGGCGCCGTTACGGCCGACGAGCCCGATACGGTCGCCTTGCTGGATGCGGAGCGTGGTGTCGGCGAGCAGGATGCGCGAGCCGGCGCGCAACTCAAGGCCGGTGGCCGTGATCAAGAGAACTCCCGTGATGGGGTGAAGTGGTCAATGGACAGCGTCAACAAGCCGACAGCGTCTCTAAAACGACACTGATGCCGGCCCGGAGCTACTCCAGAAGGATGTCCACGTGATCAGTGTACGGGTCGGCGTCCACTCCTTTTGCACCCAGTGTCCAGGCTCACCCGTCTTGCAGGACGATCTCCACCGCCATCGCGCGTTCGGCGGCTTCGTCGAGGATCGTGCGGCGGGGTTCTGGGATGTCCAGGATCCGGGGGTCGGCGATGGCGAACAGCGGGGCGAGGCGTCTGTCCCTGACGAGTTCGTCGAGAGCATTGCGATCCCCGCCGAGGACGACGACATCCATTTCGGACAGTCGGGGCACGAGGACTTCGTAGGCGTCGTCGGCGGCCGAACGGAGAGCGTCACGGGCCTGGCCTTCGCGGCGGCGGGCGAAGCGCTTCTGGGACCAGCCTCCGGCGGCGGAACGGCCGTGGACCTGGTGACGACCGGTACGGGAGAGGAGAACCTGGCCGTCCTGTGCCATTCCCACACTGTGGCCGCCCAGCCGGACCAAGAGCAGGCCGATCCGGCGGGATATCTGGGCGTGCCGGATAAGCGGTTCCACCACGAGGCCGTTGAAATTCCCCACCGTCCTCAAGGGAGGAAAGGGAATTGTGGCGGTGGCAGTGGTTCCGTTGCCTCCGGTGACGATGGCTTCATCCGCGCGGAGAAGGGTATTGCGGATGCCGTCGTTTCGCATGGAGAAACGATCGAACCATCCTTCCAGGCGATCCGGGGGAACCTCAACGGCGCGACCGCCACCGGCGACCTGGCGTGTCTTGCTCATGCCCCAACGTTACTGGGTGTGGGAATCGGCATTCGGGGAAGTTGAGCAATTGCGCCGGTTGGTCTAGCGCTTCGGCTTTTTTCTTCATATGCCCGAATATTTGTGCGTTGTGCGTACAAAAGTTCGCGAAATCGGACGGCTCACCCCACCAAAAGCAAGCGCGGCCCGCCAGTTCTCTAGACCCGGCCCCGCACGTCGTAAGTCTTCACCGCGCGCGCTCGCCGAACGCCAGTCACCACGACTGGGTATGGCTTGTGGTGACTGGGTCAGTCGTGGCATGAATGGACTTTTCATCTCGATTTTTGAGATGGAAGGTCCATTCATTTCAGTCCTGAGGGGCGCGCGGCATCACTGTGTTTTCGGCGGCCCCGCGCGCTGACGGTTTCGCGTCGCCAGGGCGTAACCAGGTGCAGAAGTCGCGGTTTGTGAGCAGGACGCCCTGCCGCCGCGAAACCGTGGGCCTTCGGCCAAAAGAGGGCGCGCGCCGTGGTCCGGTCGCCTGCCGCCCAACGGGACTACTGCGGTAGCTCGAGACTTAGCGTGCTCTCGTTTTGTACTAAAGGTTGACCGGCTCTGAAGGCCACCATGAGGGACTCCAATGCCCTAATGGTGGCCTTCATGGACTGTTACACCGGGCGGACGGGGCCGCTGTGGGTGTTGGGGCGGACGGTGGCGGGACGGTCGGCGGCGGCGGGTTGGACGAAACCGTTCAGGTGCAGGGAAACTGCGCGGATGGAGCCGGTGTCACTGCCGACTGCGTCGACGGCGGAGAAGGTCCACGTGCCGTCAGCGGAGCCTGCGGCCACCGAGGACAGCGGAGTGGTGCTGCGCCAGGAGCCGGTGTACGGAGCATTGGCGGTGGTTACCGAACTGAACGGCAGCGCTGCCGAGTCGGCGAAGACGACCTGGCAGAGGTTGTTGCCGGAGCCGCCATTGCGCTGGAAGAGCGTTGCTTTGGCGCCCGACGGGGACGTCAGGGTCCCGACCAGGTCGGCGACGTAGGAATGGGTGATACCGACGGTGGTGGCGTCCTGGACAGCGGTACAAGTGGTGCCGTCCACCGAGAACGACACCTTGGAAGCCCTGCCCACACCGCTGACGGTGATCGGGACCGAAGCGCCCAAGGGGTTGTTGTCGGGGATGGCCACAGCAGCGCCGGTGTAGGCGAAGTCCTGGACGATCGCCGAAGGCTGGCCGATGGGGATGGAGAACTGGGACGTCACCGGCGAAAGCGAGCCGGCGAAGGTGACCTTGGCCGAGAGGACGACCGGGACGCCCAGTTCCTGGGTGGCAGGAACGGTGACGGTGAACGTGTTCACGCCGGTCTGTCCGGGGCTGATGGTGCCGTAGGACTTGGTGCGCGGGGAGATGGTCACGCCCGGCGTCGGGCTGGTGAGCACGACACTCGTCGACACCGCGGTGCCGTCGCCGGTGTTGGTCACCGGCAGCGAGACCGCAGCCGTGTCGCCGGGGTCGACGAAGGCGCCGCCGTCGGCGGGGGTGACGGTCGGGTTCTGCGCCTGGGCCAGCGGCTGCGGGCTGGCGCCGGTGTAGGCGAGGACACGGTCGGCGAGGACGACGCCCGCGCCGCTGACGTTGTCGACGCCAGGGGACTCGATGTCGACGGCGGTGGTGATCAGCGCTTCACGGACGTCGGCCGGCGGGAGGCCGGGGTTGCCCGAGAGGACCAGCGCGGCGATCGCGGCGGCGTGCGGTGCGGCCGCCGAGGTGCCGAAGAACGGGTCGAACCCGGTGACACTGGTCCGCACGCCGTCGGCCGCGGTGATCTCCGGCTTCTGGCGCACCTCCCCACCGGTCGAGGTGACGTTGCCCGGGGTGATCGGGGTGCCGTCGGCTTCGTAGAACACGCGGCGCGGGCCGTCCGAGCTGAACCGCTCGGTCTTGCTGGTCCCGCTGAACGCGCCCGGGAACGGGCCGACCGGGTTCGCCGGGTCGCCCGGCTCGAGCGGCCTGCCGAACGCCTTCGCGGCCGGGGTGGCCGCGACGGCGAAGGCCGCGCGGGCCGCGGAGTGACCGAAGGTCTCACCGGGGGTGCTGTAGGCCTTCAGCAGTCCGTCGGACGAGGCCGCGAACCGGCCGCGCAGCGCGGAAAGCGACAGGTACCGGTTCTCACCGGAGAACTTGACGATCGCCAGCCGCAGGCCGCCGGACGGGGTGTCGACGCGCTCGTAGGCGTCCTGCGTCCCGTTCTGGACGTCCTGGCTGAAGTCCACGACTCCACCGGCCGCGTTCAGCAGGTAGAGGTCGTAGTCGTTGGACGAGGCGCCCAGCGGGTCCGACCAGAAGAGGTTCACCGGGACACCCGCGGAACTCGCGGAGAGAGGCTCGAAGATCTGCGTCTCGGCGCCCGGCGCGAAGTTGTGCGCGGTGCCGGCGAACTTGCCGACGCCCTTGCCGGAGTCCTTGAAGTCGCCTTCCCAGTGACCGGCGGTGCCGTTGACGACATTGCCCTCGTTACCGGCCGACGAGAAGTACAGCGCGCCGTCGGCGGTCACGTCGTTCACGGCCTTGGCGATGATCCAGTCCTGGAACGGCGATTCCTTGAAGTAGATGATGTCGTCCACGATCACGTCGCAGTGCGACTCGAAGCGCAGCGTGCGGATGTTGTCCGCGAAGCTCGCGTCGGAGTTGAACGCGGTGGCGAAGCCGAGCGCCGCGCCGGGCGCGACGTCGTGGAGGATCTCCAGCATCGCGGTGCCTTCGTCACCCGAGCCCGCTTGGCCGGACAGGACGTCGACCGACGCCGGCAGCTCCCCCTTGGCCTGCGAGACGCTGAGCGAGTCGACACCGTCGGACAGCGCGCACACCTTCGTGCCGACGCCGCTGATGCCGTACTGCTGACGCGCGGTGTCGGCGTTGTGGGCGCGGTCGCCTTCGCTCACGATCGTGGCCGCGGCGCCCACGCCCTGTTCCTTGGCCTGCGTGGCCTTCTGCAATTCGGCCGCGACGCGGTCGGTCTTCTGCTGCTTCGTCTCCGGCTTGGTGTCGGTCACGCCCTGGTTCGGGCCGCCGGGAGCCGCTGCCCGCTGCCGGGCGGTCATCGCCTCGTCGGCCGACTCGATCTTGCGGACGTCACTCCGTTGAGCGATCTCGCTGAGTGCGCTGAGTGGCACCTCGGCGCGGATGCTGCCGACCGCCTCGGAGACCGCGCGGATACCCGCACCGGCCTTTGTCAAGCTGCCGAGAAGATCTTGGGAGACCTTGCCGGCGCGGATGTCGACCAGCACGGTGCCGGTCGACGAAACTTGGGCCCCAGTTTGCAGATTGGGCAGCGCCGATGCTGCCATGCGCTGGCCGCTCAGTTTCTGCTGAACGACGAGCCGGCTGTCTATTTTGGATTCCCCAGCGGTCTGCGACTTCTTGATTGCTTGCAGCGCACCGATTTGCTGAATGGTGGTCTCGGAGAACGCGTCAGGCGAGGTGGCCGTGGCAGCGACTGCGGCATTTGGCGTAACCAGGCCGACTGCGGCGATGAGAGCCGCTGCCCCGGCTGCCACGGCCGTCGTTCTTCCCCTGATCGAATGACTTGGACGCACGAGCGACTCCGGTTCTTACGCGCGTGCCCCGACTCACGCTGACCGATGCCGGTGGTTACCGGCTGGCTCAACCTAAGTACTCCCAGTTGAGCGAGGCAGCACCCGATCGGGTGACACTAGGCGGATAATTTCCGCTCACGCTCCGAGTTCGTGGATGTTAGTCCAAATGCGACCCGGTCCTCAGAGGACGAACGAGTCCGACCATGGCTGCGAGGCCTGACCGGAGAGCGCGTCCAGTAGCGTCACGGCCTGCCTGTCGGTCAGCGACGCGACGAAGTCCACCACCGCCCGGCCGCGGGCGAGCCCGCGCACCGCGTCGGCCCCTTCCACCCGCTCCCCCGTCGCGCCGATCAGCAGCTCAGGCGCCGTCCTGGCCAGTTCGCTGTACTCCGAGTGCGCGAGTTCGACGAGGTCGTGCAGGCGGCGCGGCAGCCGGTAGACCTCGTCGCGATCGAGCAGCCACGCGTCAAGGGCGTCCACCAGATTGGACACCAGCGCGGCCTGCCCCCGCTGGTGTAGCGCGAGATCCGGGCGCAACAGCACAAAATGCCGGTGTACGAACTTGAGCACCTGCACCTCGTGCCACTGCGCTTGGTTCAGCGTCACATGCCCCGACCGGGTCGGCGGCGCGGGCACCAGCCGCACCCCGTCGACGAGCCTCGATGTCCAGCGCGCGGAGAACGCCGCCGTCGCCTGCTCGGCCTCGATCGAGCCGTCGAACACGCTCGCCAGCAGGTCGTCGGCCAGCTCTGCCCGCACCCGCGCGACGGCGTTCGCGAAGGCCTCGTCCTCGACGATCCAAGCGTCCTTCGCGTGCATCCTCCGCCGCAGCCGCTCCAGCGAACGCCCGGGGAGCCGCCGTTCCGCGACCAGCGTGTCTTCGTCCACCCGGGACAGCTCCAAGGTGTGTTTCGCCCAGCCGCCGAGTTCGGCCGCAACGGACGCGTGCTGCAACACGCCGATGCGGTGGAAGTCCTGCAGATCGTGGATGGCGTAGGCGATGTCGTCCGCAGTGTCCATGACGGACGCTTCGACGGTCTGCTGCCACGATTCGATCCGGCCGGCGAACGGCGCCCGCGCCTGCTCGAAATCGTCCAGTTCCGTGCTGTAGGCGGAAAACTTGCTCGATCCGGTGCCGGGGGCGTCGTCCGGCTCCGCCGCACCGCGCGGCGGGATGTCCATAGTGGACGGATGCCGGGCCGGGTAGTGCAGCCGCGCCCACGGGTACTTCAGCACCGCGGCGCGCACCGCGGAGGTCAGATCCAGCCCGACCGCGGATGGGCCGCGGACGTCGGTGGTCGTCAGGATGCGGAACGTCTGCGCGTTGCCCTCGAACCCGTCGGCGAGGCCGAAGCGGTGGCGCGCGATCCGGTCCAGCGTCTGCTCGCCGAGATGCCCGAACGGTGGGTGCCCGAGGTCGTGCGCGAGCGCGGCGGCTTCGGCGACGTCGGGGTCACAGCCGCCCAGCTTCTCCGCCAGCGCGGAAGTCTCGGCCGAGACCGAAAGGCGCTCCGCGATCGCGCGCGCGACCTGGGCCACCTTCAGGCTGTGCGTCAGCCTGTTGTGCAGCAGCCCGGACCCGCCCGCGCTGACGACCTGCGTCACGCCGCCGAGCCGCGCGAAGAACGGGGACGCGGCGATGCGGTCGCGGTCGACGCGGAACGGGCTGGCGGCCAGATCGGCGAACCCGCCGGCGGAATCGGCCCCGTCGCGCCGGTCGGTCCTCGGATCGTCGTCGTGCTCGTGCATGCCCGTCACCGTATCGGCAGGCGGCGTGGTGGGATCGACACCGTGCCGGATGGAGTGGACGTACTGATCGCCGGCGCCGGGCCCTCGGGCTGGGCGCTGGCCGCCGCGTGCGCGCGGCTCGGTCTCCGCACCGCGCTGGCCGATCCAGCTCCGCTGGCGCCGTGGCGCGCGACCTACGGGCTCTGGTCGGACGAGCTGAGCCTGCCGTCCGGTGCCATCGGGGCGGCGCCTGCGCAGACACTGGCGATAGGCACGTCCGAACACCGGCTGCGACGCCGGTACCTGGTCGTCCGCAACGACGGCCTGCGCGACTGGCTCATCGACGACCGGGTCCAGCTGCTCACCGCGCGCGTCCAGCACGCCGTCCACGGGCCGCACGGCTCGACAGTGGTCTTCGACAAGGGCCACCGCGTCGCCGCCGGGATCGTGGTGGACGCCACCGGCCTCCGGCGGATGCTCTCCGGCGGCCCCCTGCGTCGCGCGCCCACCGAGCAGACCGCGTTCGGGCTCGTGCTCGGTACCGCCGACGCCGAGCGGCTGGTGCCGCACGCCGGGGACACCGCGCTGTTCATGGACTGGCGGCAGGTGTCCCAGGTCGACGACCCGAGCTTTCTCTACTCCATCCCGCTCGGCGGCGGCCGGGTGCTTGTCGAGGAGACCTCCCTGGCTCGCCGTCCAGGGCTCGGCCATGACCTGCTCGCGGCCCGGCTGCGAGCCCGGCTGGCCGCGGTGGGGTTGTCACCGGAGGGCCGCCAGGAGCGGGTCCGTATTCCGCTGGACCTGCCGCCTGTCCGCGGCGGGCGGGTCGTGCCGTTCGGCGTCGCGGCCGGGCTGGTGCATCCGGCGACCGGCTACAGCGTGGCCACCTCGCTCCGGCTCGCGCCGCTCGTGGCCGAAGCCCTCGCCGACAACCTCGGACACGGGCCGCCAGAGGCCGCGAAAGCCGCGAATCGACGGATCTGGACGTCCAGGGCGCGGGCCGTGCATTCGCTTCGCGGACGCGGATTGCGGGCACTCGTGTCCATGCCGCCTGCCGCGCTGCCGCAATTCTTCGAACTGTTCTTCGCACTACCCGAAGACCGGCAACGCGTCTTCACCTCGGGCCGCGAAGATCTACCCGGTACGGCCGCCATGATGGTGGAACTTTTCCGGCACGCGCCGTGGGACCTGCGTGGACGCCTCATCCGGTGACGGAACGGACCGAGGATTACTCCGTTTAAGGGAATGAGGGTTTTATCACGGTGAACATCACCCGACATCGGTTTCGTTTCCCGGGCGCAGCAGGCAACATCGGCGTGTGGGTACGCCCCTGAGCGCAGTCCAATTCGCCTTCCAGCCGATGTACAGCCTGCACACCGGAGGCGTCGTCGCGCTCGAAGCGCTGGCCCGGCCCGGTAAGGGCACCGCACACGAGCTGCTCGCCCAGGCCCGCCGCGACGACAGACTGGCCGAGACCGACATCGGCCTCGCCGCGAACGCCGCGCGCCAGGAGGCCGGGCACCACAGCCAACTCCCCCTGCACCTGAACCTGCTGGCGCCGTCGCTCGGGGCATCGGCGGGCGCCTTCGAACCGCTGCTCGACGCACTCGCGTCGGTCGGCAAGCGCACCCGGGAAGTGGTGCTCGAGATCGGGCCACCGTTCTCCCACATCCGGTCCGACCAGCTGCTGGCCGGCATGCGGTATCTCGGCAACCTCGGCTTCCGGCTCGCGCTGGACGGCCTCGGCGGCGGTGACCTGCCACTGGCGTTGCTCACCGCCGCGCCGGTCGACCTGGTGAAGGTGGACCGCAGCGTGCTGCACCGGCTGCCGGACGACCCAGCCGCGATAGCCGTGGTCGAGGCACTGCTGCATTTCACCTCCCGCACGAATATCCGGCTGGTCGCCACCGGGATCGAAACCGAAGACCAGCTCAGCGCTACCCGCAAGCTCGGCGTCCGCATCGCGCAGGGCAACCTGTTCGCCCCGGCCGGGTTCGAAGCCGCCTGGACGGGACTCGCCCCGGCGGACACCGAGCCCGACAACCGGCTGGCCGGAGGCACGTCCGCCGCGCCGCGGATCCGGGACTTCATCCGCCCGGCGACCACCCTGCCCGCGACGGCCACCTGTGACGACGTCCGCCAGGTACTAGCCGCCGCCGACGAGCCGTCGGGCATCATCGGCGTCGACCACACCAACCGTCCACAATGGTCGGTCGACCGGACGCGTTTCCTGGTCGCCGTAACGGGTCTGTACGGACATGCTTTGCACGCGAAGCGGCCTGCCGAACGGCTCGCGGACACCCCGCACACCATCAACGCCGACGCGAGCGCGCTGGAGTTCCTGGAACTGGTGACCGACGCGGACTGGGCTCGCACCGGTGACGACGTCGTCGTGGTCGACGGCAGCGGCCGCTGCATCGGCATGGTGCTGGTGCACGAGGTCGTCCGCGGGGTGGCGGAGGTGAAGGTCGAGGAGGCCGCGGCGCTCAGCCCGCTCACCAGGCTGCCGGGCAGTGACACGGTCGCGCGGGACGTCGGGCGCCGGATCGCCGGCGGAGAGCCGTTCGTGGCCGCCTGGCTGGATGTCGATCACTTCAAGACCATCAACGACACCGTCGGGTTCGCCGCCGGGGACGACCTCATCCGGGTACTCGGCCGCACGTTGACCGAACTTACCCTGCGCCTGCCGCGGATGACGGTCAGCCATGTCGGCGGTGACGACTTCCTGGTCGCCTGCGACCTGGACGAAATCGGCACGATCGCCGCCGCGCTGCTCGACACGCCGTGGTCGGCGGAGGGCATGCCCGTCACCGTCTCGCTCGCGACGCTGATGTGCGGCAGCGGCACAATTCCGTCGTATCGCGACGTCTCAAGGCTGCTCGCACCGCTGAAGAAGCGGGCGAAAGCCGTGCCCGGTTCGAGCTGGGTACTCGGCCGCCCGGGCGCCGAACACGTCGAAGTCCTGCGCGGCGTCGGGCGTCCCACGCTGCCGACCCAGCGTGACCCGGTCGGCCGGTCGGCGTGACGACGTTCGACTCTCATTCGACAGTCCAGTGGCGCCCTAGCCGACGTGCACGCGGGCCTCGTCTGACTGTGCGACCAGTCCGTTCAGAAAGTTCTGCCGCACCTTCGCCGCCTCTTGCGCGTCCGGCTTCGGGTTCTTGCACGCCGTGCCGGGGCCGTGCCCGGACATCAACTCGGTGCACGGCCCGGTGTAATGATCGGGCAGGCCGAGATTGTGTCCCACCTCGTGCGACGCGATCCGCGTGACGTCGTAGCCCTCCGCGACCTGGGTCGAGTCGAGGTAGATCTGGCCCCGGCCGTGGCCGTTGGTGCTCGTGTACGACCCGCGGCCGTCCTGCGTTTCGTAGAAGGTGATCGTCGCCGAGGACCGCTTGACCAGCTTGATGTTGGTGACCGCCGCGTTCCAGATCGCTGCCGCCTGATCGATCTGCGCCACATAGTCCGGCGCCGCCGCGGAGTTGTAGTACAGCGTGGTGACTATGGCCGCTTCGGCGCTGGGCGCGCTGACGAGTTGCGCGCCCAGCGGTGCCACGGCCAGCGCCAGCGCGACGCCCAGGGTTCGACCGAAACCACGTGCCTTCATCGTGTCTCCTTCTCTCGTTTGCAAGGAGTCACGATAGAGACACGGACGGTTAAGGGCCACGGCCGAAAGTAGCACCGCTTTTCACAGTTGAGCGAGGCCGGTGCTTTTGCGAATGGGATCAGGCTGGGAGGCGGCGTTTCCCGCCGGAGCGAATGACAGAGACGATCACACCCAGGACGCCCGCGAACAATAGAGCCAGACCTGCCGCCAGCAGGATCCTGTTCAGCAGGTTGTCGTCGCCGGGCGTGGCTGCGCCCTCGAGACCCGCGTCGGTGAACGCAGTGGTCGGCGTCAAGGGCTGCGGGGCGAACCTGTCACCAGTCGCGACCACCACTCCGTACACACTGGACACCGGAATGGTGCCGGCACCCGGTTCGTCGATGTAGAGCCGGGAGTCACGCGAGTGGTCGCGATCGTCGCCCGCGACGAAGATAGTTCCGGCGGGGACCTTGGCGGAGTAGGGCGCGAAGATGTCGCCCCGCTCGTGCCCCCACCCCGGGGCATAAGGCTCGATGACGGACTTGCCGTTCACCCGGGTGTGGCCCGTGCCGTCACAGCAACTTACGGTGTCGCCGCCGATACCGATCACCCGCTTCAGAATGGCGCCGTGCACGCCGGCCACGTCCGGGAACGCGCCGAAGTCGAACATGACGAGATCGCCCCGGTGGATGTCCGGCGCGTCGGCGGCCTTGACGATCACCGAGTCGGTGTCCTTGAGCGCCGCGGCCTCCGAATAGTCCGGCGACAACCCGAAACTGCGGTACTGGACGACGACGCCGAACGCACCGAAACCGGCGACCCCCACCCCTACCAGAGCGAGCACGATCATCGCGATGAGCGCACGGGAAACACCGCGCTTCGCCGCTGGGACAGACCAGACAGGCGGGGTGAAGGCATCGAAATCAGTGTCAGGCACGGCGCATGGTTTCACGATCGGGGCGCGTACATGATGACAGTTACCCCAGCGAGACAAAGCAACGCGCCGATGACGTCGTACCGGTCGGGGCGGTAGCCGTCGGCGACCATTCCCCACGCGAGTGACCCGGCGACGAACACGCCGCCGTACGCGGCGAGGATGCGGCCGAACTGGGCGTCCGGCTGCAGGGTCGCGACGAAGCCGTACAGCCCGAGCGCGATCACCCCGCCACCGATCCACGCCCAGCCGCGGTTCTCGCGCACACCCTGCCAGATCAGCCAAGCCCCGCCGATCTCCAGCAACGCCGCCAGTACGAAGAGCGGCACCGATCGCAGCACCGACACTCAACCCTCCCGCGCTGTATAGAGCGTTATACGCCCGGGTGGGGTAATACGCCGTGTGGGCTACACAAAAAGGGAGCAAGGGACCTTTACTACCGTCTCGCGGTAGTAAAGGTCCCTTGCTCCCGGTCTTGGGGGCCGGCTACATCGTGAAGCCGAGGGCGCGAAGTTGCTCGCGGCCGTCGTCGGTGATCTTCTCCGGGCCCCATGGCGGAATCCAGACCCAGTTGATCCGGAAATCGTTCACCAGTCCGTCGGCGGTGAGCGCGGACCGGGTCTGGTCCTCGATGACGTCGGTCAGCGGACAGGCCGCCGAGGTCAACGTCATGTCGATGGTCGCGGAGTTGTCCTGCTCGACCCGGATGTCGTAGACCAGCCCGAGGTCCACCACATTGATGCCGAGCTCGGGGTCGACCACGTCGCGCATGGCCTCCTCGACGTCTTCGAGCTTGGCGAGCGCCACCGCCGGCTCGACCTGGTCCGGCAGGTCTGCGGCCGTGCGGCCTTCACGGTGTGCCGGTGTCACCGCGGCGTCAGCCGCCGTCGTCATAGTCTCGTCACTCATGCCGTCTCCACTCCGGTAGCGCTGCGCGCTACCGCATCCTTGAATGCCATCCAGCCGAGCAGCGCGCATTTCACGCGTGCGGGGTACTTCGCCACGCCCGCGAACGCGATTCCATCTTCCAGCACGTCTTCGTCGGGCTCAACTTTGCCGCGTCCCTGCATCAGTTCGACAAACGCGTCGAGCTTCGTGAAAGCGTCCTCCAGCGTCAGCCCGACGACCAGATCCGTCATCACCGACGTCGAGGCCTGGCTGATCGAACAGCCCTGACCCTCATAGGAGATGTCGGCGACCTTCTCCCCGTCGAGCTTCACCCGCAGGGTCACCTCGTCCCCGCAGGTCGGGTTGACCTGGAACGACTCGGCGTCGAAGGGGTCCCGCAGGCCTCGGCCGTGCGGGTGCTTGTAGTGGTCCAGGATGATCTCCTGGTACATGCTCTCCAGGTTCATCACGCGACTCCAAAGAAGCGCTGGGCCTCACGGACACCGCTGACCAAAGCGTCCACTTCGGACAGGGTGTTGTAGAGGTAGAACGAGGCCCGCACGGTGCCCGGGATCCCGAACTGCCGGTGCAGCGGCCACGCGCAATGGTGGCCGACGCGCACCGCGATGCCCAGGCTGTCGAGCACCTGGCCCGAGTCGTGAGGGTGGATGCCGTCGATGACGAACGCCACCGTGCCACCGCGCTTCACCATCTCCGTCGGGCCGATGATCCGGACGCCGGGAATCTCGCCAAGGCCCTTCAACGCGGCTTCGGCGAGCATGTGTTCGTGTGCGGCGATCCGGTCCATGCCGACCACGGACAGGTAGTCCACAGCGGCACCGAGACCGACGGCCTGCGAGGTCATCGGGACACCGGCCTCGAACCGCTGCGGCGGCGGCGCGAAGGTCGAGCCTTCCATCCGGACCATCTCGATCATCGAGCCACCGGTCAAGAACGGCGGCATCGCTTCGAGCAGTTCAGAACGGCCGTACAGCACGCCGATTCCCGACGGTGCCAGCATCTTGTGCCCGGAGAAGACCGCGAAGTCCACGCCGAGCTCACGGAAGTCCACACTGAAGTGAGGCACCGACTGACACGCGTCCAGCAGGGTCAGCGCGCCGACCTTTTTGGCCTTCGCCACGAGTTCGGCGACCGGGTTGATCGTGCCGAGCACATTGGACTGGTGCGCGAACGCGACCACCTTCGTGCGCTCGGTGATCAGCTCGTCGATGTTCGACAGGTCGAGACGGCCCTCATCGGTGACGGAGAACCAGCGCAAAGTGGCGCCGGTGCGCAAGCACAATTGCTGCCACGGCACCAGGTTTGCGTGGTGCTCCATCTCGGTGATGACGATCTCGTCGCCGGGGCCGACCGCAAAGCGTTTCGCTTCGGGGCCGGCCGTGGCGGCGTTGCTCATCGCGTAGGCGACGAGGTTGATGCCCTCGGTGGCGTTCTTGGTGAACACCAGCTCTTCCGGTGAGGTGCCGACGAACTCCGCGGTACGCGCGCGGGCGTACTCGTAGGCGTCAGTGGCCTCTTCGGCGAGCTGGTGGGCACCGCGGTGCACGGCGGCATTGGACGTCTCGAGGAAACGCCGTTCCGCGTCGAGTACCTGGTTCGGCCGTTGCGAGGTCGCCCCGGAATCCAAGTACACCAAGGGTTTCCCGTCCCGGACGGTACGGGAAAGGATGGGGAAGTCGGCCCGCAACGCGGCGACGTCCAACGGTGTCCCCAAAGGGACAGAGTTAGCCGTGGTGGTGGTCATCGAGCCAACTCCTCTCGGTGTCGTTCTTGGATTCTCGAGCACGGATCAGACTGCGGCGGCTTCGGCGCCCGCGTACTTCACATAGCCGTGCTCTTCGAGCTCGTTGGCCAGTTCAACGCCACCGGACTCCACGATCTTCCCGCCGGCGAAGACGTGCACGAAGTCCGGCGTGATGTGCTTGAGGATCCGCGTGTAGTGCGTGATCAGCATGACGCCGACCTCATTGGCCGCCTTGTACTGGTTCACTCCCTCGGACACGACACGCAGCGCGTCTACGTCGAGGCCGGAGTCGGTCTCGTCGAGGATCGCGATCTTCGGCTTGAGGATCGACAGCTGCAGGATCTCGTGGCGCTTCTTCTCGCCACCGGAGAACCCTTCGTTCACGCTGCGCTCGGCGAACTCGGACGAGATCTCGAGCTTGCCCATCTCCTCCTTGACCTCCTTGACCCAGGTGCGGAGCTTGGGAGCCTCGCCCCGGACCGCGGTGGCCGCGGTGCGCAGGAAGTTCGACATCGAGACGCCGGGGACCTCGACCGGGTACTGCATGGCCAGGAAGAGGCCGGCGCGGGCGCGCTCGTCGACGGTCATGTCGAGCACATTCTCGCCGTCCAGCAGGATTTCACCGGAGGTCACCACGTACTTCGGGTGACCGGCGATCGCGTAGGACAGGGTGGACTTGCCGGAGCCGTTGGGGCCCATGATCGCGTGGGTCTCGCCACCGCGGATCGTCAGGTTGACGCCCTTGAGGATCTCCTTGTCGCCTTCGTCGGTGATGACGGAGGCATGCAGGTCCTTGATTTCCAGAGTTGCCATATCTTCTTCGTTCCTAAAGTCAGTTCAGTACGGGCGCTGTCGGTGTTGACCCAAAATCAGGCGTTGACGGCTTCGAGCTCGGCTTCGATCGCCGACTGCAGGCGCTCGCGCACCTCAGGGATGTCGATCTTCGCCAGGATCTCGTGGAAGAACCCACGCACCACCAGGCGGCGTGCCTGCTGCTCGTCGATCCCGCGCGACTGCAGATAGAAGAGCTGCTCGTCGTCGAACCGGCCGGTCGCGCTGGCGTGACCGGCACCGGTGATCTCACCGGTCTCGATCTCCAGGTTCGGCACCGAATCGGCGCGCGCACCCGTGGTCAGCACCAGGTTCCGGTTGACCTCGTAGGTCTCGGTGCCCTCGGCGGCGGCCCGGATCAGCACGTCGCCGATCCACACGCCGTGAGCGCCTTCGCCCTGCAGCGCGCCCTTGTACATCACGTTGGACTTGCAGTTCGGCTCCGCGTGGTCCACGAAGAGCCGGTGCTCCTGGTGCTGACCCGCGTCGGCGAAGTACAGCCCGAGCATCTCGACGTCGCCGCCGGGGCCCGCGAACGTCGCCGTCGGGCTGACGCGGACGAGATCGCCGCCCAGGGTGACCACGATGTGCCGCAGCCGCGCGTCACGCCCGAGTTTGAGGTGCTGCTCGGAGACGTGGACGGCGTCGTCGGCCCAGTCCTGCACGCTGACGACGGTCAGCCGCGCGTTGTCCTCGATCACGAACTCGACGTTGTCGGCGTACGTGCCGGAGCCGACGTGGTCGAGCACGATCGCGGCTTCCGCGAACGCCTCGGCGCGCACCTGGAGGTGGCCGTAGGCGAGGTTCCCCTCACCGGGGCCGCTGATCCGGATGACCGACGGCTTGGACGCGCGCGTCTCCTTCGGCACCGTCACCACGGTCGCGGCGGTGAACGAGGAGTAGGCCTGTGCCGCGATGCGGTCGCTGGGCTTCCCTCCCTGGCCGAGACGCTCGTCGTCACGGCCGACGGTCTCGACGCGGACCTCGGGGGCCACATCGGCGTCGACCTTGACCTCGCCGGTGGCGACGGGGCCCTCGTGCAGCCCGCGAAGCCGCTTCATCGGCGTGAAGCGCCAGTTCTCCTCGCGACCGCGCGGAACCTCGAAGGCTTCGACGTCGTAGGAAGCGAACCGCTCCGCGCGGGAGGCCGCCGGGACCAGCGTCCCACCGTCCTCCCGCGCAGCAGCAGCGACGTTGTTTTCGGTTACCGTCATCAGCCGACGGACCCTTCCATCTGCAGTTCGATCAGTCGGTTCAGCTCGAGCGCGTACTCCATGGGCAGCTCACGCGCGATGGGCTCGACGAACCCGCGCACGATCATCGCCATGGCCTCGGTCTCGCTCAGACCGCGGGACATGAGGTAGAACAGCTGGTCACCGCTGACCTTCGAGACCGTGGCCTCGTGGCCCATCGACACCTCGTCGTTGCGGATGTCCACGTACGGGTACGTGTCCGAACGGGAGATCGTGTCGACCAGCAGGGCGTCGCAGACGACGCTGGAGCGCGAGTGGTGCGCCCGCTTGGCGATCTTGACCAGGCCGCGGTACGAGGTGCGGCCACCGCCACGCGCCACCGACTTCGACACGATCGTCGAGGAGGTGTGCGGCGCGAGGTGCTCCATCTTGGCGCCGGCGTCCTGGTGCTGGCCCTCACCGGCGAAAGCGACCGAGAGGACTTCGCCCTTGGAGTGCTCGCCCATCAGGAAGACCGACGGGTACTTCATGGTCACCTTGGAGCCGATGTTGCCATCGATCCACTCCATGGTCGCGCCCTCTTCGCACTTGGCGCGCTTGGTGACCAGGTTGTACACGTTGTTCGACCAGTTCTGGATGGTCGTGTAGCGGCAGCGGCCGCCCTTCTTCACGATGATCTCCACGACCGCCGAGTGCAGCGAGTCGGACTGGTAGATCGGTGCGGTACAGCCTTCGACGTAGTGCACGTAGGCGTCTTCGTCGACGATGATCAGGGTCCGCTCGAACTGGCCCATGTTCTCGGTGTTGATCCGGAAGTAGGCCTGCAGCGGGATGTCCACCTTGACGCCCTTGGGGACGTAGATGAACGAGCCACCGGACCACACGGCCGTGTTCAGCGCGGAGAACTTGTTGTCCCCGGCCGGGATGACCGACGCGAAGTACTCGGCGAACAGCTCCGGGTGCGTCTTGAGCGCGGTGTCGGTGTCCAGGAACAGCACGCCCTGCTGCTCGAGGTCCTCGCGGATCGAGTGGTAGACGACCTCCGACTCGTACTGAGCCGCGACACCGGCGACGAGGCGCTGCTTCTCCGCCTCGGGGATGCCGAGCTTGTCGTAGGTGTTCTTGATGTCCTCGGGCAGGTCTTCCCAGCTGGTCGCCTGCTTTTCGCTGGACCGCACGAAGTACTTGATCGTGTCGAAATGGATCCCCGACAGATCGGCGCCCCAGTTCGGCATCGGCTTCAAGTCGAAGAGCTTCAACGCCTTGAGGCGGGTTTCCAGCATCCACTCGGGCTCGGACTTCTTGTCCGAGATGTCGCGCACTACGTCCTCACTGAGTCCCCGCTTGGCGCTCGCGCCGGCGGAATCCGAGTCGGCCCAGCCATACGCGTACTTACCAAGGGAGTCGATCGTCTCTTCTTGGCTCAGTGGCGTGGTGGTGGGAGTGCGCTGCTCGGCAGCGGCAGTCATACGGGTTTCCCTCCAATCGGGATCCGGGTGGATCGCCCGTCGGCCGGCTGCGCCGTCCGAACAGGGGTGGTACCTGCAACATCGGGAACGTTCACTTCAGTCGTGCATTCCGGCTCGTCCTCAGCCGGGATACCCGCCGAAGCGACGGGTACGTGTGTGGTGCACGCGTTGTCACCGCGTGCGATGGTCGCCAGGCGCTGCACGTGGGTGCCGAGCAGCTTGGCGAACGCCTCGGTCTCGGCTTCACAAAGCTGCGGGAACTCCGCGGCGACGTGGGCGACCGGGCAGTGGTGCTGGCACAGTTGCGCGCCGGCGCCGACCTGACGGGTCGACGCAGCGTAACCCTCCCGGCTCAGCGCGATGGCGAGGGCCTCGGCCCGCTCGACCGGGTCCTCATGGCTGATCACGGCGTCCATGTGCGGGCCGACCAAGGTCGCCACGCGACGCTCGGCGAACGCGCGGACGGCGTCCTCCCCGGCGTGCTCGGCGAGGAACCGGACCGCGGAAACGGCCAGGTCGTCATAGGCGTGCCCGAACCGGGCCCGGCCGGACTCCGTGAGCAGGAACAGCTTCGCCGGGCGGCCGCGTCCACGCGGGCCACGGCGAGGTGCGTCACGTGCTTCGGTCTCACCGTCGGCGAGCAGTGCGTCCAGGTGACGGCGGACCGCCGCCGGGCTGATCCCGAGCTGTTCGGCGACCACCACGGCCGTCATCGGCCCCTGCTCGAGCAGCAACCTCGCGACCGCGTGGCGAGTGCGGCCATCGGCGTTGACCTGCGCGGGCACGCCAGGGACAGTGGTGCGGCGAACGTCGCCACCCATCAGATCCGCCGTGCCCGTCTTTTTCACAACACAAGTGTGTCTTATTTACGGCGGAAGGGCAAAGGTAGGGTCCGGGGTGGTGAGCGGGGTCACTCCGGCATCGAGTCGATACCCTTCCCCACGTGGCTATCGGCGAACATCCAGCGCAACGGGGAACGGACATGCCGCCGGCCGGGCCCGAACAGGCGGGCGGCGGCACCGCGGTGGTGGTCGAGGCCTTGGTGCGTCCCGCCAAGACGATGCCGCTCGACGACGAAGAACACCGCGCGCTCAGCGTGGTGCGCCGGTTCGGCACCGTCGGCGCGCTCCTGCTCGCGATCGGGTCGCTGGGCGCCGGTGCGGCGCCGGTGCTGAACCCGGTGCAGGAGATCCCGATCCTGCGGCTGTTCGCCCGCATCCCGACGGTTTCGCTGGCGATAGCGTTCGCCGGGATGGGCATGCTGGTGCTCGGCTGGCTGATGCTCGGCCGGTTCGCCAGGCCCGACCGGGAGCGGCTCGCCACCCCCGGCCAGTTGCGCCGGACGCTGGTCATGTGGCTGATACCGCTGTTGTTCATCCCGCCGCTGTTCTCTCGTGACGTCTACAGCTATCTCGCGCAGAGCGAGATCGTGCACCGCGGGATGGACCCGTACGAGCTGGGCCCCGCACAGGCGCTCGGCATCGCCGACCCGCTGACCGCCGGCGTCTCCAACATGTGGCGCGAGACTCCCGCGCCGTACGGGCCGCTGCTGCTGAAACTCGGCAGCTGGCTGGCCCCGATAGCCGGTAACGACGTCGTGGTCGGCGTGCTGCTGCAGCGGGCGCTGGCGCTCGTCGGTGTGGTGCTGATCGTGTGGGCGCTGCCCAAACTGGCCCGGCGCTTCGGCGTCCAGCCCGCGACAGCGCTGTGGCTCGGTGCCGCCAACCCGCTCCTGATCTTCCATTTCGTCGCCGGTGCGCACAACGACGCGCTCGCGATCGGCCTGATGGTCGCCGGGCTCGAACTGGGCATCCGGCGCTTGCCGGTCCGTATCGCCGGGGACACCGCACCGCCGCTGGCGAAGGGCGAATTGCTGTTCATCGCCATCGGCGTGACCGTGATCACCCTCGGCGTCGCGGTGAAACTCAACGCGGTGCTCGCGTTGCCGTTCTTCGCGGTGATGGTGGCCAGGCGGTGGCACGGCAAGCTGAGCGACCTCTTCCGCGCGGGCGCGCCGATGGCCCTGCTGTTCGCCGTGGTGCTCGTCGTGGCGTGTGTCGGGTCCGGGCTCGGTTTCGGCTGGGTCGGCGCGCTCGGCACGCCAGGCCTGGTGCGCAGCTGGATCTCCCCCACCGCGGAACTGGCGAACCTCGGCGGTGTGCTCGGGATCGCGCTCGGCCTCGGCAACCACACGAACGCATTGGTGCCGATCCTCGGCAATCTCGGCTACCTCGTGGCCGGCTCGATCACGCTGAAGTTCCTGTGGGACAGCTTCAAGTGGCGGTACCGGCCGATGATCGGGCTCGGCGTGTCGCTCGGCGCGGTCATGATCCTGCACGTCGCGCTGCAGCCCTGGTACGTGCTGTGGGCGGTTATCCCGCTGGCCGCGTCGGCGGGCACGTCGAGGTTCCGGGTCGCGGCGACGCTGATCAGCGCCGGGCTGCCGTTCCTGCTCCCGCCGACAGGGAGCACGTTCGACGGACGGTCCTACGTGCTGCCATACGCCTACATCGCGGCGGTGGTCGTGGTCGCGCTCGCGGTACTGGTCGTCCACCGGGCGGCGCCGCTGCTGCTGACCCGGCCGAAGCACCTCCTCGCACACCTCACTCCCTCCTGAGGTGGTGGTGAGAGCCAGTACGGCGCCAGGCCGTATCGTTGACTGTCGTGAGTGCTCCTGCCGTTGAGATCACCGGCCTGGTGAAGCGTTATGGATCCACCACCGCCGTCGACGGCCTCGACCTGCGGATGGCACGCGGACGCCTGCTCGCCCTGCTCGGGCCCAACGGCGCCGGCAAGACGACCACGGTCGAAATCTGCGAAGGCTTCCTGAAGCCCGATTCCGGCACCGTGCGCGTGCTCGGGCTCGATCCCGCTGGAGAAAGTGCCGCGCTGCGCCCGAAAATCGGCGTCATGCCGCAGGGCGGCGGCGCGTACCCGGGCGTACGCGCCGAGGAGATGCTCCGGCTGGTCGCGGCCTGCGCGGCGAACCCGCTGGACCCCGCCTGGCTGCTGGAAATCCTCGGCCTCGGCACCGCGCGTCGCACACCGTTCAAACGGCTTTCCGGCGGTCAGCAGCAACGCCTTTCGCTCGCGTGCGCGTTGATAGGCAGGCCCGAACTCGTGTTCCTCGACGAGCCGACGGCCGGGATGGACCCGCAGGCGCGCCGCCTGGTCTGGGACCTGCTCGGCTCGCTTCGATCCGATGGGGTGAGTGTGCTCCTCACCACGCACCTGATGGAGGAAGCCGAAGCGCTCGCCGACGACGTCGTGATCATCGACGGCGGCAAGATCATCGCCGAAGGCTCCCCCAGCGACCTGACCGCCGAGGGCACCGACGGCCAGCTGCGTTTCAAAGCTCGCTCCCGGCTCGACACGGATCTCCTCGCCGCCGCGCTCCCCGAGGGTTACCTCGTGCGGGAGTCGGCGCCCGGCGCGTACCGGGTCGAGGGCCACGTCGACCCGCAGGTCGTTTCGACCGTGACGGCGTGGTGCGCGCAGCAGGGCGTGCTTGCCGAGGAGCTGCACGTCGGGAAGCGGGATCTCGAAGAGGTCTTCCTCGAGCTGACCGGACGGGAACTCCGCACATGAGCACGACCAACGGCACCTCCCAGTTCGCGCCGGGCACCTTCACCCCCGCGCCCGGCCGCGGCAAGCTGGGACACATGCTGCTCGCACACGCGCGCGTCGAGGCGAGTTTGACGCTGCGGCACGGCGAGCAGATCCTGCTGACCCTGCTGATCCCGATGGCCCTGCTCATCGGCCTGAGCCTGCTGAACATCCTGCCCGCCGCCGACCTCGGCTCGACGTCCAAGGTGGACTGGATGACGCCGAGAATACTTGCGCTGGCGGTGATGTCGTCGGCGTTCACCGGGCAGGCGATCGCGCTGGGCTTCGATCGTCGTTACGGGGTACTGAAAAGGCTCTCCACCACCGCGCTGCCGCCGTGGCTGCTGGTCGCCGGGCGCGTGGTGGCGGCGCTCGTCGTCGTTGCGCTGCAAGCGATCGCGCTCGGTATCGTCGCCGCCCTGCTCGGCTGGTCGCCGTCGCCGGGCGGGCTGGTGACGGCCGTGGTGTTCCTGTTCGCGGGCACGCTCGGCTTCGGCGCGCTCGGTGTCCTGCTCGGCGGGGCGCTGCGGGCGGAAGCCGTACTGGCGCTGGCGAATGTCATCTGGTTCGTGCTGCTGCTCGCCGGCGGCATCCTGCTGGCGCCCTCTTCGCTTCCCGGCGCGGTCGGCGACATCGTCGGGCTGCTGCCGTCGGGCGCGCTCGCCGAAGGCCTGCGCTCCGCGCTCGTCGACGGCACCTTCGCCTGGGGCCCGCTGGCCGTCCTCGCCGTATGGGCCCTCGCCGCTGGAGCCCTCGCGAGCCGCACCACCAAACTCACGTAACCCACCCCGGGAAATGGCGTGACATCGATCGCATCGATCTGATCAAACCGCTATCCGCGCGGGCCGAAGTACTGCACACTAACTCCGCATGGTGGACACAACCGGCATAAAAGAGGAAACCGGGCCATCCGGTCAGCCAGCGCTGAACCGGGTCATCGGGCCCAAACTGCTGCTGTTCTTCGTGGTCGGAGACATCATCGGCACCGGCGTGTACGCGCTCACCGGCCAAGTCGCCGGGCGCGTCGGCGGTGCGCTGTGGCTCCCGTTCCTCATCGCCTTCGTCGTCGCGTTCATGACCGCGTTCAGTTACCTGGAACTCGTCGGCAAGTATCCGAGAGCGGCCGGGGCGGCGCTCTACACGAACCGGGCCTTCAGAATCCCGATCCTGACCTTCATGGTCGCGTTCGCGGTGATGTGCTCGGGCATCACGTCGGCGTCTTCGGCGGCGGTCGCGTTCGGCAACACCTATCTCGCCACGTTCATCACCTCACCGATGCCGCTGGTGGCGATCCTGTTCATCATCGGCCTCGCCGCGATCAACTTCCGGGGTGTCAGCGAGTCGGTCAAGACCAACGTGGTGCTGACCTGCATCGAGCTGTCCGGCCTGCTGATCATCATCGGTGTCGGCGTGTGGGCGGTGCTCAACGGGAACGGTGACGCGAGCAGGCTGACGCACATCGACACCGCGGACCAGACCGCGCTGGTGGCCATCAGCTCCGCCACTTCGCTGGCGTTCTTCGCGATGGTCGGGTTCGAAGACTCCGTGAACATGGCCGAGGAATGCCGGGACCCGGTACGCATCTTCCCGAAAGCGATGCTCTGGGGCATGGTCATCGCGTCGATCATCTACGTGCTGGTCGCCCTCACCTCCTCGCTCCTGGTGCCTGCCGACGAGCTGGCCGCGGCCAAGAGCAACGCACTGCTGAAGGTGCTCGACGTCGGCGCACCCGGCCTGCCGCGGGAGATCTTCTCCGCGATCGGCCTGTTCGCCGTGATCAACTCGGCGCTGATCAACATGCTGATGGCGAGCCGTCTGCTGTACGGCATGGCCAACGAGCGGATCATCCCGAAGCAGTTGGGCATCGTGCACCCGTTCCGGCGGAGCCCCTGGGTCGCGATCCTGTTCACCAGTGTGATCGCCATCATCCTGGTGTCCACAGTGGACATCAGCGTGCTCGGCGGGACCACGGCCCTGTTGCTCCTGGTGGTGTTCGCCATAGTCAACGTCGCGGTCTTGGTGCTGCGCCGGGAAAAGGTCGAGCACAAGCACTTCCGTGCGCCGACCATCGTCCCGGTATTCGCCGCGCTGTTCTGTTTGTACCTGGTGAGTCCGCTTTCCGGGCGCCCGGCACGCGATTACCAGGTCGCCGCGATCCTGCTCGCCGCCGGCCTGCTGCTCTGGGGAGTCAACTGGTTCTTCATGCGCGCGAGCAGGGAAAAGGAGCAGGAATCCGTGGGGTCGTCGGGGTAAAATCCGCCCGCGAGTAAGAGGCTCCGGCAATTGAGTCTTGGATTAGCGAGTCGGGTCCAGGTGGATGCATCGGTGCTCGGAGGGACCGGACCTGGACTGGACCGTCCGGTCCGGTTCCTCCGAGCAGCGAGGCGCCGCCTGGACGCGACCTCGCCCAAACGCTCAATTGCCGGAGCCTCTAAGCTCCGGACGTGCCGTTGCAGACTCTCGTTGCCCGCCTTCCGTACCCTTCCCGCGCTGTTCAGCGGGCCATCGCGGTGGCCGCGGTGATCGCACAGGCCGGTATCGGTGTGACCGGTTCGGTCGTGCGCGTCACCGGGTCCGGGCTCGGCTGCCCGACCTGGCCGCAATGCGTCTCCGGCAGCATGTTCCCGGTCGACCACCCCGAGTACCACGCGCTGAACCAGTGGATCGAGTTCAGCAACCGGATGCTCACCGGGGTGGTGATCCTGGTCGCGGCGTTGTGTGTACTGGCGGCGTGGCGGATCCGGCAGGATCACCCCGATCGGCAGCGGTTGGTCGTGCTCGCGTGGGCGATGCCGGGCGGTGTCGTGCTGCAGGCCGTCCTCGGCGGGATGACGGTGCTGGCGAAGCTGGAGTGGTGGACGGTCGCGATCCACTTCCTCGCGTCCACTCCCCTGGTGTGGCTGGCCGTCCTGCTGCTGCGCGCGTTCAACGAGGGTGACGAGCCCGCGCGGTGGCTGATCCCGGCGTCGACGCGCAAGCTGCTGGTGGCGCTCGTCGTCGCGATGTGGGCGGTACTGGTGGCGGGCACCACTGTCACCGGCGCCGGGCCGCATGGTGGCGACCCCCAGACGCACCGGCTCGACGCGCCCATCGAGACGCTCGCGCGGGTGCATGGCGGCCTGCTGGTCGTCTACCTGCTCGTCCTCGCGGCGCTGGGCGTGCAACTGCGCCGGGCCGGCGTGCCGAGGCGCCTGTGGAACCACTACGCCGTCGCCTGGGTCGTCGCGCTGGCCCAGGGCGGCCTCGGCACAGTGCAGTACGCTCTCGGCGTCCCGGAGGCGCTGGTTTCCTTCCACGTACTCGGTTCCGCGCTCGTGATCATCGCCACCGCGGCGCTGTGGACCTCGACCAGGGACCGCGGGCCGGTCACCTCACTGGAAGCCGCTCCCTCGGACCCGGTGAAAGCCGACGTCGCGACGCGGTGATCCGGACGGCGTCGGCAGCCCGGCGTCAGCGGCGTGCGAGTGGACCAGCCATTTTCCGCCGATGTGCCGGGCCGATCTTCACCGTGTTGACCGTCGCGGTGTCCCATTGGGCCGGTTCGAGGTCTTCGACACCGGCAACCAGCGCCTCCCCCGTCGCCACGCTGGGCACCACGATGTCACCGAGTGCGCCGTCCGGGCCGACCAGCACGACTCGCGCCGCGGCCCGGCCCACATTCTCGACGACGGCCTTGGACGGCTTGCCGTGCCGCGCGACGAAAGCACGCGCGGCCGCCAGCTGACGTCCGGTGGGGGCGATCGTTTCTTCGGTTTCTTCAGCCACTCCGGAAGCTTAACGGCCCGGTCCCGAAGCCGCGGAACATCGTATCGCCAGCCATAGTTACAACGACCGGAAAGACCGCGGACACAAGGAGGACGCATGCCCACGGCAGTACAGCTGAAGCAGACCGGTGGCCCCGAGGTACTCACCGTGTCGGAGGTCGAAATCGGTGACCCCGGCCCACGCGAGATCCTGGTCGACGTGGCGGCCGCCGGCGTCAACTACATCGACACCTATCAGCGGGCCGGGATCTACCCGATCGAGCTGCCGTTCGTCCTCGGGCAGGAAGGCGCGGGCACGGTCGCGGCCGCCGGGAACGAGGTGACCGAGTTCGCGCCCGGCGACAGGGTTGCGTGGCAGGGCTCACTCGGCAGTTACGCCCAGCGCAAACTGGTGCCCGCCGACATGGCGGTGAAGGTGCCGGACGGCGTGTCCGACGAGGTCGCCGCGGCGACCCTGCTGCAAGGCGTCACCGCGCATTACCTGGTCACCTCGACCTACGAGGTCAAGGCGGGCGACAACATCCTGGTGCACGCGGCGGCCGGCGGGGTCGGCCTGCTGCTGGTGCAGCTCGCCAAGGCACGCGGCGCGCGAGTGATCGGCACCGTGTCGACGGCGGAGAAGGAGCAGCTCGCCCGTGAGGCGGGCGCCGACGAAGTGATCCGCTACGACGGGGTCGACTTCAGCGAAGCAACGCGGAAACTGACCGGCGGGGAAGGCGTCGCCGTGGTTTACGACGGCGTCGGCAAGTCCACTGTGGACGGAAGCCTGGCCAGCCTGAAGACGCGTGGCCTGCTCGCGCTGTTCGGTGCCGCGAGCGGCCCGGTGCCGCCGATCGACCCGCAGCAACTCAACCGGGGCGGCTCCCTCTATCTGACCCGGCCGACGGCCGCCGACTACGTGCGCACCTTCGAGGAACGGGATTGGCGGGCGAACGAACTGTTCGGCGCCATCACCGACGGCTCGCTGAACATCCGCATCGGCGGCCGCTACCCGCTGGCCGATGCCCGCCGGGCCCACGAGGACCTGCAGGGCCGCAAGACCACGGGGAAGCTGCTGCTCATCCCGTGACACCGAGACCCGAAGTGGCAAAGACCCTTTCATCCCGAAATCGGGATGAAAGGGTCATTCATGCCACTTTTCCGAGCGGGACCAGCTTGACCGGGACCAGCCGCACTAAGGCGTCGCGCTGGCGCCGGTGCCCGCGCTGACCTTCACGGCGTCGGTGACGAAGACGAGGGTCTCGTTCGGCTGGATGCCGTTGCCGCCCGCGCCGTAGCCGAGGTCCGGCGGGATGATCAGGAGGCGGCGGCTGCCTTCGGTGATGCCGACGAGGCCCTTGTCCCAGCCCTCGATGACCTGGCCCCCGCCCAGCGGCAGCGGGAACGTCTCGCCGCGGTCGAAGGAGTTGTCGAGGACCTTCTTGTCGGACCAGGTGACCAGCAGGTAGTTCATGTCGAGCGAGTCGCCGGTCTTGGCCGCGGGGCCGGTGCCGACGGACAGGTCCTTCGTGATCAGCTTCGTCGGCGGGTCGCAGGTGTCCGGGATGGTGATCGCCGGCTTCTCGCCGAACTTCCCGGTGGTCTTGATGTCGTCGGCGGTGCACTCCTTGCCGATGAGCTTCTTAGGCGCGCCGGCAGGGGCACCCACCGTCGGCAAGGGTGCGGTCGAACTGGGCGCGGGAGCGGCGGCGGGCGACGTCGACTGCCCGCAGCTGGCGAGGGTCAATGCAGCCGCTACCGCGACCATGAGCTTGGCGACTTTGTCCATGCCCCGCACCCTACTGGGTGACGATGTCGCCCAGCACGGACAGATCCTCACCGGTCTGGACCACCCCGAGCCGCTGGGTGGACCGTGTGAGGGCAACGTAAAGATCGTTCAGCCCCCGTGGCGATTCAGCGACGATCTCGTCCGGCGACACCAGCACGACGGAGTCGAATTCGAGGCCCTTCGCCCTGTCCACGGTCAGCAGCGAAAGCCGCTCGTCGTCGGGACCGAGTGCCTTCCTCAGCTTGCGCAACCGCTTGGCCGGGACCAGTACGGCGACCGTGCCACCGTCGACGGCTTCGAGTTCACCGTCCACAATAGGCCGGATCCGGCTCGCGAGTTCGTTGGGCGCCAGCCGTTCCCGCCACGGCGCGACACCGGTTTCCCGTACCGAGACCGGCGCTTCGAGCTCCGGGTTCACCTCGGCGAGCACCCGCGCGGCGACGTCCATGATCTCGGCCGGGGTGCGGTAGTTCACCGTCAGTTCTTCCAGCCGCCACCGGTCGGCGACGTACGGCGAGAGCACCGAGTCCCACGACTTCGCGCCGCCGGGAGCGCCGGTCTGCGCGACGTCACCGACGAGCGTCATGGAGCGGCTCGGGGCGCGCCGCATCAGCACGCGCCAGTCCATCGCCGTCAGCTCCTGCGCCTCGTCGACGATGACATGCCCGAAGGTCCAGGTGCGGTCCTGCGCGGCCCGCTGCGCGGCGGTCAGTTCACTGCGGCGCTGCTGGCGTTCGGCGAAGAGTTCGGCGTCGAGCACGTCACTGACCCGCAGCAGTTCCTCGTCGATGATCTCTTCGTCCTGCTCCAAGATGTCCAGCACACCCTCGGCGTACGCGCGTTCCTCACGCTCGCGGCGGGCGTCTTCGGCGCGGGCCTCCGTGTCGTCCTCGCCGAGCAGCTCCGCGAGTTCGTCCAGCAGCGGGACGTCAGCAGGGGTCCACAGCGATTCGAGCGGGCGGACCAGGCTCTCTCGTTCGGCCTCGGTGAGCCGTTTCCCGGCCGCGCTCGCGAGCCGTTCGCGCTCCGCGAACAGCTCGTCGAGCAGCTGCTCCGGGGTCAGGATCGGCCACAGCGAGTCCATCGCACTCGCGATGTTCGCGTCGGCGGTGAGCTCTTCGCGGATGTCGTCGAGGTCACGCGGGTCCAGCAGGTCTTCGCCGAGCCTGCGGGCGACCTGGCGGGTGAGCGCGCCGAGCAGCTCGGAGACGAAGATGCGCCGCGCCTGGTTGTGCGGCCGCCGCGACCGGCGGGCCCTGGACCTGGCTTCGGTGCAGGTCTTGCGATCCAGGCGCAGCGTCTCGCGCTCGACCTCGATCTCCAGCACGGGCTCGGGGACCCGCTGCCTGTCGCGGACCGCGTTGGTGAGGATGTCGACCATCGACGCGCGGCCCTTGACCTCCGCCGCTTCGAGCGAGTCGGTGCCGTCTGCCGTCACACCGGGGTAGAGCTGGCCGACAGTGGCGAGCAACACGCCGGTCTCCCCCAGCGACGGGAGAACCTGCCCGATATACCGCAGGAAAGTGCTGTTCGGCCCCACGACGAGCACGCCGCGCGTGGTGAGCTGCTGGCGGAAGGTGTACAGCAGGTACGCGGCGCGGTGCAGCGCCACAGCCGTCTTGCCGGTGCCTGGGCCGCCCTGCACGACGAGCACGCCGTTCAGCCCGGCTCGGATGATGCGGTCCTGCTCGGCCTGGATCGTGGCGACGATGTCGCTCATCTCACCTGTGCGCTTGCGCTCCAGCGCGGCGAGCAGCGCGGCTTCACCGGCGAGCCCCAGGTCTTGGCCCTGGTCCGCGGCGTGGAGGTCAAGGATCTCGTCGTCGAACCCGACGACCTTCCGGCTCAGCGACCGGATGTGCCGCCTGCGGCGCACACCTTCGGGTGAAGCCGCGGTGGCGAGGTAGAACGGCCGCGCGACCGGCGCCCGCCAGTCCACCAGCAGCGGCTGGTACTCGTCGTCCTCGTCGAACAGGCCGAGCCTGCCGATGTACGCCGTCTCGTCCTCGGTGCCGGGAGCGAAATCGAGCCTGCCGAAGCAGAGCCCTTGTTCGACCGAGCCCAGCTGGGCGAGCCTGTCGCTGTACATCGCCGTCGACACGTCACGCTCGGTGCGCGCCTGAGGAGTGCCGCCGCTTTGGCGCAGCGTCATCGTCAACCGGCGCTGGGCGATTTCGCGCTCGGCGTCCAGTTTGCGATACAGCATCGACACGTAATCCTGCTCACGTGCGATTTCGTCGGCGGGGGTGTCTAGTTCCCGATCAGGGGACACGGACAAGCGCAAGCCTTTCGCAGTTGGAAGAAACTCGACCGAAAAGACCAACGACAGGGACCGGCCCGGAATTCCCCTGTCCCGCACGAATTGCACTCAGGCATGCCTGAACTGCACTCGAGCGCGGCGTGGATTGCACTCGGGCGAGGAGAGTTAGAAAGGCAGACCTAGGGTCGGCAGGCCGATGGCCGAATCGACGGCGAGCGCGACGAACACGATCATCAGGTAGGTGTTCGAGCGGTGGAAGAGCGCCATCGGGTTGGTCTTCTCACCGCGGCGGACAGCGGCGTTCAGGCTGTGCGCGTAGAAGAGGAACCAGCCGCCGGCCAGCACCGCGAACGAGGCGTACAGCCAGCTCGTCACCGGCAGCAGGAGGAGCGTCCAGGCGACCATGACCCACGAGTAGATGACGATCTGCTTCGCGACGTGCTCCGCGGTGGCGACGACGGGCAGCATCGGGACACCGGCGCGCTCGTAGTCCTCGCGGTACCTCATGCCGAGTGCCCAGGTGTGCGGCGGCGTCCAGAAGAAAATCACGCCGAACATCACGAATGCGGGCCACTGCACGGTTCCGGTGACCGCGGACCAGCCGATGACCACCGGCATGCACCCGGCGGCGCCGCCCCACACGACGTTCTGCGACGTACGGCGCTTGAGCACGAGGGTGTAGACGAAGATGTAGAACAGGATCGTGGCCACCGCGAGCACCGCGGAGAGCAGGTTCACTGTGAAAAACAGCACTACGAACGACAGCACCCCGAGGGTGAGCCCGAAGACCAGCGCACCCCTGCGGGACACGGAGTCCCTCACCAGCGGGCGGCGCTTGGTGCGGTTCATCACCTTGTCGATGTCCGCGTCGATGACACAGTTCAACGCGTTCGCGCTGCCGGCCGCCATCGTCCCGCCCACCAGTGTGGCGAGAACCAGCCACGGCGACGGGATTTCGCGGCCCGCTAGGAACATCGCCGGGATCGTGGTGACCAGCAGGAGTTCGATGACACGGGGCTTGGAGAGCGCGGCGTACGCGCCGACCACCGCACGAACGCTTCGCCGGCCACCGGACGGTCGTTCCCCGGTCGGATGCACGGCGCTGGTGCTGTCACTGCGACCATGCGCAGCGTTCACCAACGACATTTCACTCCCTGTGTCAGATTCGAGGCGGGACACGGGCTCCTGGGTGATCTGTGGTGGAACCCGGGACACCGCTGAGCGAAGCCCGAACCGATGTTAGACGCGGCGTTTCCGCTCCGTGATCGCGGGTCCTGCCTGTCTGGTGGATCTCCTTCGATGGGATTCGTGATCCGGGTGGGACCGCCCGGGCGCGAATAGCGGGAACAAGATCCACCAGACACGCCTCGACACAAGGGGGTCGACCGAAAGCCACTCTGATGGCCGAACCACTAGGCTGGAAGGGCCGGTCCGGTGTCTGACGGGCGCGCGCGTCCGAGCAGGAATATCGTGCCTTCGGGATCGATTGAGATTGGTACGGCGTGCGCAGCGGGTACACCACAGAAAATGTCAGCCACACCTTGACGACGGGGAGTTCGAGTTCAGTGTCCGAAACCGCCTCTACCAGCGAGAACAACCCACTCTTGCGGCGCAACGTGCCCGCCGACTGGACCGAGACCGACACCCGCGCGGTCGACACCGCCCGTGTGCTCGCCGCCGACGCCGTCGAACACTGTGGCAGCGGCCACCCCGGCACGGCGATGAGCCTGGCGCCGCTGGCCTACACCCTCTTCCAGCGGACGATGACCCACGACCCCGCGGACCAGCACTGGCCGGGCCGTGACAGGTTCGTCCTGTCCGCCGGGCACAGCAGCCTGACGCTGTACATCCAGCTTTACCTCGCGGGCTTCGGCCTGGAGCTCGATGACCTGAAGCAGCTCCGCAAGTGGGGTTCGAAGACCCCGGGGCACCCGGAATACAGCCACACCGACGGCGTCGAGACCACCACCGGCCCGCTCGGCCAGGGACTGGCCAACGCGGTCGGCATGGCGATGGCGGCCCGCCGCGAGCGCGGCCTTCTCGACCCGGACGCCGCTCCCGGCGAAAGCATCTTCGACCACCACATCTACGTGATCGCCTCCGACGGTGACATCGAAGAGGGCGTCACCTCCGAGGCCTCCTCGATCGCCGGTCGCCAGGAGCTCGGGAACCTGATCGTCTTCTACGACGACAACAAGATCTCCATCGAGGACGACACGAACATCGCGCTGTCCGAGGACACCGCGAAGCGCTACGAGGCCTACGGGTGGCACGTCCAGGTCGTCGAAGGCGGCGAGGACGTGGTAGCCATCGAGGAGGCCATCAAGGCCGCCAAGGCCGAGACCGGCCGCCCGTCGTTCATCCTCCTGCGGACGATCATCGGTTACCCGGCACCGAAGCTGATGAACACCGGCAAGGCGCACGGCGCCGCGCTGGGCGCCGAAGAGGTCGCCGCGGTCAAGAAGATCCTCAAATTCGACCCGGAGCAGAGCTTCCAGGTCGACGACGAGGTCATCACCCACACCCGCAAGGCCATCGACCGCGGCAAGGCGGCGCACGCCAAGTGGCAGGAACGCTACGACGTCTGGGCCGCGGCCAACCCGGAGCGCAAGGCGCTGGGCGACAGGCTCGTCACGCGTTCGCTTCCCGAGGGCTGGGCCGAGAAGCTGCCCCGCTGGGCGCCGGACGCCAAGGGCATCGCGACGCGCGTCGCCTCGGGTGAGGTCCTCAACTCCCTCGCCGACGTCCTCCCCGAACTGTGGGGCGGCTCGGCCGACCTCGCCGGCAGCAACAACACCACGATGAAGGGCGCCGACTCGTTCGGCCCCGAGAAGGCCTCCACGGGCATGTGGAGCGCCAACCCGTACGGCCGCACGCTGCACTTCGGTGTCCGCGAGCACGCCATGGGCTCGATCCTCAACGGGATCGCGCTGCACGGCGGCACGCGTCCGTACGGCGCGACGTTCCTCATCTTCAGCGACTACATGCGCCCGCCCGTCCGGCTGGCCGCGCTGATGAAGGCTCCGGTGATCTACGTGTGGACGCACGACTCGATCGGCCTCGGCGAAGACGGCCCGACGCACCAGCCGATCGAGCAGCTCTCGACGTTGCGCGCGATCCCGGGTCTCAACGTCGTCCGTCCCGCGGACGCCAACGAGACCGCCGCGGCGTGGAAGGCCGTTCTGGAAGACGTGCACCACCCGTCGGGCCTGGCGCTGAGCCGGCAGAACCTGCCGATCCTCGAAGGCACCAGCACCGAAGGTGTCGCCAAGGGCGCCTATGTCCTGGCCGACTCCGAAGGCACCCCGGACGTGATCCTCGTCGCCACCGGTTCCGAGGTCCAGCTGGCGGTCGAGGCGAAGAAGGCCCTCGACGCCGATGGCGTGGCGACCCGTGTGGTCTCCGCTCCGTGCCTCGAATGGTTCGACGCCCAGGACGCCGAGTACCGCGAGTCCGTGCT
Source organism: Actinomycetota bacterium (assembly GCA_032230695.1). Lineage (GTDB taxonomy): Bacteria > Actinomycetota > Actinomycetes > Mycobacteriales > Pseudonocardiaceae > Amycolatopsis. The sequence continues at coordinate 13,116 of JAVXWP010000060.1, read as the reverse complement.
CCCGGCCGCCGTCAAGGCCCGGGTCTCGGTCGAAGCCGGCATCGCGATGTCCTGGCAGCGGATCACCGGCGACGCCGGCGAGAACGTCTCGATCGAGCACTTCGGTGCCTCGGCGGACGCGAAGACGCTCTTCCGCGAGTTCGGGTTCACCGCCGAAGCCGTGGTCGACGCCGCCCGCCGCTCGCTCGCCAAGACTCAGAACTGACTGTGCTTGTTCAGTGACCCAAGCTTTTCCCTACCAAGCAAAGGGGAACACATGACCATCGATCGGCTTGCCCAGCTCTCCGAAGCCGGCGTCTCGATCTGGCTCGACGACCTTTCGCGTGAGCGTCTGGACTCGGGCAACCTCGCCGGGCTCATCCGCGACAAGCACGTCGTCGGTGTCACCACCAACCCGACGATCTTCGCCAACGCCCTGACCAAGGGCAACGCCTACGACAAGCAGGTGGCCGAGCTCGCCGCCCGTGGCGCCGACGTCGCCGCAGCCGTGCGGGAGCTGACGACCACCGACGTCGGCAACGCCGCGGACCTGTTCCGTGACGTCTACGCCGCGACCAACGGTGTCGACGGCCGCGTGTCCATCGAGGTGGACCCGCGCCTGGCCAAGGATTCCGACGCCACCGTCGCCGAGGCTCAGGACCTGTGGAAGACCCTGGACCGGCCCAACGTGCTGATCAAGATCCCGGCCACCGAAGAGGGTGTCCCGGCGATCACGAAGACGCTCGCCGAGGGCATCAGCGTCAACGTCACGCTGATCTTTTCGGTGGAGCGCTACAAGAAGGTCATCGAGGCGCACTTCGCCGGTCTCGAGCAGGCCAAGGCCAACGGCCACGACCTGAAGAACATCCACTCGGTCGCGTCCTTCTTCGTGTCCCGTGTGGACACCGAGATCGACAAGCGCCTGAACGCCATCGGCACCGACGAAGCCAAGTCCCTGCTGGGCAAGGCGGCCATCGCCAACGCGCAGCTCGCGTACGCGGCGTTCGAAGAGCTCACCGCGACCGACCGCTGGAAGGCCTTGGCGGCAAGCGGCGCCAACGCGCAGCGTCCGCTCTGGGCCTCGACCGGTGTCAAGGACCCGAACTACTCCGACACCCGCTACGTCGATCAGCTCGTCGTGCGCGACACGGTCAACACCATGCCGGAGAAGACCATGGACGCCACCGCGGACCACGCGGAGATCACCGGCGACACGGTCTCCGGCAAGGGCGCCGAAGCACAGGCTGTCTTCGACCAGCTGAGCGCGGCCGGCATCGACATCACCGACGTGTTCCTGACGCTGGAGAACGAAGGCGTCGAGAAGTTCGAGAAGTCCTGGACCGAGCTCCTCGAGTCGGTCAGCGGTCAGCTCGACAAGGCTGTATCTGTCAAAGCGAAGGGCTGAGCTCAACTATGGCAGAAGAAATCGGCGTCACCATCTTCGACGCCGCGCTCGAAGGCAAAGCCGCTCCACTGATCGACAAACTCGTCGGGGATCAGGTCGCCTCTAAGCTTGCTGCGCAGGACCCGACACTGTGGGGCCCTGATGCGGAGTCCGAGTCGGCCATCCGGCTGTCCTGGACGACGCTGCACAAGACGTCCCGGCCCCTGATCGGGGAAATCGAGGCCCTGCGCGAAGAACTGCGCGCGGAGGGTGTCGACCGCGTGGTCCTCGCCGGGATGGGCGGCTCGTCGCTCGCTCCCGAGGTCATCGCCAACACCGAAGGCGTCGCGCTGACGGTGCTGGACACCACCGACCCGGGTCAGGTCGCCGACGCACTCGCCGGTGACCTGCAGCGAACCGTGCTCGTGGTGTCGTCGAAGTCCGGCGGCACCGTCGAGACCGACAGCCATCGCCGGATCTTCGCGAAGGCGTTCGCCGAGGCCGGGATCGACGCGGCCCGGCGAATCGTCGTCGTGACCGACCCTGGCTCGCCGTTCTCGAAGCTGTCCGAGGAATTGGGCTACCGCAAGACCTTCCTCGCCGACCCGAACGTCGGCGGCCGCTACTCGGCGCTGACCGCGTTCGGCCTGGTGCCGTCCGGTCTCGCCGGTGCGGACGTCGCGCGGCTGCTCGACCAGGCCGCCGGTGTCGCCGGCACACTCGGTTCGGACAGCGCCGACAACCCCGCGCTGCAACTTGCCGCGGCGCTCTCGGCCGCCCACGAGGGTGGCGCCGAGAAGGTCGTGCTGGCCGACACCGGTTCCGGCATCAAGGGTTTCGCCGACTGGGCCGAGCAGCTGATCGCCGAGTCCACCGGCAAGCAGGGCACCGGGCTCCTCCCGGTCGCCGTCGAAGGCCCGGATGCCTCCGGCTTCGCCGATGCCAAGTCCGACGCCACCCCGGTGGCCGTGGGACCGGCGGAGAGCGCGGCCAAGATCTCCGTCACCGGCTCGCTCGGCGCGCAGATGCTGCTGTGGGAGTTCGCCACCGCGATCGCGGGCCGCCTGCTGGGCATCAACCCGTTCGACCAGCCGGACGTCGAGACCGCCAAGAAGGCCGCACGGTCCCTTTTGGACAATCCCGACGCCCTCAAAGGCGGCGAAAAACCGTCCACTGTGGATGGTTCGGTCGAGATCTTCCCGTCGGAAGGAGTTTCCGGCGAAGGCAGCCTGGTGGACGTGCTCCGCGCGTTCATCGCGTCGGCCCCCGAGCACGGTTACCTTTCGGTGCAGGCGTACCTGGACCGCCTCGACGATGCCTCGACGGCGTTGCTGCGGCCCGAGTTGGCGAAGCGCACCGGCCTGCAGACCACCTTCGGGTGGGGGCCGCGGTTCCTGCACTCGACCGGGCAGTACCACAAGGGCGGGCACCAGAACGGGATCTTCCTGCAGCTGACCGGCGCGGTAGAACAGGACCTCGAAGTGCCCGAAAGGCCTTACACACTGGGAATCCTGCAGCACGCGCAGGCACTCGGCGACGGCCAGGTGCTCGCCGAGCACGGTCGCCCGGTCCTCCGGCTGCACCTCACCGACCGGGCCGCCGGCCTGGCCGAGATCATCCGCGCGGTGCAGGAGGTCGGCGAGTGACACGCGCCTGGAAGAACCCTCTGCGGGACCCCCGCGACAAACGGCTCCCGCGGATCGCCGGGCCGTCGAGCCTGGTGATCTTCGGAGTCACCGGTGACCTGGCCCGCAAGAAGCTGATGCCGGCCATCTACGACCTCGCGAACCGTGGCCTGCTGCCGGCCGGGTTCTCGCTCATCGGGTTCGCCCGGCGGGACTGGGAGCACCAGGACTTCGGGGAGCTGGTGCACGACTCCGTCAAGGAGCATGCCCGCACCCCGTTCAAGGAATCGGTGTGGAACAGGCTCGCCGAGGGAATCCGCTTCGTGCAGGGATCCTTCGACGACGACGACGCTTTCGACAAGCTCGCGCAGACGGTCAAGGATCTCGACTCCGAGCGTGGGACCGGTGGCAACACCGCGTTCTACCTCTCGATCCCGCCCGGCGCGTTCCCCGTGGTGATCAAGCAGCTCGCCCGCTCCGGCCTTTCGGACGCGGACGAGGAGACCTGGCGCCGTGTGGTCATCGAGAAGCCGTTCGGGCACGACCTGAAGAGCGCCAAGGAACTCAACGCGATCGTCAACGACGTCTTCCCCGAGGAGTCGGTGTTCCGCATCGACCACTATCTCGGCAAGGAGACGGTCCAGAACATCCTGGCGCTGCGCTTCGCGAACCAGCTGTTCGAACCGATCTGGAACGCCAACTACGTCGACCACGTGCAGATCACCATGGCCGAGGACATCGGCCTCGGCGGCCGTGCGGGGTACTACGACGGGATCGGCGCGGCACGCGACGTCATCCAGAACCACCTGCTCCAGCTGCTCGCCTTCACCGCGATGGAGGAGCCCGGCTCCTTCTCGCCGAGGGCGCTGCGGGCGGAGAAGATCAAGGTGCTGGCGGCAACGAAACCCGTTGAGCCCATCGCGGAGACCACCGCGCGCGGCCAGTACAACGGTGGCTGGCAGGGCGGCAAGAAGGTACCGGGCCTGCTGCAGGAAGGCGGGTTCTCCAAGGAATCCAAGACGGAGACCTACGCGGCGGTGACCCTTGAGGTCCAGAACCGCCGCTGGGCCGGGGTTCCGTTCTACCTGCGCACCGGCAAGCGGCTCGGCCGCCGGGTCACCGAGATCGCCGTGGTGTTCAAGCGCGCCCCGCACCTTCCGTTCGACTCGTCGTCGACTGAAGAGCTGGGCCAGAACGCACTTGTGATCCGCGTCCAGCCGGACGAGGGCATCACCCTGCGGTTCGGCTCGAAGGTGCCCGGCAACATCATGGAGGTCCGTGACGTCACGATGGACTTCGGTTACGGCCACGCCTTCACCGAATCGTCCCCCGAAGCGTACGAACGGCTGATCCTCGACGTCTTGCTCGGCGAGCCTTCCCTGTTCCCGGTGAACGAGGAAGTCGAGCTGTCGTGGGAAATCCTGGACCCCATCCTGGACCACTGGGCGGCCTACGGCGCTCCTGAGCCGTACTCCCCCGGCTCCTGGGGCCCGCCGTCGGCGGACGAACTGCTGGCCCGCGACGGCCGGAACTGGAGGCGACCGTGATCATCGACCTGCCATCCACCTCGACCTCACAGGTCAACGCGAAGCTGGTCGAGCTGCGGGCACGCGGCGGCGCTGTCGCGCTCGGGCGCGTGCTGACGCTCGTCATCGCGACCGAGGACGACGAACAGCTCGAAGCAGCCATAGAAGCCGCCAACGTAGCCAGCCGGGAGCACCCTTCGCGGGTGATCGTGGTGGCCAAGGGATCCCGCACGGCGGCTCCGCGCATCGACGGCCAGATCCGGGTCGGCGGCGACGCCGGCGCGAGCGAGGTCATCGTGATGCGGCTCTACGGCGCGCTGGCCACCCAGGGCCAGAGCGCGGTGGTGCCGCTGCTGCTGCCGGACGCGCCGATCGTCGCGTGGTGGCCGGGCACTGGACCGAAGTCCCCGGCGGAAGACCCGATCGGTGAGCTGGCCCAACGCCGGATCACCGACTCCGCCGCGGAACGCAGCCCGATCAAGGCACTCATCACCCGCAGCAAGTCCTATGTGGAGGGTGACACTGACCTCGCCTGGACACGCCTGACGAACTGGCGCGCGCAGCTGGTGTCGGCGTTGGATCTGCCGCCGTACGAAGCGGTGACAGGGGCGGCAGTCACCGGCGAGGCCGACTCCCCGTCGACGGAGCTGCTCGCGGGCTGGCTCGCCGAATACCTGAAGGTGCCGGTGAAGCGGATCAAGAGTTCCAACGCACAGGGAATCGTCTCGGTGACGCTGGAACGCCAGTCCGGCGCGATCGAACTGCACCGGCCCGACGGCAGGGTCGGCACGCTGACCCAGCCCGGCCAGCCGACGCGGCGGATCGCGCTTCAGCGGCGTACGAACGAGGACTGCCTGATCGAGGAGCTCCGGCGGCTCGACCCGGACGAGGTCTACGAGGCCTCACTGCACGGCCTGACCCTGCTCGCCGCGGGTTCTGCGGCCAAGGCCACCGCCAAGTCCGCGGTCAAGACTCCCGCCAAGACCGCGAAGAAGGCGTCCAAGCCGTGAGCAAGACCGAAGTCGTCGTCTACGCCAACCCCGGCCTGCTCGCGGCCGCCGCCGCGGCCAGGCTGGTCACGCGGCTGGTCGACCTGCAGGCCGCCAAGGGATACGCCTCGCTCGTGCTCACCGGCGGCGGCACCGGGACGGCGGTGCTCGAGGAGCTGTACCGCTCCCCGGCCCGTGACGCCGTCGACTGGGCGCACCTGGACATCTACTGGGGCGACGAGCGGTTCGTGCCCGCCGACAGCGACGAGCGCAACGAAAAGCAGGCACGCGAGGCACTGCTCGACAAGGTGCCCGTGGACCCGAAGCGGGTGCACGCCATGGCGGCGTCGGACGGCGAGTTCGGCGACGACGCGGACGCGGCCGCCTCGGCGTACGCGAAGGTGCTGGCCGCCAACGCCCGGCCGGAAGACCACGGTGATGTGCCGACGTTCGACATCACGCTGCTCGGTCTCGGTGGCGAGGGGCACACCGCGTCGGTGTTCCCCGACTCGCCCGCGGTCTACGAGACCGAGCGGTCGGTGGTGGCGGTGCGCAACTGCCCCAAGCCGCCGCCCACCCGTATCTCGCTGACCCTGCCGGCGATCCGGCGTTCGCTCGAGGTCTGGTTGCTCACGGCCGGCGAAGCCAAGGCGGACGCCGTCGCGCTCGCGCTGGCCGGTGCCGGCGAGATCCAGCTCCCTGTGGCCGGGGCCCGCGGCCAGCGGCGCACCCTCTGGCTCCTGGACCGCACCGCGGCCGGGAAGCTCACAAAGGTCTACCGCCCGCCTCTGTCCTAGCCGCAGCCGCCGAGCTCACTTACGGGCCGACGCGCGGCTCGGCGCCCCGCCCAACTCCGGGTAAACCGCCGCGGCCCGGCGTACCCCGGTTGGCCCAGTCCGGTCAAATCGGACGCCAGTCCGCCAACTCTGGGTGAAACTAACCGTCATCTCACCCCTGTTCGTTAGCATCCGCACATTTGTTCGGCGACACGCGTCCCGATCGGGTGGTTATGGGCTCTCACACACAAGTCCACAAGACGAGTGAGGTCCAAGCGATGAGCACAGAGGGACTCTCCATTCCAGGAATCTCGGTCGGCGGCCCCGGCGCGGGGGCCGCCGACCGAGCCCGACGCTCGACCGCGAACAGCGGTTTGGTGTTGATCAGACGGCCCGCTGTGCTGTCTGCCGGGCTCCACGTCACCGCGATCATGCTCGCGATACTCGACGTCTGGCTCGTGATCCCCGAGAAGGCGCAGCCCTACTCGATTTACCTCTCCGGCGCCGCCTGCCTGGCGCTGGCCTTCAGCCGCTGGCTCCCGTTCGTCGCGGTGCTGGCAACAGTCCCCGGCTTCCTCGCCGGCTGGTCCCAGCTCGCCGCGATGATCGCGCTCGGCATCCTCGCCACCCGCAAGCAGTTGAGCTGGCAGACGTGGGTCGGCGCCGGGCTGGTCTGGATCTGCCGGTTCATCCAGTGGCCGCTGCCCGACTTCGCGGCACTGAGCTGGCGCGAACACATCCTCGACGGCATCTACGGTGTACTGGTCGCCGGAATGCCGGTCGCGATCGGACTGCTCATCGGCGCCCGCACCGAACTGTCCGCGCGGCTTACCGAACTCGCCGCCAGCCGCGACCGGGAGCACCGCTTCCACGCCGACGCCGTCCGCGCCGAAGAACGCGCACGCCTGGCCCGCGAAATGCACGACGTGGTCTCGCACCAGATCACCTTGATCGCGATGCAGGCTGGGGCGTTGCAGTCCCTGTCGAAGGACACCCAAGCGGTGCAGACCGCGCAGGTCATCCGGCAACTGAGCCACCGGACACTCGAGGAACTCCGCTCACTTGTCAGTGTGCTGCGCTCCGGTTCGGAGGACGACGGCCCCCGGTACGGCATCGAAGAGCTGGACGGCCTGATCCGGAGCTCCGACGTCTCGGTCCACCTGACCGTCGAGACGATCCCGGACATGCTGCCGAACCAGGTGTCCGCGGCGGCCTACCGGACCGTCCAGGAATGCCTGACCAACGTGCACAAACACGCGCCGGGTGCCACTGCCACCATCCGTATCCGGGGCGAGCACGACGCGCTGAAGGTCGAGGTGCGCAACGAGCGCGCCCGCCGATCCGCGACCACGCTGCCTTCGGGCGGGCACGGCCTGACCGGCCTCGCCGAGCGTGCGCGGCTGCTGGGCGGCAGCTTCGAAACCACCGACACCGAGGACGGCGGCTTCCGCGTCCGTGCCCGCTACCCCCTGGACCGCTGACCCTGGGGAAAGGGTCGACATATTCCTCGGGATCCGGGGTCTCCCCCACACAAAACGGGCACTCCGGCCGCGAAATCGGCTGGAGTGCCCGTTTTGGTCAAGCGAGGTTAGAAGCTCAAATCTCCCTGCGCGAGCGCAGACGGTCCAGAGCCTCGGCGAGAATAGCCTCGCCGTCGGCGTCGCTGCGCCGCTCCTTCACATATGCCAGGTGGGTCTTGTACGGCTCGGTGCGCGGCGCGGCAGGAGGATTCTTCTCGTCCTGTCCACCGGGCAGACCGCAGCGAGGACAATCCCACAGCTCGGGGATGTCCGCCTCCATCGAAAACGATGGCTGCGCTTCGTGCCTGTTCGCACACCAATAGGAGATCCGGCGCCTCGGCGCGGACTCGCCGCGTTCCGACTCGCCAAGCGGACCGGCACCCACCCTGGTGCCCCGAATAGCGTTACCGCCAACCATGAACCCTCACACCTAAGGAATCGGCGGCGCGCCCCCCATAAGGCACGCCGAAACACTCAAACCTTGAGCAGGAGCCCAAGGCCGACGATGCTGATCAGCCACACCGCACCCAGCAGCAGCGTGATCCTGTCGAGGTTCTTCTCAGCAACACTCGATCCGGACAAGCTGGACGCCATACCGCCACCGAACAGCGACGAGAGGCCGCCGCCACGGCCGCGGTGCAGCAGGACGGCGATCACCAGGAAGACGCTGGTGGCGATCAACAGGATTTGCAGGAACAGCTTCATCTTATCCTCGCTGTGTGACGGACCGAATACACAGATTACCCGGTAGTGGCCTCGATCAGGGCAGCGGCCCGCCAGCGGCGAGCGCGCAGAGTTTCGTGAACTCGTCACCGTCCAAGCTGGCACCGCCGACCAGACAACCGTCGACGTTGTCGCAAGCGACGAGTTCACTCACATTGTTGGCCTTGGCCGAGCCGCCGTAAAGGACCCGGACGTCGGCGGCCACTTCGGCGCCGTACTTCTCGGCCAGCACCGCACGCAGAGCCGCGCACACCTCTTCGGCGTCGGCCGGAGTGGCTACGCGACCGGTACCGATCGCCCAAACGGGTTCATAGGCGACCACCACTGTGCGCACCTGCTCGGCCTTGAGCCCCTTGAGGCCCGCGACCAACTGGTCCGTGGTGTGCTCGATATGGGCCCCGGCTTCCCGTACCTCAAGCTTCTCGCCGACGCAGAGGATCGGCGTGATGCCGTGCTTGAGCGCCGCCTTCACCTTCTTGTTGACGAGTTCGTCGCTCTCCAGGTGGTACTCACGCCGCTCCGAATGCCCGACGGTCACATAGCTGCAACCCAGTTTGGCGAGCATCGGCCCCGAGATGTCCCCGGTGTAGGCGCCGGAGTCGTGTGGGGAAAGATCCTGCGCGCCGTAGCTCAGCAGCAGCTTGTCGCCGTCGGTCATCGTCTGCACGCTGCGGATGGCGGTGAACGGCGGCAGCACCGCGACGTCGACCTTGGCGTAGTACTTCTCGGGCAGCGCGAACGCGATCTTCTGCACCAGTGCGATGGCCTCGAGGTGGTTGAGGTTCATCTTCCAGTTGCCGGCGATGAAAACCTTGCGCGCCACTACTTCTCTCCCCTGTGTCGACCCGCGATTGCGAAACCGTGGACGGGGCTTGACTTCTCGAGCAACGTCCAGTCGAGGTTGTCCGGCGCCCCGGCCCCGATTTCGCATGCCTTCGGCGGATGCGTGTCGCTTGTGGTCACCCGAATACCGGGAGCACGGTTCTGTAGCACTACTCCTGCTCCTCAAGGACAGCGACCCCGGGCAGTTCCTTGCCCTCGAGGTACTCCAGCGACGCGCCGCCACCGGTGGAAATGTGGGAGAAACCGTCGTCGGGCAGGCCGAGCTGGCGGACGGCGGCGGCGGAATCGCCACCACCGACGACACTGAACGCGTCGCCATCGGCGATCGCCTGTGCGACCGCCTTGGTGCCACCGGCGAACGCCTCGAACTCGAACACACCCATCGGGCCGTTCCAGAACACCGTCGCCGCGTCGGCGAGCTTGCTCGCGAAGAGCTCCCTCGTCTTCGGGCCGATGTCGAGGCCTTCACGGTCGGCCGGGATCGCCGTGGCGTCCACGACCTCGAACTCGGCGTCGGGCGCGAAGCCCGTGGCGGCGAGGACGTCGACCGGGAGCACCAGCTCCACACCGCGCTTCTCGGCCTCGACGAGGAAACCGCTGACCTGATCGAGCTGGTCGGCCTGCAGCAGCGAGTTGCCGACCTCGTGGCCCTGGGCCTTGAGGAAGGTGTACGCCATGCCGCCGCCGATGAGCAGCCTGTCGACCTTGGTCAGCAGGTTGGCGATCACCCCCAGCTTGTCGGAGACCTTGGCACCGCCGAGCACCACGACGTAGGGCCGGTTGAGCTCTTCGGTGAGCTTGCGCAGCACCTCGACCTCGGCGAGCACCAGGCCGCCGGCGTACGCGGGAAGCTCACGCGCGATCTCGTAGACCGAGGCCTGCTTGCGGTGCACCACACCGAAACCGTCGGAGACGAAGGCGCCTTCGGAGCCGACCAGCGCGGCGAGCGCGGCGGCCAGTTCGGCCCGCTCCGCTTCGACCTTGCTCGTCTCGCGCGCGTCGAAACGCACGTTCTCCAGCAACACCACCGAGCCGTCGGCCTGTGCGGCGACAGCGGCCTTCGCCGACTCGCCCACTACGTCACCGGCGAGGGTGACCTCAGTGCCGAGCAGCTCGCCGAGCCTGCCGGCGACGGGCGCCAGCGAGAACTTCGGGTCCGGCTCGCCCTTGGGGCGACCGAGATGCGCCGCCACGACCACCTTCGCGCCGGCTTCCACCAGTCGCTTGATGGTGGGGACGGCGGCGCGGACGCGGCCGTCATCGGTGATCTTGGAGCCGTCCAACGGGACGTTCAGGTCGGAGCGTACGAACACGCGCCGACCGGAAACGCCCGCGCTGAAGAGGTCCTCGAGAGTCTTGAGCGCCATCGATCAGGAAAGCTTCGAGCCGACGAGCTTCACGAGGTCCGCGAGGCGGTTCGAGTAGCCCCACTCGTTGTCGTACCAGCCGACGACCTTGACCTGGTTACCGATGACCTTGGTCAGCGGCGCGTCGTAGATGCAGGACGCCGGGTCGGTGACGATGTCCGAGGACACGATCGGGTCGGTGCTGTAGCGCAGGATGCCCGCGAGCGGGCCGTCCGCAGCGGCCTTGTACGCGGCGTTGATCTCCTCGAGGGTGGCGCTCTTCTTCAGCGTCACGGTGAGGTCGGTGGCCGAGCCGGTCGGGATCGGCACCCGCAGCGCGAAACCGTCGAGCTTGCCCAGCAGGTCCGGGAGCACGAGGCCGATGGCCTTCGCGGCACCGGTCGAGGCCGGCACGATGTTCAGCGCGGCGGCGCGCGCCCGGCGGAGGTCCTTGTGCGGGCCGTCCTGCAGGTTCTGGTCCTGGGTGTACGCGTGGATCGTGGTCATCAGGCCGTGCTCGATGCCGAAGCTGTCGTTCAGCACCTTGGCCAGCGGGCCGAGGCAGTTCGTGGTGCACGACGCGTTGGAGATGATGACCTGCGAGCCGTCGTACTTGTCGTCGTTGACGCCCAGCACGACCGTGAGGTCTTCACCCTTGGCGGGCGCGGAGATGATGACCTTCTTGGCGCCACCGGCGATATGCGCCTTGGCGGCGTCGGCGTTGGTGAAGAAACCCGTCGACTCGATGACGATGTCAACACCGAGCTCGCCCCAGGGCAGGTTCGCCGGGTCGCGCTCGGCCAGCGCCTTGATGGTCTTGCCGCCGACGACGAGACCCTCGTCGCTGACGGAGACCTCTCCGGGGTAGCGGCCGAGGATTGAGTCGTACTTGAGCAGGTGGGCCATCGTGGCAAGGTCGCCGAGGTCGTTGAAGGCGACTACTTCGATGTCGTGACCGCTGGCCTGCACGGCGCGGAAGAAGTTGCGGCCGATCCGACCGAAGCCGTTGATACCTACGCGAACCGTCACTACTGCCACTCCTCTGGAAATCGACTACGACTTGTCCGGGCTCCGCCCGGAAAGACTTTGCGGACTCGGGCGCAACACTAGCGTGCTGGCCTGGGGGTACTTGACCACCCCGTTGAGACTTGCACCACGACCGTGGCCAGGTCAAGATCGATCAAGAAGACTGCTGTTTTTCGAGTGGCGTCCGGAAGCGAGGTATCACCCGCACGTCGCCGAGCCACTCCGCGAGACGTCCTGTTTCGGCCTCGATGGCCGCTTTCGTTCCGGTGCCGACGTCCTCCAGCAACCGGAACACCACTTCGCCGCCCGGTCGCTGTGCCCACCCGCCGACGATGCGCCCGTCACTCCAGACCGTGGGCCCGATGTTGCCGGTGTTGTCGAACAGCGGTGCCCGATGCGCGCCGAGGAACCAGTCGCGCTCGGACCAGCCCATCGGCGTCGGGTCGAGCGCGGGCAGGAGCGCCACCCACGGATCCGGTGACGGAACGGGGTCGAGGTCGTCGGGCAGGACAAGGCCGGTGCCGCCGTCGAGGTCGACCTCGACCGGTTCGATCGCGGCGAGCGCCTTCTTGGTCTGGCCGCCCGTCCAGCCCGTCCACCAACGCAGGTCCGCGACCGGCGCCGGCCCGTACGCGTAGAGCCACCGCCGCGCCAGTTCGACGCGCGCCGCTTCGGGCGTCCACTCCGTCATGCCACCGGGCAGCCAGTTTTCGAGCGTCGACCAGTGGTACTGGGTGCTGACCCACGAACCGCGCGGACGGCCACGCACGATCCGGCCGTCCACCGCGAGCTGGAACAGGACCCGGCTGGTGACGTTCCCGATCGCTTCGTACGGCTTGCCCTTGGCCATGATCAACTGCTGCTTGAGCCGCGGCTCGTCCTCGGACAGCTGCTGTGCTGTGGCCGATCCCCTCGCGGCGAGCGCCTTCGCCGTCGACTCCTCCACGTCCGCGAGCCAGGCATCCGGCTCCGGCACGTTCTCGGGGTACCCCTGCTTCCCGAGATGCCCGGCGAGCAGGCGCCGCTGCTTCGCCGCGATGTCCGCCGAACACGCCGCCTGGATCACCGGCGCGATCTCGGTGTCGACGACGAACATCGTGCGCCGCATGCCGAGCATCCGCAGCAGCGTGCGCTCGTCGTACAGCGCGCGCTCGACGTCGGACACCCCGGCGAGTCCCGTCCTGGCGTACACCGAGAGATGCACCGTCGCCGGGTCCGTCGCGTGCAGGGCGACGACCCCGTCCGCGGCCTCTCTGGGCGTGACGGCCTTCGCCGCCAGGCAGTGCCGGACACCGAGGCGCGCACGCCGCTCGGCCAAACTGATCTTTCGCACAACACCGTCCTACCAGTCCGCCGACGTCCACCGAGGTCCGTGAAGG
>JAVXWP010000057.1:0-101670 GCA_032230695.1 Actinomycetota bacterium | reverse complement strand
GGTTGGCCGCGCTGTCCATCGGCGGGGTCGGCATCTGGGTCATGCACTTCATCGCCATGCTCGGCTTCGAAACGCCGGGAATGCCGGTGCGCTACGACATCGCGCGCACGGTCCTGTCGGCGATCATCTCGATCGGGGCGGTCTACCTGGGACTGATCGTGGTCCGCGTCCACGCCCGCTTCGTCTGGTGGCGCCTGTTGCTGGGCGGAGTCATCACCGGGCTGGCGGTCAACTTCATGCACTACACCGGCATGTGGGCGCTGCAGATCAAGGGCAGCTTCGGGTACAACGGTGCCTTTGTGGCGTTGTCCGTGTTCATCGCCGTCGTCGCCGCGACGGCCGCACTGTGGTTCGCCGTCGCGCTGGACAAACTGCTACCCCGGGTGATCGCGGGCCTCGTCATGGCGGCCGCGGTCACCGGTATGCATTACACCGGCATGGCCGCGGTGCAGATGAACATGGACATGGCCGCGCCCGACCCGTCCGGGACCGAGGTGTTCTCGTTCCTGTTCCCGGTGTTCGTGCTCGCGGCGCTGGGCATGGCCGTCCCCATCTGCGCGGTGCTGATGGCCTCCGCGCCCGGCGAAGACAAGGCCGCGGACACCCGGGCCGAAGTCCCGGCGGAAACCGCGTCGGTCGGCGCCCACCGGGACTGATCGACGCGGTCAGCCCTGGGCGGCCGCGGCTTCGGCGAGCCGTTCGCGTTGCGGAACCACGGTATACTTGGGGTCCTCCGCCGAGGCGACACCCGCGTGGAAGATCCCGAACCGGGTACACGCCGAACCGGCGAGCGAAGCCGCTCCGCCGACGACAGCGGCGGTGCGGGATCGGCCGCCGAGCAGTCCGCCGAGGAGCGCACCGCCGACGGTGAGTGCCTCGGCGGCCCGCATCAGCTTGCCGGCCGTGCCTTTCTCCAGCGGCTCGGCGGTCAGGCCCATGCGGCTCTTCATTCGCTTCAGGGCGGTAATCTCCAAGGCCGCACCGAACAACGCGGCGCGGCGGGCGGGCGCCGCCTGTGCGATCGGGGTGGCCAGCATGCCCAGACCCGCCGCCGCGCCGGCCGCCGAACCGGCGAAGACGAACGGCATTTCCCGGTGGCCGTCATGCCAGGTCGGCACAGCGGTGTCGGAAACCAGCACGGCGGTGTACGCCGCGACAGCGGGCCCGAGCAGCCCGGCGCCCACGGTCGCGACGCGGCCGACGCGGGGGAACCAGCCGGTCAGCGAAGTTACCGCCGCGATCCCGGCTTGCGGCCCGTAGCACGCGAGGATCCAGGAACCGACGCTCATGGGCGAGCTGGGTTTGAAGACCCGCAACATGTTGAGGAACCGCTCGGGCTTGCCGAGATCGTGGACCAGTGCGAACATCGAGCCGCTGATGGCGACGAGCGCGCCGGTCTTCAGCGACTCCGCGAGCCTGTCCCTGCCGGTGATGTCCGCGCCGGCCGCGAGGACCGACGACGCGCCCGCGAGGCCACCGAGGAACAGGTATCCGGCGATGTCCGCCGCCGCCCATGTCGGCTTGTTCAGGACCGGTTTGCCGTAGTACGAACGAAATTCGGCGTCGGGCACCATCGCCTGCTCGCCGCGTCCGCGCTTTCGTCCGGTGTTGCCGCTCATCGGGACCTCCTGACGAAAGTGGCCGCGAGGCCGGCGAGCAGGGTCAGCGCGGCGGCACCGGCGTGGCGCCACATCGAAGGCAGATCGCGGGTGGTGACCACCGGGTCCGGTGGCAGGCCGTAGACCTCGGGTTCGTCCAGCAACAGGAAGAAGGCGCCGTCGCCACCGACTCCGTCGTCGGGGTCGCGGCCGTAGAGCCGTGCGTCGCCGACCCCGGCGTCGTGCAGCTCCGCCACGCGCCGGTCGGCCCGTTCCCGCAGCTCGGAAAGCTCGCCGAACTGAATGGACTCGGTCGGGCAAGCCTTGGCACAGGCCGGTTCCATGCCGTCGCCGAGCCGGTCGTAGCAGAGGGTGCATTTCCAGACGCGGCCGTCGTCCTCGCGCTGGTCGATCACCCCGTACGGGCAGGCGGGAACGCAGTAACCGCAGCCGTTGCAGATGTCCTCCTGCACCACGACCGTGCCGAATTCGGTGCGGAACAACGCGCCTGTGGGGCACACGTCCAGGCAGGCCGCGTGGGTGCAGTGCTTGCAGACGTCCGACGACATCAGCCAGCGGAACTCGCCCTGCTGCCCATCCTGCTCCTCGCCCGGCTTGGTGAACGACGGAATGCCGAGGTCCACCGCGGTGGTTTCCGGTGCGGCCAAAGGCTTTCGCTGCTCGATGAAGGCCACGTGCCGCCAGGTGTCCGCACTGAGGCCGCCGGTGTTGTCGTAGGACATCCCGGTGAAGTCCAGTCCGTCCTCCGGGACGGCGTTCCACTCCTTGCAGGCGACCTCGCACGCCTTGCAGCCGATGCACACGCTGGTGTCGGTGAAGAAACCGTAGCGTGGCCCCGCGTCTTCGTAACCGCTTTCGCCGAGCAGGTCCATGTCAGATCCCCGTTCCGGTGTGGCCGGTGATTCCCGCGCGCATCTGGTAAGAGCGCACCAGTTCCGGCAGCGCTGCCCCGCGGGGTCTGCGGCCGGGGCGGATGTCGGCGGTGAACGCCTTGTCCTCCTGGATCTGTGCGTTGGGGTCGAGGACGATCGGCGAAAGCTCGTTCACCGCGTCGCCGGTGCTCAGCCCGTTGGGACCCCAGTGGTAGGGCAGGCCGATCTGATGAGTCACCTGCCCGCGGATCTTCAATGGCACCACCCGGTCCGTGACCAGCACCCGGGTTTCGATGGCGGCTCGCGGGCTGATGACCGTCGCCCATTCCCCGTGGCGCAAGCCGCGTTCCTCGGCGAGCTGGGGCGAGACTTCGCAGAACAGTTCTGGCTGCAACTCGGAAAGGTACGGTGTCCATCTCGACATGCCGCCCGCCGTGAAGTGCTCGGTGAGCCGGTAGGTGGTCACCACGTATGGGTAGACCTCGGCGCCGGGGCGGCCGGGATCCGGGGCGTACCTGTTGTGCTCGTGGGGATAGAGCAACCGGCTGGGGTTGCGCTGCTGGCTGTACAGCGGATTCGGGAACGGCGAGTCCTGCGGTTCGTAGTGCGTCGGCATCGGGCCGTCGACGACCCCGGCGGGCGCGTACAGCCAGCCTTTGCCATCGGCCTGCATGATGAACGGGTCGATCCCGGACAGCGCGGCGACACCCTCGGCGCCGGCGGGCGGCCGGTACTCCGGGGACTTCCCCGGCTCGAAATCGGGGACGTCGTACCCGGTCCACTTCTTCTCGTCGGTGTCCCACCAGATGAGCTTTTTGCGGTCGCTCCATGGTTTCCCGTCCGGTGCGGCGGATGCCCGGTTGTACAGGATCCGCCGGTTCGCCGGCCATGCCCAAGCCCACTGAGCGGCGATCCAGTCCTGTTCCCGGCCGGGTTTGCGCCGCGCCGACTGGTTGACGCCGTCGGCGTAGACCCCCGAGTAGATCCAGCAGCCGCACGTCGTGCTGCCGTCGTTCTTCAGTTCGGTGTAGGCGCTGAGGGGTTTCCCTTCGGCGTTCCGGCCGTTGATCTCGGCGAGCACCGCTTCGGCGGACGGTTCGTCGAGCGGGCCTACGGTCGGGTAGTCCCAGGTGAGATCAAGGACGGGCCGGTCCTTCGGTTCGGTGGACGCGGCGAGGCGCTCCCGGACGAGGCGCCCGAGGTGATACATGAACCACAGGTCGCTGCGCGCGTCCCCGGCGGGCTCGACAGCCTGGTGGTGCCACTGCACCATCCGGTTGGTATTGGTGAAACTGCCGGACTTCTCGGTGTGCGCGGCTGCGGGCAGGAAGAACACCTCGGTGCCGATGTCCTCGGTCCGGAGCTCCCCCGTCTCGATCTCCGGGCCGTCCTTCCACCAGGTGGCGCTCTCGATGAGCGAGAAGTCGCGGACGACGAGCCAGTCCAGGTTCGCCATGCCGAGCCGCTGCATCTTCGCGTTCGCCGAGCCGACCGCGGGGTTTTCCCCCAGCAGGAAGTAGCCCTTGCAGCGCCCTTCCAGCTGTTCCAGGACGGTGTCGTACGTGCTGTGCGAACCGGTCAGCTTCGGCAGGTACCCGAAGGCGAAGTCGTTCTCCGGGGTGGCCGCGTCTCCCCACCACGCCTTGAGCAGGCTCACCAGGTAGGAGTCCATCTCCGACCAGAATCCCTTGCTCGCGGAGTCGGCCTGGACGAACTCCTCCCGTGTCTGGTGCTGATGCGCGTACGGCATCGGGAGGTAGCCGGGCAGGAGGTTGAACAGGGTCGGGATATCGCTCGATCCCTGGATGCTGGCGTGCCCGCGCAGTGCCTGGATCCCGCCGCCGGGGCGGCCGATGTTGCCCAGCAGCAGTTGCAGGATGCTGGCGGCACGGATGTACTGCGAACCGACGCTGTGCTGGGTCCAGCCGACGGCGTAGACGAACTCGCTCGTCCGATCGCGGCCCGAGTTCTCCGTGAGGTGACGGCACACCTCACGGAACACCTCGGGCTTGATCCCGCACACCTCGTGCACCATCTCCGGGGTATACCGGGCGTAGTGGCGCTTGAGGAGCTGGAAGACGCATCTCGGGTGCCGCAGCGTTTCGTCCCGCTTCGGCTCACCTCGCAGGGCCGCGCCGCCGGACCCATGTGCCTCCCCGCGTCCGGCGGCCCGCACGTGCTCCCTCGAGCCGGTGCGCTCGTCACCGTCCTGCGAACGCTCCCTGTCACCAGAGGCGGCCGCCACCTCCACGCCTTCGTACTGCCAAGCTTCGAAGGAGTAGTGCCGGGCTTCCTCGTCGAACCCGGAGAACAGCCCGTCCAGGTCCTCGGTGTCCTGGAAGTCCTCGCCGACGATAGTTGCCGCGTTGGTGTAGTTGACGACGTAGTCGCGGAAGAACTTGTCCTCACTCAGGACGTGGTTGATGATCGCGCCGAGAAAGGCGATATCGGTACCCGCGCGAATGGGGACGTGCAAATCGGCAAGCGCACTCGTGCGGGTGAATCGAGGGTCGACATGGATGACCACGGCCCCACGGGCTTTGGCCTCCATCACCCATTGAAAACCCACGGGATGGCATTCGGCGAAATTGGAGCCTTCGATGACTATGCAGTCGGCGTGCTGCAGATCCTGCAGGAACGTCGTCGCGCCGCCGCGGCCGAAGGAGGTGCCCAGCCCCACCACGGTCGAGCTGTGGCACACCCGCGCCTGGTTCTCGACCTGTACCACGCCGAGCGCGGTGAGCAGCTTCTTGATGAGGTAGTTCTCTTCGTTGTCGAGGGTCGCGCCGCCGAGGCTGGCGATGCCCATCGTCCTCGCCGTGCGGCTGCCGTCGCGCTCCTCCTCCCACCCCTCGTTACGGGTGCGGATCACCCGCTCGGCGATCATGTCCATCGCCGTCGCGAGCTCGAGTTCCTCCCAGCGCGTGCCGTGTGGCCTGCGGTACAACACTTTCTGCCGTCGCGCCGGCCCGGTGGTGAGCTGCAGCGTCGCGGAGCCCTTGGGGCACAACCGGCCACGGCTGACCGGGGAATCCGGGTCACCCTCGATCTGCACGACCTTCTCGTCGCGGACGTACACGTTCTGCCCGCAGCCGACCGCGCAGTACGGGCACACCGACTTGACCACCTTGTCGGCGTCCGACGTCCGTGCCCGCAGGGACCGGCTGCGTCCCGATTGCGCGGCCGCTCCCCGCCCGAGCCGGTCACGTCCCGTGAGCTGCCGGTAGACGGGCCAGGCTTCGATCCAGTGCCGCACATTCATGACACGGCTCCGCCGGACGTCGATGTCGTACTCGAACAAGGCACGGCCCACCTCCATCATTTGTGGATGCGAGCGGATACCCCTGTTTCGCGGCCATCAAACAGCACACAATCGGTCACCAATACGGCATTGGAGTCGATATCCGACTTCGTTTGTGCCCTGAAGGCCACTTATAAGGGCGTCCCCACGTGAGGGCGTTGGCGTCCCTCCGGATGGCCTTCAGCGCGCTAGGGTTGTCCACCCGTTTAGGAATCCGCAGGCCGGGCACTCTTTTCCCAACGCTCGCAACGTCCTCACGCCTCGGGAGCACACGATGAACCACACCACCGGTCCCCTCACCCGACGCCTTCGCGCCCAGCGCGCCCTCGCCCGCCGCGCGGCCGAGGGATCGGGTGCCTGCATGTGCGCGAACTTCACCAACGGTACGTATCGATCGGTACACAACTGGGGACAGCCGGGCTGCCGCTACGAAGAACGTTCCGCCACGCAGATTCCGGCGTGACGCTCGGCCTTGACGGCCTAATCCCGCCGCTGCGCGTCGAAGCGAGCCTTCACCTTCGGCAGCGCGGCGATCTTGCCCGGGTACCCGGGCCCCATCCGATGCTCGACGTCGTCGGATTCCAGCGGCCCCTTGCAGTGTGAGCAGACCACCTGCGCCGCGACGTCGTGATCGCAGGAGCGGTGGTGCAAGACGATCGGCGGCCCGGCGCCCTTGTCGAGCCAGCGGTCGCCCCAAGTCGACATCGCGGCGAGGACCGGGTAGAAGTCCTTTCCCTTCTCCGTGAGCACGTACTCGTACCGCACCGGGTCGACCTGGTATTGCTCCTTGCGCAGCAGTTCGTCTTCGACCAGGCGGCTGAGCCGGTCGGTGAGGGTGTTGCGCGCGATGCCCAACTCGCTCTGAAACTGGTCGAACCGGCTGATCCCGTAGAACGCCTCGCGCAGCACGAGCGGTGTCCACCAGTCGCCGAGCAGGTTCATGGTGCGGGCGACCGAACACGGCCAGTTCGCGAACGACGTGCGTTTCATGCGGGAATCGTATTCCTCGAGCCGGGTGAGGCCCTGGTGGGCGGGTCTCCGGTGCTCAGCATTGACTATTCAGTCTATCTACGCAACCCTGCTGGTCAGAGCCTCTTCAGCGCTGTGACTCAGAGAGGCAGCACAGGGAAGCCGCGAGTGAAGGAGAAGACCATGTTGTACGCCGACAACCCGACCGTCGAGGTGGGCACCTACATCGACGCGGCGCCGGAACGGGTCTGGGAGCTGGTGACCGACATTCACCTGATGGCGGAGCTGAGCGGCGAACTGCTGGACGTCGAATGGCAGGATGGGGCGGCCAGTCCCTTGCCGGGCAACAAGTTTGTCGGCCGGAATTTCCACCAGGATTTCGGCGAATGGAAGACGACGTCGATCATCGTCGACTGCGAAGCGCCCAAGGTGTTCGGCTGGGCGGTGTCCGATGTGGACCACCCGTCGGCGATCTGGCGGTTCACCCTACGCCCGGAAGGCAAGGGAACTGTGCTGACACAGTGGATGCAAATAGGGCCGGCGCGGTCGGGGCTGAGCTTCGCGATCGATCGCATGCCCGACAAGGAGGAGCGAATCGTGGCGAGGCGACTGCAGGAATTCCGCGAAGGCATCGAAGCCAACCTGGCCGCCTTCAAGAAACTCAGTGAAGGCGCGGAAAACTGAATGCGCACCGCCACCACCGTCGAGTTCACCGGCAACTGGCGCGATACCGTGGACTTCGTCGTCGAGGCCGAAAAGCTGGGCCTCGACATCTGCTGGGTCGCCGAGGCCTGGGGCTCCGACGCACCCTCGCCGCTGGGCTACCTCGCCGCGAAGACCGAGCGGATAACGCTGGGATCCGGGATCCTCCAGGTGGGCACGCGGACACCGGTCGCGGTGGCCATGGCCGCGATGACCCTCTCGGAGCTG
Source organism: Actinomycetota bacterium (assembly GCA_032230695.1). GTDB lineage: Bacteria > Actinomycetota > Actinomycetes > Mycobacteriales > Pseudonocardiaceae > Amycolatopsis. The sequence continues at coordinate 93,979 of JAVXWP010000057.1, read as the reverse complement.
AGCGAAGGCCGGTTCCTGCTCGGGCTCGGCAGCTCCGGCCCGCAGATCATCGAGGGCTTGCACGGGGTCGCGTTCGAGCGGCCGCTGGCGCGGATGCGGGAAACCGTGGAGATCGTCCGCCAGGTGTTCGCCGGGAAGAAGATCTCCCACCAGGGCGAAATGTTCGAGATCCCACGGCCCGGCGGCGAGGGCAAGCCGATGCGGCTCACCATGCCACCGAACGAGAACATCCCCATCTACCTCGCCACGCTGTCGCCGAAGATGCTGCGCCTGACCGGCGAGGTCGCCGATGGCTGGCTCGGCACCAGCTTCGTCCCCGAAGGCGCGGACGCCTACTTCAGCCACCTGCGCGAAGGCAGGGACCACTCGGGACGAAAGTGGGAGGACCTCGACATCTGCCAAGGCGCCGAAGTCGCGTTCGCCGCCGACGAGGACGACCTGCGCGAGATGGTCGCCCGCCGCAAGAAAGAGCTCGCGTTCAGCCTCGGCGGGATGGGTTCGGCCGCCACGAACTTCTACAACAATGCCTACAGCCGCCAGGGCTGGGCCGAGGTCGCCGCGAGCATCCGCGAGCTCTGGCAAGCCGGGAACCGGCAAGAGGCGGCCGAACAGGTGACCGACGAGATGGTGCTGGCCACGACGTTGATCGGCACCGAGCCCATGGTCAGGAAGCGGCTGGAGGTGTGGAAGGCGGCCGGCGTCACGACCGTCCGCCTCTACCCCGCCGGTGACACCGTCGCCGCCAAACTCGAAACCCTGGGCCGGGCGCTCGATCTCGTGAAGCAGACCTAGATCTGACCTAGATCCGCTCGTACGGCAGTTTCTCCCCCGCCTCGACGGCGAAAGCCAGCCTGTTGCCTTCCGGGGGCAGCGGGCAGGTGGCGTAGTCGGTGAAGGCGCACGGCAGGTTCACCGCGCGGTTGAAGTCCAGCACGACCGTGCCGTTCTCGTCCGGCGCCGACACCGCGAGCGACCGGTTCGCCGCGTACGTGGTGACACCGCTGGTGGCATCGTTGAACAGGATGCTCAACCCGCCGTCCTTGCCGTTGAACGCGGTGAGCGTGTGCTCGGCGCCGTCGTGTTCGAACCGCACCACGCCGGGCGCGGTGTAGACATGGCTGAGCCCCTCCACAACAGCGCCGACCGTCGTCGGCCTGGGCTCGGCGAACGGTTCGAACCGGCCGGCGAGCACCCAGTCGGGGCCGGGTTCGTAGGCGGGCACGCCACGGAAGTCGCGCAGTACGGACGCTTTCGGGTCGTGCACGCGGATGAGGTACCCGGAGCGCCGGGCGATCTCGACCTCCACCTCACCGGCCACGACGCGAGTACCGGGCCCGCTGTTGACCAGTTCGAAGCGGTGAACGGCAGTGATCGGCTCGCCGTCGCGTGAGATGTCGGCGCCTTGCGGGTCGAGGTAGGCCGCGTCGGCGTCTTGCCACCACAGGCCGGGCAGGCCCGAGTAGGCACGAGGGGTCTCCTCCAGCCAGTCCAGCGAAACCAGCGCCAGCCAGCCGTAGGGCTCGGCGAGATCCCGCTCCCGCTTGGACTTCCATTCCTGCCAGTCACTGACCAGGTTCATGACGTCCCCTTCCGTTTCCGGTGCCAACGGCCACGCCGGGCGGCTATTCCCGGTCCCACTCGATGGAACACCTCACCGTGCCATGTCAGCGAGGGCGGGGGCGGTAGGTTTCGAGCAGGAATTCGGTGGAGGCGTTGAATTTTTCGTCGACGCGGCGGCGTGCGGGGTCCGCGTCGAACCAGTCGATCATCTCGCGGGCACCGGTGGAGAACGGGACGGTGGCGACGAAACCGGGCACGGCCGTGCGGATCTTCGTGTTGTCGAAGACCATGCTGTGCTTCATGTCCCCGAGCAGGGCCCCGCCCCAGTCCTCGTCGGCGGCGGCGATGGCGGCCGAGGAGACGTGGACGATCTTCGGCTCGGCCACTCCGGCGGCCTCGGCGAGCTGGCCGATGATCTGGTTCCAGGTCAGGAACTCTTCCGAGGTGATGTGGTAGCTCTCACCGAGCGCGCGCGGATTTCCCAGCAGCCCGACAAAAGCCTTGGCGAAGTCGGTGTGGTGCGTGAGTGCCCACAAGGAGGTGCCGTCGCCGTGGACGACGACTTCCTTGCCCCGGCGCATTCTGTCGACGACGGTCCACCCGCCGACGGTCGGAATGGTGGTGTGATCGTAGGTGTGCGACGGCCGCACGATCGTCACGGGGAAACCTTCGCCGCGGTAGGCCTGGACGAGAACGTCCTCGCACTCGATCTTGTTCTGCGAGTACCGCGAGAACGGATTGCGCAGCGGAGTCGATTCGAGCACCGGGATCCGGGCGGGCGGGGTCTGGTACGCCGACGCCGAACTGATGAAGACGTACTGCTTCGCCCGGCCGCGGAACAATTCGATATCGGCCCGGACGTCCTCCGGCTCGAAGGCGACGAAGTTCGCGACGACGTCGAACACCAGCTCTCCCAAAGCTTTCCGGACCGCTTCACCGTCGTGGACGTCGGCGCGGAGTAGCCGCACTTCGTCCGGAACGGACCTGAGCGTGCCCGCGCCGCGGTTGAGCACGAAAACGTCCATGCCGACATCGATCGCGCGCCGCACGCAGGCGGAGCTGATCGTGCCGGTGCCGCCGATGAACAGAACACTGACCGGACTCACTCGCAACTCGTTTCAGTAAGGATCTCGCCGTGCGGGCGTGGATCTTCCCAGCCCAGCACCGAAGGCTACCCGCCGGCATCGCGGTCCCCACCGGAAGCACTTGACCTGCGACGACGTCACATAGATACAAGCATCTATCTATGCTAGCGTCTGTCTTCGTGCAGCGAAGTGAACCGGAACCGGCCGCTGACCGGGCCTACGCGGTGACCAAGGAACTGGTCCTCAGCGGCGAACTGCCCGGCGGCCATCTGTTCAGCGAAGGCGAGATCGCCACCCGCCTCGGCATGAGCCGCACCCCGGTGCGCGAAGCCTTCCTTCGGCTCCAGGCCGAAGGACTGCTGCAACTCATCCCGAAGCGCGGAGTGGTCGTCGCGCCGGTATCGCCGGGTGAAGCCGAAGACGTCCTCGACGCCCGCGAAGCCATCGAGACCGCGGCGGTACGCCGGCTGCTCCGGCGGCCGGACCTCGTCCCGGCGGCGCTCGACGAAATGCGCGCCGCTCTGCGTGTCCAGCAGGACCACGCGGACTCCGGCGACCTCAGCGCGTTCGCCGAAGCCGATGAAGCCTTCCACCGGACGATCGTCGCCGCGGGCCGCAACGAACTCTTGATCTCCTTCTACGCCACGCTCGCCGATCGGCAGCGACGCATGAGCATCCGCGCGCTGGGCCCGGTCCCCGGGCAGCTCCCGGTCGTCCTGCGTGAGCACGAAGCGCTGATAGCGATCATCGACGCGGGCGACGACGTCGCGTTCGCCTCGGCGCTGCGTGACCACCTGAGCGGGACCCACCGCCGATGACGCTCGCCCGGCAGGCAGTCCAGGTCGATACCGCGCGTCGCGAGTGGATTCCCGTTGCCGCCGCGATGTTCTGTTGCGGCTGGGGTGGCAACCAGTTCAGCCCGCTGCTGATCATGTACCGGGAAGCGGGCTACTCGGAGTTCACCGTCGACGCGCTGCTCGGCGCGTACGTCATCGGGCTCATCCCCGGCCTGCTGCTGTCGGGCGGCCTGTCGAATCGCTTCGGGCGCAAACCGGTCATGCTCGCGGGCACCGTGTTGTCGCTCGCGGCCAGCGTGCTGCTCGCACTCGGCGAGTTCGGGGTCGCCTGGCTCGCCGCCGGGCGGTTCGTGACCGGGACAGCCGTCGCGGTCGCCATGGCGGTCGGGTCCACCTGGGTCAAGGAACTCGCCGACGCCGACCCGCTCAGTGCGCCGGATCTCGGCACTCGGCGGGCCGCGCTCTGGCTCGCGTTAGGACTCGGGCTCGGCCCAGGAGTCGCCGGCGTGCTCGCGCAGTGGGGCCCGTGGCCGATGGTCCTGCCGTACGCCGTCCACATCGGACTGACCGCGCCGGCCCTGGCTTTTCTCCCGCGCAGCAGCGAAACTCGCGTGTCACGGCCTGCCGGGGCGCGCCGGGTCAGCGGGACCCGGCATCCCCGGTTCCGGCGGGTGATCCTGCCGATGGCGCCGTGGATCTTCGGCTCGCTGGGCGTCGCGTACGCGATCATGCCGCAGCTCGTCGGAGGTCAGCTCGGTTCCTGGGCGCTCGCCTACTCCACGCTGCTGACCGTCTGCGCGATCGGAGCCGGAGTCGGCGTCCAGCCGATCGCGAAACGCCTGGACCGCGCTACCAGCGCCCGTGCGGTCGTGCTGGCGATGGTCGTGATGTGCGCCGGACTCGCCTTCAGCGCCGTAGCGGCCACCTTCCGGTCGCCGTGGCTCGCCCTCGGTTCGGCGCTCGTCCTGGGCACGGCTTACGGAATCGCCGTCGTCTCAGGGCTTCTGGAGCTGCAACGCCTCGCGCGGCCGGACGAGCTCGCGGAACTCACCGGCGCCTACTACGCGCTCGCGTACGTCGGCTTCCTGCTGCCGTCGTTGCTGGCGGCGCTGAACGGCGTCGCGAGCTACCCGATGATGCTCGGCTGTCTGGCCGCCCTCGCGCTCGCCGGCACACTCGTCATCGTGCGCTACTCCCGCGCACACCTCCCGTCGCCCCCGTGAGTGCCCGGAATGCCTTCACTACCGGGGCGGGAAGGTGTCACCGGTCATAGTAGGTCGTCGGTGGCGGCGGTTCCTGGTTGAACTGGCGCGTGGGAGCCGTGCCGGACCGCTTGCGCCGGTGCAAGGTCCGGGCACTCTCGGCCATGCTGCTGACGACCATCGCGATGACGAGCCCGATCGCCAGGTTGATGAGCGCGGTCGCGATCTTCGCACTCAGTGCGACCGTGAGCGTCAGCGGCAGCACGACGGCGATGGCCGTCGCCAGCACCATGATCCAGCCGAAGAACTGCCCAGGCGCGGGGGTCGTGACGCTGAGCAGGTGCATCAGCCCGGTCGCGAGCAGCGCCACGGCCGCGGCGACGACCGCGTACGTCGTCGTGCTGGCGTTGCCCCAGATGCCCTCCCCTTTCGGCGCCAGCACCTCGACGGCGAAGATGCCGCGGGCGATGAGCAGGCCGACGATGGCGACCAGCGCGGCAATCACGGCCGTTGCCACCCCACCGGCCCACAGCCGTCCGGCGTCCACACCTGGCCGGTCGTCTTGGACATAACGGGCGTTTTGCGAGTAATCGGACATGAGATCCCTCCGTAGCGAGCAAGCGCGCTGATTCGATTCTTGCGCGAATCGGCGCCGCCCGCCCACTCGGAGTTTCACCCGCCGCGTCAGCCCAACTGGACGCCGGGCCGCCCGTCCTCCACGACGTAGCTGGCGCGGTTGCTGATCGAGGCTCCCGGGGTCGTCACGAACGGCACCACCCGGAAGTCGCTGCGCCAGCGCTGCCGGTTCACGTTCACCCGGACGTACCCACGCTGCGCGTTGAAGAATTTCATGTGGGGGTTGGCGGCGAGGAACCTCTTGCCCTCGTCGGTGACGTCCGCGCCGTTGCCACCGGTGGTGATCGACGTGCCGACGAACTCAGCGCCGACCGTCGGCGAGGCCGGGTCCGAGTAGTCACTCTTGAGGTCCCAAGCGTAGTTCTGGTGCCGGTCCCCCGTGATCACCACGAGGTTGCGGACATGACGTTCCTGTGCTGCGGCGAGCACCCTGTTCCGGTCTGCGACATAGCCGTCCCACGGGTCGAGGAACACCTGGGTGACATCGGTCGCGTCGATGTCGGTCTGCCCCATCGGCGCCTGGTTCCCGATCACCTGCCACCGGGTCCGCGAAGACGAGAAGCCGTCGAGCAGCCAGTCCCGCTGCGCGCTGCCGAGCAGGCTCCGGTCCGGGTCGAAGCGATCGGCGCAGATCGACGAAGTGCCGTCGCCGCAGGGTTGGTCGTCGCGGTATTGGCGGGTGTCGAGCATGGTGAACTCGGCAAGGTCGCCGTAGCCGATGCGGCGGTGCAGGCGGGCGTCCGGGCCGGATGGGAGCTGGGCGCGCCGGTACGGGAGGTTCTCGTACATCGCCTGGTAGGCCTGCGCCCGCCGCTGCCGGAACACCGCGGGGTCCTGGTCCGGCTCGGTGTCGGCCTGCGAAAGGTCACCGGCCCAGTTGTTCTCGACCTCGTGGTCGTCGTTCACGTGGATCCAGGCGAAGTTGGCGTGGGCGGCCTGAAGCGGCTTTTCCGCCTTGTAGAGCGAATATTGCAGTCGGTAGCGGGCCAGGTCGAAGGTCTCACCGCGAAACTGCTCCCCTACCGGCGTCCCGCGCTTGGCACCCGTGACACCGCCTTCGTAGATGTAATCACCGAGGTGCACCACCAGGTCGAGGTCTTCGACGGCCAGGTGGTCGTATGCGGTGAACAGCCCGTCTTCCCAAGACTGGCAGGATGCGAAGGCGAAGTTCAGCTCGCGAGGAGCGGCCCATGGCTGCGGCGTGGTCCGGCTCCGGCCCACCGGCGAAATCTCTCCGGCGGCACGGAACCGGTAGTAGTACTCACGGTCCGCATCGAGGCCGTGGATCTCCGGGTGCACTGAGTGCGCGAGCTCGGGCGTGGCGACAACGCTGCCCTGACGCACCCTGTACCGGAACATCTTGTCGGTCGCGACCTCGTATTCGACCCGAACCGGCTGCGGTGGCATACCGCCGGTCCCGTCCGCGAGGAACGGCTCCGGGGCGAGCCGCGTCCACAGCACGAAGCCGTCCGGCGCGGGGTCACCGGAGGCGATGCCCAAGGTGAAGGGGTTACCCGTCCCGGCAGGCGCGGCGAGCGCTCCCGAGGCTGTCGACGCGCCGGTACCGAGCAGGACCGCCGCCGCGCCGGCGCTGCCGACACCGAGAAGCCGACGGCGGGACAAGGTATGTGGGCGCACAGACATCGGGTCCTCCAGAGGGGAGATGGCGGGGCACCGTCATCCTCGACCGCCGAGATGGCCCTTCAACCACAGGAACATGAACAGGGTCAATCCGGAAAATGTCCCACCAATCCATCGGGGAGGCCGATTACGGGAGCTTGCGGGCATATCCACGGTAGGTCACCGGCGGGCTGTTCGCCCGGACGGACCCGGTCATCCCAGCGTAAACGGATCCCGGGTGTCGCCGGAGAGTTCGACCCAGACCGACTTGGTTTCGGTGTACTCGTAGACGGCTTCGATGCCGTTCTCCCGGCCGAGGCCGCTGAACTTCACGCCGCCGAAAGGCACGTCGGGGCCAACCGTGCGGTAGGCGTTGATCCACACCGTCCCGGCGCGCAGCCGGTGGGCGATCCGGTGGCCGCGGTGGATGTCCTTGGTCCACACCGAAGCGGCCAGCCCGTAGCGCGAAGAGTTGGCCAGCGCGACAGCTTCATCCTCGGTCTCGAAGGGCAGCACGGCGAGCACGGGGCCGAACACCTCCTCGCGGACGACTTCGGAGGCCGGCGCGACGCCGGTGAGCACGGTCGGCCGGATGAAGAACCCGCCCAGCCCGCCGTCGGGGCCGCCCCCGGAAGCGACCGTCGCGCCCTCGGCACGAGCGGTCTCGAGCATGCCGCTGACCTTGTCGAACTGCGGCGCGTTGGCCATCGGGCCCATTTCGGTGGCCGGGTCCGCCGGGTCGCCGAGCACGATCTTTTCGGCACGGGTGACGATCTTGGCAACCAGCTCGTCGTGCACCGAGCGGTGGACGAGCAACCGCGCACCGGCCATGCAGGTCTGCCCCGACGCGGCGAACACCCCGGCGATCACGCCGTTGGCGGCGGCGTCGAGGTCGGCGTCGGGGAACACCACCTGCGCGGACTTGCCGCCGAGTTCGAGCGTGACGCGCGACAGGTTGTCGGCCGCGGCGTGCGCGACGCTGATCCCGGTGGTGGTGGAGCCGGTGAACGCGACCTTGTCGACGTCGGGGTGTGAGGCCAGCGCCTTGCCGGTGGCCGGCCCCGCACCGGTGACGACGTTGAAGACTCCCGGCGGGAACCCGGCTTCCTCGATCAGCGCCGCGAGTTCGATCGCGGTGACCGGCGTGTGGTCACTGGGTTTGACGACGAACGTGCACCCGGCGGCGAGCGCGGGCGCGAGTTTCCAGGTCAGCAACAGCAACGGCGAGTTCCACGGCACGATTGCCGCGACGACACCGACCGGTTCGCGGCGGGTGTAAGCGAAGAAGTTCGGTTTGTCGCTGGGGATCGACGAGCCTTCGAGTTTGTCCGCCAGCCCGGAGTAGTAGTAGAACCATTGCGGGATATAGGCAAGCTGCCCCGCCATCTCGCGCAGCAGCTTGCCGGAGTCGCGGGTTTCCAGCAGCGCCAGGCGTTCGGCGTCCCGCGCGACGAGGTCACCGAGTCGTCGCATCAGCGCGGCCCGCCCGAACCCGGTCAGGGCTCCCCACGGGCCGGAGAGCGCCGCACGGGCGGCTGAGACGGCCGCGTCGACGTCGGCCGCATCCCCGTCCGGGGCGCTCGCCCATGCGGACTGGGCGTACGGATCGATCGAGTCGAATCGCGCGCCGGAGCGGGCTTCGACCCGCGCGCCGTCGATGACCATCCGGTACCGGGTGGCGGACATGGCCTTCTCCTCACCGTCGGGCCCCTGGTTCCATCACACCCCCGCACCCGGCCGCCCGCAACGCCCGCGCCGGAGATCGTGGTACCACTGGGAGAGGACACGATCGACTTTGGGAGACCTGTGACAGCGCTTCGGCTGGGACCGCTCCTCCGCCACGTCGACTGCACGTCGGCGACGATCTGGGTGGAGACCGGCGGCTCCTGCGAAGTGACCGTCGCCGGTGTGTCGGCGCGGACCTTCGAGGTCTCCGGGCATCACTACGCGCTCGTCGTGCTGGAAGGATTGGAGCCGGGCAAGAGCACGCCCTACGAGGTCCGCCTCGACGGCGAGCTCGTCTGGCCGGAGCCCGGCAGCGACCTGCCACCGAGCCGGATCCGCACACTTTCCCCGGACGACACGCGGTTCCGGCTGGTGTTCGGCTCCTGTCGCAAGCCGCTTGAGCAGGACGCACTCGGTCCCGACGCGCTGACGTCCTACGCGCGCCGGATGACTGGGCTCGGCGAGGAGCAGTGGCCGGAATCCTTGCTGCTGCTCGGCGACCAGGTGTACGCCGACGAAACCACCGACACGACCCAGCAGTGGCTCGCCACCCGCCGGGACACCACGGAGCCACCGGGCACCGAAGTCGCGGATTTCGAGGAATTCACCCATCTTTACGCCGAGACGTGGAGCGACCCACTGGTCCGGTGGCTGATGTCGACCGTGCCGACGTCGATGGTCTTCGACGACCACGACGTCCGCGACGACTGGAACACCTCACAGGTCTGGCGCGACGACATCGCCCAGAATTCCTGGTGGCCCGAGCGGATCCGCGGCGCACTCGTGTCGTACTGGATCTATCAGCACCTGGGCAATCTCGGTCCGGCGGAACTCGCCGAAGACGATACGTACAGGCAAGTACTCGACTCCGAAGGCGACAAAGCCAAGGTGCTGTGGGAGTTCGCCGACCGGGCGGACCAAGAGGCCGAAGGCGCCAAGGGGACGCGCTGGTCCTACTTCCGCGACTTCGGCCCGGTGCGGCTGCTGGTGATCGACTCGCGTGCCGGGCGCATCCTCGGCGAGGGCACCCGGTCGATGATCGGCGAGACCGAGTTCGGCTGGATCGAGGAGCACGCGAAGGGCGAGTTCGACCACCTCCTGATCGGCACCTCCCTGCCGTGGCTCCTGCCCACTGTCGTGTCCCACCTCCAGTCGATCAACGAGCGCGCGTGCCGCAGGCCGGGGGCGCGCGGCCGATTCGGGGAGTGGATCCGGCAGGCCGCCGACCTCGAGCACTGGCCCGCCTTCCGCGCCTCCTTCGACCGGCTCTCGTCGCTCATCCGGCGGGTGTCGCAAGAGGGTCCTTCGACCGTGTCGGTGCTGTCCGGCGACGTCCACCACGCCTACGTCGCGCAAGCCCACTATGCGGGCGAGGGCGGTGCGCCGGTGCACCAGTTGACCTGCTCCCCCATCCACAACACGGTGCCGAAGTACATGACCTGGGCGTTCCGCGCGGGTTGGTGGACACCGCTGACCCGGTTGGCCCGCCGATGGGCGCGCCAGGCGGGCGTCGAGCCGCTACCCGTGGACTGGACCCGCACGTCGGGCCCCCATTTCGGCAACGCGCTGATGACCATCGACATCGACGGCAGGCAGGCGTGGGCCACCCTGGAACTGTCCAACGACCGCGGCTTCACCACCACCCCACCAGTCCAGCTACACGCCTAGCTCACGCTCCGCAGTCCCCACCACAAACCCAGCCTCGCGGGCCCTTACGCCGAAAAGCCGGCCACGCGGGCCCTTACGTCCCAAAAGCCGGCCACCACGACTTCCGGCCGGCCACGGCCGGAAGTCTTCACCGCGCGCGCTCGCCGAAGGCCAGGTTCGCGGGAGCAGGGCGCCCCCGGCACAGTCACGCCGTACCTCCGAAGTCACGCCCTGGTCACGCGAACCTGATCGCGCGCCGCCAAGGAACACAGCTCAATCCGGCCGTTTGACGATGTGGACGGCGGCTTCCTCGGCCGAAGCCGCTCCGCCGTCGATGCCGACGTCGGAGGCGTAAAGCTCTTCGTCGTTGTCGGCTCCCGAGCCGTCGTCCGAGGTGGTCAGGCGGCCCGCGCGCTCGTCGCCGACCTCGTCGTCGAGGAGCTCTCCATCGGTCCCCACCTGATCACCGAGCTCGTCGCCGCCGGCGTCGACCGTGTCCGGCAGTTCCCTCGCGAGTCGGCCTTCCCAACTTTCGCCGGCCGCCGTCTCCCGCTCGGTGGTGCCCCAGTCTTCGGTCGCCCGCGAGTGTTCCGGCGGGGAGTAGCCCTCGTCCAGCGGATCGCGGTCCTCAAGTGTGTCTTCCACGTCGAGCAAGCCGTTGTCGGCGTTGTCTTCGCTGTCGTCGTTCATACCTTACGAACAGTACCCTCAACCCTCGGCGGTCGCCCGAAATGACGGTGTCCGTCTCAGCCGCTCCCGTTCGTCGTAGGAGTGGACCGGCACTGAGGAGGAGCTCGTGGACTACATGCTGTTGATCTGCGGAGACGAATCGGCGGCGGCACACGCCGACGACGGCTGCGGAGGGTGGAGCGAGGAGATGATGGCCCGCGGCGTGATGCGGGGGGCCGGCGGGCTACGGCCGCCCAGCGACGCCACGACCGTCCGGGTGCGCGACGACGCGGTCCTGCTCACCGACGGCCCGTTCGCCGAGGCGAAGGAACAGATCGGCGGGTACTGCCTCATCGAATGCGCCGACCTGGACGAAGCGATCGAAATCGCCTCGAAGCATCCGGCGGCGGGCTACGGGTCGATCGAGATCCGGCCGATCCTGCGGCCGTGACCGAAGTCGAAGCGGCGGTCACGGCCGCGTTCCGCGACGAGTGGGGCCAGGTCGTGGCCACACTCATCCGGATCACCAGCGACTGGGACCTCGCCGAGGAATGCGCGCAGGACGCCTTCGCACTCGCCCTGCGGCGGTGGCCACGCGATGGCATCCCGCGGCGGCCTGGCGCGTGGCTGACCACGGCCGCACGCAACCGCGCCACCGACGTCCTGCGCCGCCGGACCGTCGGCGCCGTCAAACTCCGGGAGGTCGCCGCCATGACGTACGAGCCGGAGCCCGACGAAGACACCGACGTCCCCGACGACCGGCTGCGGCTGATGTTCACCTGCTGCCATCCGGCTCTGGCGCTCGATGCCCAGGTCGCGCTGACCCTGCGCACCTTGGCCGGGCTGAGCACCGCCGAGATCGCCAGGGCTTTCCTCGTCGGCGAGCAGGCGATGGGGAAGCGCCTTGGCCGGGCCAAGCAGAAGATCCGCCATGCCGGGATCCCGTACCGGGTGCCGCCGGCGCATCTGCTGCCGGAGCGCACCCCGGCCGTGCTTGCCGTGTTGTATCTACTGTTCAACGAGGGCTATTCGGCCACCGCGGGGGCCGAGCTCGTGCGCGCCACGCTGAGCGTCGAGGCGATCCGGCTGGGTCGGGTCCTCACCCGGTTGATGCCCGACGAACCCGAGGCCACCGGGCTGCTCGCGCTGATGCTGCTGCACTACGCCCGCCGCGAAAGCAGGCTCGATCCCGCGGGAGACCTGGTCACGCTGGAAGGGCAGGATCGCGGCCGGTGGAAAGCCGGTGAGATCGCCGAGGGTGTCGCGCTGCTCGACGGCGCCCTGCGACGTGGCCAGGCCGGGCCGTACCAGGTGCAGGCCGCCATCGCCGCCTGTCACGCCACCGCGGCCAACGCCGCGGACACCGACTGGCCGCAGATCGCCGCACTATACGGGGAGCTCGTGCGCCGCGTACCGTCGCCGGTGGTGAAGCTGAACCAGGCGATCGCGGTGGGGATGGCCGACGGACCGGCGGCGGGTCTCGTCCTGCTCGACGCGCTGGCGGCGCCGCTGGCCGGATACCACTTGCTGCCGGCGACGCGGGCGGATCTGCTCAGGCGGCTCGGCCGTTTCGACGAAGCCGCCGCCGCGTATCGCGAGGCGCGGGAACTGGCCCCGACCGACACCGAACGTCGCTTCCTCGACCGCCGCCTCGCCGAAACCCGGTCCTGAGAAGGTGTCCTTCCTCGCCTTGCCCGTTCGTCGGTGGGATACCACGACCGAGAGGACCACCTACCATGGCAGACGCAATCGAAGTCCGGGCGGCGATCGCGGCGGAGCGCCGCGACCTGGCAGCCGTGCTCACCGGCCTGTCCGAACCTCAGTGGGACACACAAACCCTCTGCGCGGGCTGGCGAGTACGGGAAGTGGTGGCACATATGACGATGCCGTTCCGGTACTCGACCTCTCGCTTCCTGCTCGGGATGCTCAAGGCACGCGGCAACTTCGCGAGAATGGCCGACCGGAGCGCCCGGGCCGACGCGGCAGTCCTGACCTCGGGTGAGCTCACCGCGTCGATCGCGGACAACGCGGAGCACGCGTGGAAACCGCCGGGCGGCGGCTTCGAGGGCGCACTGTCCCACGACGTCATCCACGGCCTCGACTTCACCGTCCCGTTGGGCATCGACCGGAAAGTCCCGGAAGACCGGCTGCGGATCGTCCTGGGCGGCCTCAACGTGAAGAACCTGAAGTTCTTCGGCACCGACCTGACCGGGGTCGAGCTGCGCGCGGACGACCTCGACTGGTCGCTCGGTTCCGGGACCGCGGTCTCCGGTGCGGCCCAGGACCTTCTGATGGTCCTTTGTGGACGTAAGTTGCCCGCGGGCCGCCTGCGCGGCGCTCCCAGCGACCGCTTCACCCGCACCTAGCTTGCCGATGTCGTGAAGGCCTCCTTGAGGGACTCTGAGTCCCTCAAGGAGGCCTTCACGACCAGAAGCGGTCAGTGCCAGCAGGAATCCCGTGCCATCTTCGCCGGGTTGCTGTCGGCACTGCCCCACACGGCGGCATTCGCGTCGAACTTCTTGTACAGGTCGCTGTCCTTCACGACCTCCACGAGTCCACCGGACTGGTCCGCCCAGACCGGGTAGTCGTCCTGGCGGTACTCATTGCTGGTGTAAGCCGAGAGGACATCCTTCAGGCCGCCCTGGTTGTTGAACATCGAGTGACTGCCGAAGCCGACGTAGACCCGCGGGAACTCCTGGCCAAGGCCCCAGTTGCTCCGGTTTCCGTTCCAGCTCTCCACGCTGCCCCATGAGACCACGCGGTGCGAGCCGTGGGCGCTCAGCAGCAGCCTGTCCTTGGTCCAGGCGCTGCCGTTCTTCCGCCAGACGACCTCGACGTGCTCGAAGTCGTGCCGGTGTCCCGAAGGCTGGAAGCCGCTGGTGGCCTGGTAAATGGTGAAGACCACGCGGATCTCGTCGGCGTTGCACTGCTGGGCGGTGTAGTAGGTCGGGAACTGCGAGCCGTGCGGCGCGCAGTCGCCGTCGCTGTTGGGCCAATTCTGCACGTTGCCGCCGTCGGCCGGGTTGCCGTTGCCGTCGAAGGCCGACTCGGGCCAGCAGGGGTCATTGCTGTTGGCGCGCGCGAAGTTCCACTCGGGCACCGATTTCCTGGCGAAGTCCTGAAGGGTGCTGGCCCCGTCCGGGAGCGGCTCGTTCGCCGAAGCGCTCGGAACGCCCGAGAAGAGCAAGCCTCCCAGCGTCGACACAACGGCGAGAGCCCCGAGCAAAACGCGTCGGGATCGGTGCGACATTCATACTCCTCGTGTCCGGCCAATCACGCTCCGGAAGAGCGCGCAGGCCAGCATAGAGACCAGAAAGCCAGTGGTCTAGACCTCAGGCAGTCGCAACAGCCCTGAGTTACCCCATGATCAAGGCGCCGCGAGACAGATGGTGCTGTCCTTGAATCGCGACGCGCCGCCGTAGGACGTGTACGAGACGACCTTTTCGGCCTCGTCGCCGCAAGCGTCGCCGACGATGCTGGAGCTGGGGAGCACTTGGACCCCCTTTAACCGAGCCTTCGAGCAGTCGACGAGCGGCGGCGGGGTCTTGCTTTCGAGGTCGTCGAAGCAGGCGCCGACCTGACCGTTGAGACCGAGACAAAGCGCGACATTCTCTTCCCGTTTCGCGTCGACGGCCAGCCGGTACAAACCTTGCTGACAGTCCGGCCCTTGTCGATGCCAGTGATGTCGACGACGTACGGTGTGGCGGGCGCGTCGCAGGGCGTCTTCACCGCGTCGGCCGTTTCGCCCGCGCCGGTCAGCACGCAGTCGCCCACGTCGAGCGAGACAGCCTGCTTCTCCGGTCCCTGCTGATAGGGCGGCTGCGCCGGAGGGGTCTGCCAAGGGGGCTGCTGACCAGGAGGGGGAAACTGGCCGCCGGGATGATCAGCCATACGGCTCAGACTACCGACCCAATGAGACATGTTTACTCAGAACGTCACTTTTGCCCCGAACGTTGCCGAGCATTCTGAAAGGACGGACATGGTCGAGCTCTACCCACCGATCGAACCCTACGACCAGGGAATGCTCGACGTCGGCGACGGAAACCTCGTGTACTGGGAGACCTGCGGAAACCCGCTCGGCAAGCCTGCTCTCGTCGTCCACGGTGGCCCCGGTTCGGGCTGCTCGGCCGGCATGCGCAGGCCGTTCGACCCGGAGCGCTACCGGGTGGTGCTGTTCGACCACCGGGGCTCCGGCCGGAGCACGCCGCACGCGAGCGACCCGGCCACGGACATGAGCGCGAACACCACCGAACATCTGCTGGCCGACATGGAACGTCTCCGCGAGCACCTCGGCATCGAACGATGGTTGCTGCACGGCGGTTCCTGGGGTTCGACGCTGATCCTCGCGTACGCCGAGCGGCATCCGCACCGGGTTTCGGAGATCGTCATCTCCGCGGTCACCATGAGCCGCCGCTCGGAGATCGACTGGCTCTATCGGGGCGCGAGGCGGCTGTTTCCCGGCGAATGGGACCAGTTCAGCGCCGGAGCCGGCCATGCCGAAGACCTGGTAGTGGCCTACGCACACCTGATGGAAGATCCCGACCCGCTGGTGCGGGATCGCGCCGTGCACGCGTGGAGCGCGTGGGAAGACGCAGTCGTCTCCCTGGAGCCGGCGGCGAGACCCGATATCCACCGCGACGCTCCGCGCGCTTCGCTGCACGCGTTCGTCCGGATCTGCGCCCACTACTACGCCAACGGCGCCTGGCTGGCCGAAGGCGCCCTGCTCCGCGACGCCGGGCGCCTCGCCGGAATACCCGGCGTCCTCATCCATGGCCGGCTCGACCTGAGTTGCCCGCTGGACACCGCGTGGGAACTAGCCCGCGCCTGGCCGGACGCGGAGTTGATCGCCCTCGACGACAGCGGACATCTGCGCAGTGACACCAAACGCCGGCACCTGCTCGGCGCTCTCGACAAGTTCGCGAACTAGGCACGCCCTGCCCCTCAGGCGGATCGATGCACCAGCTTGGGGGAATTGACTTCCGGCTGCTCGTCGAGCCACTCCTCGGCGTCGGTCACGTACTCGAGGGCGACGCGGACCTGACCGGCGACGCGCTGGCGGACCGCTCGCAGGGCGGCTTCCCGCTCGTCGGCTTCCCGTGCGAGCTCCGCCCGCCGGTTCGCCATCGTGCGCTCGAAGTCTTCCTCGATCCGTTTCCGGCGCAGTTCCGCCCTCTGGTCAGCGGCGTGGGCCCGTGCCGCCACGTCGGCGCTTTCCTCTCTCGCCAGTTCGACCATTCGCACCAGCCTGTTGGCCAGGCCGTCGAGTGCGATCGGGGACCGGCTGATCTTGTCGACCTGCAACCGCAGATCACGATTCTCCGCACGGGCTTCTTCGAGCAGTTTCGCCAGCTGCCCCGCTTGGGAAGCAACGGCTTCACGATCCGCGGCGAGTTTTCTCAGTTCGGCCTGCAGCCCGCTCAGCCGCTCGTCGACCTGTTTGCGGGCATATCCTCGCCATTCCACGTCGAAGCCGGTCCGGTCCTCGTGATCGTTCGTGGCCGTGACGGTTCACCTCCAGGATCAGGCTCGCGCCGATGCAGGACACCATGGGACCACGATCCACGCGATCGCGAAACCCTTGACTGGCAAGGCACTCGAAGATCCGGCCGCGGCTTTATCCGGACTTGGGAATCAAAACTTGATCTCGGGCCTGGATGGCCGTGCCGAACCCGCATCAGTTGTAGTAGCCGTCCACCGGGATCCGCGCTTCGTCGAACAACGCCGGCCCGTTCTGCCGGTAACCGGAACCGGTGACGGGCGGCTTGAGGGTGCTGAGCTGCTCGGTGGACAGCGCGAAGACGACACGGCCGAGGCCGGACCGCTCGATCGCGCCCGCGCACATCCCGCAGGGCTGGCAGCTGGTGTACATCGTGGTGGCCGCCGCGGTCGCCGGGTCGAGTTCGCGAGCCGCCCACCTGGCCAGCTTCAGCTCGGGGTGCGCGGTGATGTCCGAGCCAGTGACGGAGGTGTTGCGCTCTTCGGCCAGCACGTTCCCGTCCAGGCCCGCCAGCAGCGAACCGAACGGCGGGTTTCCGCCCTCCCGCGCCGAAGCCGCCAGCTCGATCGCGCGGCGGAGGAGGTCTTGGTCGATATCGGGCATGGTCGCTCCAGTCATAGTTGGTGTGTGTCCCGCCAGGCGGCGACGGTGGCGATCGCTTTCCACGCCGTCGCCGGGTGGCTCGTCTCTCCTGGGTCGCCGTTGAAGGGATCGAGCACGACGGTGTCGGCGCCGAGGAGACGTAGCCGGTCGAGGTCGCCGGCGACCTGGTCGATCGTGCCTTCGCCGGCGAGCCGCTCCTGGCCGGTGATCGGCGACTCGGTGAACCGCAGGGCGATACGCGGGGCCAGCGCCGGTACCGGCCGACGCTCCTCGTCCGAGATGGCCTTCAGCCGATCCACCGCGTCGCTCAGCCAGGCCGGGGTGAACCGCAGTGGATGCCACGCCTGTCCGAGCCGCACCGCGCGGCGCATCCCTGCGTCGCTGTTGCCGCCGACCCAGATCGGGATCCGCCCGCCACGGTAGTCCGCGTCGTTCTCCCAGGTGGCCAGCATCGTGCGGAGGTGCTCGTCGGTCAGCGCTCCGCGCCGGTGGAACGGGACGTCGAGCGCCTCGAACTCCTGCCGCGCCCAGCCCGGGGCCACGCCGAGGACCAGCCGTCCGCCACTGAGGTCGTTGAGATTGGCGGCCATGCGGGCGACAAGCAGTGGATGCCGGTACGGCACGATCAGCACCGTGGTCCCCAGCCGGACGCGGCTGGTGAGGCCGGCCAGCCACGACAGGGTGGTGAAGGGCTCGTAGAACGGCGCCGGGTACTGCTCGGCGACGTCGGGGGTCACCACGATGTGATCCGAGACCATCAAGAGGTCGAAGCCGAGACCTTCGACGGTTTGCGCCCAGCTTCGCAGGACGCCGGGATCGGTTCCTGGTCCGAAATTCGGGACGTTCACGCCTATTTGCACCGCTCAAGGCTATCCAGCCGGATAGTCGATTCGGAAGAGAGTCCTCCCGGCGTTCGAGGTCCGTAGCCGTGGATCTGCCGGTATATTCGACTGATGACCGAGAATCTTGATGAGACCGATTGGTCGATCCTCGCCGAGGTCCAGCGAGACGGCCGTATCCCGCTGACCGAACTGGGACGGCGAGTGAACCTCAGCGCGTCCGCGACCACGGAACGCGTCAAAAGGCTGGAGTCGGCCGGGGTCATCACCGGGTATCGAGCCCATGTCGACCTGGCGAAGGTGGGCTTCTCCGTACTCGCCGTGGTTCGCCTCAAGTACCCCGGAAGCCGGCACCAGCCGCTGCACAAACTACTCGGCGAGCGCACGGAGATCCTGGAATGCCTGCGCACCACGGGCGACGACTGCTATGTCCTGAAGGTGGCCGCGGCGTCGATGGCCCATCTCGAACAGGTCATCGACGAGCTGGCCCAGTTCGGCAGCACCACCACCAACATCGTCTACAGCGAGACGCTCCCCTTCCGGGGTCCCCAGTGGCCGCGCACTCACGAGCCGGCGGCGGGCGGGTCGAGGACGTAGAGGCGCGGGAGGTTGACGACGATCGCTTCCTGCGTGCTCCGCGCGATGACCACCACGGCCTCCTCGTCCTCGTCCGGGTTCTCTTCGCGATGCGGCACGAACGGAGGCACGAAGACGTAGTCGCCGGGTGAGGTCTTGATCCGCACCTCTTCCACGGCGTCGCCGACCCCCTGCGCGAAGACGAACTCCGGATGGCCGCTGACGACGTAGATCGCCGTCTCGGAGTCGCCGTGATGGTGGTTGTCCGACGACGTTCGAGCGGACACGTGCGTCTGCCCCATCCAGAGCTTCTCCGCCCCGGCCCGGTTCCCGGTGATCGCGGCGAGCCGTCGCATGCCCGGCGTCTGGGCCGTCCCGGCGTCGAGTTCGCCGGCGCGAATGTGGTGCACCCTGGTCCGATCCGCCGAACTCGCCGCGGGAAAGTCCGGGTGGAACGCGTCGTTGCTCATCGGCACTCCTTCCGTTGACAGCAAGATATCCCAGGTGATAACGCTCACCGAGCCTTCGGAATCGCCACATCCGCCCATATTCTAAACGTGCCGTTCAGTATTGGATTGGGACCTCGGAGGATGTTTTGCGCAGATCCGGCACCGCGACCCCGCGAAGCATGCGGGCGATCACCGTCGTGCTCGCGGTGGCCTGCGGCGCGACGGTCGCGAACCTGTATTACGCGCAGCCACTGCTCGCCGAAATCGCTTCGACGTTCAGGGTCAGCCAGGGCAACGCAGCGCTCGTGGTCACCTTGACCCAGCTCGGTTACGCCCTCGGCATGATCGCGCTGATGCCGCTCGGTGACCTGCTCGAGAACCGCGCGCTGGCGTCGCGGACGTTGCTGGCCACCGCGATCGCGCTGGTGGTGGCCGGGCTGGCGCCCGGGTTCGGGATCTTCCTGGCCGCTTCGGTACTGGTCGGCATCACCTCGGTGGTCGCCCAGATCCTGATCCCGTTCGCCGCGCATCTCGCGCCCGAGGAACAGCGCGGCCGGTTCGTCGGCACCGTGATGACCGGGCTGCTGCTGGGAATCCTGCTGGCCAGGACGCTGTCGAGCCTCGTGGCCGCGGCGTGGAGCTGGCGCTCGATCTACCTCGTCTCCGCCGTGCTGATGCTCGCTGTCGCCGTGACGCTGGTGCGGGTTCTCCCCCGCCATCATCCGAAGCACGACGTCACATACCCCCAGCTGATGCGCTCGATCGGCGAACTCGTCCGTTCGGAACCGGCGCTGCGTCGTCGCGCGGCCTGCCAGGCGCTCATGTTCGGAGCGTTCAGCTGCTTCTGGACGACGGTGGCGTTCGAGCTCATCCGTAGCCACGGCCTGAGCCAGGCGGGGATCGGCATCTTCGCGCTGGTCGGAGCCGCTGGAGCGGCCGCAGCGCCCTTCGCCGGGCGGCTCGGCGACCGCGGGCACGGCCGCATCGGGAGTGGCGTGTCGCTGACTCTGGCGATCATCGCGATGCTCATCGCGATGATCGGCGTGAGCAGCCTACTCGTCTTGGCGTTCGCGGGCATCCTGCTCGACCTCGCCGTGCAGAGCCACCAGGTGCTGAGCCAGCAGGAGATCTACAGCCTGCGCGCCGACGCCCGCGCGCGCATCAACACGGTGTTCATGACGACGATCTTCGTTGGCGGCGCGATCGCATCGGCCGCATCCGGGCTCCTTTACGACGCCGCCGGGTGGAGCGGCGTGACACTGCTCGGCGCCGCGCTGCCCGCCGTCGGCCTGGTGATCTGGGCCTTCTCGACCCTGCGCGCCCGCCGCCCGGAAGTCACCCTGGCCTAAGCCCGCGTGTGCTAACCGGACAGACCGGAAAGCACCTGCCGCACCAGCGTTTCCGGCAGCCGGTCGTCCAGCGGTTCGTGACGGAACAAGAGCCGGTAGTAGAGCGGGCCGAACAGCTGGTCGATCGCGGCGGCGAAATCCACGTCCGCCCGGATTTCGCCGCGCTCGGCCGCCTCACGCAGCACCTTCTCGACGGCCGCGCGCCGAGGACGCAGCCACCGGGCGTCCAAAGCGGACCCGATGTCGGGATCGGTCTGCGCCACGGCGACGGTCTCACGCATCAGCGAAGCCGTGGCTGGATCCCGAAGCAGTCCGGCGAGCGCACCGACCTGCCCGACCAATGCCTCCATCAGCGTCGCGCCCGCCTTGACTTCCATCGTGGGCTTGGTCCGCGTGAAGAAACTGTCCAGCGCCACATGGCCGCGACTCGGCCACCACTTGTAGATCGTGGCCTTGCTGACGCCGGCACGCGCCGCGATCGCTTCCATCGTGGCGGCGGCCATTCCGCCTTCGATCATGAGGTCGGCGGCGGCGTCGAGTACCGCGAGCCGGGCCCGTTCACTTCGAGGCCTGCCACGAGGCGAGGTCATCGGACCTGGTAACCATGCAGGAAGGCGTAGACGCCGGAGGTGACCATCTCGGTGATCTCGTCCTCGGTGAGATCACCGTCGCGATAGGACGGGTTCGAGGCCGTGATCAGTGCCATGAAGTGCAGGGCCGATCGGCCTGGATCCGCGGTACGCAGAAGTCCCCGATCCGCCAGCAGTCCCATCCGGTCGGCGAGTTCCCGGCGGACCCGCAGCGGCCCGGTCTCCTGCCAGGCGTCGATCGCGACGCTGGGGATGTGCCCGGCGTCCGCGTTGATCTGGCGGACCAGTGCGAAATGGACGGCGTGGTCCGGGGGCGGTGTCACCCAGACCCGGCCGAACTCGATCAGGTCGGCTTCCAGGTCGGTGATCTTGGCGAAGTGGCGGTCGATGATCGCGATCTGCGCTTCGGCGGCCCGGCGTGCGCTCTCCTGGATCACGGTTGCGAAAAGCTGCGCCTTGTCCTGGAAGTGGTTGTAGATGGTGCGGGTGGACACGCCCGCGTCGGCGGAGATCGCGTCGATGCTCGCGCGGGAGTAGCCGTCCCGGGCGAACACCGTCAGCGCGCCGGCGAGGATCGCCCGCCTCTTGTCCGCCAGTCCCCCGCGTGGACGCGCCTTCGCCGTGTCTTGCCTGACCATGCCGAGTCCTCCTCCTGATTTGCAACCCCCATTGTATTATCTGCCATGCACGTTGTACTTTACATCGCCGCCGCTGCAGTGACGCGTCGGGCGCTTCACCGATCACGCCAGGTCAGGTGTGTCAGTTCGAGCACGAAGGCAGGCCCCTTCGCCCTCACATGGCATGGTTAGCCGATGAACGCTGCGGACGGGCGCCGGCCGGCGCTCGCGCTGGTCCCGCCCTTGCGGGATGAGCCGGGGCCGAAGACGCTGGGCGCGATCGAGCTCCTGCCGGACAGGGTGCGCGCAGCGCTGCTCGGCATGGACGGCACCGTTCTGCAGCGCGTCGAGGCGCCCTATCCCGGTGCGACGGCGACCGCCGCCGAGATCGGCAACGTGCTGCTCGATGCCGCCGAAGAGTGCTTCGGCGAGCAACTACCGATCGGTATCGGCGTGGCCGCGGCGGGCCTGGTCGACCCTGGCTCCGGCACGGTCCTCGACGTCGGCGACGCGCCCGCGCTGCACGGTTTCCCGGTCGCCGAAATACTGACCGGGCGGTTCGGTCCGCCGGTGCATCTCGAACACCACACGCGGCTTCAAGTACTCGGCGACCGCTGGTTCGGCGCCGGTCGCGGCCTCAGGTCGTTCGCTTCGGTGTCCACGGGCGAGGTGCTGGGCGTCGGGATCTTGTACGAGGAGCAGGTCCTGGCGCCTCCGGGCGGGCGTACCGGCGCGCACATGACCGTCGCGGCGAGCGGCGCGCTGTGCACCTGCGGGGCGCGTGGCTGTTGGAAAACCCTGGCCACCACCCAATGGCTGCGGACACGGTCGGCCGAACTCGGCTTCGACGCCGAAACCGGCATCCGCGGGCTCGCCGAACTCGCCACGAACGGCGACGAACTCGCGGCGTCCCTTGTGGACGAATACGCCGCGAACCTGGCGCTGGGACTGGTGAACGTCCAGCAGCTGTTCGCCCCGGAACTCTTCGTCCTGCACGGCGAAGCACGCGACGGCGGCGAACGGTTCCGCGAGCAGGTCGAACGCAGACTGCGGGACGACTCGCCGTGGGCCGGATCGTCCGAGCAGCCGAGCGTGGTCGTGAGCGAAGGCGCGATCGACGACGTCGCCCTGCTCGGCGGGGCCGGTTTGGTGCTGTCGAAGGCCTAAGGTGTGTCCCGCCTGGTGAAGCCACGTTGAAACGTTCAGCCGAACCGGTGCCTGGCGCTCGTCGATCCGATCTGCCACGCTCACGACGTGCGCCCGACGTTGTTCGCATTCGCCGGCGGCGAGCCCGCGTTTCTCGCGCTGGCCACCGCACATCATCGGCGCTGCCTCGAAGACCCCGAGCTGAACCACCCGTTTTCCCATCCTGAGCAGCATCCGCGGCATGTCGAACGGCTGGCGGCGTACTGGGCGGAAGTCATGGGCGGGCCGCCCCACTACTCGGAATTCTGCGGCGACCACTCGGCTGTGCTCAGCATGCACGCGGGCAATGGGGACATGACCGACTTGGGCCGGCGCTTCGTCGACTGTTTCGTGCTCGCCGCCGACGACGCGGCATTGCCCGCCGATCCCGAGTTCCGCGCCGCGCTGGCGGCCTACATGCGGTGGGCTGTCGACGAAGTGCTTTCCTACCCGGACGACGATTCAGCGATTCCGGCCGGCTCGCCGGTGCCACACTGGTCATGGGACGGCTTGCGGCGGACCTGACGACATGGTTCCGGCGATGACTCAGCGGAGAGTGCGGGCGGCCAGTTCGGTCAATGCCCGGCCGAGCGGAAGATCGACACGGACCGTCGCGTGCTGGTCACCGCGAGTCCGACCATGGTTGACGATGAGGACCGGTTTACCGGACTTGGCGGCGTACCGGACGAACCGGAGGCCGGACATGACCGTCAACGACGAACCAAGGACCAGCAGCGCGTTCGCTTCTTCGACCAGGCGATAGCAGCGCTCCACCCGCAGCCTCGGCACGTTCTCGCCGAAGAACACGACGTCCGGTTTGAGCACGCCTGACCCGCAGCCGGTGCAGGAGACCAGTTCGAAGCCGCGGACGATCTCCTCGGCGAGTTCGACGTCACCGTCCGGGTTGATCCGGGTGGCCTCGCCCTCGAAATCGGGGTTCGCCGCCCGCAGCCGCCGATCCAGCTCTTCACGTGAGCTCGTCCGCCGGCAGCCAAGACAGACCACGCGGTCCAGGCTGCCGTGCAACTCCACCACACCGGGCGTGCCGGCGGCCCGGTGCAGCCCATCGACGTTCTGCGTGATGACTCCAGAAAAGAAGCTCTGTTTGCGCAGCGCGGCCACCGCGAGGTGGCCGTTGTTCGGGGCGGCGCGGGCTATCGTCCGCCAGCCGAGGTGGCTGCGGGCCCAATACCGGCGGCGGCCGTCCTCACTGCCGGCGAACACGTCGTAGGTCATCGGGGTGTGCCGCCGAAGGCTGCCCTCCGCGCCACGGTAGTCAGGGATACCGGACTCGGTGGACAGACCGGCGCCGCTGAGGACCACGACCCGGCCTTCGCCGACGACCGTGACGACTTCATCCATGCTGGTCGTCCGCGGCAACGGTTCGCCCGTGGCCGACCAGGTGAGTGTCGGTCGTGTCTGCACGACCGCAGCTTACGTGCCTTCAGCCGACGAGGACGTTCTTGTAGAAGAGGTTCGCGTAGCGGTTGATGTTGTCGAGGCTGCTCCGCGAGCCGAAGCCCAGGTACAACCGCGTTTCTCCGGCCAAGCTCCGGTAGATCGCCAGTCCCTCCGGCTCCCGGAACACCAGCGACTCCCCAGCCCTGGTCAGGGCACGGCTCTTCACCGTTCCGGTGTTCATGTCGATCCGCGTCACGTAGGAGTCGATGTCCGCGGAGCTGGCGTGGCCGGTACCGTCCAATGTGTACAGATACTGTCCGTAGATGGTGTAGCCCTGGAACGTCACCGCGGTGTCGGCCAGCGCGGGTTGCGCGAAATGCGCCAGCGGCGAGCTGAAATCGCCCGCCGCGGCGGCCGCGAGCGGGTAGACGCTGTAGTACATCTTGCCGCCTTCGTTACGGCGTACCGCGATCCGCTTGTTGATCGGGTCGGTGGCGCAGGTGATCGTCTTGCTCCCGGTGAGGAACTTCTTCACCGCCGGCGTCCCGCCGTTGACGAACTTGAACCTGGCCAGCGCGGTGCCGCGGCCGGCGTCCGTTGGCCCGTCCGAATCGCACTCCATCCAGATGTAGGAAGCCGTCCCGACCGCTTCGACGCCGATCGAGACACCGTGACCGGCGCCGGCGAGATGCATCGAGCCGAGGATCTCCCCCGAGAAATTGACCTGGGTGATGCACAGGTCATCGCCGGAGGTGCCGTTCTGTGCCTGTGCGATGAAAATTCGCAGGTTCGTGTTGTCGAAAGCGAAGCTCTGCATCACGTGGTGCGACTCGTGCAGCATCTTGCTGCGGAACTCGTCATAGGACGGTTGGGTCAGGTCGAAGTACGGGGAGGCGGGTACCGCGGCCGCCGCTTCCCCGGCGAACACCGCGCCGGTGCCGAGCAGCGCGGCCGTCGCGGCGAGTCCGCCACCGACACGAAGCGCCGAACGGCGGGAGAACATCGAGCTCGCGGCGTCGGGGATCTCTGGCTCGGACATGGATACTCGCCTTCCTCGTGGGACATGGTCACCTCGCGGCGGGATTGCTCCGCCGGGTCGACGAAGGCTGCTTCACCGCCGTACAAGAGACATACAAGTCCGAGGTCGAGGACTATCCGCTTCGCCATCTGCCGACAGGTTGCGGTGGTTACCGCGCACCGCAGCCGTGAAATGATCAGCCGATGACCTTTTCCGCCTCCGGCCGGGCGACGACGTCTGTGCTCGACATCGCCTACGAGTCCGCGGGCGAAGCCGGTGGGAGCCCGGTGATCCTGCTGCACGGATTCCCTTACGACGTACGGGCCTTCGACGAAGTGGCCTCGATCCTCGCGGCGAAGGGCGCCTTCGTGCTCGCGCCTTACTTGCGGGGCTTCGGCTCGACGCGGTTCCGGGACAGCACCACGATCCGGTCCGGGCAACAGGCCGCGCTCGCCCAGGACCTGGTCGACTTCATGGACGCGCTGGGCATCGAAAAGGCGGTTTTGGCGGGCTATGACTGGGGCGGCCGGGCAGCTTGCATCACCGCAGCTGTGCGTCCCGAGCGGGTCCGGGGGCTCGTCTCGGTCGACGGCTACAACGTCCAGAACCTCGCCTCCGCCGCAGAGCCCACCGCGCCGAAGTGGGAACGAAGTTACTGGTACCAGTACTACTTCCACTCCGAGCGCGGACGGCGCGGCCTCGACCGCAACCGCGACGAACTCTGCGAACTGCTGTGGCGCACGTGGTCGCCGAAGTGGGCAGGCGCGGCCGAGGCGTTTCCCGCCAGTGCGCCGAGCCTGCACAACCCCGACTTCGTCGACGTCGTGATCCACTCCTACCGCCATCGCTTCGGGCTCGCCGATGGCGATCCCCGGTACCAACCACTCGAGAACGCCGTCGCGGAGGAACCACCGATCACCGTGCCCGTGGTGGTGCTCGAAAGCGGCGACGACGGCGTGGGCGGCCCGAGCGCGGCGGAAGACCGGGAGTACTTCACCGGCCCCTATACCCATCGGCTCCTGCCAAGCGTGGGCCACAACGTTCCCCAAGAGGCGCCGGAGGCTTTCGCCGACGCCGTCGCGAGCCTGCTGCCCTGACAATCACGACCGACATTCGACACCCCGATCCTTTAGCCGATTGGTGTCAGTGCATCGTCCGACAGCACCTGCGCTCCCACCGACACGACGAGCCGCCCATCACTGATCGTGTAGTGGTAGTCGCCGTTCACAGCAACGAAGCCGCCGTCCAAGCGTTGCGCGGGCAAGGTGATGTGCGTGGCGTCCGAGGTCGCCTCACCCCTGGCCTGGCCGTCGTAGAACAGTCGCCCATCGGCCGACTGGCAGACCGTGACCACGGACTTCGCCGTCTGCGCCAGCAGCAGCGCGGTGCCCGCACCGCCCGGCAGGAACTGTGCCGCTGCCGCCGGGCAGGACGGCTCCACGGAACCGGCGAGTGAGCTGGTCGACGACGGCACCGCGGCCGTCGTCGTCGCGGCGTTCGTGCTCGAGGGATCCATCGGTGTGGAATAGACCGGCAACTGGGCAGCGGGCGCAGCCGGCGCCCGGTGGCGCGAGTCGATCAGCAGGGTCGCACCGACCGCGACAGCTGCGACGAGCACCAGTATCAGCAGCACCCAGAGCGCCCGCGCCCGGCTGGATCGCGGCGGTGGCACCGGCTCGCCGCAAACCCGGCACATTCGTGCGCCGGCATCGTTGACGCAGTCGCAGCGTTCGCACGCCCAGGGGAACCCCGCCATCGGGCCTCCTTCGGCCTCGGCCGGCGAAGCCGACTTCCCCATTGTCACCGACGGAGAGCCCTGGCGCGACGGGTCCGGTTGCCCAATGACCCGCTAGGGCGTGTCTTGGTGGCCTTCAGAGCGTTCGCGTTCAGCCGAGGTGGTCGTTCGCCCCGCTGACCCACGCGATGTAGCGCTCCGCGGAACGCCGTACCGCGCCCTTGGCGTCGGCGAGCACCGATGCGCCCAGCAATCCGTAGATGCGTTCGAACTCGTAGGGCTCCAGCCGGTCGACGATCCGCCGCACCAGCCCGGCCGACAACGGGATCATATTCGGGTAACTACGCATGAATGTCACCCATGCCGTCCCGGCCACCGGCACAACGGTGTCGCCGGTGAGCAGGACGCCACCGGCGATGTGGGCCACCGCGGCACCGGGGAAGTGCCCGCCCGCCTCGATGATCGTCACGCCGGGGAGGACCTGCTCGGTGCCGCTCCACTCACCGATCACCGGGTCTTCCCGCCGGACCCACTGCCGGTCGGCGGTGTGCACCAGCACCGGGATGTTCCCGAGCCGGTGGCTCCAGCTGACCTGTGACCCGTACATATGGGGATGGCTAGCGACGATCACCGCCGCTCCCCCGAGCTCGTCGATCTTGTCGGCCAGCGGTGCGTCGAGGTGATTCGGTGGGTCCCACAGCAGGTTTCCCGCCGGCGTCTGGACCAGGTGCGTCCATTGGCCGATGCCGAACCGTGGTTCGCGGTTGAACCGGTGGAGTCCCGGCTCGACCTCTTGGTACACAAGCTCATGGCCATCGGTGGCGAGCTTGTCGAGGGTCGTCCACACCTGGCCGGAATCGGGTATCCACTGCCGCTCGTCGGCGCAGATCACGCAGTCAGCGGCGGGAGGCCGCTCGGAATCGGGGTGCTCGACACCGCAGGTCCCGCAGATCCAGATCGTCATCGGAGCAGTATCAGAGCTCCAGCTTAGTCGAGGTCAAGATCTCATCTCCGGTCACACTGCACTCCTGCCGCCACTGGCCGTAGGGTTCGGACCATGAAGGTCGGCCTGCTCACCCGGGAGTACCCGCCGGACGTCTACGGCGGCGCCGGGGTCCATGTCGAGTTCCTCGCCCGCGAACTGCGCTCGCTGGTCGACCTCGACGTCCACTGCTGGGGGCCGGATCGCCCGGGCGCGCGCGGGCATTCCGACGCGCACGGCTACCGGCAGCCCGCGTTCAAGACGATGGACATCGCCGTCTCGATGGCCGACGCCATCGACGGCCACGACCTCGCGCACAGCCACACCTGGTACGCCAACCTGGCCGGGCATCTCGCGAAAATGGCGTACGGGATTCCGCACGTGATCACCGCGCATTCGCTGGAGCCGTTGCGGCCGTGGAAGGCCGAGCAGCTCGGCGGCGGTTACGTGGTCTCGTCGTGGATCGAGCGCGACGCCTTCGAGCACGCCGACGCGATCATCGCGGTCAGCAAGGGGATGCGCGAAGACGTCCTCGCCGCCTATCCGTCGGTGTCGCCGGAGCGGGTCCACGTGGTCCACAACGGGATCGACGCCGCCCTCTACCAGCCGGATCCGAACACCGACGTCCTCGAAGCGCACGGGATCGATCCATCGCGGCCGTACGTGCTGTTCGTCGGCCGGATCACCCGGCAGAAGGGCGTGCCGCATCTCGTGCGTGCGGCCGCCGCCTTCGACGAGAACACGCAAGTCGTGCTGTGCGCGGGCGGGGCGGACACGCCCGAGCTCGACGCCGAGTTCCGCGGCCTGGTCTCCGAGCTGCAGGACAAGCGGACCGGCGTGCACTGGATCCCGGAGATGCTGCCGCGTGAGCAGGTCGTCCAGCTGCTGACCCACGCGGCCGTCTTCGCCTGTCCCTCGGTGTACGAACCGCTCGGCATCGTCAACCTCGAAGCGATGGCCTGCGGCACGGCCGTCGTGGCGAGCGATGTCGGCGGCATCCCGGAGGTCGTCCAGGACGGAGTGACCGGGCTTCTCGTGCACTACGACGAAAACGACACCACGGCCTTCGAAGCCGATCTGGCCGCGCGGGTCAACGAACTGGTCGGCAGCCCGGACCGGGCGGCCGCGATGGGCTTCGCGGGCCGGGCCCGCGCTGTGGGCGAATTCGGCTGGGCCGCGATCGCCGAGCGGACGGTCGCCATCTACGAGTCATGCGGGAGCGTTTCCTGATGGACGGATCGGACGTACTGGGTATCGTTCTCGCCGGCGGCGAGGGCAAACGGCTGATGCCGCTGACCGCGGACCGCGCGAAACCGGCGGTGCCGTTCGGCGGGGTGCACCGGCTCATCGACTTCGTGCTGTCGAACCTGGTACACGGCGGCGTTCGGCGGATCTGCGTGCTGACGCAGTACAAGTCGCACTCGCTCGACAGGCATATCAGCACGACCTGGCGCCTGTCGTCGATCACCGGCGAGTACGTGACGCCGGTGCCCGCGCAGCAGCGGCTCGGCCCGCGCTGGTTCCAGGGCAGCGCCGACGCGATCCACCAGAGCCTCAACCTGGTCTACGACGAATCTCCGGCCTATATCGCGGTTTTCGGCGCCGACAACATCTACCGGATGGACCCCCGGCAGATGATCGACGCCCATATCGCCTCGGGTGCGGGTGTCACCGTGGCCGGCATCCGCGTCAAGCGTGAAGAGGCGTCCGAGTTCGGCGTCATCCAGACCACCGACGGCACCCGCATCGACGCCTTCCTCGAAAAGCCCGCCGACCCGCCCGGTCTGCCGGGTTCCCCCGACGAGGCCTACGTGTCCATGGGCAACTACGTGTTCACCACGCAGGTCCTGCTCGACGCGCTGCACGCGGATTCCGTGAACGTCAAGTCGCACCACGACATGGGCCGCGACATCATCCCCGCGCTGGTGACCACCGGCGAGGCCGCCGTCTACGACTTCAGCGGCAACGTGGTGCCCGGCGAGACCGAGCGCGACCACGGCTACTGGCGCGACGTCGGCTCGATCGACAGTTACTACGACGCACACGCCGACCTGATCTCGACGTACCCGATCTTCAACCTCTACAACCGGCGGTGGCCGATCCTCGCCCACCCCGGCCAGCGGGCGGCGGCGAAGTTCGTCGAAGGCGGCACGGCGAACCAGTCGATCATCAGCCCGGGCTGCATCATTTCCGGCGCGCAGGTCGTCGACTCGGTCCTCTCCCCCGACGTCTTCATCGAAACCGGGGCCGTGGTGCAGGGTTCGGTCCTGCTCGACGGCGCCCGCGTCGGCGCGGGAGCCGTCGTGCGGCGCGCGATCCTCGACAAGAACGTCGTCGTCCCGCCGGGGGCGCACATCGGCGTCGACCTGGACCGCGACCGGCAGCGCTACCACGTCAGCCCGAGCGGCATCGTCGTCCTCGGCAAGGGCGAACGCGCCATCTAACTCGAAGGTCCGTCACGCACGCCAATGGTTTGTACGCCAATGGTTGGCGTACACTGGTGGACATGGAGAAGCGCGTGAGGCCCAATCCCTTGCAATGGCTTTGGTACGCCGTCGGCGGCAAACTGCCGGACAAGCACCGGAGCTGGGTACTGCACGACGTCACGACGAGCACCTGGCTGTGGCGGCACGCGGCGCGGAGTTCCGTGCTGATGTCACCGCTGATCTTCGGGTGGCTCCTGCTCCCCGCCTCGCTCGGCCTGCGCATGGCGCTCTGCCTGATGGCGGCCTTGGTCGGCTACTTCTACTCCTTCGTCTACGCGGAAGAAAGCGGCGAGAACAGGCTGCTGAAGAACGGCTTCCCCAACGGCACCTTCAAACGCGTCCGCGCCGACGCCAAGGAAGACGTCGAAACCGAGATCCGCGCGCGGTACATCGCGCGCTATCGGCAAGGATGACCGGATCATGACCACAGAACGGATGCCGGAAGACCCCCTGTCGCTGGAACAGCAGGTGTGTTTCGCGATGGTCGTCGCCGCGCGCAACGTCGTCTCCGTGTATAAGCCGGTGCTCGAACCCATGGGCCTGACCCACACGCAGTACCTGGTGATGCTCGCCCTGTGGGAGCACGCGCCGCTGTCGGTCCGGGAACTCAGCCTGCTCCTCCAACTCGACCCGGGAACGTTGTCGCCCATGCTGAAGCGGCTCGAAAGCGCCGAACTTCTGGAGCGGCGCCGCAATTCCGACGACGAGCGACTGCTGTCGGTACAGCTGACCGCGCGAGGCAAGGAGCTGCGCGAGCAGGCACTCCTCGTCCCGCCCGCGATCGTGGCACGCCTCGGCATGAGCATGGACGAGCTGAAGCATCTCCACACCACTCTGACCAAGGTCATCGCGGCCACCGCGGAAGTCCCGGTCTCCTAGCGCGACACCCCCTGCTAGGCCACGGCGACCACGTATCGCCAGTCCAGCACCTCGCCGGCGCCGTCCGCGGAAACCCGTGAGCGCAGGTGCACCAAACCACCGGCCGCCAGCGGCTCGACAGCCTCGACGGTGACCGTGCTCCGCAGCGTGTCCCCTTCGTGCACCGGGCCGCGGTGGTCGCAGCCGTGCCAGCCCACGACCGTGACGATCGACGGCAGCGCGCGGGTGGCTTGGGAGAGCGCCAGCCCGATCGTGTGCCCGCCGTAGACAAGCCTGGCCCCACCGGCGGCGGCGCTGTCGTGGTGGACCTTCGCCACGTTCAGCGTCAGCCTGGCCAGTTCGGGCGCGCTCGACACCACGTCTCCCCCGCCGACGTCCCACGCCTGGCCGGGTTCGAGCTCCGCGAACCGCGGGCCGCCCACCCGCCGGGCGAACCTGCCGAGGTCCCAGCCGTCGACAACCGCGGCGCGCATCTCGGGGTCCGCGCCCACCGAAGCGAGATCGTCGTGATGGCCCGTCTGCGTGGCGGGATCTCGCAGGGGCAGCATCGCGCAGCGCCAGAAGTCGAGCACCGGCCGATCGTGCTGATCCACCGTGGTGATCCGCAGCGCGGCGAGCCCGGTCGGAGGCCGGCCTTCACGGCGTTTGTTCTCGCGCAACGCCACCACCTCCGTCGACGTCCGCAACGTGTCACCGAGTTCGGGTGCCCGGCGGAACACCAGCCCGCGGTAGAACAGGTTCGCCTTGACGTGATGAGTGGCCACTGTGGACTGTCCGATGGCCAGATCCCAGACCAGCGCGGGATGCGCGAGCGACGGCGCCCCGGTGACCTCGGCACAGAGCGCGGCGTCCAGCGGCAAGCACAGTCTGTCCCCGACGATGGCCTGGTGGACGCTCGCCTGCCCCCCGGTGAGTGTGGCCCCGGGAGCGTTGTCGAACCGCTGACCGACCGAAAGCTCGTCGAAATACGGTCCCTCGGCACCGTTCACGCGCGCGCCAGTGTCCGCCGCGCCGAGACGGCGAGCGCCTCGTCGATCATCTGGCCGTCGACCGAGACCGCGCCGACGCCACGCCCGTGGGCTTCGCCGAGCGCGTCGAGAACGCGGCGCGCGTAGGCGAGTTCGTCGGGAGTGGGAGTGAACGCGGTGATGATCGGGCTGATCTGGCGGGGATGGATGGCCCATTTCCCGTCGAAGCCGAGCTTCACGGCCCGCTCGACACCGGCCCCGAAGGCGTCGCCGGTGTCCACGGCGAGAAAGGGACCGTCGATGGCGGCGATCCCGGCACCGCGGGCGGCGACCAGCAGGCTGTGCTGCGCGGGAAGCCAGGTGTCCAGACCGGCGTCGGCGGAGCGTCCCAGCGACGCCGCCAGGTCGGCGTACCCGAGGATGACCGCGCGCAGCCTGGGCGACGCGGTGACGATGTCCGCGAGATTCGCCAGACCGGTGGGGGTCTCGATCAGGGCTTGAACCGTCACCGGCACATCCCGCCCTGACGCGCGTTCGACGCCGTCGAGCAGCCTGTCGACGAACTCGAGGTCGCCGGCGGTCTCGACCTTCGGCACCACGATCGAGCGGTCGGGACCGCCGGGCTCGGCACAGGCCGCGATATCCTTGTGGCACCAAGGCGTTCGCGGCGCGTTGACCCGGATAGCGACCCCGGGACGGCTTGCGGAAGCCAGCCACTTCGAAACGATCGCGCGAGCGTCGTCCTTGGCGTCAGGGGGTACCGAATCCTCGAGGTCAAGCACGATTTCGTCGGCGTCCGACGCCTCCGCCCGCTCGATCTTGTGCTCGTCCGTCCCCGGAACGGACAGGCAGCACCGGCGCGCGCGGTAGGTTCCCGTCACGGTCATCACCCTTCTTTTTAATCTACCTTAAAGATCTACCTTAAAGTACGAGAGGAGCGCGGCGTGAGCAGCCTTCCGGCCGAAGAACAGGCCATCGTCAACACCGTGCGCGAGTTCGTCGACCGCGAGGTCCGCCCGGTCGTCCGCGAACTCGAACATGCCGACGAGTACCCCGCGAAGCTCATCGATCAGATGAAGCGACTGGGCATCTTCGGGCTGGCCATCCCGGAATCCTACGACGGCACGCCGGTGTCCGCCCGCTGCTACGTGGGTGTCACCGAGGAGCTCGCTCGCGGCTGGATGAGCCTGGCCGGCGCGATGGGCGGCCACACCGTGGTGTCGAAACTGCTCCTCCTGTTCGGCACCGAGGAGCAGAAAGCGAAATACCTGCCGAAAATGGCCACCGGCGAAATCCGCGCCACCATGGCGCTGACCGAACCGGGCGGCGGTTCGGACCTACAGGCGATGACCACCACGGCACGGCCGCACGCGGGCGGCTACCTGATCAACGGCGCGAAGACGTGGATCAGCAACGCCCGCCGGTCGCAGGTGATGGCCCTGCTGTGCAAGACCGACCCCGGCGCCAGCCCTCGGCACCGGGGCATCAGCATCCTCCTGGTCGAGCACGGCGAGGGCCTGTCCGTTTCGCGTGACCTGCCGAAGCTCGGGTACAAGGGCGTCGAAAGCTGCGAACTGGCCTTTGACGACTATCACGCGCCCGCCGACGCCCTGCTCGGCGGCGTGGAGGGCAAAGGCTTCGCGCAGATGATGAAAGGCTTGGAGACAGGACGCATCCAGGTGGCCTCGCGCGCGCTCGGCGTCGGGCAGGCCGCCTTCGACGACGCCTTCAAGTACGCCCAGGAACGGGAAAGCTTCGGCGTTCCCATCTGGAAGCACCAGTCGATCGGCAATTACCTCGCCGACATGGCGACGAAGCTCACCGCGGCCCGCCAACTCGTCTTGCACGCGGCCGATCGCTACGACGCGGGCGAGCGTTGTGACATGGAGGCGGGCATGGCCAAGCTGTACGCCTCAGAAGTCGCCATGGAGATCGCGCTCAACGCCGTGCGCATCCACGGCGGTTACGGCTATTCGACGGAATACGACGTCGAGCGCTACTTCCGCGACGCCCCGCTGATGATCGTCGGCGAGGGCACCAACGAGATCCAGCGGGGTGTGATCACCGAGCAGCTGATCTCGCGAGGCGGCCTGCGGCGCTGACCCGGGGCGTGGTGCGGCGCCGCGTACCTATAATCGACGCGTGCCTGGAAAACCTCCCAGCAAGGACGCACCGGAAGGCAACGGCGGCTCGAAGTCCGCCCGCACCAGGGAACGGATCCTGGACGCCGCGGCACATGTGCTGAGCAGGAAGGGCTACGCCGGTACCAGGCTCACCGACGTCGCGGACCAGGCCGTGCTCCAGGCGCCCGCGATCTATTACTACTTCCCGTCCCGTGAAGACCTGATCGAAGAGGTCATGTGGACGGGCATCGCGCGGATGTACACCCACGTCACCGATGTGCTGTCCGCGCTACCCGCCGACGCCGGGCCGTTGAGCCGGATCGACGCCGCGGTGGCCGCGCATCTGCGGTACGAGCTGGAGATCTCCGACTACACGACGGCGTCGATCCGCAATGCCGGCCAGCTGCCGGAAAACATCCGCGTCCGCTACTCCGCCGAAGCGACGAAGTACGGCGACATCTGGCGCAAGCTCGTGGCCGACGCCGGCAGCGCGGGGCTCCTGCGCTCGGACCTCGACCCGCGCGCGGCCCGGATGATGGTGCTGGGCGCGCTCAATTGGGCCGCCGAATGGTGGAATCCCCGCCGCGGCTCGCTGGACACCGTCGTCCGGACGGCACAGTCGATCGTGCGTCACGGCCTGGCTACCCCGCAGGCGGCCGAAGACGCGAAAACCGCCGCCGCGACGCGGCAGCCCCGCGCCGACAAAGCCCGGCTCCCCTGAGGGCTTCAGTCGTGCGCGGCATCCGGGCGCACGGCCTGCTGGGCGGACGACTTGTCGAACATCCGCCTCGCCTGATCGGGTCGCAGCCGCAGGAAATCGCCGTCTGCCTCGACGAGCTGCACCTCGGGCTCCTCGACAGTGGTGATGCCACCCTTGACCGCGGTGCGGCGGCCGTCGACGCCGACCACCTCGGCCCAGACGCGGATCGGCACGTCCAGCGGCACCGGTTTGCGGTACCTCAGTGCCAGGCCGGTGGTGACGCCGACGTTGCCGACCGACGCCGCCGCGTGCCCGAGCACCTGGTCGAGCAGCAGGGCGCTGACGCCACCGTGGCCGTACATATGCGGGCCTTCGAACGCGAGCCCGAGCGTGCACTCCCCTACCGCGCTGCCCCGGACGCTGTTCACCCGAAGCGGCGGCGCGATCGGATTGCCCTCGCCGATGACCGGGTTGAGCATGCGTAGCCCGCCGATCAGGTCGTCGACCGCAGGCGGGCGGTTGATCGGCCGGACGACCTCGGCCAGCGGCGGGACGATCCGGCGCACGGCGT
Organism: Actinomycetota bacterium; assembly: GCA_032230695.1. Lineage (GTDB taxonomy): Bacteria > Actinomycetota > Actinomycetes > Mycobacteriales > Pseudonocardiaceae > Amycolatopsis. The sequence goes on along the minus strand of JAVXWP010000057.1, from coordinate 58,470 downwards.
CGGCGGCACGGCGAAGAACCTCAGGAGAAGCTTCGGTGCGCACCACGGCGTCGATAAGCGCGCGCAGCTCGGTACCCAGGTTCGCCACGGCCTCACGGCGCTCGAGCAACGCTGGCGTCTCCTCGACGGCAAAGGGACCCGCGCCCCCGGCTCCCGGCATCTTCGCGACCTCGTGTCGAGGCATGCAACGTCCCCACATTCTCATCTGGATTAGACAACCACGACCATGCTCCCACAAGCCGGAAGCCGCTCAGTGCTTCGCGAGCGGGGTGACAGGCGCGCTGCGCCGCGTCCTCCACGAGATGTCGACATCTCGCGCTACTTCAGATAGCTGCGGTTGACAGGGGACTATCCGTTGTGGACGGTCCACCTGAAGGCGCGGAGCCGTTGTACCGGTTCCCTCTCTTCGGTTTCTCTACGCGCCGCGCTATCGCGAGGACGTCGCCGAACTGGCCGCCTGGCTGGAATCGGCGGAATCGAAGCGTTCCCCGAAACACTCCTCAAACTGTTCAACGGGGAGAACACCGGCAAACTCATCCTCGCGCTCTGATTCGCGGGCAGGCGGCGTTAGGTATCCTCGACGCAAATGTTCTCCGAACACGATCTCAGCCACCGCTTCCAAGCGGAGTCGGTCGGCCGCGCGCTCGGCCTGGTCGGCGCGCGCTGGACGTTACTCATCTCCGCGAGACGTTCTTCGGCGTGCAGCGCTACGGCGAATTCGCGCGCAATCTCGCAGCGATCCGGACAGGCATGAGTACCGGCTGACGCAGGCCCGCCGATCCTGTTGCGGCACAACGACTGCGGGCACATCGACGACGATCCGCATCTCACCTGCGGGCACTGCGGTCACGAGATCGCCGTCGACAACGTGACCCCGGAACCGGGTCCCGGCTTCCGGCGAGCGGCCTCCGAGGCCTAGTAACCTGCGCCGGAACCGGAACGCGGCGGCAAGCCCGGTCTATTCCGCCTTGCCGTACGGCCGCCGGGAAGCGCCCTTGTGACCTTCTGGCTCCGCGCCTTCCTCGGCGGCGATCTCCTCGCCGCCGCGCCGGCTGCTGTCCCCGGCGCCGAACGGCGAACCCGGTTCCATCTCCGTCTCGCCGACGCCTTCGCGTTCCACCTGCGAGGTCTCCCTGCCCTCGCCGGTTTCCCCGGACGGGGGCGTGCGCCATGCCTTCTTCCCCGCCTCGGCTGCAGCGTCCCCTTCCGATTCGATGTCCGGTGCCCAGCCGTGATGTGACTCCCCTTCGAAACGGCTTGCCTCGTCGGTTTGCTCGACTTTGTCGCTCACGTCTGCTCCCTTCCGAAACGGGACCGGGCATTTCGCCGCGGCCACACCTTGGGGAATTGCCAGGCTCGGCGCCGCTAAACCTCGAGAATTACCGCGGGCGTCCTTCGACTTTCGTCAGAGGCCGGGTTGCAGGAGGATCTTGATGGCACCGTCCTGCTTCTGCTGGAACATCTCGTAGGCGTGTGGCGCCTCTTTGAGCGGCAGTTTGTGGGTCGCGAAGCCCTCGACGCCGAGCGGGTCCTTGTCGCCGGAGACGAGCGGCATGATGTCGTCGAGCCAGTGCCGGACGTTGGCCTGGCCCATTCGCAGCTGGATCTGCTTGTCGAACAGGTCCATCATCGGCATCGGGTCGACCATGCCGCCGTAGACACCGCTCAGCGAGATCGTCCCGCCGCGCCGGACGCTGTCGATCGCGGCGTAGAGCACGCTGAGCCTGTCGATCCCGGCCTTCTCGGTGAGTTTCGCAGCGACCGGCTGCGGCAGCAGGTTGACCAGGTCCTGGGCGATCTTGCCCATCGGGGCGCCGTGCGCCTCCATGCCGACGGCGTCGATCACGGAATCCGCGCCGCGGCCGTCGGTGAGCTGGCGGATGGCGTCGGCGATGTCCTTGTGTTCCCTTGTGTCGAGCACCGTGGCGCCGTGCGCCGCCGCCCGGGAGAGCCGCTCGGGAACGAGGTCGACCCCGATGACCTTGCCCGCGCCCCGGTGCTTCGCGATCCGGGCCGACATCTGGCCGATCGGCCCGAGTCCGAACACCGCCACGGACCCGCCGTCGGGGATGTTCGCGTACTCGACCGCCTGCCACGCCGTCGGCACGACGTCGGACAGGTACACGAAACGCTCGTCCGGTGGGCCGTCCGGCACCTTGATCGGGCCGTAGTGGGCCTGCGGGACGCGCAGGAACTCCGCCTGCCCGCCGGGCACCTGGCCGTACAATTTGGTGTAGCCCAGCAGGGCCGCGCCCTTGCCGCGGTCCTTGACCTGCGTGGTCTCGCATTGGGACTGCAGGCCCCGGTCGCACATGAAGCAGTGGCCGCAGGAGATGTTGAACGGCACGACGACCCGGTCCCCTGGCTTCAGGTTCGTCACCCCCGTCCCGACCTCCTCCACCACCCCCATCGGCTCGTGGCCGAGGATGTCGCCTTCGCCCATGAACGCGCCGAGCACTTCGTAGAGGTGGAGATCGGAGCCGCAGATGCCGGTCGAGGTTATGCGGATGATCGCGTCGGTCGGTTCCCGCAGTTTCGGGTCCTCGACCGTGTCCACTCGCACGTCGCGCTTGCCGTGCCAGGTAACGGCTTTCATGGTTGTCCCTTCCGCGTTGTTGGCGATTTCCCCGCCGAGTTCCCAGCCATGGTGGCCGGGAAACCTGCGATCTTCGGGCCGCTGTGCCAAAGTGCGCGTCATGCGCACCCGGATCGTCGCCGTCACATTCGACTGTCACGACGCCGAAGCGCTCGCCGCGTTTTGGGGCGAGGCACTCGGATCCACCGAGTTCGAACGCTGGAATGACGCGCACGGCGTCGGTTATGTCGAACTCCAGCTCGACGGCGCGGCGCCGCTGCTCTTCCAGCCCGTCGGCGAAGGCAAGATCGTCAAGAACCGCGTGCATTTGGACATCGCGCCGGCCACACTCGACCAGTACGCCGAGATCGACCGGCTGGTGGCACTCGGTGCGAAGGTGATCACCGACGACCCGGCCGTCCGCTTCGTCGTACTCGCCGATCCGGAAGGCAACGAGTTCTGCGTGCTTCCCCCGTGCTGAATCCGATCAACGTTTAGGCGCTCGCGCCCCGCGGGTACCCCCGGGTGCATGACGGAAACTGTTGCGGATCACGTCCTGGCCAGGTTGCGCGAATGGGGTGTCGAACAGGTGTTCGCCTATCCCGGTGACGGGATCAACGGTCTCGTCGCCGCGTTCGGGGAAGCCGGCGACCAGCCCCGGTTCGTGCAGGCCCGCCACGAAGAGATGGCCGCGTTCCAGGCCGTCGGCTATGCGAAGTTCAGCGGGCGCCCCGGCGTGTGCATGGCGACGTCCGGGCCGGGCGCCATCCACCTGCTCAACGGCCTCTACGACGCCAAACTCGATCACGTGCCGGTCGTCGCGATCGTCGGGCAGACCGCGCGCAGCGCGATGGGCGGCAGCTACCAGCAGGAGATCGACCTGCAGGCACTGCTCAAGGACGTCGCCAGCGAGTACCTCGTTGAGGTGAACGTGCCTGAGCAGCTGCCCAACGCGCTCGATCGGGCGATGCGGACTGCGATCGCCCACCGCGCGCCGACAGCGGTGATCATCCCCGCGGACGTCCAGGAGACCGCGTACACCGCACCGAAGCACGCTTTCAAGCACGTGCCGTCGAGCCCGCCGGATCACCCGCGGGCCGGCGTCGTGCCTCCCGCCGACGAAATCGCGAAGGCCGCCGAGATCCTCAACGCGGGCAGCAAGGTCGCGATGCTGATCGGGCAGGGCGCCCGCAACGCCGTCACGGAGGTGTGCGCGGTTGCCGAACTCACCGGCGCCGGTGTGGCGAAAGCGTTGCTGGGCAAGGATGTCCTCTCCGACGAACTGGCATACGTGACCGGGTCCATCGGCCTGCTCGGCACACGGCCCACCTACGAACTCATGAAGGAATGCGACACCCTGCTGATCGTCGGGTCGAATATGCCGTACTCCCAGTTCCTGCCGGAGTTCGGCCAGGCCAGGGCGGTGCAGATCGACATCGATCCCCGGTTCATCGGCCTGCGCTACCCCACCGAAGTGAACCTCCTCGGTGACGCCAAGAGCACGCTCCAGCAGCTGATCGGATTGCTGGAGAAGAAGACCGACCGGAAATGGCGGGAGGGGATCGAGAAGAACGTCGAGAACTGGTGGGACACGGTAGCGCACCAGGCGCTTCTCGAGGCCAAACCGGTGAACCCCATGCGCGTCGTGCATGAACTGTCCGCGCGCATCCCGGAGAACGCCATCGTCACCGCGGATTCCGGGTCGGCCACGAATTGGTACGCCCGTAATCTCCGGATGCGAGGCCAGATGCGGGGGTCGTTGTCCGGCACGCTGGCGACGATGGGGGCGGCCGTGCCGTACGCGATCGGCGCGAAATTCGCTCACCCGGACCGGCCGGTCGTCGCCTTGGCCGGTGACGGCGCGATGCAGATGAACGGGCTCGCCGAGCTGCTCACCATCGCCAGGTACCGCCATCTCTGGGCCGACCAGCGCTGCGTGATCTGCGTGTTCCACAACAACGATCTCAACCAGGTGACCTGGGAACTACGCGCAATGGGCGGGTCGCCGAAATTCGAGGAGTCCCAGACATTGCCGGACGTGTCCTATGCGGACTTCGCACGCGGGATCGGCCTTGGCGGACTCTACGTCGACGACCCGAATCTGCTGGGCCAGGCATGGGAACAGGCGCTCTCGGCGAACGTGCCGACCGTACTGGACGTCCGCTGCGACCCCGAAGTGCCGCCCATCCCGCCGCACGCGACCTTCGAGCAGATCAAGTCCATGACCGAAGCCGTGCTCAAGGGTGACCCGAACGCCTGGCACCTGGTGACCCAGGGCATCAAGGCCAAGGCGCAGGAAATCCTGCCGTCCCGCGGATAGCGAACGCTGTGAAGGGGTCCTTGAGGGACTCAGAGTCCCTCAAGGACCCCTTCACTCCCTGACCGGGTGTGAAGGCTTGACTCATTCCAGAAGTAGGGGGACGGTGTTAGGACTATGGCTTCTGTACCCGTCGACGTCGACGGCGCGGCGCTGGATGCGTTGCGCCAGGCTGGGTTGCGGGTGACCAACCCCCGCCGGGCGGTACTCGCCTGGCTCACCGATCATCCGCATTCCACTGTGGACTCGATCGGCGCGGGCGTGCGAGCACAGCTGGGCGCGGTGTCCACCCAGGCCCTCTACGACGTCTTGAGTGCCTGCACGGAAGCCGGTCTGCTGCGGCGCATCGAGCCTGCCGGGCACCCGGCCCGGTTCGAACGCCGCGTGGGCGACAACCATCACCACCTCGTGTGCCGCCGCTGCGGGCGCGCCGAGGACGTCGACTGCGTGGTCGGGGCCCGGCCCTGTCTCACACCGTCCGACGAAAAGGGCTTCGCGATCGAGGAGGCCGAAGTGGTCTTCTGGGGCCTATGCCCCGACTGTGTGCGCGACGAACGACCCGAGCACGAAGCCCACCACCACAAGGAGGCAAAGCAGTGACCCAGACACAGCCCGAGCCGACTACCACCGATGCCGGCATCCCGGTGGAGAGCGATGAGTATTCGCTCACCATCGGGCCCGATGGGCCGATTCTGCTGCAGGACAACTATCTCATCGAGCAGATGGCGCAGTTCAACCGCGAGCGGGTGCCCGAGCGGCAGCCGCATGCCAAGGGTGGCGGTGCTTTCGGCCGATTCGAGGTGACCGGCGACGTCAGCGCCTACACCAAGGCGGCGGTGTTCCAGCCGGGCGTCAAAACCGATCTGCTGATCCGCTTCTCGTCGGTCGCAGGGGAGCGTGGGAGCCCGGACACGTGGCGCGACCCGCGCGGTTTCGCGATCAAGTTCTACACCACCGAGGGCAACTACGACATGGTCGGGAACAACACCCCGGTGTTCTTCGTCCGTGACCCCCTGAAGTTCCAGCACTTCATCCGCTCACAGAAACGCCGCGCGGACAACAACCTGCGCGACCACGACATGCAGTGGGACTTCTGGACCCTCTCGCCGGAGTCCGCACACCAGGTGACCTGGCTGATGGGCGACCGCGGGATCCCGCGCACCTGGCGGCACATGAACGGCTACAGCTCGCACACCTACATGTGGGTCAACGCGGCCGGCGAGCGCTTCTGGGTCAAGTACCACTTCAAGTGTGACCAGGGCATCGAGTTCTTCACCCAGGACGAGGGCGACCAGATGGCGTCGGCCGACACCGACTACCACACCCGCGACCTGTACGAAGCGATCAATCGCGGCGACCATCCCAGCTGGACACTGAAGATGCAGATCATGCCGTTCGAGGACGCCAAAACCTACCGGTTCAACCCCTTCGACCTGACGAAGGTGTGGCCGCACGGCGACTATCCGCTCATCGAGGTCGGCCGGATGACCCTCGACCGCAACCCGACCGACTACCACACCGAGATCGAGCAAGCGGCGTTCGAGCCGAGCAACCTCGTGCCCGGCATCGGCCCGAGCCCGGACAAGATGCTGCTGGGCCGGCTGTTCTCCTACCCCGACGCCCACCGCTACCGCATCGGCGCGAACTACAAGCAGCTGCCGGTGAACGCGCCGAGGTCGCCCGTCCACAGCTACAGCAAGGATGGCGCGATGCGGTACCAGAACGTGTCGGACCCGGTTTACGCGCCGAACTCCAAGGGTGGCCCGCACGCCGACGTCCAGCGCTACGGCCAGCCGACCGGCTGGCACACCGACGGGGAAATGGTGCGCACGGCGTATGCCAAGCGCGAAGAGGACGACGATTGGGGCCAGGCCGGCACCATGGTCCGGGAGGTGCTCAGCGAAGACGCGCGCGGGCGGCTGGTCGACAACATCGTCGGCCACCTCCTCAACGCCGTCAGCGAGCCGGTACTGCAGCGTGCGTTCGAATACTGGCGCAACGTGGACAAGAATCTCGGCGACAAGATCGAGGCCGGGGTCCGCGCCAAACAGGACGAGAAGGACCCGAAGGCGGCCGAACAGGCCAACCCGGCGAGGTCGAGCATGCAGAACAAGGCTTGACCAATCGCCTGATCGAATAGGGCCCGGCATCCCCGAATAAGGGCTGCCGGGCCCATTCAGGATTAGCCGCTTCCGATCATGGGTACCCGGCGAAGAACGGACTCGGAGGTGTTTCGTGATCGAAGAGGTGAACAAAACTCCTGCCCAGCAGCGGTCGGTGAGCGAACTGGTCTCGGACCTGACCGACGAAGTCAAGCGACTCGTACGTGACGAGATGCGGCTGGCGGCCTTCGAGCTGCAGCGCAAGGGGAAACGCATGGGCGTTGGCGCCGGAATACTGGGTGCGGCCGGGGTGCTGGCCATGTTGGGCGCCGCGACGCTCGTCGCCGCCGCTGTCTTGGCACTGTCGCTGGCCGTGCCGGGCTGGCTGGCCGCGGTGATCGTCGGCGCCGTTCTACTGCTGGCGGGCGGGCTGTCGGCCATGGTCGGCGGCAAGCAGGTCAAACGCGCCGTCCCGCCGCTTCCGCAAGAAGCCATCAGCGGCGTCAAGGAAGACATCCAGGTCGCCAAACACGGAGCGCACACATGACCGATCAGCAAAGCCAAGGCTTTCCCAAGGACGCCGAAGAAGCGCGGATCGACCGGGATGTGACCCGCGAAGAACTCGCCGAAACCTTGGACGCGCTGGGCAAGAAGCTGGATGTCAAATCCCGGGTGAGTGAAAGCGTCGACGAAAAACTCGACCAGGTGACGGCGCAGGTCGCCGGCAGGCTGTCAGACCCCGCCGCGCAGCGCTTCCGGCAAAGCGCGGACGCGGTGCGCGCCAATCCGCTGCCGACCTTCGCCGCGCTGCTCGGACTGATCGTGTTGCTCAGGCTGATCCTGCGCCGGAGGAGCTCATGAACAAGATCCTCTACAAGCCGCTGAGCCTGGGCATCAGCGCGTTGGGTGGATTGCTCGCGAGCCTCGCGTTCAGGCAGATCTGGAAGCGCGTCAGCGGGGAGGAAGACGCACCCGACGCAACCGACCGCGACTACACCTGGCAGCAGGTCCTGATCGCCGCGGCAGCCCAAGGCGCCGTGTTCGGCTTGGTGAAAGCCGCCACCGACCGCGCGGCGGCGGTCGGCTACCGCAAAGCCACCGGTGACTGGCCCACCGACGACTGAACCGGCGAATTCGAAAATTGGGGCTACCTGATCGCGAAACGGGCCTCCGTGCTTTGCTGAGCGCTGATCCGGGAGGAAGAAGCGCGAGAATGATCATTCTTCGCAATCAGGCGATGCGGCGATGGACGGTCGAGGTGTCCGAAGGTATCGCGACCTTCAGCGGCGCCCCGCAGGTCGAGGACCACACCGCGGCGCGCGGACTGCCCAGAGTGTGGCCTGGGTGCGGGCTCGGCTTGCCAGAAGGCGAGCTCGAAGGATTCACCGCGGCGCTGGCCGAGGTGATGAAGACCCACGCGTACTGGCACGCGCGAGCAGGCCGCCCGGCCGGTTCGGCCGAAGCCGACGGCTGGTCGGTGCCGCGACGGGACGACGACGACGGTTTCGTCTACGTAACCGGCCCGGCCGGGCGGCGCAACGGCAACGCGGGCTACGGCCCGGCCGGCGTGTTCAGTCTCGAACTCGCCGACATCCGGGGCCTGCGCATCCGGCTCACCGCCTACCTCAAGAGCGGCCCTCGAAGCGACGCAGCTTCGGACACACCGCCCGTTCCCCCAGAACCGGCACCTCTCAGCGGTCCGTGAAGGCTCCTTTGAGGGACTCAGAGTCCCTCAAAGGAGCCTTCACGGATCTGGTCACCACGGGGCGAGGTCGCCGTCGTCGTCGGGCGCGCCGGGGCGGGACCGACGTGGAGCCTGAGGCTGCGTAGGCGGGGCGGGCGATGGCGGAGGGGCGGCAGCGGCGGGCTTCGGCGGGGTGACCGGGTCTGGCTCGGGTGGCCGCGCGAAGGCGCTCGGCGCCGGGCGGTTCAGCGACGGGCCGACCGGCGGATCTTCCGGTGGGGGCGGCAGGAAATTCGCGTATTGCGCCATGATCGCGCCGTCGTCCCCGAACTCCTGGAGGGCTTCGCCGACTTTCTCCGACGCCCCTCGCTGCGCTTCCCGCACGGTTCGCATGATCAGCGCGGACAGTTGTGGTGGCGCGTGCTCGACGACCCGCCTGCCGAATTCCAGGTTCAGCAATGCTCCATTCGCACCAACGGTAACGGTCACCGCGCCATCCGGAGACGATTTCGTCGCCGACGAAGCGGCGAGACCCTCGGTGAGTTTCGCGGCTTTCTGCTGCACTTCCTGCATTCGCGACTGGAAATTGCTCAACCAGCTGTCAATCTCCAAGAACTGCTCCTCGTCGAAATGGCTGTCGGCGGGAGCCCATTGTTCTGCATCACCGTTCACCCATGGTTTTCCGAGGATGGACGTCTCGTGGCCGATCCGTGAACTCGCGGTACTTCAGTGCGGTCGCACCGCCTGGAGTTTTGACATGCCGAAGTCGATCAATGTTCACTTCGCGGAACCGTCGGACTCACTACGATGAGCCGCCGTACACCCCGTTACCGCCATTCTTGATCGACCAGGAGGAATACCGCTGATGGCCGCGGCAGGTTTCACCGTTCAACCCGAAGTGCTGGAAAGCTACTCGACCGGACTCGACGATCGGGCGCAGCGCGTGGTGAAAGCGGCCGAACGGCTCGACGCCGTGAGCGGGTTCGACCTGAACGCCTTCGGGGTGCTCATCGGCCAGGTGCTGGCCATTCCGACGCGCATCGCGATGGCCGATCTCCAGGGCAAACTGCACTCCGGTGCCGAGGGGGCGACAGGGGCCGCCGAGAAGGTCCGGGCCGCGGCGAAGATCTACCGCGACACCGACGGGGACCACGGCAAGGTCCTGGCCGGGATGAACCCGTGACCAGTACGTTCGACCCGAACGCCAAGCCGGACATGACACCGGCGGTCGTCATCACCGACAGCAACAAGTTCTCCGGCTCAGGTTTCCTCGACTCGTACACGTTCCTGATCAAGAGCTGCACGGACATCCAGACCGCCGACGACAAGGACAAGGCCGCGCTCGGCGTGGCGATCGGGCTCGGCGCCTTCGCCGCGGGTGTCGACACGGTCAAGATGGTGATCAACCCGCTGGGCAGCCTGATTTCGGCCGGACTCGGCTGGCTGATCGAACACGTCAGCTTCCTGCGCGAACCGCTCGACATGCTGATGGGCGACCCGGACCAGATCCAGTTGCTAGGTCAGGAAGTCCACGCGATCGCCGAAGCGATCCGGCAGGTCGGCCAGGAACAGCTCGAATCACTCAAAGGCGACATCAGCGCGTGGACCGGCGCCGCGGCCGACGCGTTCACCAAGCTGATGCAAGAGCTGGCCGCGGACTTCGAAAGCAAGGCCCACGCGACGGAGATCGTCGGCTACCTGATCCACACCAACATGGCCATCATCTCCGCGGCCCGCGCGCTGTTCCGTGACCTGATTGCCACCGTGCTGGGCGACATCATCTCCACGATGCTGATCGCACTGGCCACCGCGGCGTTCACCTTCGGTGCCTCGATCGTCGCCGCGGTGCCCATCATCGTCACACAGGCCGGGCTGACGGCGGCGTCGATGGCCTCGAAGTCGGCGGCGATCGTGGCGCAGGCAACGCGTTCGGGCGGGCGGATGAACGAGGTCATCGCCGGACTGAACCGCTCGGCACGAGGTGGTGCCGGCGGCCCCTTCCGGCCACCCGCGCCCCCCGTCCCGGCCCGCATCGAAGGCCCGCCGCCGGTGACAACGCCTCGCCCGGACACGCCCACTCCGCCACCACCGGCCACACGTCCACGGGACGATGACGCGTCGAGTGTGCGCTCCGATGACAGCTTCCATTCGACGAGAACGCACCAATCCGACGACACCGTCCCGCCGCCACCACTACCACCACGAGACGCGGACGCCCCAATACCACCGCCGGGCACCCCGTGGACAAAGGCACACGAAACCTGGCTCAAGGACAAGATGCCGGACGCCTACAACACCTACAAGTTCAACGAGAACTGGCTGAAGGAAAACCATCCCGACGCGTTCAACTCACTCAAGAGCTGGATCGCGGATTCCGACGGAATCAAGGAGATGTGGTCCTGGCCGGTGAAGGCGGCACAGGACGCGGCGAGACAAATGCTCGACATCGAAAAGACCGCCCGCGCGGGCGCCGCCCCCGTTTGGACGCCCTGAAGGCCACCATGAGGGCACTAGATTCCCTCATGGTGGCCTTCAGGGACCACTGGCCTTCAGGGACCGCTGTGGCGTCAGCCGACGGACGGGCCCATGCCCAGGGATTGCGGGGTGGAGGCGTCGGGCGACGGCTGGTGCAGGCCCTCGTCCAGTGGGCCGAACTCGGTCATCAGGGCCGCGCTGCCGCCCCAAGGGGTCTGCTCCTCGGCGATCAGCGAGTTGGTGGTGAGCAGCAGGCCGGCCACCGAGGCGCCGTTCTGCAGCGCGGAGCGACATACCCGCAAGGGGTCGATGATGCCCATCTCCATCATGTTCCCGAAGCGCCCTTCCAACGCGTCGAACCCTTCGTCCTCGCCCAGTTGCCGGGTGTCGGAAACGACTTCGGGCGCCACGTAGCCGGCGTTGCTGGCGATCAGGTAGGCGGGCGCGCTCAACGCCCGGCGCACGATGTCCGCTCCGATCGCGTAATCGCCCTTCAGGTCGAGCCCGGTCAGCACCTTCTCCGCGTGCAGCAATGCGGCACCACCGCCCGCCACGACGCCTTCCGCGATCGCTGCTCTGGTCGCCGAGAGCGCGTCTTCCACGCGGTGCTGCAGTTCCTTCAGCTCCGCGGGAGTTGCCGCGCCGACCCGGATCACCGCGACTTTCCCGGTCAACGCGCCGATCCGTTCGGTCAGTACGTCTTCGTCGATGCCGTACTGCGCGCGTTCGAGTTCGGCGCGCAACTGGTTCACCCGGAATTCGATGTCCGATGCCGAGCCCGCACCGCCCACGATCGTGGTCTTGTTCTCGGTGACCCGCACCTGCCGCGCGCGGCCCATGTGTTCCAGTGTCATGTTCTCCATCGAGAAGCCGGAGACCCGTGACAGCACCGAACCGCCGACGACCGCGGCGAGATCCTCCAGTTTGTGCAGCCTGCGGTCACCGAAGCCGGGCGCCCGGATCGCCACTGCCTGGAACGTGCCGTTGACGTGGTTGTGCACCAGCATGCTCAACGCGGTGCCCTCGACGGTTTCGGCGATCAGGACGAGCGGCCGCGGGTTGCGCATCACCTTGTCCAGCACCGGCATCAGCTGCTGGACACTGGTCACCTTCTCGCTGCACATCAGGATGTACGGATCGTCCACAATGGCTTCGAGCCTTCCTGGATCCGTTACCAGGTAAGGCGAAAGGTAGCCGTTGTCGAATTCGAATCCCTCCACGAAGTCGACCGCCATGCCGATCCTCGGGGTCTCCTCGATGGTCACCACTCCGGTGTCACCGACGGTGTAGAGCGCTTTCGCGATGACGGCACCGACATCGCCGTCGTCGTTCGCGGAGATCGCGGCGACCCTGGCGTAGTCCTGCTGGGTCGACACCGGGTGCGCCACCTTCTCCAGGTACTCGACCAGTCTGCCGACGGCTTGGTCGATGCCGCGCTTCACCAGCACCGGGTTGCCACCACTGCTGATCGCCTTCATGCCCTCGGCGATGATGGCCTGCGCGAGAACTGTCGCCGTGGTGGTGCCGTCGCCCACCACGTCGTTGGTCTTGATCGCCGCCTCCTTCACCAGTTGCGCGCCCATGTTTTCGAACTGGTTCTTCAGGTGGACCTCGCGTGCGATCGTCACGCCGTCGTTGGTGACGACCGGCGACCCGGTGATCTTCTCGATGATCACGTTGCGCCCTTTGGGGCCCAGCGTCGATTTCACCGCTTCGGCAAGTTTGTCCACCCCCGACAGCAGTAGGTCGCGGGCTTCCGAGCCGAAGCGCAGTTCCTTGGCCATGGTGCGTGCTCCTCGTCTAGACGCCCGGACCGGTTGGTCAGGGAGTAAGAATGGCGCGGCCCCGGATACGGCCCGCGTCGAGATCCGCCAACGCGTCAAGTGCCGCGTCGAGCGCATACTTCTTGGTGTGCAAGGTGACCTTGCCGGCTTGCGCCAGCACCATCAGTTCGACCAGGTCGTTGTACGTGCCGACGAGGTTGCCGATCACGTTGCGTTCGGTGGAGATGATGTCGATCGTCGGGATGTCGATGTTGCTGCCGTAGCCGATCACGAAATGCGACCCGTTCCGCCGGGTCATGGCGAAGGCGTCCTGCTGTGCGCCTTGCTCGGCGACGAAGTCGAGCACAACTTCGGCGCCGTTCCCCCCGGTCCGGTCGAGCACCGCATCGACTTGCTTGCCATCGGCCAGCACCGTGTCGTCCGCGCCCAGTTGCTTCGCCAGTTCAAGCGCTTCAGCGTTGCGGTCCACGACCACGATCGTCGTCGCGGTCAGCGCCCGCAACGACTGGATGCCGATATGTCCGAGGCCGCCGGCGCCGTTGACCACGCACACCGTGCCCGGCGGCAACAGCGGCACAGCTTTGCGAACCGCGTGATAGGCCGTGATGCCCGCGTCCGCCAGCGCGGCCACGTCCGCCGGATGGGTGTTCGGGTCCAGCTTGATACAGGCGCGCGCCGAGGTGAGCAGGTACTCGGCCATCCCGCCGTCGCGGTCGAGGCCGGGGAAAGAACCGTTCGTACAGTGCATGTCGTTACCCGCCCGGCAGGCGTGGCACAGCCCGCAGGTCGGCGTCGGGTGCAGGATCACGGTGTCACCGGCAACCACGTTGGTCACCGCGGAACCGACCTCCTGCACCCAGCCCGCGTTCTCGTGGCCAAGGGTGTACGGCAGTTCCATCCCGGATTTCTCTGCCCATTGCCCTTCGATGAGGTGCAGATCGGTACGGCACACCCCGGCGCCACCGATCTTCACCACCACATCGAACGGTCCCTTGGCCGTCGGCTCCGGCACGTCTTCGATGACGGGCTGCTGTTTGTAGGAATGCAGCCGGACCGCCTTCATGGTGTGTCCTCCTGTTCCACGGATTGGGGGTACCGCGCTCGCAGCATTCCGCCGCACACTCCCGAATTGGCTTCCTGGCTCACCCGCGTGATCCTGGCGACCCCGAGGTGCTTTCGCAGCTGATCCTGTTCGACACGCACGCCTGTCGCCGGATCGACGACGAGCGCGTCGCTGTCACCGCTGGGCAGGCCGAGCTCCCGCCTGCGCGCGCGAAGCCGATCCCGATCCGGACCGTCGGGAGCATCACCGAGTGAAAGTGTTGCCAACGTGGCGGAATCCGTGCCACTGGCGACCATCGCGCGGCATACCCGGTCGGTACCGGCGAGCACCGCCTTGCGTACGAAATCGGCGCGCAGGCTGTCGAGTTCGTCGACAGCCTCGCCTTCGAACGAAGCGACGAAACCGGCCCTGGCGGCGACACCGTTGTTGATCACTTCCGCGGCGAAGTGGTCTTGCAGCCGCACCACGGTCTTCTCCACGCCCGGCACCGCACTGACGGCGTCATAGGCGTCGGCCACCATCAAAAAGGCGAAGTTCGGCGCGCAGAAGTACGTCGGCAGCCGAAGCCCGACCACGGCGATGCCTGCGGGGCTCACCGAATGGTGCGCCACGAACCCGAGATCGGTGAGCGGCGCGTCCAGTTCGGGATCCCGGACAGTCGCCAGCGCCGACCAGACCGCCGCAGTGAGCGCGGCGGTCTGGTCGGTGATCGCGGTTCCGGCTGTCACGATGACGGAACGCCGACTGGCTCGACCGTCTTCGGTGCGTCAAGCCTCAACTCGGCCGGGACATCGATGTCGTACAACCTCGCCGCGTTGAGGCCGAGGATCTTCTTCTTGGCCTCGACACTGATCTTGCCGTAGTCGGCGAACTCCTCGCCGTCGGGCATGTTCCAGTCGACGAATCCCTCGACCTGCCAACGCGGTTCCCAGATCGCGTAGTCCGCGCCGAAGATCAGCTTGTCCTCACCGAGCCAGAACATCAGCTCTCCCATGACCTTCGCGAAGAACCTCGGCCGGGCGTGCATCAGACCGCCGGTGACGACCGCCAGCCCCGCGTAGACGTTGCGCTCCTGCGTGGCCATGAAGCAGAAGTCCTCGATCCGCGGCAAGCCGACATGTTCGACGATGAAGTTGAGCTCCTGGAAGTTGGTCGCGGCGTAGTCGACGTCCGAGACGTCGAAGGCATCCTTGTCCAACGGCCAGATCGTCGGTCCTTTGTGGACGTGGATGTTCTTCACACCCAGTTCCTGGCACTTCTCCAGGTACCGTGAAGCCTCCGGGGATTTCAGGCTCCAACCGCGGGAGTCACCACGCCACTCGGCCGTGTACAGCTTGGCTCCCTTGCAGCCCCACCTCTTTACCCGTTCCTCCAACGCCTTGAGCCCATCGTCGCCTTCGCGCGGGTCCCAGTTCGTGTTCACAATGAACTTGCCGGGGTGCCGCTCGGCCATCGCGCCGTTGACCTCGGTGGTGTTGAAACCCTCCTTGTACCACTGTTTCAGGCTCGTCGGCTGGAAGATCGCCTTGTCGACGTGGCCGACTTCGAACAGGTCCTTCATCATCAGGTCTTCGTCGTACTTCTGGAACTGCTCGATCGTCCAGTGGGTCTCTGGCGGGCCGAGCCCCTGGTAGGCATGGAAGCACTCGATCCAGCCCTTCGCGAATTCCTCCTGACCGGCTACCCAGTTCTCCGGACTGGCGTTCCAAAAATGGGTGTGACCGTCGACCACGAAATACTTTTCGCCGTCCTTTTCGTACACGGTGACTCCTCCCGGCTGAATCGAGTGCTTCCCGCCGTGTGGCTAGGAGCGGGCTACGAGGTCGAAGTCGAGGTACTCGGCCGCGTCCTCGGGGTTGGCGAACATGATGGTGCGGTCATCGAGGTGGACCATGCGGCCGTAGTGGGTGGACATGTTCTCCTCGAACTCCGCGGAGTTGAACCAGCCCTCCTCTTCGCCGGCGGCTTCGTCGATCTCGGCGTAGATCACGTCCATACGCCCCTTTGCGTCGACGCGGATCATCGACGGCAAGGGCATGATGGTGACGTTTTCCTTCGTGCCCATCACCTCGGCCACAATCGCGCCGACCTGGTTGTTCATCAGGGTGAAACCGCACATGTTGGACGCGGTGTTGTTGGACTTGAACGGGCTTTCCGAGGTCTTGAACGTAGTCACTGGCCCAGCTCCTTCGGTGCTTGCAGACCCAGGTCGGACAGGATGCCGCTGAAGCGGTTCTTCGCGCGGTCGAGACCGTCTTCGAAGCGGTGTGGCTTGACATCGGGCTGGGACCACAGGGGTTGCAGCGTCCGCGCCGCGGTGATGCAGCGAGGCACCCAGGTGCTCAGCCATTGCTGCAGGATCTTGTTGTTGTGGTCGGCGAATTCACGGTCGTTGACCAGCAACTCGAACATCGCGCGGGTATAGCGCAGGTCACGCTCGGAGTAGTCGAACTCTTCCGCACCGACCACCGTCGGTGTGACGAAGTCGCCGTTGGCCGGGGCCGCCTGCTGCACAAGGTTGCTTCGGAACAGCTCCCCGACGAGGGGCTCGAAAACGATGTTCGCGGCGAAAATCGCCTCGCACCAGTCCCAGGTCTCGGTGAGCTGTTCGGCGGTGTCCCGCACCCCTTGCCAGGCCGGGTCTTCGTTCCACGTCGCGATGTGCGCCGAGCCGTCGAACCCTTCGATCTCCTCGCTGAGGGTGAGGTTGTACAACGCCAGGTCCTGCGCGGACCTGATGCGGTGCATGCTGTTCACCGAGATCGCGTTGTTGTGCATATTTGTCGGCGCCCGGCGGTTGGCGTTGGCGAACAGGTACAACCCGAGGCCGTGGTCCACATGCATCCAGGCACCAACGTGCTGTGCCACGAAATTCACCCAGTTCGGGTTCCACTGCTCGAACGCCTTCGACTGGCGGGCAGCGTCGACGTTCTGGTTCAGCTGGCGCACAACGTTCGCGTTGTAGCGGTAAAGGGTGAGCTCCCATTCCTCGTTGGGGTCGCGGAACTCGTGCCAGCCGAGGGCCGGCCAGTCGTAGCCCTTCCCGCCCGAGCCAGGGAACCGTTCGGGCACCGGCCGGTCCGAACCCCAGGCCTTGAGCACCGTCCACTCCAGCGGGTAGCCGCCCTTGCCGTCGGCGAACCCATACAGCCAGCCCTGGCTCAGGTAGTGCCGCGGATCGGGCTGGACTTCGACGGTGACGTCCTCGTAGTGGCTTTGCTTACGCTTTTTCGGCGTGAAGTAGTTGAATCGGCGCGCGTCCGAATCCGGGAACACCTGGGCGCCGGCCTCCGCGTCGGTGAAGACAGGCTTCGGCACGCTGCGTTCTGAGGTGGTTGTCATCGGCTTCCTTCCTTTGTCCTCGTGGTCCTTGCCTTGTCTGTCTTCAGTCGTCCGGGTCGCCGGTCGTGGTGAACTTGTCGTAGAAGATGCGCTTGTCCGGGACACCCAGCGCGGGCAGTAACTCCAGTGCCGCCTCGACCATCGGCGGCGGCCCGCACACGTAGGCGTCGGTCCGGCTGAGGTCGGTTTCCTTTCGCCGCAGTACATCGGTGATCAGGCCGACCTCGCCGTCCCAGTCGTCGCCCTCGACGGGTTCGGACAGCGCCGGCACGAACCTGAATCCCGGGATCTTCTGCTCCAGGTCGCGCAGTTCCTTTTCGAAACATAGGTCTTTGCGGGTGCGCGCGCCGTAGTAGTAGGTCGCCTTGCGCTCGATGCCACGCTCGGCCATCGAACGCAGCAGCGACAGGATCGGTGCCATCCCGGCCCCGCCGCCAACGTAGATCAACTCCTTGTCGGGCGCGTCCCGCAAGGTGAAGACTCCGAACGGCCCGGTGATGTCGAGCCTGTCGCCTACCGAGACCTCGGTGTCCAGGAAACCCGAGAACAGCCCGTCCGGATAGATCTTGATGACGAACTCGAGCAGCCCGCCCTCGGCCTTGCCGGGGATGTTGGCCATCGAAAACGAGCGGGTCTCGTCCTTCCCCGGGATCGCGAAATCCATGTACTGCCCGGGAAAGAACTGCATCGACGTGGGTTCCACCAGTTTGATCACGAGCCGTCGGAGGTCATGCGTGACGTCCTCTTTGGACACCACCTCGGCGACTGCCTGCTGGATCGGCAAGCCCGACTGGATCATTTCCTCGTCGTAGTTGAGCAGCTCTATCGTCAGGTCCTCATAAGCGTGCGCCCGGCACAGGAGAGTGAACCCTTCCTCCTTTTCGTAGTCGGGCAATGCGAAGGTCGAATAGCGGTCGTGATCCACGTCCTCGCCGTCGAGGATGAAGGACTTGCACGCCGCGCACTGTCCTTCCTTGCAGCCGTGCATGAGCATGATTCCCTGCTCCGCCGCGGCACGCAGAATCGTCTGGTCCTCGTCGACCTCGATCTCGATCCCGACCGGCTCGAAACGGATCTGGTGTTTTTCGCCCATCGCTGCCTGCCCTAGGGTCGAACGGAGGCCAGGCGCAGGAGTGGCAGTGGGTAGCTGTGCCCCTCCTGCGCCTGGCCGCTTGCGGCGATCAGGCGTCCGCCGGCGCCGGCCGGCCTGCCGGACCCTGGCGGTTGTAGTCGGCTTGGAACGCCGCACGCTCGTCGTCTGTCATCTCGTTGAGCAGGACGTTCGGGCTCTGCAGCGGCGGGCACCGGCGCAGGTGGTCGAGCGTCCACATCTTCTTCGGGTCGAGATCGAGATGTGGTTGCGCGACAAGGGTTTTGCCGTCGTCACGGACGTAGCCCATGTCCGACACCACGTCGGCCCAGTTCCAGCCGTGGTACAGCGTCTCCCACTCACGCTTACCGATCAGCTGACCCATGTTCGGCGTGTTCCTGCCCTGGTAGGTCGGCCGGAACGCTTCGGCGTCGGTCCAGCGGCAGGCTTCGTGGCAGTACGTGCGCCACTGGCCGTCGACCTTGTCGGTCACCATGTCCTCGCGGACCAGACACGGCACCATGCAGGTCCAGCAGCGGTGCGGGTACACGTAGTCGACGGCTTCGAGCGCGATCGGGTTGTGCCCGTTCGGCACCGACAGGCGCGAGTAGTTCTCCCACCACTTGCCGTACTTGTCGTACCAGCCCGGGTACTTGAACTCGAACCATTCGAAGTCTTCATCGGTCATCGGGTCGATACGCCAGTAGTTGGCGAGCCATCCGGTGGCGAAGAACTGCGCGACCTCGTGGACGTAGCCCTTGTCCCAGATCTGCTTCCATGCCTCCTCGATGAGGTCGTGCGGGATGACCAACCCGTACTTCTCCAAGGGGACGAGGTAGCTGCGGTAGTAGTCGTCGTAGATCCACCGGCGCCACATTTCGGCGTAGCTTTCGCGGTCCTTGCGGCGATCCTTGGTGCCGTACTCGATGAACGTGCCGATGGCGGCGTCCACCACGCGGTGGTTGTTCCACCACGCGTACCTCAGGTCGCGTTCGAGCAACTGGTGGTTGCTTTCGTCGGACAGCGCCATGAGCAGCGTCGCATAGCCGTTGCTGATGTGGCGCGACTCGTCGGACTGCACCGAGTGGAACACCGTCGGCAGCAGGTAGTCACCGTTGGCCGCGGCCTCCGCGGGCATGGCGACGAACAGCGTGTTGGTGAACGCCGTTTCCGCGACGATGGTGAGATAGATGCTCGCCGCGGTGATCGCGTCACCGGTGATGAAGCCTTCGGCGAACTGGCGGCCGATGGTGCCGCAGTAGTCGTTCTGGAAGTTGCGCAGGCTGGAGTTGAAGCCGGCGGGGTCGATGTAGTTGTTCATGTACAGGCGCTTGAGGTTCTGCTGGATCGTCGAGTGCCTGACCTCGTCGATCATCTGGATGGCCTGGCCATTGTGGAGTTCCGGGTTGGGGACCGTGCGGAACAGTAGCGGCATCGCACGGGCCGCGGAGATCTCCGGCAGCGGGATGATGGACAGGAACAACTTCTGCCACTCCAGCCACCGTTCCTGTACCTGGCGGAACATGTTCCCGCGGATCGCGCCGTCCTCGGCGCCGTACACGCGGTGGTCCTTTTCTTCTTGCATGGGGAAGTACGACCGCAGGACCTGCTTGAGCGGGTCCTTCTTCTTGGCCTTCTTGAACGTGTAGTCGGTTCCGTAGTGTGACACCGGCTGGTGGTACACCGGTTCCCACGACAGCTCCTGGATCTTCTGGTGGGCTTTCGCCACGCTCTGGCGGCTCATCAATCTCTCCTTAACCCGTCGCCCTGACCGACGGAGACCGCGTCGCCCCGACAGGCCGCCTA
Organism: Actinomycetota bacterium; assembly: GCA_032230695.1. Taxonomy (GTDB): domain Bacteria; phylum Actinomycetota; class Actinomycetes; order Mycobacteriales; family Pseudonocardiaceae; genus Amycolatopsis. The sequence continues at coordinate 38,232 of JAVXWP010000057.1, read as the reverse complement.
TCCGGTTCAACGGCCTGGTTGTGGAGCCTCAAGTCCTGTCTTCCCGATTACAGGTCTGGCCGCGCCGAACGCGAGTCTCAATTCGAGACACAGACACCACGGAATATCATTCATCTTCTAGAATCGCCGCTCGCAGCTCCGCCAGGTGCTGAGTGACCTCGTGGCGGATCCGGGCGTCGCCGTCGGCGGTCGGCGTGATGCCGAACGCGCGCAACATCTCCGCAGCCGGTATCCCGGGATCGCCCGCGGTGCTGAACGTCGGATGCAGGCCTTGTTCGGCGAGGTAGTGGAAGACCACGTTGACGATCGTCCACGGATTGTGGGTTTCCTCGGCTGGTCCTTCGCGGTTCATCAGTCCATGAGACCGCCGCGGCGCCGATTCACGCGTCTCAAAGTGAGACCTCACGACCGCCGCGCTTAGTCTAAAGTAGATCGAACGACCTATGAACGCGACACAACGACGTGGGCGGCGGTAGGAGGTCATCGTGGTCAACAGTGCGCCCGCACCACACGCACCTCCCCCCAGGGCATTTGTCCCGCCCGACGACGAGGGGCTCGCCAACACCCGGATCAGGTTCCTCACCCAGGAAACCGTCGAGCCCGGCCAAGTGCGGGAGGCGATCCTCGCGTCCTGGTGGCGGTCACGGCACTTCCAGGTCCCGGCCGACCGGATCGATCTGCCCTACCTCGGCGAACAGAACCCCGACAATCCCCTGGTCCACGGCTCAGAGCTGCTGCTCCAGCGGCTCGGCGACCAGCTCGACGGCCAGCCGATCAGTATCATCCTCACCGACCAGGCCGGCGTGGTGCTCAGCCAGCGCACCGGCGACACCGACCTGCACCGGCATCTGGAACGCGTCGAGCTGGTGCCCGGTTTCAGCTACGGCGAGCAGTTCGTCGGCACGAACGGCATCGGGACGGCGCTGGAGGACGGACGGCCGACACATGTGTTCGGCCACGAACACTATGCCGAGCACCTGGAGGACCTCGCCTGCGCCGGAGTTCCGATCCACCACCCGATCTCCGGCCGCGTGATCGGCGCGGTGGACCTCACGTGCTGGCGCAAGGACGCGGGTGGCCTGCTGGTCGCGCTGGCCAGGACCACCGCAGAGCAGGTCCGCCAAGCACTGCTGACACACAGTGACGTCCGCGAGCTGATCCTGTTCCAGGCTTATCTGCAGGCCTGCCGCCGCACCACGGGCATCGTCATGGCCTTCAACGACGACATCGTGATGATGAACGACTGCGGACGTCAGCTCCTCGATCCGTCGGACCAGTCGGTGTTGCTCGGGCACGCCACCCAGGCGCTCGCCGAAGGCAGGCGGAAGACCGCGACCATCGCGTTGTCGAGCGGTGGCAAGGTGCGGATGCACTGCCGCCAGGTGCCAGGACACCGTGAGGGCAGCGTGGCCGGCGGTGTGCTGTCGGTGAAGCTCATCGAGAACGACGACGAGAACACCGGCGTACCGACGCCGATGCTGCCGATGTTCCTGCCCGGCGTCGTCGGCTCCGCGCCGTTGTGGCTGCGCTGCAGTCACGAAGCCGACACGAGCTACACGCGCGACGAATGGCTGGCACTGGCCGGCGAGCCAGGCGCCGGGAAGTTCAGCCTGGTCAAGGGCGTCCACCAGCGCCGGAATCCGACCGGGCGGATGCACACGGTCGACGTCGCCGACGCCGGCTGGGACAACGACGTGCAGCGCGACCTGATCGACGATCCCGTCGACACCCTGGTGATCCGGCACGTCGACCTGCTCGACAGCGACGCCGTCGCCAAGCTGGCACGGATGCTGCAACAGGCGCGCGACCCCGACCGCAAGCGCACGCCGTGGGTGACGATCACGATGTCGGAAGACGCCGAGACCAACCCGGATCTGGCCGACCTGCTGGCGTTCTTCTCCCGCACGGTCGCGGTTCCGCCGCTACGCCGGCACATCGAGGACCTCAAGGAGCTCGTGCCGCTCTTCCTCAGCAAGCACAGCGTGCGCGCGCAGGTGTCGTGTTCGCCCGCGGCGATGCACCTGCTGATGCGGGCGAACTGGCCGGGGAACACCGCGCAGCTCCACTACGTGCTGAAGAAAGCCGCCCAGCAGCGCCGGGCCGGGGTGATCCGGCCCAGCGACCTCCCTGCCGAGTACCAGACGATCGCCCGGCGCCCGCTGAACCGCATCGAGACGATGGAACGCGACGCCATCGTCCACAGTCTCGAAGACGCCGACTGGAACAAGGCCCGTGCCGCGCACCTGCTCGGCATCTCCCGCGCGACCATCTACCGGAAGATCCACGAGTACAGCATCGTCACCCCCGACCGCTGACCTCGCCCCGGGAACATGTCGGCACTTTCCCCGGGTGGACGCGGGGTGTCGCACCCTACGGCTGGATCGGCCAGGTGTCGTCGTTCAGCAGCCGCTTGACGATCTTTCCGGTCGCGTTGCGCGGCAGCTCGTCCACGAAGAACACATCCCTCGGCACGGCGAACCGCGCGAGCCGCTGGTGGACGTACTCCCGCACCTCTTCGGCTTCGAGATACGCGCCCTGCCGCAGCACGAGATAGGCGGCGAGCCGCTGCCCGAACTCGGCATCGGGCACCCCGACGACGGCCACGTCGTACACCTCGGGCATCGCTATCAGCAGTTCCTCGACCGGCCGGGGGAAAACGTTCTCACTGCCGGACACGATCATCTCGTCGGCGCGCCCGGTGATGAACAGCCTGCCGCCGGCGTCCATGTAGCCGACATCGCCGGTGCCCATCAGGTCACGCGACGTCGGCAGGCTGCCCCCCTCGGTATAGCCGTCGAACAACATCTCGTTCCCGACGTAGATCTGCCCGTCGACACCCGGCGGCACGAACTGGCCCGACTCGTCGAGGATCGCGACCTGTGTCCCCGGCGGGCAGTGGCCCGCCGTGGTCGGCGCGGCCCGCAGGTCGATCGGGTCGGCGATGCTCGCCCATGACACCTCTGTCGAACCGTAGGTGTTGTAGAGGACGTCACCGAAGGCGTCCATGAACGAGGTGACGAAGGGACCGGACAACGCCGAGCCGCTGCTCGCGACTATCCGCAGCGACGAAAGATCGTACCGGCCACGCACCCGCGCGGGCAGATCGAGCATGCGCTGCAACATGATCGGCACCGCGAACAGCACCTGCGACTTGTGCTCCGCGATCATCCGCAGGGTTTCCTCGGGGTCGAATCTGCGGACCAGCGAAAGTGACGCCCGCAGCGCCATCCCCAGCTGCATCGCGGCCAGGCCCCACGTATGGAACAGCGGCGCCGCGACAAGGATCCGGTCACCTGCGCGCAGCGGGATCCGGCCGAGCAAGGCCGCCGCGGCGCCCATCCCCTTCGGCGTCGGCCGCCGGGCGCCCTTGGGCGACCCGGTGGTGCCCGAGGTGAGCACCACGATCCGGCCGGGAGTGTCCGCCGGTTTCGGCGTCTCAGACGACGCCCCATCGATCAACTCTTCGAGGGTCTGGTAGCCGTTTTCGGCCTCCGCCCACGCGCTGAACCGCAGGAACTCTCCTGGCACCTGCGCGATCGTCTCCGCGAACTCGTCGTCGGCGAACACCGCCACCGGCTCGTGCTTGCCGATCACCTGGGCCACCGCCACCGCGGGCAGGCCGGTGTTGATCAGGATGACGTCGGCGCCGAGCTTGCCGCAGGCGATGAACGACTCGACCATCGCGGCGTGGTTGCGGCACATCAGTGCGATCCGTTGACCCGCCCGGACGCCTTTCGCGGCGAGCGCGTTGGCCAGCCGGTTGCTGCGCTCGCTGGCCTGGCCGAAGGTCCGCAGGGCCCGCTCGTCGTGCAACGCGAGGGAGTCGGGCGCGCGAGCGGCGGCGGCCTCGTACCCACCCGCCACCGTGGCGCCCCACCGGGCGACCGACGACAACTGGCGGATCAGCTTGTCCGGCCGTCCCGCCGACAGCACACCGGCGCGGACCAGGATCGCCGCGGTGCCCAGCGGTGTCGACTTGGCCTCGTCCAGATGCCGCGCGCGGTCCGACGCCGGTGAGGGCAAGCCCGACAGGTAGCGGTCTATCCGCCGTGACACTTCGCGAAGGCTGCGCTTGATCACGGAATGGGCCACCAGATCCGCGTACAACGGGCCCGGCGAGGGCATCATCAAGCGGATCACGAGCTCGGTTCGCGTGGCGTCGAGTGCGTGCAGCTCAAGCGAAACCCAGTTCTTCTGGTCGCTCTCGCCGCACCACACGACGTGCTCGCCCGAGCGGTACACCACCGCGTGGACCCGCTCCTCAATCAGCACCTCCCGCTGGGGGCAGACCCGGAGCAGACAGCGGGGGCCTCGTCCTCGCTCGGCCGGTTCGGTCACCTCACACCAGCTGATCTCCGGTACGAATCGCGGATACAGCTCCGGTGCTCCGATTACCTCCCAAATCCGGTCCGGTGTGTGCTCGAGGATCGAGCGCGCTTCGACAACATCGTCTCGCATCTGTTCAGCCTCACCGCAGCGCGCGTTCGGCGCGCGTCGACGCCTTCAGTGGCGGCGACCGTACCAGCACATGGTCGTACGCCGATACTCCGAATGCTGAGATTTCGGCGGCTTCGCGCACTGACGGGCCTTCGGCCAAAAGAGGGCGCGCGCTGTGGTCCGGTCGCCTCACCAGCATTGCAGGGGCCTGATTCGTGGCTGGAGGGAGTGCGAAGATGGGGGTATGACTGGGGTTAGTGGGAGCAGTAAGGCGCGGGCCACCCGAGGTGGGTTGCTGGACGCGGCGCGCGAGGTGTTCACCGCGGCCGGGTACACCGACGCGAACATCGTTGACATCGCGGACCTGGCGGGAGCCAGCGTCGGCAGTCTCTACCACCACTTTTCGGCCAAGTCCGACCTGTATCTCACGCTGTACAACGATTTCCAGAAACGGCAGCAACATCGGTCGGCCAAAGCGTTCCGGACCGCGGTGGCTGCGGGTGAGGGCGACGCGCTCAAATTGTTCGTCGTGGGGGCTCGCGCATATCTGGAGGGGTGCTGGCTGGAACGGCGGCTGGTCCGGTTGTTCCTGTCCGGCGGCGGGCCGCCGGGGTTCGGCCTCGTGCTCAGGGAGAGCCGCCGGGAGTGGCTGCGGGCGAATTCCGTTCTGGTGGACGGGTATCCGCAGCCGCTGAGCGACATGGTGGTGATGGTACTGACGGCGATTTCCACCGAGGCCGGGCACGAGGTCGCCAATGCGCCTTCGAAGGCCAAGGCGTATCGGATGATCGACGAGGTGCTCGAGCTGATGGGCCGGTTGTATCCGGCGGGGTGAACCGGGGCCGCGTTGGCTCTTGCCCGGCGGGCACGAGGCTGTCAAGATCACCGAATCTTCTTGCCATCAAACGGATGAGGGCGTCTTCGGTATGAGAATCCGGCTGTCGGCAAGGGTGTTGCTCACTGCGGTCGTGCTGGTCGCCGCCGGAGGTTGTGTACCGACTGATGGGACGGCCGGGTCGGTGAGTCCGACGCCGTCGCCGGGAACCGGCGGCAGTGGGGAGACCTCGCTGCAGCTGGCCGAGCTGGTGGTGGCGGCGCCGGGGACGATGGCCGGGTACTCGCGGGACAAGTTCGGGAACGGGTGGACGAGTCAGGGCAACAGTTGCGACACCCGCGAGATCGTCTTGCAGCAGCAAGGCAAGGATGTCAAATCCGGCAAGGACTGCAAGCCGGTGTCCGGGACCTGGGTGTCGTTGTACGACGGCAAAACGGTGACGAATCCCGGCGAGCTCGACATCGACCATCTGGTGCCCGAGGCCGAAGCTTGGCGCACCGGCGCGGCGCAGTGGTCACAGGAGAATCGGGAGCGCTTCGCCAACGACTACTCCGACGGCGAACTGGTCGCCGTCACAGCGCATTCCAACCGGTCCAAGGGCGACGACGCACCACCGGACTATCTTCCCGTGCAGGAGCAGTGGTGCAACTACGCGACCGGCTGGGTCCGCGTGAAGCACGTGTTCGAGCTGACGATTTCGGAGCGGGAAAGGGACGCGCTCAAGCAGATGCTCGGGACTTGCTGAGGCCCGGCACACCCCCGGGGAAAGTGTCGCCACTTTCCCCGGGGCTCGGTACCCGGGCGCCGTCAAGCGGTGACGTGCACGTAGTCGATCACGAGCTGCTGCGGGAACTGTGTGTTGCCATCGGGGTCGCCCGGCCAGTAGCCGCCGACAGCAAGGTTCAGGATCAGGAAGAACGGGTGGTCGAAGACCCAGCGGTTGCCGTTCAGATCGGCGGGTGTCCGGGTCTGATAGAGGTTGCCGTCGACATACCAGCTGATCTTGTTCGGCGCCCAGTCGACGGCGTAGGTGTGGAAGGCGTCGGAGAAGTTCGGGCCGCTGTAGCCGGCGCCGATACCAGTGCTACCGGAGTAACCGGGGCCGTGGATCGTGCCGTGCACGGTGTTCGGCTCGTACCCGACGTTCTCCATGATGTCGAGCTCGCCGCAGTTGGGCCAGCCGTTGCTGCCGATGTCCTCCCCCAGCATCCAGAAGGCGGGCCACATGCCTTGACCGCGCGGCAGTTTCATCCGTGCTTCGTAGTGGCCGTAGGTCTGGGTGAACTTCCCAGCGGTGTTGAGCCGCGCCGAGGTGTACTGGCACGGGCCGTACCAGCAGTTATAACCTGCCGGGTTCTCCTTCTTGGCGGTGATCACCAGGTTTCCGGAGCCGTCGAGGGCGGCGTTGTTCGTGCCGTTCGTGTAGTACTGCCGCTCGTGGTTGTTGACGTTGTCGCCGGTTTCCAGCTGCCATTTGGATCCGTCGACGCCGCTGCCTGCGGGGCCGTTGAAGTCGTCGGTGAAAACGGCGGCGGCGGCAGTGGCGCCACTCGATGGGACCACCACCATCGCGGTGGCCGCCATCACGACCACCGGAACGAGCAGCCGGCTGAGCCGGGACCAGCGAGCGAATACCTTGGGGGACTTCATTGTCACCTCTCACGGGTAACGGGGAGACTGCTGTCGACCGACCGGTCCGGTGATTAATACGACAAGTAGCCGCGTTGTCCGGTCGATATTTTCACCATCGACCGGCCGGCACCTACTGTCAAACCGGGGCTCGCACAGCGTTGTCTTTCGAGTCTTTCGGGAAGACCACGCGGACATTCGGGCAGAGACACGGCCGATCCGACCGGTCACGACGTGATCGGATGCCCCGTTTCGCGCAAAGTCCACCGGCCACCGGCGCCAGTGAGCCTGGTCTGCGACAACGGGCCGACGTCCATCAGCCAGAACGACTCGGCCGGGGCGCGCAATATCCGCACGAGCACCGCGCGCACGATCGACGGATGCGTGATGGCGACGATCCGCGCGTTGTCGGGACGCGGCTGGGAAAGCCAATCCCCGGCCCGATCCAACAGTTCGGCCAGCGATTCACCGCCATGGGGCGCCGCGGCCGGATTCGTCAGCCAGGCATGCAACCCTTGCGGATCCGCCTGCTCGACGTCATCGAGCGTGCGGCCCCGCCAGCCGCCGATGTCCAGGTCACGCAGCGCGGGATCGGCGACAGCCATGAGCCCGAGCGCGTCGGCCGTTTCCACGCACCGGCGCTCGGGGCCGCAATAGATCTCGTCGACGCGCTTGAACATCCCGGGGGCGACGTCGACCGGCGCACTGCGGCCGAGTCCTTCGTCGGCGGCGAAGCGGGCCAAGTGGGTGGCAGTGGTCGGCGCGTGCGAAATCAGGGTCAGCCGGACGGTCACGAGGGGCCTTTCCTGGCCCACGACACCGGAACCGGCGCCGGCGCACGGCGAGCGGGCCCGGGCCGGAACCACGACGGGGAGGGGACGGAGAGAGCCCTGCTGCGGGCATGATCCAAGTTACCGGCACCGCTTTTCCGGCCTGGTGTCGCATATCGAGACGCGCCACCCGCGTGCGGCGCGGTTACCGTCGGGCGTTCGGGGCAGCGACGCGTCGGAGGTAGTGATGAAGGCATTGGTGTATCACGGGCCGGGAGCGAAGAGTTGGGAAGAGGTCCCGGACGCCGTCCTCCAAGATCCGACGGACGTGGTCGTCCGTGTTGACACCACCACGATCTGTGGCACGGACCTGCATATCCTGCAGGGCGACGTCGCCGCGGTGACCGACGGCCGCGTCCTGGGGCACGAAGCGGTCGGGACGGTCACCGAAGTCGGCTCGGCCGTCAAGGGATTCAAGACCGGTGACCGCGTGCTCGTCCCGGCGATCACGAAATGCGGGCGGTGCGAGTACTGCCAGCGCGGTATCCCGTCGCATTGCCAGACCGTCGGCGGGATCGGCTGGATTTTCGGGCATCTCATCGACGGCACCCAAGCCGAGTTCGTCCGGGTGCCCTACGCCGACACTTCCCTTTACGCCGTACCGAAAAGCGTCACCAACGAACAGGCGATCTTCCTCGCCGACTCGCTGCCGACGGGCTACGAGGTCGGGGTGCTCGCCGGGCAGGTCCGCCCCGGTGACACCGTCGCCGTCGTGGGCGCCGGCGCGGTGGGTCTTGGCGCCATCCTGACCACGGGACTCTGGGGCGCGGCAAAGGTCATCGCCGTGGACACCAACAAGTTCCGCCTCGAAAAGGCCCTCGAATTCGGCGCCACCGACATCGTGGAAGCCGGCGCCGACACCGTCGCCGATGTCCTCGCGCTCACCGACGGACTCGGTGTCGACGTGTCGATCGAGGCCGTCGGCTATCCGGAAACCCTGCGGACGGCGGCCGCGCTGGTCCGGCCGGGTGGCACGATCGCGAACATCGGCGTGCACGGCACCCCGGTGGAGCTTCCGATGCAGGACATGTGGATTCAGAACGTCACCCTCACCATGGGACTCGTCGACACGGTCTCGATCCCCACCCTGCTCAAGATGGTGGCCGGTGGCCGGCTCCCGGCGGAGAAGATGGGCACCCACCGGTTCACCTTCGACCAGATGGACGAGGCCTACGACGTCTTCAAGAACGCGGCGGCCAACTCGGCGTTGAAGGTGATCATCACACCGGCCTGAGGACGCCGAGCGAAGCTTCCCGATAGGGGGCAGCAAAACTCGCCGGGTGTGGAAAGTACTGGGCTACCACGTACTGACCGACCGGCAGTTCGTGTCGAGCCCACCCGGCCCTGCGGCTTCACCGGAACCGGTACCGCCGTATAGTCGCTCGCGGAGGGATGTCATGACCAAAACACTCGAGGAGACCGAGTTCGCCTCGGCGCTGGTGCGGTTGTCACACGTCGTGCAGCAGGTGCTGGCCGACGTCAGCCGGGAGCACAGCGTGACCCCGCAGCAGACACAACTCCTCGGCATGCTCGTCGCCGGCCCGGTGGCCGGGACCGAGCTGACCGGATTGCTGAGCTTGGACGAGTCGGACCTGACCAGCCTGGTGGGCCAAGCCGCGCAGCGCGGTCTGGTCACCCGCGCCGAAGACGGCCTGATCGCGCTGACCGCCGAAGGCACGCGCATCGGCATCGAGTCCCGCCAAGCCGTGACGGCACGGCTGGAGAACCTCGCCGCCGAGCTTCGGCCCGCCGACAAGCGCACCGCATCGGACGTCTCCGAGATCCTCGTCCGGCACGCCTCCACGCCGGACCCCGCCGAGCCGGCGGCCCGCTGACTCCGAGGACCAGGTGGCCACCGCGCCCCCCGAGGCCGGTGGCCACCTGCACACCGCAATCCTCACGAACCGGACGCCGCTTTGCCCGTCGGCGCCGGGATCTTGACTCGAATGGGCGAGTTTTTCACGGCGTTGTGACCAGCGGAGCCCGCTCAGGGCATCGACGCGCGGGATTCCAGGTAATGCCGCTCGGGAATGCTGAGCGTGCGCCGCGCCGCCAGCCGGTAGTGCTCGCGCGCCGCCTCACGGTCGCCGGCCATGTCGAGCAGGTGCGCACGGACCGCCGCCACCCGATGGTGCCCGGCGAGCGCGGGATCGGCTTCGGCGCCGGCGAGTTCCCGCAGAGCCGCCGGCGCGCCGCGGACCATGGCAACGGCGACGACGCGGTTGAGGGTGACCATCGGCCCGGGCGCGATGGCGTTCAGCAGCTCATACAGGCCGAGGATCTGCAGCCAGTCGGTGTCTTCGGCGCGGGCGGCCTCGGCGTGCACGGCGGCGATCGCGGCCTGTAGCTGGTACGGCCCGATCGGCGCCCGAGTCAATGTCTCGGTGATCAGTGCCGTTCCTTCGGCGATGAATCCGGCGTCCCAAAGCTTGCGGTCCTGGTCCGCGAGCGGCACCAGCGCGCCGTCCGGCCCGGTCCGCGCCGGACGGCGGGCGTCGGTGAGCAGCATGAGCGCGAGGAGCCCGGCGGCCTCGGCGTCTCCGGGCAGGCGGGTGTGGAGCTGCCGGGTCAGGCGGATCGCCTCGGCGCTGAGCTCGACGCGGTGCAGCGTCGAGCCGGAACTGGCGGTGTAGCCCTCGTTGAAGATCAGGTACAGCACCCGCAACACGGTGTCGACGCGCTCTGCCAGCTCCCCCGGGGGCGGCATCCGGAACTCGGCGCGGCTGGCTCTGATGCGCTGCTTGGCGCGGCTGATCCGCTGGCCCACGGTCGACTCCGGGACCAGGAACGCGCGAGAGATCTCCGCGGTGCCGAGCCCGCCGACCGCGCGGAGAGTCAGCGCCACCTGCGAAACTGTGGTGAGCGCCGGGTGGCAGCACAGAAGCAGCAAGGTGAGCGTGTCGTCGACCGCCGGGACGAAGTCGGGGTCTGGCGGCGCCTGCGCGGCGGCGTTCTCCTCGCGGCGGCGGCGGGCCGAGTCGTTGCGCCACAGCTCGATCCACCGGCGGGACGCGACAGTGATCAACCACCCCTTCGGGTTGTCCGGCACTCCCTCGTCGGGCCATTGGACGGCGGCGGCCAGCAGCGCCTCCTGCACGGCGTCCTCGCAGATGTCGAAGCCGCCGTGGTGCCGGACCAGCGCACCGAGGACCTGCGGCGCCAGTTCGCGTAGCAGGTCCTCCACACCGGTCGTCGGGCTCACGGCTCCAGCAGGCTCATGTCGAAAACCGGCCGCACCTCGACCGCGCCGGTGGCGGCGTCCGGCACGCGCGCGGCGATCGCGACTGCCTCCTCCATGGTCTCGCACTCGACGAGCAGGAACCCGGCGAGATACTCCTTGACCTCGGCGAACGGCCCGTCGGTGGTCAGCGTCTGACCCTCGCGAACCGAGACGCGCTTGGCCAGCTCCGGGTCGGCCAGCCCCTCCGACACGACCAGCTCCCCCGACTCGGCCAGTGCCTCACTCAACGCGAAATGGTCGCGCCCGAACTCCATGCGCTGGTCATCGGAGAGCTTCTCCCACAACGCACGGGACGCCGGGTTGCTGTGGATGAGGATCAGGTACTTCACGGGTGCCTCCAGGAGTTCGGTGAATTCTCTCACCGGGGACATCGAAACCGAATCGGTGATTTCGACGTGACGGCGGCCGGGGAGTAATCTGGCCAACCAGACAGTTGGTAAGTTCCCGACCTCCGAGGAGCACTCCGCCGCATGCGTTTCGCCTTCAAAACCGCGAATCAGAACACCACCTGGGCCGACGTACTGGCCGTGTGGAAGGAAGCCGACGACATCGAGCTCTTCGAGTCCGGCTGGCTCTTCGACCACTTCTACCCGATCCAGAGCGATTCGTCCGGCCCCTGCCTCGAAGGCTGGATGCTGCTGGCGAGTCTCGCGCAGGCCACCCGTCGCCTGCGGATGGGCACGCTCGTGACCGGGATCCACTACCGCCATCCGGCGGTGCTGGCCAACATGGCCGCGACCGTCGACATCGTCTCCGGAGGCCGCCTCGAACTCGGCATCGGCGCGGGCTGGAACGAAGAGGAATCAGGCGCCTACGGCATCGAACTCGGTAGCCCCGCCGAGCGCAGCGACCGCTTCGAGGAGGCCTGCCAGGTCCTCATCGGGCTTCTTTCGCAGGAGACCACCGACTTCGACGGCAAGTACTACCAGCTCGCCGGCGCGCGCAACGAGCCGAAGGGCCCGCAGCGGCCGCATCCCCCGATCTGCATCGGCGGGTCCGGCGAGAAGCGCACACTCCGCACGGTGGCCAAGTACGCCCAGCATTGGAACTTCGTCGGCGGGACGCCCGAAGAGTTCGCCCGCAAGCGGGACGTGCTGTACGCGCACTGCGAAGATGTCGGCCGCGACCCGAAGGAGATCACACTGTCGAGCCACGTCCGGCTGGACTCCCCCGCGGAGGTGACCAAGGCCGCCGACACCGCAGCCGCACTCGGCGAAGTCGGCGTCGACCTGGCGATTGTCTATCTTCTTCCGCCGCTTGGCCCCGCGGTGCTCACGCCGCTGGCCGACGCCTTGGCCGCGCTGAGCTGACGCGGAAATCCACTGTGGACAGTGACCCGAACGCCCGGATCGGCTGAGCGGTGTGGTGCCTCCCGTTCTGGAGGCACCACCGGTGCGGGTCAGACGGCGACCATGCCGTGCGGGTCGATCACGTACTTCTTCGCGGCGCCGCGATCGAAGTCCTGATAGCCCTCGACGGCATCGTCCAGGCCGATCTTGGTGGCATTGACCGCTTTCGCGATATCCGCGCGGCCGCTGAGAATCATGTTCATCAGCTGCCGGTTGTACTTCTTGACCGGGCACTGACCGGTGACCAGCGAATGCGACTTCGCCCAGCCGAGCCCCAGGCGGACTCCGATTTGGCCCTGCTTGGCGTTTTCGTCGACGGCGCCAGGGTCACCAGTCACGTAAAGCCCGGGAATTCCCAGCGACGCACCGGCTCGTGCCACCGACATGATGTCGTTGAGCACGGTGGCCGGCGCCTCCGCCGCACCTTCACCGTGGCCGCGCGCTTCGAAGCCCACCGCATCGACGGCCGCGTCCACCTCCGGCTCGCCGAGTACCTGCTCGATCAGGTCGGGCAGCCCGGCGTCACGGGTCAAATCCACTGTCTCGCAACCGAAACTGCGAGCCTGCGCCAGCCGGTCTCCGTTCATGTCACCGACCACCACCACCGACGCGCCGAGCAACAGCGCCGAGTACGCCGCCGCCAGCCCCACCGGTCCCGCGCCCGCGACGTAAACCGTCGAGCCCGTGGTGACACCCGCGGTGACCGCACCGTGATAGCCGGTCGGGAAGATGTCGGAAAGCATGGTCAGGTCAAGGATCTTCTCCAGCGCCTGATCGCGGTCGGGGAACTTCAACAGGTTGAAGTCGGCGAACGGCACCATTACGTACTCCGCCTGGCCGCCCACCCAGCCACCCATGTCCACGTACCCGTAAGCCGCTCCGGCACGCGCGGGGTTGACGTTGAGGCACACCCCGGTCTTGCCCTCGTTGCACATCCGGCACCGCCCGCAGGCGATGTTGAACGGCACCGAACAGATGTCGCCTTCCTTCACGAACAGCACGTCGTCGCCGACCTCGACCACTTCCCCGGTGATCTCGTGACCCAGCGTCTGCCCGACCGGGGCGGTGGTGCGCCCGCGGACCATGTGCTGATCGCTACCGCAGATGTTCGTCGAAACCGGTTTGAGGATGACCGCGTGCGGGGCGCTTCTCTTGATACCGAGCCCATTCACCACGTCCTCGGGCAGTTCCAGCTTGGGATAGTCGATGGTCTCGACGCTGACCTTGCCCGGCCCCTGGTACACGACGACACGATTACCTGACATGGGACTTCCTTTCCTTATTGCCCTTCTGTCCCCCCCTATGTCCTGCGTCATATGCATTTTCGACCCTACGCGCGACCTCGGTGAGCCGCAGCGCCCGGCGAGCTCAGTCCCCGATGGGCAGCCCGGCGTAGTTCTCGGCGAGTTCCGTGGACGCGGCTTCCGAGCTGGTCGTGCGTTTGAGCTGGGACAGCTGGAGTTGCGCGTCGAAGTCGTCGCCGTGGCGGTGCAGCATGGTGGTCATCCACCACGAGAAGTGGGTGCATCGCCAGACCCGCCGCAGCGCGGTTTCGGAGTAGGCGTCCGCCTGCTGCTCCGACCCGTCACGCAGCCACGTCGTGAGTGCGCGGGCCAGCAGGGCGACGTCGGCGACGGCCAGGTTGAGGCCTTTGGCGCCGGTCGGCGGGACGATGTGGGCGGCGTCCCCGGCGAGGAACAGCCGGCCGTGGCGCATCGGGGTGGTGACGAAGCTGCGCATCGGCAGGACGCTTTTCTCGGTGATGACGCCGGTTTCGAGTTTCCAGCCTTGCAGTCCCGCGCCGAGCCGGGTGGTGAGCGCGTCCCAGACCCGGTCGTCGCTCCAGGCGGCGATGTCCTCGTCGGGGCGGACCTGGAGATAGAACCGGCTGACGTGCGACGAGCGCATGCTGTGCAGGGCGAAGCCGTCCGGGTGCCAGGCGTAGATCAGTTCGTCGGTGGACGGCGCCACGTCGGCGAGCACGCCGAGCCAGGCGAAGGGGTACTCCTTCTGCCAGGTGTGCCGGACGGCTTCGGGCACCGCATGACGGCTGGGACCGTGGAACCCGTCGCACCCGGCGATGACGTCGGCGTCGAGCCGCTGCGCCTGGCCCAGCGCGTCGACGAAGGTGACGTAGGGGCGGTCGCCGCCGACATCATGCAGCGCGACATCGGCCGCTTCGTAGAACGTCTGCTGCCCCGCCTGTTCACGGGCGCGCATCAGGTCTTTGGTGACTTCGGTCTGCCCGTAGACCGACACGGAACGCCCGGCGAGCTTCACGAAGTCGAGGTGGTGCCGCTCCCCCGGCCACTGCAGGTAGATCCCGCGATGCTCCATCGACTCGGCCGCGAGCCGCTCGCCGACACCGACCCGTTTGAGCAGTTCGACCGTGGAGGACTCGAGGATCCCGGCCCGGATGCGGCTCCGCACGTATTCGGGGCTCTGCCGTTCGATGAGGACCGACTCGATCCCGTTCAGGCCGAGCAATTGGGACAGCAGTAGCCCGGCCGGTCCCGCACCGATGATCGCTACCTGGGTACGCACAGTGGAAGTCCTTTCGTCCTCGAGGCTCCGTACAGGCCTTGAGAATGGGCCGCGTAAGCGGCGCACCACCACCAGGTTCTCATTCAGTGAGAGAAATTTTCGGAACCCATCACGCGTGAGACACCCCGGGCCGCGGCCTGGAGCGCCGGGATCTGCATCCGGGCGTTGCGATCGTTGGGGACGATGACGGCCAGTGCCGCGACAACCTGCCCGGCCGGTCCGTACAGCGGCACGGCGATCCCGGCGGTCTCTTCGTCGATGAAGCCCGGGCAGAACGCGTAGCCGTTCCTGCGGATGTCGGCGAGCATGCGGCGAAGTCCGGCCGGATCGGAAACGGTGCGGGAGCGGTAGGACTTCAGCGGTCCGGCCAGCACATCCTCCTGCAGCTCGACCGGTGCGTGGGCGAGCAGCACCAGCCCGGACGAGGAGACGTGCAGGGGAAGCCGCCCGGCGACCCTGGTGATGTTGATGACCGCGCCCGGCGCCGACAGGCGCTCGACGAAGAGCACCTCCTTGCCTTCGAGGACGCCGAGCTGCGTGTGGTGCCCGACGACGGCATGCAGGTCTTCCATGAACGGCATGGCAGCTTCACGCAGGCTCAGCGTGGGCGACGCACGGGACGCGAGTTCCCAGATCCGCACGCCGATCCGGATCCGGCGATCGGTGTCGCGGTGCAGCCACCCATGCCGAACCAGCTCGTCGACCAGCCGCGACGCGGTCGCCACGTGCAACCCCGCCCGCTGTGCGATCTCCGAGACCCGCAGCGCGGGCGCGTCGGATTCGAATGTCTCCAAGATCCGCACCACGCGGGAGAGCACGGATTCGCCGTTGGACGATTTCGCCACGACCGCAGTGTGCATTCCCCGGCCCGGTCGCGTCCATTCGGTCCCGCTCGACACGGTCAGGTGTATTTGGGACGCCGAACGGTCCGGGCTAACCGATCGGTGCCGATCCGGATGCGATAGTCATGATCGATTCCGTAACGCAGCCATCAGAAAGGACGAAGCCAGGTGATCCGCACCAACCGTGGCAAGAACGAAACCGTCAAGGTGACTTTCGTGTTGCCGGTCGAGGAGCCTTCCGGGCGCGTCAGCGTCGTGGGCGATTTCAACGAATGGCGCCCCGGCGCACACGAGCTGCGGAAGCGCTCCAACGGCACGCGGTCCGCCACCGTCGAGGTCTCGTCCGGCACCGCGGTGTGCTTCCGCTACCTGGGCCCGGACGGCCTGTGGTTCGACGACCCCGACGCACACCGCAGCGACCACCGCGGAAGCGTGTTCATCACCCCCTGAGCCGCCATCTTCCGGCAGATGGCGGCCTCATCCGTCAGGACAGCACCTTTGTCGAAAGCTCCGCGCGCTTTTCATTGACACCGAGCATCAGCAGCAGACCGACGAGCGGACCCGCGGCGAGGGTGAGGAACGCCGCCATGAACGACGAAGTCGCGTGGAAAACGGCCCCGACGGCGAGCGGCACGAGCACACTGCCCAGCTGCCAGAACGCGTTGCTGAGCCCGGCCGCCGTACCGGTGAGCCCGCTTTCCACCAGCCGCGGGATCATCGCCACCATCAGCGGCAGGTAGCAATATGCGGCCAGGCCCAGGAACGGCGCCGCGATGAAGAACGCCGTTGTGGTTTCCAGGCTGCCGAAGGCCACGAGCGCGACCACGAAGGCACCGAGGATCACGATCGTCGGCACCTTTCTGGCGCCCCCGAACCGGTCTGCGATCAGCCCGACGAGCGGTTTGCCGATGACCGCCGTCGCGGCGAACACCGCGACGATGGCACCCGCCGTCGTCGGCGTGACCCCGTAGCCCTTGATCATCAGAGTGTTGGACCAGGTGATGAACCCGTAGGTGCCCCAGAATCCGCCGAATCCCGCCAGCGCGAGCAGCACGAGGTCCCGGTTGCGGGCCAGCGAGCGCAACGTCGACTCCTTGCGTTTCTCGGCGACGACCTCGGTGACCACCGGCCCCGGGCGGACGACGGCGTAACAGAGGACGGCGACGAGGATCGAGATGAAGCCGAACACGTGGTAGGACGTCTCCCAGCCGGATTTCTGGATGACCGTCGGCACGACTGCGTTGGCGATCACCGTGCCGAGTGAGGTCGCGGTGGTGAACACGCCCATCACCATGCCGAGTTCCCGCGGCTCGAACCAGCTGGCGAGCAGCTTGATCCCGGCCGCGTAGTCGGCTCCGGCGAAGAGCCCGACGATGGCCTGCACGGTGATCCCGAGTGCGGCCGACGTCGTCGAGCCGAACACCATCATGAACACGCCCGCGCCGAGCATCGAGATCGTGAGGATCTTGCGGCCGCCGAAGCGGTCGGCCGAAAACCCGCCGAACGCGTTGGAAACCACGTATCCGATGTAGTACGCAGTGGCGAACACACCGAGGCTCGCCAGCGGTATGGCGAGATCGTTGCCCACGAAAACCGAAGCAGGCCCCCAAGTCGACCTGTCGACCGACGTCATGGTGAAGGCGAGCCAGCAGAGGAGCAGCACCACCCACCGGTAGCGCGAGCGAGTGCCCGCGGCGGGGACGACGCTTTGTACAGTGCTCATCATTGAGCCTCTCAGTCCGTGCCGAATTGACGCTTTGTTTCCCCGGCCCCCGCCGAAACCCTTGTCCTGCTAGAGATCCAGTACCAGTCGTCGGGTCTTGCTCCGGCCGACACAGATCATCATCGTGGCGTTCTTGTCGCGGTCCGCGCCGGTCAGAATGGAGTCGCGATGCTCCGGAACACCCGAGAGCACCTTGGTCTCACAGGTCCCGCAGAAGCCCTCCTCGCACGAGGACATGACCTCCGGCCGGACAGCACGGACGACGTCCAGAATGGACTCACCGGGGGACACTTCCAGGACGTCCCCGCTTTGGGCCAGCTCGACCTCGAACGTCACCGTTTCACCCGGATTCTCTGTGTCACCCGGGTTTTCCGGTTCCGGCCGGACTTCGCCGGTGAACCGTTCGAAATGCAGCGCTCCACGCGGGATCGCCACGCCCACCCGCTCCTCCATCGCCCGGATGAGCCCTGGTGGGCCGCAGGTGTAGACAGCGGTGCCCGCCGGTGCCGCCGCGAGGATTTCGTCGAGCGGGAGCGTGCCCGTCTCGTCCTCGGGCCAGAACTCAACCCGTCCCGCGGCCGACCGGCCCCACTGCGCCAATTCGTTCCGGAAGGCCATCGACCGCAGGCTCCGGCCGCCGTAGTGGAGCGCCCACGGCACGTCCCCGGCGGCGAGCTCACGGACCATGGCGAGGATCGGGGTGATGCCGATACCACCGGCCACGAAACAGTAGCCGGGTGCGACGACGAGCGGAAAACGGTTGCGGGGCCCGTGAATCGTCACCGCTCGGCCGACCAAGGCGCTGTCGTGGATCTCCGCCGAGCCGCCCCTGCCCGCCTCCTCCCGCAACACCGCCACGGTGTACGCGGTGGTGTCGGCCGGGTCGCCGCACAGCGAGTACTGGCGGACAGTGCCGGACGGCAGGCGGAGGTCGAGATGCGCGCCGGGTTCCCACGCGGGAAGCGTGGCGCCGTCCGGATCGGCCAGCCGCAGGGACACCACGCCGTCGGCTTCGTGGTGGACCTGCGTGACGAGAACGCGGCGCTCGCCGGCCGCCGCCGTCATCGTGCGGCCTCCGCGGCTTCGCGGTCGCCGCCGCGCAGGACGTCGACGAAAGCGTTGGCCAGCTTGATGTCCCGCAGGACGACCACGGAATCGACGGCTTCCCGGATGACGACCGCCGAGCGTCGGGCCGCTTCCCCGTGCCAGCTCAGTTCTGCGTCGACGATCACCGCGGCGATCAACCGTCCGTCGGCCCTGGCCGCGTCACAGACTTCGATGACGGCGCTGTCGTCGACCACGGCCAGATCGTGAGCGAGCAGGACAACCATGTCGGCCTGCTCGACGGTCAGTCCGTCTTCGAGTCCGTCCGGGAGTGCCGCCCGACTGGCCTCGTCGAGCGGGACGACCAGCACGCGTGCTTCATAGGATTTTCGGGGCCATGCCCAGGAAACCATGTTCCGACCTTCTTTCCCTTTCCTGGCCTCAGATCGAGACGAACTCTTCGCCGGGCTTGACCTTGAGCGCTTCGCGCGCGCCTTCCTGGAACGGGGTCGCCTTGGGCAGGATCACCGAAGCCGAACGCACGCGGTGGTGCTCCGGGTTCGCACCGGGCAGCGGCTCGCCGGACTCCACCGTTTCGGCGGCGGCCAGCAGGCGCCGGCGCGCGAGGATGATCGCCGCGTCACTGGTGCCGAGGCGCTCCTTGGTGCGGTCGACGATCGGGCCCATGCTCTCCTGCAGCGAAAAGTCCTGCGCCGCAATGCCGTCGACACCGCTGAAGGTGCGCTTGTCCCGTTGCGCCTGACGGTCGATGAGATAGTCGTTGCCGGCGTTGGCCAGTGGCCGGTAGGTGCCGGGGATGTTCTTGGAGTGGATACCCTCACCGCGTTTCATCGACTCGAGCTCGACGTCGTGCAGGTCACGGGTGGGGTGGTAGTTGATGCTCCACGCCCAGCAGCGTTCGTCGTCGATCGGCACCCACGCGTGCGCGCCCAGCGGGTTGTGCGTGCCGAACGGCGGGATAATGGTGTACCAAGGCATGATCCACTGCGTGACACGCCAGTAGTAGTTCTCTTCGTCGACCGTGCGCCGAGCGCCGATCAGCAGACCGCCATCGGATTCGGTGACCTCGAACTTCGGCCTGGTGTCGTTCTTGAGGTAGACGAGCCCTTCGGTCCCGGCGTGCATCGGGTCGTCGTCCATGTTGAACCGGTGGGCGAACGACACATGACTCGAATCGATGCCACCCTCCATGGCCTGCAGGAAGTTGGTCTCCTGCAAGCGTTTCGAGACGAAGCACTGCGACGCGTCGAGCATCGCCCATTCCAGTTCGGGCAGCTGCGGCTTCAGCTCGGGCGGCCCCATGTACGTCCAGATCACGCCGCCGCGCTCGACGCACGGGTACGCCGGGTGCTTGACCTTCTCCTTGAACTTGCTCTCGGCCGGTTCCGACGGCATGTCGACGCAGTTTCCTTCGACGTCGTACTTCCAGCCGTGGTAGGCGCAGCGCAGCCCGCATTGCTCGTTGCGGCCGAAGAACAGCGACGCCGTGCGGTGGCTGCACATCTCGTCCAGCAGGCCGATGCGGCCGAGCGTGTCGCGGAAGGCGATCAGGCGCTGCCCGAGGAGCTGGACCCGCACCGGCGGGCAGTCGGGTTCGGGGATTTCGTCGGCCAGCAGGGCGGGGATCCAGTACCTGCGCAGCAGTTCCCCCATTTCGGTGCCTGGTCCGGTCCGGACGAGCCGCTCGTTCTGCTCTCGCGTCAACATGTGGGGCGCGATCCTTTCTGTGGTTACGGTGCGGGGGTATGCGGGCGCACGACGACGTGCGGGGTGTCCGGGCCGTCGCCGACAGCGAGCCGGGTGAGCATCGGGCCCACATCGGCGAGGCCGATCACGGCCGTGGGAATCCGTTCGAGTCCCGAGGATCCGGACGCGAGCAGGTCGAGTGCTCGCGTGATCCATCCGGGAGAGCGGCCTCGGACAGCACGGATGGTGAGCATCCGGCGAGTCATCTGCCGCGTGTCGACGGAGGCGTGCGGCGGGTTTTTCGGCGAGGTGAGCACGAGCCGTCCCCGCTGGGCCAACAGCTCGAGCGCCAGACCGGCGGTCCGCGGGTCCTCCCCTGCCGCGTCGAGGACGACGTCTGCGCCCGCACCGCCGAGCGCGTCGCGAACCTGTCCGGCTTGGTCACTCTCGCCGAAAGCCACGGTCTCGCAGCCGAGCGCCGCGGCGAGCCGGAGCCGTTTCTCATCCGCGGGCAGGCCGCCCACCACGACTTTCGCCGCGCCCGCGCTGCGAGCCGCCGCCGCGATCGCCAGGCCGTGGTAGCCGGGACCGAGCACGACCACGTTCTCGCCCGGCCGCGCGGCACCTGCGTCGAATAGCCAGTCCAGCGCGTTGGCGAGCGGCAGCACCCACGCCGCCAGCTCCCAGGACAGCCCGTCGGGGAGCCGGTGCAGTACGGCGTTGTGCGGGAGGCGGAGGTATTCGGCGTTGCCGCCGAGCAGGCCTTCGTCGGCGGGGATCGTGCCGATCCGCCTGCCCCCTCCCCACAGATCGGTGTCCGGGCAGAGCCGGTACCAGCCACTCGTGCAGGCCTGACAGGTTCCGCAGGGCAGGTACTCCTCGACCACCACACGGTCGCCGACACCGAGGCCCCACCTCTGCGCGGCTCGGGAACCGACGTCGGCCAGTTCGCCGACGACGTGATGGCCCAGCACGGTGTCCCGGCTCAGGCCCTTCGCGTGCAGCGCGACATCTGTGCCGCAGATGCCCGAGGCGGCGACCCGCAGCCAGCCCTCGTCCGTGGCGGCCGCCGTCAGGGGAAACCGGCGCAGCTCCGAAGTGCCACCAGGAAGCGCGACGCTCGCCAGCGCTGAGGCCGGAAGGGAACACATTCTGGTGCAGCTCCCATCTTGTTGACGCTATTATCACTCTGTGATAGCTTCTTCTTTCACAGTGATAACTAGAAAATAGGGCCGCTCTCCGGCCGCGTCAAGGGGTACCTCATGACCGAGACCAAACGCGTCGGCGCCGACAGCGCTCGTCGTGTGCTCGACCTACTGTTCGCGTTCACCGAAGAAAGGCCCGTGGCCTCGGTGAAGGAACTGGCGCAGCAGATGGACGTGCCGCTCCCATCGGTTCACCGCTATATCGCGCTGCTCCGGGAAACCGGCCTGGTCGCCGAGACCGAGCGCGGCCGTTACCACCTCACCCCGCGGGTGACCGCGCTCGGCCGGGCGGCGCGGGCCGCCAACAGCTTGATCGACATCGCCGACCCGCATATGCGCGCCCTGTCCGAGGAAATCGGTGAAACCGTCCTGCTGGTACGGATGGTCCACGGGCTGCCCGTATGCCTGCACCGCGTCGAAGCCAGCCGCCGCCTGCGGCTGTCGTTCGAACCCGGGCAGAACCTGCCTCCCCTGCGCGGCGCCAGCGTGAAGGTCCTGGTGGGCTCGATGTCCGAAAGGGAGAGGATCGCTTACGTCGACAGGCTGCTCACCGCCGCGGACACCGGGGCGCAGCGATCGGAATTCCTGCGGGAGGTCGCCCAGGCGTCCGCTCAGGGCTGGGCGGCGAGCAGCCAGGAAATCGACGAAGGCGTGTGGGCCACCGCGTCACTCGTCTCCGAAGGCGGACAACCCGTCGCAGCGCTTTCGGCCGCGTGCGCCGGTTTCCGGCTCGATGACGAACGCCGCTCGATCATCGTCGACAACGTGCGGACCGCCGCGCGGCACATCACCAGCGCCCTGACCGACTGAACCAGAAATCGCCGCACCAGAGCTCATGCCCAAATAAGGTACAACAAAAAATTAACGAGCATCGGCGCATATGTCATTATATGAATTTGGAAACGATAATTGCCGACAGTGACGATAACGTGATGACATTTCACCGGATCGGCTGATTATGTACAACATTGGGCATTGATAATGCGCACGAAGTTGAGATTACCGGGAAATCATCGTAGCGTCGGCACCCCGCCGAAGGAGTCTTCTGATGACCTTGCCGCCGCCACCGCCGCCTCCCACCCGGGAACGTGACGACGAAGATCTCCTGACGGTGGCGACACTGCGACCCCAGCCCGGCCTGATCCTCGTCAAGGCTCAAGGCGAGGTGGATCTCGACACCAGCCCGATCCTCGCGGCCAGGCTGAGCGAAGCACTATGCCCGCCTTTTCCCGCACGACTCGGCCTGGATCTCAGTGAAGTGACCTTTATTTCGTCGAGCGGACTCAGAGTGCTGGTCGAGGTGAACGAGCGGTCGCGCGTCTGCGGTACGGACATGCAACTGATCGGCATGTCCCGGCCCGTGCGACGGGCCCTGGATCTCACCGGCCTCGACGCGATACTGAAGATTCACAAAGTGTCGACACGCACCCGAGTCGAAGGCACCCTCACCTGAAGCCATCTGTCGGCAGGAGAGGGTTCTCTTCGCGCACGAACGTCCGGCCCGATGGGAGGTCGGGCTCCCACCGGGCCGGAGATCTGTGAGATTTTCCGGTCAGTAACCTCCCGTGGTGTTGGACGGTGCGCCGGCCGGAGGTGCTGAAGTCTCCGCCGCCGTTTTGGTGGGTTCCTTGCCCGCGGAGATCTTGCAGCCCGCGGGCTCGATCTCGAACCAGGTGCCACCGACGCCGTGCCCCTTGGCATCACCGGGCTTGACGTCGTTCGCGAAGGTGTAGACCGGCCAGCCACCGACGGTCACCTGCTCGGTCCCATCGGAGCGGGTCACCTTTCCGACCAGGTTCGGGTTGACGCCGTTCACCTGCGTGTCACCGTTGGTCGTCCGCAGCGGTGGCCATTTCGTGGCGCAGTCACCGTCGCAATTGGACTTCGACGGCTTCTTGGTGTCCTTGGTGAACAGATACAGCGTCATCCCGTTCTGGTCCGCGAGCACCTGGCCGAGACCGTCGATCTCGGTCACGTTGACCGAAGCCGCCTTCTCCTCCGCCTTCGCCCCGGTCGGGGTGACCGCCGCCCAGTTCCCGTCCACGCCTTGGCCCAGCGCCTTCCCCGGCGCCGTGTCCTTGGCGAAACGGTAGACCGGCCAGCCATTGACGGTGACCTGCTTCTTGCCGTCGGTCCGGATGACCGTGCCGACCAGGCTCGCCTCCACCCCGGTCACCTCCGCCGGGGCATCGGACAACAGCGGCGGCCACGCCGTCGCGCAACTGTTGTCACAGTTTGACTTCGGCGGTTTGGCAGCGTCCTTCGCGAAGCGGTACAACGTCATGCCGTTCACGTCGGTGAGCACCTGACCGAGACTCTCGACCTCGGCCGCCACCAGCTTCGCCGGGGCAGCGACGGGAGCCTGCTGCTGTTGCTGGACGGCGACGGGCTTCACCGAACCGGCATCCCCGGCACCGAGGCCGCAGGCCCCGAGCACCCCCATACCGATGACGGCGAAGGTGGCGGATATGACCGTTCTTGTTCGGGACATGAGAGATTCTCCTAGGCGATTCGGGGCGAAGGGGGAATGCCGATGGGTGTCATTCACGGCACGTACGGCCCGAGTTCACGCAGTTGACGAGCCGATTCATGATGCGCTGCGACATGACGTTGGCGAAGTCGTCGTGGTCGGAGAGCGGGTTGTGGCTCTCTTGCGGGAATGAGTCCACTTTGTACTGTCCGTTGACCTGGATGTCGCGGGGAATGTTGTAGGTCAAAGTGATCTGAAGTTCCGGTACAGCACTGAAACCACGGGCACAACGCCCTGCGGCGTCAGGGAAGACGATGTGGGTGCGGTGGTTCGCGCTGTCGATGTTCTTGCCGTCCCAGCAACTCGGGAAGGTGTGGATCCGCTTGACCTTGCTGCCCTCGGGGCAGATCGGATACTTGTCGATCAGGCGATCCTCGAACCCGCTGCAGGTCCAGCTGTCCTTGGCATTGGCCGGTCCGTTGGTGGAAACCTTGGCGTCACCGTAAAGCACGCGGAGGAACTTGGGCATCGCCCGGACCTTGCCGACAGCGCTGCCGCGGAAGGTCAGCTGAGCGCTCTCGGGCCGCTGGATTTCACCGTCGTTGCCGGGAAGTTCGGCTGCGGCGTCAGCTCCGGGGAGAGGCGCAGGCACATTGTCGGCCTTGCTGTTCTCGTCACCGTTCGCGATGCCGTCCTTGCTCTGGTCCTTGACCGCGCACTGGGCGAGCGCGCCCATGTTCGGGGCCTGGCCACCGTTCTTGGCCACCGCTTCTTCGATCTTGCCGAGCGAGGCTTTCCGCTGCTCGGTCAGCGGATCGACGACCTCGTCGGCGGCCGCGTCGGTCGCGGCCTTCTGGGGCGCTGCTTCAAGTTTCTTGTCGGCCTCGGCGTTCTGGGCGTCCAGCGCCAAGAGTTGCTTCTCCACCTCCGCGGTGGCCGCCTCGGGCACATCCGCGGGAAGCTGGCTCGCGATGTCCGGGCATTCGACGGACGGCACGGTCGCGGCCTTGGCGGCCTTCACGCGGTCGGCGGCCGGAGGTGCGGCTTCGGGGTTGTTGGCCGCTGCCTTCTCCGCCTGGCCGGTGTCGATGCGGACGACCGGCCAGAAATACGCGGACTTGTCACCGTTCTTGCAGGTGGTGCCGGCTGCTTGCAGGCTCTTGTTGTTGGAGTCCGCGTTCGCGGAAAGGTTTCCGACATAGTCGTGCAGGTGCTGGGCGCCGTTCTTCACACCGGGCTGCGCGATGAAGTTGTCGGGGTTGAAATGGCCGTTCTCGTTCTTGCCGCAGTTGACGGTGAACGTCCCCTTGGACGCCTTTGCGCCTGCCTTTGGTGTCTTGACGTTCGGCTGGACGGTGGTGATGTCGACGAACAGTGACTTGTCCACCTCGTCGGCCTTGGCCTGGCCGGGGTCTCCGGTCGTGGTGGTCACCACAATTCCGGCGACCGCGATGGCCAGTCCGATGGCGCCGGTCGCGATCTTCGTTCTGCGCGCGATCCGATGGCGCCCTTGGTTTCGAGCCATTGACTGCTCACCTCGTTCGTGTTCTGGGCAGGGGGGAGCTCAACAACTACCCAGGCATGAGTTGCAATTGGTCTATACGTGAATGAAGGCACCCGGTGGCAAAGGATCCGAGTTCGCCTGCCGATTCTGTCCGGCACTGGTTGATACGCGGGGAACCTGGCAAAGGGTTTAAAAAGCGACCCGTTCGTTACCGTTCCGTGACCAACCTTCGGCGTTGTCCGAGGTCCGCGCCCTGCGCTGCCACGGCGAAACTCACCCCAGAACCGTGGCCCACATCACAGAGCGGCGCTCGCGCGCGATCACGCGCGCAAAGAAACACGTCATTCGCGCGGGAAAAGACTGGGGCGCGGGCGGTGTGCCGCCCGCGCCCTTACAGGAGCCCTCGAAGGTAGGCGGCCTGTCCCGCGTGCTGGAGGTCATCGCTGATGACGCTCATCAGCCGCACGCCCAGCGTCACCGGCGGATCCCATCTCTCGTCCACGACCCGGTCCAGATGTGTCCCGGTCAATCCGGCCAGGAACTTCTTGGTCCGCTCGTGCACGGCGTCGTAGTAGCCGGTCAACAGCTCGGACTTGCCGACGCGCACGGAGACCACTTCGGCTTCGCTGTGCCCGTAGCCGGTCGAATACTCCGGCAGCGGCAGGTCGAAGCGGCGGCTCCACCCGTCCTCGGTCCACACCTGCTCGGTGCCCGCGACCTCGGCGACATGGTCGTCCTGGACCCGGGTCAGGTGCCACACCAGCCACCCGACGGTGTTCGCCCCGGGTGCGACCTGCCAGGACAACTGCTCCGGCGTCAGCCCTTCGACGGCCTCGTACACGACCTCCTGGATCCGGTCGAAACCGTCGGACAGCAGTTCGGCGACGTTCATCGGCGATCCTTTCTCCAGGCCGGTCCCTTCAGTCTAGGAATCTCACGCCGGTCCGGCTCGGTGAAGGAGCACGCGCTCGTCGGCTCGCGGCCGTCCACCGCGACGACGAAGGCGGGCGCGGCGAGTCGCCGCGCCCGCCTTGACGGGGCTGGATGTCCCTTAAAGGGCGGCTGAGAACCGTGCCACGTCCTAGACCGGGGTCGGCTCGGTGACGGCGGCCCAGCGGACCATGGGGTGGAGCTTTTCGGGGTCGGCGCGCTGCTTGTTCGCGCCCACGATGTCGAACATCGACTCGATCAGTGTGTCCGAGAGCAGATGCGGCTGGAGGCCGAGGCCGACCAGTCCGGTGTGCTTCACGTTGTAGTAGTGCTCCGCCGCTTCGACGCGCGGGTTGTCCAGGTGCTCGATCTGGACGGGCCCGGGGAAGCTGTGCGCGACGAGTTCGGCGATCCCCCGCACGGAAAAGGATTCCGTCATCTGGTTGAAGACCCGGAATTCGCCGCGGTCCGCCCGGTTCTCGACCGCGAGCCGGATACATTCCACCGTGTCCCGGATGTCGATCAGACCGCGCTGCTGGCCGCCGCGCCCGTACACCGTCAGCGGCTGCCCGAGCACGGCCTGGATCACGAACCTGTTCAGCACCGTGCCGAACACGGCGTCGTAGTCGAACCTCGTGGCGAGACGGGGATCGAGTGCGGTCTGCGGGGTCTGCTGCCCGTAGACGATGCCCTGGTTGAGGTCGGTCGCCCGCAGGCCCCACGCCCGGCAGGCGAACTCGATGTTGTGCGAATCGTGCACCTTGCTCAGGTGGTAGAACGAGCCCGGCCGCTTGGGGAAGAGCATCCTGTCGGTACGGCCGTTGTGCTCGACGTCGAGCCAGCCCTCTTCGATGTCGATGTTGGGCGTGCCGTACTCCCCCATCGTCCCCAGCTTGACGAGGTGGATATCGGGATCGATTTCCGCGATGGCATACAGCAGGTTCAGTGTGCCGACGACATTGTTGTGCTGGGTGTAGACGGCGTGCCGCCGGTCGATCATCGAGTACGGCGCGGACCGCTGTTCAGCGAAGTGGACAATGGCGTCCGGCGCGAACTCACGCACCACCTGATAGGTGAAATCCTCGTCGAGAAGATCCCCCGTGTACGCGGTTATCCGCTTTCCAGAGATTGCCCCCCATGTCTCGATCCGAGTCTCCATGTCCTCAATGGGGACAAGGCTTTCGACACCCAGTTCCTCGTCGTATCGTCGTCGTGCGTAATTGTCTACTATGCCTATTTCATGACCGTTGTCCGAGAGATGCAGGGCGGTCGGCCACCCCAGATATCCGTCACCACCGAGGATCAGCACTCGCATTTGTTCCGCCTTTCCGCACGTTTTGCCCGATCCGCGAACTGATTCCCGATTTCGCACCCGGTTAACCAGGATTAACCCCGACGTTAGCTATCAACCACTAATTGCAAGCTGAGGGCAAGCTGTGAATTACCTATGCGTTCGGGGTCCACGCGGCGACCTGGGAGAACTGGGGGAAGAATGACGGCATGGCATTGCTCACCAACTCCGAACGCACGCGCCCGCGGGGTTTGGTGCGGTTCGTGCGGGCGGCCGCCAGCTCGGTGGCCGCCACTGCGATCAGCCAGGTCACGCTGCTCTTGATCCTTTGGTGGGGCGGCCATCCGACGCTGGCGAGTGCGGCGGCGTTCGTGGCGGGCGCGGTGCCCAACTACGTCATGACTCGCCGCTGGGTGTGGGGACGCCGGGACAAACCGCGGGTCAGGTCCGAGGTCGTGCCGTATCTGCTCGTGATCGGGCTCGGCGGCCTGGCCGCGGTCGGCCTGACCAGCCTCGTGGGCTGGCTGCTGGCCCCGCTGGCGATTGCGCACGCGCTGCGGGTCGTGCTGCTGGACGGTGCTTACGTGAGCAGCTACGCGCTCGTGTTCGTCCTGAAGTTCACGCTTCTCGACCGGCTGGTTTTCGACCGCGACGCAGCACGTACCCCCGCCACCACGTCCCGGTCATGACCCGCGCGTAGTTGGCGCCGTAGACGAGACTCCCGCCTTTTTTGCTCTTCCCCGCGCCGCGCAGCCGCATCGACATCGGGCGCTCCAGCACCAGGGCGCCGCGGGCCGTCACCCCCAGCAGCAGCTCCGAAGACTGGTACTGCGGCTCGTTGAGAGGTACCGAACAGGCGAGCTCGGCGCGCATCGCGCGGAAACCGAACGACGTGTCGGTGATGCGCCGCCAGGTCAGCACCGACGCCAGCAGCGCGAAGACCCGGACGCCCACCCAGCGCATCCGGCTGTCGGCTTCTTCGTAGCCGAGCCTGCGGGAGCCGGTGACGAAGTCCGCGGACCCGTCCAGCAGCGGCTGGACGAGCTTCGCCATCTCGCAGTTGTCGTACTGGCCGTCGGCGTCGGTAGTGAGGATGTACTTGGCGCCCGACTCGGCCGCCAGGTGGTAGCCGAGCCGCAACGCCGCGCCCTGGCCACGGTTGCGGGGCGCCACGCAAACGTACGCACCGCTTTCGGCGGCGATCTCCGCGGTGTCGTCGGTGCCGCCGTCCACCACGACCAGGACGTCCACGGGCAGGCCCAGGCACTCTGGTGGCATCTTTTCGAGCACCGCGCCGATACCGTCGGCCTCGTTGTACGCGGCGATCACGACCACCAGCGGCGCCATCCGGACTTCGCCGTGCCCTTCATCACTGTGCCGTTCAAGGAAGTCCGCTCGCGCGCCGGAATCAACGTCATCGGGGAAGGCGGCGAGACGACGCCGGCTCGCGGCCGTCAGGGTGGTGAACCCGAGCGCTCCCGCCACCGGGAGCAGGACCAGCGCCGGCAGCTGATATCGCCACGAGAACTCGAAGGCCGCCGAACCCAGCAGGAGCACCAGCCCGCTCGACGCGGCCAGCAGGCCACCCGCGCGGGCCCGCCCCCGGCCGAACCCACCCAGCAGCCCGAGCAAAGCGCCGAACCCGAGCACCGCGCCCGGCACGTAACCACCGCCGAGTTGATAACCCCGCAGGATCGGCGCCAACTCGGGATTGACATAGGGCGCGATTCCGTCATATTGCCGCGTGATCTGCTCGACCTGATCGGGCGGATGGTCGAAAATCGGATACGTCAGCTGGAACTGCCACCGGTCGAGCGGCACGTCATTCGGCGCGGTGGTCCTGGTGAAAGCGAAGCTCTTGAAGAAATCGGTCAGTATCGAGCCGGCCACGTCCCAGGGCTGCTCGCGCAGGACAGTCAACCCGAATTCGCGCGCCAATGCGTCCCGGGTCTCCCCCGGCGGAATAGGTCCAGGCCAATTCGGATCGCCATCCATATGCGCGTAGGAATCAATGCCCAGACGCTGTCCCAGCGGCTCGCGAGGACAGAAAAGCCGCAGAGTGGCGTCGAGATCGAGCCGGTCGCAATCGGCGACCACGGCCGTGCGCCCGTACAACGCGTTTCCTGAGGAAGGCGACAATCCCCACCGGCCGGTGACAGAATGGAAATAGGCGGCATAGGGCACCAGTACCACAGCAAGACCGGTAATCGCGACCCCGGACCGGACACCAATGCGTTTCCATCCCGCACGATTGCGCCACGCCCCACCGGCCGCCACGAGATAAATGGCGAACGGGACCACCAAAGCGATCCCGATGGCCCGCACCAGTACCGCCGCGCCGAGCAGCAGCCCGGCGCCGGCCGCGCGCCGCCATCCCGGCTCACCGCGGCCGAGCAGCAGCCAGAGCAACCCGAGCAGCAACGCCTCGAAGGTCACTTCCGACATGATGTTCTGCTCGATCTGCAGCTGATAGGCATCGAGCAGCACCGGGGCCGCCGCGAGCGCACCGACCCACCGCCGGGCGCCGAGCTTGAGTACGCACGCGTAGACGCCGACCGCGATGCCCAGGCCCGCGAGGTGCTGCACGGCCGCGACGAACCCGAGCCCGCCGATGGCGAGCAACGGCCGCAGCACCAGGTCGTACCCGATCGGGTTCAGCTGGTCCGGCGCGAGCGGGACCAGGTTGTCGAGGTACCGGAACGAGTCGATGTACAGCAGCGCGGGCCGGTACGCGAGCCACACCAGCACGCGAAGTGTCAGCCCGGCGGCGAGCAGCACGATCAGGAAGGCATGACGCCTCGCGAACAGCGTCACCCGGCGGAGCCCGCTTGCTCGAGACTGTGCTGTTCAAGAAAGTACTTCCACGCCGTGGCAAGACCTTCGTCCAGCGAAACCGCGGGCCGGTAGCCGATCGTGGCCGCGCTGCCGGAGAGGTCGACGACCACCGCGGGCATCTCCCCCGCCGGAGCCTCGATGTGCTCGACGGGCAACTCTGCACCGGTCACCGCACGGACCGCCGCCACCAGTTCGAGCACCGAAACCGACCGGCCGGCTCCGACGATCGCCCGGCCCGAGTAACCGCTGTCGAATGCCAGCAGGACAGCCTGCACGACGTCGTCGACATGCACCAGGTCGCGCCGCTGGCTCCCGTCGCCATAGATCCGCACGCCGGTGCCCGCGAGCGCCGCACGCATCAGCCTCGGGACGAAACTGTCCTTATGGGACATTCCCGGTCCGTAGACATTGGTGAACCGCAAGGCACACGTCGTCAGCCCGTACGCGCCGGAGTAGCCCGACATCAGCATTTCGCACGCCGCTTTTGTGGCCCCGTAAGGAGTCAGCGGTCGCAGCGGCATATTCACAGTGATCGTGTCCGATTTCACATCGCCGATCACGGCGTTGGTGGACGCGAACACGAACCGGCCGACATCGTGCCGCCGCGCGAGTTCCAAGAGTTCCTGGGTGACCGCGACATTGTCCGAATAGGTCTGTAGCGGCACTTCCACCGATTTCAGCACCGACGTCAAGGCCGCCAGATGCACGATCCCCGCTGTCTGCGCTGTCACAGCGGCTTCGCGAACATTCGCGTCCCCGAGTTCGCCGACCACGCTGGTGACGCCCTCATCGCCTGCGGGGTAAGGAACCCTGTCGACAACTGTCACGCGCGTGCCCCGCTCACGAAACGCGCGGACGACAGCGCGGCCGATGAAGCCAGAGCCGCCGGTGACCACAACGGACCCATGCAATGCCATAGGACTCAACTTACCCACGCGACCTGTGACCACGCTTAACGACCTCAGTCGGGTTGCACACATCAAGCCGCCATGCGACCGCCGGCCGCTGGTCCCGTAGTACAGCAAGCGGTTGAACCGGCTCGTCCGCCAAGCCGCCGACGTCGCCAGAGCGGACTTCGGCGGCCCGATCACCTATGGTGCGAAACTTTGGGAATTCGTCGACTGGAAACCGTTCGACATCATCGGCCTGGACTACTACCGAATCCCCTACAACCGCGCCAGATACGTCACAAAACTGCGAAATTCAAGCGGCACGGCAAGCCTGTGGTAGCTGTCGATCCCCGCTATGACCTCGACATGGCCGGGTACTCCCTCGTGAAGATCATCCAGGACACCCCGGAGGGCCCGTACCGCTGGGAACCGAAAGCCGCCTTCGACACCGTGGCCAAGCTCTACGCCGGCTTCGGGTCGGGGAGGCAGGTGCCGGCGGCACAGACACGAGCACCGGCCCCGCCGACAGGAGAGCGGCGGCACGGCGGGTAAAGGTCAGAAATCGCGCGACCGGCCCACCGAACTGACGAACGGGTCCGATATCACTGCGTAGTCGGGCCACCGCCGGAAAACGCGCTCTTCTTCCTCGAGGTCGCTCTGTGGTACCGCGAACGCGGATCGAAGCAGTAATCGATTGATCGCTCAATCATCTTCAGTATATTTGCGCCGAGTCAACAGCTTGTATAACCATGGGGCGACCGAGTGCCACTCACACGACACGTATGAGTACGCTGCGTCAGTTGTCTTAATTGAGACAATGCATCCCGATCAAGGCCGGTGAAACACAATGGCGGGTGGCAAACCGCGCCCCAGTGTGACCAGGCGGCGCGAAGTGAGTCACACCAGCGCGCGCTCGGTACTCATGACCGTTCTGGGCGAGTTCGTGCTGCCCCGCCAGGTCCCGATCTGGACGTCGACGCTCGTCGACGTCCTGGGCCTGTTCGGTATCGAGGAGAAGTCCGCGCGCCAGGCGCTCGCCCGCGCCTCCGGTGAAGGCTGGGTGCTTTCCGAGCGGGTCGGGCGGCGGGTGCGGTGGTCGCTGACGCCGCCCGGACGCCGGTTGCTGTCCGAGGGCGCCCAGCGCATCTACGAGTTCGGCCGGGAACAGGTCAGCTGGGACGGCAACTGGCTGATGCTGCTCGTCTCCGTGCCCGAGTCCCAGCGCGACCTGCGCCACCGCGTGCGGACCAGGCTGACCTGGGCGGGTTTCGGTTCGCCGGTGCCAGGCGTGTGGGTTAGCCCGAACACGAGCAGGCAGACCGAAGCGGACAAGATCGTCGCCGAGCTGAAAGTCGGATCTCCGGCGATGTCGTTCGTCGCCACGTACGGCGAAATCGGCGACGAGGACGACATGGTCACCAGGTCCTGGGACCTGAGCGAAGTCGAAAAGCACTACGAGCACTTCATCGACGAGTTCACCGGCCTGCGCCCCGCCACCGGCCAAGCCGTGCTCCACGCGCAGACCCGGCTGGTACACGAGTGGCGGCGTTTTCCGTTCCTCGACCCTGGCCTGCCCTCGCGGCTGCTCCCGGCGAACTGGAGCGGCGCGAAGGCCGCGGAACTCTTCCACCGCAAGCACAACGAATGGCGAGGACGTGCCCAGCGGCACTGGGACGACGTCGTGGACACCGAGCAAGCCGCTTAGGGCGTTTCCCGTCAGGAACGGGCGGCCTTTGCCGCGATCCGGGCCTGGACCTCGGGGCGGCGCAGCGGTGGAACCGTGGGCGGCGGCTGACGCCGGGCTGGCAGCTCCGACAGCAGCCGGGTGGTGATCGCCGTTATCTCGGCCACCGCGGTTTCGAACGGCTCACGCGTCTGGTCGGACAGACTCTGGATACCGGTGACCTTACGGACATACTGACGCGAGGCGGCTTCGATCTCCTCGGCAGTCGCCGAAGGTTCGAGGCCACGCAGCGTGGTGATGTTGCGGCACATGACCCCAGCATAGGTCGATTCCGCGTCAACCGATCGGTGCGTTTCTGGCCACTCCGCGCCTGCCTTCCAGGACATTTCGCCGATCGGCGGACCATACTCGGAGCGGTGAACGGCCCTACCCTGCGTTTCCTGGGGCATTCGACGGTCCGCCTCGAACTGGCCGGCCATGTGGTGCTCACCGATCCGGTGCTCACGCGCCGTGTGGGCGGGTTGACTCGGGTGTGCCCGCTGCCCGAACCCGATCAGTGGCGCGACGCCGACGTCGTCCTCATCTCCCATCTCCACGGTGACCACCTGCATCTGCCATCGTTGCGGCTGATCGGCCGGCACGTCCGCGTGGTCGTGCCCCGCGGCGCCGGCGGATGGCTGCGCCGGCGCGGCTTCACGCGCGTCGAGGAGCTCGACGTCGACGGCGAGTTCACCGACGGTGACCTGCATGTGCGCGCGACCAGGGCACTGCATTCCGGGCACCGGTGGGGTCCGCGGCTCACGCACGGGCCACAGTCCGAGGCGTTGGGCTACCTGGTGACCTCACCGGACAATTCCGTCTACTTCGCCGGGGACACCGACCTGTTCCCCGGCATGACCGAACTGGCTCCGGTCGACGTCGCGCTGCTGCCGGTCTGGGGCTGGGGGCCGAGCCTCGGGCCCGGCCATCTCGACCCCGTCCGCGCCGCGCTCGCCGTCGGCCTGCTGCGACCCCGGCTCGCGGTACCGGTGCACTGGGGCACTTTGGTGGTGCCGGGCCTGGCCCGGACCGCACGGATGCGACGGCTGCTCATCGACCCGCCGCTGGAGTTCGCGGCCGGGGTGCTGGCTTCGGGACACGACACCGAAGTGGTCGTCGCACAGCCCGGCGAAGACGTCGCGTTCCCGGCCACCATGGACCACCCGTGACCGACTGGGCGGATCCCGCGGCCATCGGCTACCCCGTGCTGTTCGGCGGGGTGCTGCTCGGCTCGGTCATCCCCATCGTGCCGACCGGTGCCATCGTGGGTGCGGGCGCGGCGATCGCGATGACCACCGATCACCTGTCCCTCCCCCTGGTCATCGTGCTGGCCACGCTCGGCGCGTTCGTCGGCGACGTGATCACGTTCGCCGTCGCGCGACTCGGCAGCGAGGCCGCGCTCCGCTGGATCGCCCGACGCCAGCAGGCCGATCGGCTGGAGAAGGCACGCGCCCAGTTCGCCCGCCGCGGCTGGCAGCTGATCGTCATCGGCAGGCTCGTGCCCGCGGGCCGGATCCCGGTGCTTCTCGCCGCCGGGGCGCTGGCGTATCCCTGGCGCCGGTTGCTTCTCGCCGCGTTCGGGGCTTCACTGCTCTGGGCTGTCGCTTACGCCTTGCTCGGTATCGTCAGCGGTGGCCTGTTCGACTCACCGCTGGTCGCCACGCTGCTGGCCACCGTGTTGGTACTCATGGTCACCGTCGTGACGACCCTGGTGAGCAAGTATCGCCGACGTGCAAAGGCGGAGAGCGATCATGGCCACGACGTCCCGTAACGGCAGGCTGCTCCGCGGCGGCCGCGCGCTGGCGCGGGCTGTGCTCGTCTGGGCGGTGGCCACCGGAGCACTCCGGCTGCTCGACATCTGGCTCGCCGGGTTCGCCATGACCAGGTGGTGGCAACCGACGGTCTGCGCGCTGATGCTCGGGGTGCTGACGGCGGTGGTGTGGCCGCTGGTCATACGGATCGCGTGGGCGGTCGCGTACTTCACCTTCGGCGTCGGCAGTTTCCTCCTGCTCGGTGGCGGTGTGCTCGCGATCTTCAGGACCATCCCCGGGGTGGAGATCGACAACTTCGAGACGGCCGTGGTCGTCGCGATCGCGATGGCGGGCGTCGGCGCGCTGATCAGCAGTCTGCTCGCCGTTGATGAGGACGAGATCTTCTTCCGCCGCGCCGTGCGGCGCCGCCGGAAACTCGACGAAGCCGACGCAGAGGACACTCCGGGGGTGCTGTTCCTCCAGATCGACG
The DNA here is from genome assembly GCA_032230695.1 of Actinomycetota bacterium. Lineage (GTDB taxonomy): Bacteria > Actinomycetota > Actinomycetes > Mycobacteriales > Pseudonocardiaceae > Amycolatopsis. Next base: position 2,962 of record JAVXWP010000057.1, on the reverse strand, counting down.
GGCTCGGCTACGACACGGTCCGGCGCGCCGTCCGCGACGGCGACATGCCGACTTTCGCGGCCTGGCTGGAAAACGGCAGTCACACGCTGACGCGGTGGCATACCGACTGGAGCTCCCAGACCGGCGCGAGTGTGTGCGCGATCCTGCACGGCTCGAACCACGACATCCTCGGTTTCCGTTGGTACGAAAAGGATCGCGACCACGTCATGGCCTGCGCGCATCCCTCGGACGCCGCCGAGATCGAACGCCGGCACTCCGACGGGCGTGGCCTGCTGTCCGGTGACGGCGCGAGCCGGGGCAACCTCTTCAGCGGCGACGCGCCACACGTCAGTCTCACGATGAGCGCCATTCCGGGGCTGGTTCCCAAGGGCCTGCGCGGGAAACGCCGTGGGCGCCACCGGGTCGGCGCGGGGTACTACGCGTATTTCGCGAACCCGGTCAACACACTGCGCACGCTGGTCGTCGCGCTGATCGACGTCGGCCGCGAACTGTCCGCGGCGGCGAAGCAGCGCCGCGCCGATGTCCGGCCCAGGATCAACCGCGGCGGCTGGTATCCCTTGGCGCGGCCGGGAACCACGGTCATCGCGCGCGACGTTGTGGTCTCGGCGATCATCGAGGACATCCTCGCCGGCCGGCCAGTGGTGTACGCGGACTTCCTGGGCTACGACGAGGTCGCGCACCACTCCGGCATCGAGCGCTTCGACACCCTTGCCGTGCTCCGGACGATCGACCAGCAGATCGCCCGGCTGCACCGCGCCAGCAAACTGGGCCCTCGCCCGTACCGGATCGTCGCGCTGTCCGATCACGGCCAGACCCAGGGCTGGGCGTTCGCGGACCGCTTCGGGGAGACCATCGAAGCGCTGGTCGGCAGGCTGTGTGGCAGCGCTCGGCACGACGTCGCCGGGCACGGCAAGCGACGTCAGGCCGAAGGGTGGCAGATCAACGCCGCCCTCGCGGAAGCCACTTCCGGCGGCGGGTTCATCGCGCGCCGCCTGCGCAGCAGGGTCGAGCGGGCCGAATGCACCGGCGACCGGCCTCGCACCGAGAGCGGCAAGCCCGGCGAAGTCACCAGGGTGGCACCCGGCGTGGTCGTCGTGGTGTCCGGGCACCTCGCGATGGTCTCCTTCACCGACCACGAGGGCCGGGTGGAACTGGAGGCGATCGAACGAGAATTCCCCGAGCTGCTCCCGGCGCTCGTGGACCATCCCGGTGTGGGTTTCCTGCTCGTCCGCAGCGCTGAGTTCGGCCCCGTCGTCTTCGGCCGCGACGGCCTGCGGCGGATCGCGACCGACGTCGTCATTGGTGACGATCCGCTGATCGGCTACGGCCCGCACGCCGCTGACCTGATCAAACGCGTCGACACCTTCCCGCATTGCGCCGACGTCATGATCAACAGCAGCTACGACCCGGAGTCCGACCAGTCGTCGCCGTTCGAGCCGCACGTCGGCTCCCACGGCGGGATGGGCGGGCCACAGGCGCGCGGGTTCATCCTGCACCCGCCGGATCTCGAGGTGGACGGCGAGCCGGTCGGCGCCGAGGCACTGCACCACATTTTCCGCGGCTGGCTGACGTCGCTCGGGCAGCCCGAGCCCGCCCCGCGGGAGTCGGAAGCGCAGGAAGAACCGGGCGTCGTGATCGCCTGAGTCGCCGGTTGAGTCGCCCAACTGCCACGAATGGGTGATTATAATCGAATGCCGGAAAACAAAGCTATCGACCTGTTCGCCCGAATCGGGTTGTTCTGCTACGGAATCGTGCACCTCGTCGTGGCGTGGCTCGCGGTGCAGATCGGGCTGGGCGAGGGCGCGAAAGCGGACAAAAAGGGCGCCCTGCAGATCATCGCCGCCGAGGGCGGGGCCTGGCTCCTGTGGCTGGTCGCGGCCGGCTTGGGCGTGCTGCTGGTCTGGCAATTGACCGAAGCGATCACGGGCCACAAGAACGTGGAACCCCAGCGCCGCGTGGTCCGTCGGGTCATCAGCGGTATCGAAGTCTTGCTCTACGGCATGCTCGCCTACAGCGCGGGCAAAATCGCCGTGAGCGGGTCCAGCGAAGGCAGCCAGTCCTCGATCGTGGCCACGATCCTGGCGCAGCCGTACGGCCGCGTGCTGATCATCGCCGCCGGAGTCGCCGTAGTGGGTATCGCGGGTTTCCTCGCGTACCGCGGTATCGCCAAGAACTTCGTGCGTGAACTCGACTTCGGCCGAACAAGCCGTCCCCTCCGGACGGCGACCATCCGGCTCGGCCAGATCGGCTGGCCCGCACTCGGCGCCGCGTACGCAACCGTCGGCGTGATGCTCGTCGTGTCCGCGGTGGACTTCGACCCGGCCAAGGCCAGTGGTCTCGACGTCGCATTGAAGAACCTGGCGTCCCAGCCGTACGGCCAGATCCTGTTACTGGTACTGGCAGCGGGGATCGCGGCCTTCGGGGTGTTCGCCTTGCTGGACGCCCGATTCAGGAAGCTGTGATCAGTTCGCATGACGACGTAGCCCCAGCCGTCGAACCCCTGACTGCTCGACACCCAGCGTGAGGACCGGCAGCCGGTTCAGCCTGCTCTGCGTGAGTGCCGCTCACTCGGTCACTTTGAGAGGGCGGATCTTGGATTGGGTTTCAGGCGGTCCGGATGGATATTTTCGCTCCACGCATAACGGGCCGTTCGTTTGCGGCAGCGAAAACACCCACCCGGCATGGAACCCCACTCACCTCATCGACATACAGACTTGTTGGCACATAAGGGTTTCTCATCAGGCTCTACACCTGATCGAGTCATGGCTGTTCGAATGCATGTTCGGATAGAATGGAGACGTGGACGAGGAGCAGGCGGTGCCGGCGTGGCAGCTCTCCGATGGGGAGCTGACCGCGGCACTGCTGGGTACTCAAACCATCCTGAATCAAGGTTATGGTCGGATGCTTGACCTTGTTGCTGAGGCTGATGGCCGCGGATTGGCTTCCTGTAAGGGCTACCGCA
>JAVXWP010000052.1:0-13229 GCA_032230695.1 Actinomycetota bacterium | reverse complement strand
TTTTCCGTCCTGTTTCTTGGGGTACGGCGTATTCGTTGGGGGGTTACACACACCCGCGGGGCCGGCGGGGATCGACCGGCCGCGCGGGAAGGTGATCAGCTGGAAGCGGTGGCCTGCTCGGCCGGTGCTTCTTCGGTCACTGCGGTGGCGTCCTCGACGGCTTTGGTGGCCTCGACGGCGTCCGCGGCGGCGGTGTCGGAGCCGACGAGCAGCTCCTTCTCCCACTCGGCCAGCGGCTCGTCGGCGGCAACGGCCACGTCCGGCTTCTCGGCGCCATCAGCGGCAGCGGCACCGTTACGGTTGGAACGCTGCAGCAGGCCGGCGGCGGCGGCCTCGGCGACGACCTTGGTCAGCAGCGCGGCCGACCGGATGGCGTCGTCGTTACCCGGAATCGGGTAGTCGACCTCGTCGGGGTCGCAGTTGGTGTCCAGGATCGCGACGACCGGGATGTTCAGCTTGCGAGCCTCGCCGACGGCGATGTGCTCCTTCTTCGTGTCGACGATCCACACGATCGAGGGCACCTTGGCCATGTCCCGGATACCACCGAGGGTCTTCTCGAGCTTGTCCTTCTCGCGGGTGAGCGTCAGGATCTCGCGCTTGGTGAGGCCGACGAAACCGCCGGTCTGCTCCTGCGACTCGAGCTCCTTGAGGCGCAGCAACCGCTTGTGCACGGTCTGGAAGTTGGTCAGCATGCCGCCGAGCCAGCGCTGGTTCACGTAGGGCATGCCCACGCGAAGCGCCTCGGAGGCGATGGCTTCCTGAGCCTGCTTCTTCGTGCCGACGAACATGATCGTGCCACCGTGCGCGACGGTTTCCTTGATGAACTCGTACGCGCGGTCGATGTACGTCAGCGTCTGCTGAAGGTCGATGATGTAGATGCCGTTGCGCTCGGTGAAGATGTAGCGCTTCATCTTGGGGTTCCAACGACGGGTCTGGTGCCCGAAGTGCACGCCGCTGTCAAGCAGCTGCTTCATGGTTACGACGGCCATAGCCGGATCGCACCTCTTCTACTCTGTGCCCGCCGGGCCTGAGCTCGGCGAACAGTGCGGTTTTGTCGCCGCCGGCCGGTGGCCGGAAGCCCTGGCGCGGTGCCGGTGCCCGGACCCGCCGGTGTGTCACCGCCGGGACCGCCGAGCGCCGTTCGTACCCCGGTCGTCGACCATCGAAAGACCTGTCGGAAAACCGGGAACGTGCACTGCACGCGAAGTCAGTCCGCCACTACACGGACTGCGCAAAAGAGTCTACTCCGTGTTGGCGACACCTCCAGCACCGGCAACAGCCAGCAGCCAAGTTGTCCACACCCACCGAAGTTATCCACAGATTTCAGACCAGTCTCCCACGCGCCCCCACGCCGAGCGACGCTGACTGGATGACCTTCCTCAGCGCCCTGCTCACCTGCGCCCTTACCCTGGCGACCCCAGCCACGAGCCCGCAGGACGACAACCGCTTTACCTGGCCGCTAACTCCAACTCCCCAGGTGACCCGCGCATTTCAACTCCCCATCACGCCTTACGGACCGGGCCATCGGGGCGTGGACCTGGCCGCAACCCCAGCTCAACCCGTCCTGGCCGCCGCCCACGGCGTAGTCACGTTCGCGGCCACCCTCGCGGGCCGAGGCGTAATCACCATCGACCACGACGGCGATTTGAAAACCACCTACGAACCCGTCATCCCCACGGTCACGACCGGCACCCAGGTCCACTCGGGTCAGCAAATCGGCACAGTCCTCCCGGACCACCCCGACTGCCCCGCTCCCGCCTGCCTCCACTGGGGCGTCCGACGCGCAGACGAATACCTAAATCCCCTGACTCTCGTCGCCCACAACACCCGCCTACGCCTGAAACCCTGGACCGACCCACCCCACGCCGCCACGCCCTAAGGCAAACCCGCTGCTCGCCCCCAGAAGCAAGCGCAGCTTGGCAAGGTGGTTCGTCGGGAGGGCAGGACCCCATCGGGTGAAGCGCTAAACGCTTTGCTCGACCAGTTTCGCCCGCAATCGCATGACTGCCCGAGTATGCAACTGGCTGACCCGCGACTCGGTAACCCCAAGAACCTTCCCGATCTCCGCCAGGGTCAGGCTCTCGAAGTAGTACAAAGTCACCACGACCTTGTCCCGCTCAGCCAGCTGGGCAATGGCCTCAGCCAGTTGCCGCCGATTGTCCTGATCCACCAGCACCGCGACAGGATCGACAGCCCCGTCATCGGGCAGCGTGTCGACCAGCGACCCGCTGTCCTTGCCGGCAGCGACCAGATCCTCCAGCGCTACCACACTCGTCAGCTGCAACTGGCTGTACAAGTCCCGAAGCTCGTCGTGAGTGATTCCCAGTTCGCTGGCCAGTTCGGCGTCGGTGGGCGTCCGGTGCAGCCGAGCTCCCAGCCGCTCCAGCGCGCGTTCAGCCTCCCGGGCCCGGCTCCGCACAACTCGGGGCACCCAGTCCTGCGACCGCAGATCATCCAGAATCGCCCCGCGAATACGCAGCATCGCGTACGTCTCGAACCTCAGCCCACGGGCGGGCTCGAACTTCTCTATGGCGTCGACGAGCCCGAAAATCCCCGACTGCACCAGGTCACCGACATCCACATGGGTGGGCAACCCGGTCCCGACCCGCCCGGCCACGTACTTCACCAGCGGCGCGTAATGCAGCACCAGCCGATCGCGAAGTAGCTGCTGAGGTGCATCGGCGAATTGTTTCCACAGCAGCTGGATACCGACGTCGACGTCGTGACCGCCGCCGCGCGCGGGTTCCGCGGCTGCCACGCCATCGCCGTCCGAACGCGGCTCGGCGTGTTCGACGGACTCGCTCAGATGAGTCTCGGCAGTCATCGAACCGCCGTTCTCAGCGTGGGGATCAGAACTTTCTCCGGGCTTGTACGAATTTTCTCGCGCCGTTGGACTTCCTGGACCGGACGCTTGTCCCCCGACATCATCTGGCTCGGGGGTGTGCTCGGTCATGGATCGCCTTCAGCCGCTCGACGGTCACGTGAGTGTAGAGCTGCGTCGTAGCGAGCGTAGCGTGACCAAGCAGTTCCTGAACGCTGCGAAGGTCCGCACCACCTTCGAGGAGGTGTGTTGCCGCCGAATGGCGTAATCCGTGGGGGCCGATGTCCACTGCGCCGGGTACTGAACCCACCGCATCGTGCACCATCCGGCGTACTGTCCGCGGATCAAGCCGCCGTCCGCGTATGCCCACGAAAAGTGCCGATGTCGCCGTTTCCGCAGCTGCGGCCTCGATGAGCTTGCCGCGGCCGACCTCCATCCATTCTTGGACCGCTTTGTCAGCGGGAACCCCGAACGGCACCGTGCGCTCTTTGCCACCCTTCCCCAGCACGCGCAGTACTCGGCGGGAGAAGTCGATGTCCCCGATATCCAGACCGCACAATTCGGACACGCGCACGCCGGTGGCGTAGAGGAGCTCAAGCACCGCGTGGTCACGCAACGCCACCGGATCCCGTTCGGCGGCGCCCGCGCTCGACGCGAGCATCAGTGCGCCCGCCTGGTCCGGTCGCAGCACGCCGGGCAGTTTCCGGTGGGGCCTCGGCGCCACCAGCCGAGCACCCGGGTCCGTGTCGAGCGTTCCGCGCCGCTGTGCCCACGCGGTGAACGTGCGCACCGACGCCGCCCGCCGGGACAACGTCGTCCGGCTCGACCCGGCCGAACGCTGATGCGCGAGCCAGCCCCGGAGGAGGCCCACATCCAGATCGGCCAGTTCACCTGTCTCCGCTGTTGCCCGCGCTGTTTCGGACGGGTCAGAATCGGGCTCGCCGCCGGACAGGCCGTGGAGGTGCCCCAGGAGCGAGACGACGTCGCCGATGTAAGCGCGCACGGTGTGCTCGGAGAGGCCGCGTTCCAACCGCAGGTGGCGCTCGTAGTCGCTCACGAGCTCCGCCGAAGAGCTCGGTAATTCGGTCCTGGTGCGCTTCAAGTCGACCCGGCGGCGCGCACTCACTGACGGCATGGTCATCACGCTGCGCGAACGGCAGCCGATAATCAAGCATCGCCACACCGAAAGTGCGATCCCGATGCACGGTGCTGATGGCAACTTGCGCCCCCAGGCACCCCATCCGCGGGTACACGATTACCGGCCGGTGCCGCGTTTCCGCTGATGAGCGCCTTCCCGCAGGTCGACAGCTCATCCCGCGCGCCGCCAGCCGGCCTCACAACGTTCTACGAGCCCGTTCATCTCAAGTTCTGGCAGAACCGCACGAACCCGGCCCAGCGGGACGCCGGACTCGGCGGCGAGGAGCTCGGCCGCCTTGCCGGATCTGACGCTCAACGCCTCGTGCACCCGCATCGCCTGTGGTTCCAGTCCGTCCGTCCGGCGCTGGGGCCGGACCGGTTCCGGCTGCAACGTACCGAGCTTGCCGACCGTCTCCATGATGTCCGCCACCGACGTCACCAACGTGGCATGTTCCTCCCTGATGAGGTCGTGACAGCCCATGGACGCCGCCGAACCGACCGGCCCGGGCACCGCCATCACCACCTTCCCGAGCGTCCCCGCGGTACTTGCCGTGTTGCGGGCTCCGCTGCGCAAACCCGCTTCGACGACCACGGTCCCCTCTGTCAGCGCGGCTATCAGCCTGTTCCGGACCAGGAACCGATGCCGCCCGGGCGGCGTGCCCGGCGGGTATTCGCTGATTACCAGGCCACCCTCGGCGATCCTGTTCAACAGGGTCACGTGCCCCGCCGGGTAACCGGCGTCGAGGCCGCAGCCCAGCACCGCGGCGGTGAGCCCGTCCGATGCCAGCGCGCCTCGATGTGCTGCGCCATCGATCCCGTATGCGGCGCCGGAGAACACGGGGATGTCCCGGGAACCCAAGCCGAACCCGAATTCGGCGGCAGTGTGCTCCCCGTAGCCCGTCGCCGCCCGCGCACCGACGATCGCCACCGCGCCGGTGGTGGCCTCGTCCAGCCTCCGTGCGCCGCGGACCCACAACGCGAGCGGCAGCGTCGCCTCGCGAATTCCACGCTCACCTGCTATTTGGAGCGCCAGCAATGTCCACGTCGGCCACTCTTCGTCCTCCGGGATCACCAGGCGGGCACCGAGTCTTCGCGCTTGTTCGAGGTCCCGCTCCGCCAAGGCGAGCCCATGCCGCGCGACCGTCTCGTCCCGGACTCGCCCTGGGCATTCACCGGCCCGGACGAGCTCCGCGGCGACGACCGGGCCGTGCCTTTCGATGAAGGCCGCCAACGCCGGGGCCGGAGGCTCCGCAACCCTTATCAGATACGCCCGCGCCAGCCGCTGCTCCTCGGTGGCTGTCATGCCACTTTCCTGTCCCGGAACTCCAGCGCCGCCGCGACGTGATCGGCATCCGGCTGATCACGATTCGCGAGATCTGCCAGTGTCCAGGAAATCCTCAAGCACCTGTCCGCGCCACGAGCCGTCAGCACTCCGCGATCCAGTCCCCTGTCGAGCAGCTCGGTGACCTTTGCCGGCAAAGCGAAATCTTTGCGCAGCACCGGCCCTGGCACGTCCGCGTTCGACTGCCAGCCGCGCTCGGCCCACCTTCCGGCCGCCCGTCTTCGTGCCAGCAGCACCCGCTCGCGCACCGCGCCCGTCGGCTCCGGATCGCTCTCGGCATGCGCCCGCATGGCCGTCAGAGGGCGCAGGTGAGCCCGCAGGTCGACCCTGTCCAAGAGCGGCCCGGACAGTCTGCCGAGGTACCTGCGCCGGGCCGCCGCCGAACAAACGCAATCTGCCTCCTTCGGTGGGGCGCACGGGCACGGATTCGTGGCAAGCACGAGCTGGAACCGGGCCGGGTAGCTGACGGCACCGCGCGTGCGCGCGATGCGCACCTCGCCGTCTTCGAGCACCGTCCGCAGGGATTCCAAGCGCTGCGCGCCGAACTCGCAGGCTTCGTCGAGAAACAGGATGCCCCGATGGGCTTTGCTGATCGCGCCGGGAACAGCGATACCGCTGCCACCTCCGATCAGTGCGGCGACCGAGATCGAATGGTGTGGCGCCACGAACGGCGGCACTGTCACCAGCGGCGAGGACGCGGACAGCGAACCGTCCACCGAATGGACTGCCGTGACCTGGAGTGATTCCTCATGCGACAGGGGCGGCAGCAGGCCGGGAAGCCGCTTCGCGAGCATCGTCTTCCCGACGCCTGGCGGCCCCGTCAGCAGCAGGTGATGCCCACCCGCGGCCGCGACCTCCAGCGCCCAGCGCGCCTCCGGCTGGCCGATGACGTCGGCCAGATCCGGCACGGACGGCGGGTCGACCGGCCCTGGCGGCTCCGGCGAAGTCAGCGTGTCTTCGCCCTTGAGCCACGCCATCACGTCTGTCAGCCGGGCGGCACCGACCGCCTCGACTCCGTCGACGAGCGCCGCCTCGAACAGCGACTCGACCGGCACCACGGCTCGCGTGATCCCCGCCTTCCTGGCCGCCAGGAGTCCTGGCAGGACTCCCCGGATCGTGCGGATCCGGCCATCGAGCGCCAGCTCGCCGAGCAGTACGGTGCCGATCAGCCTGGTGGCCGGTACCTTCCCATCGGCTGCCAGCACCGCGGCCGCGATGCCCAGGTCGTAGCCGGAGCCCACTTTTGGCAGGTTCGCCGGGGAAAGGCCGAGCGTCACCTTGCCCTCCGGCCACGACTGGCCGGAGTTGCGGACGGCCGAGCGCACCCTGTCCTTGGCCTCGCGCAAACCGGCGTCCGGCAGGCCGACCAGCGTCACCCGGGGAAGGCCGCCGCCGATATCGGCTTCGATCTCGATCACCCGCCCGTCGATCCCGAGCAACGCGACGGACCATGCCTTGGCGATGGCCATCAGAACGCGCCCTCGAGGTGGGTGAGGGTGGGCTGTTCTCCCGCCGGAGCCAACACCGCGACGACGTCGAAGCGGATCGGGCACCAGCCGACCTTGAAGGCGCGAAGCCACTGGGTGGCCAGCCGCCGGATGCGCTCCGTCTTCTCCTCGGTGACCGCCTCCGCCGGGGTGCCGAACCCGTCGCCGGACCTTGTCTTGACCTCGCAGACGATCAGGATCTTGCCGTCCGTGGCGACCAGATCCAGCTCGCCCTCGCGGCACCGCCAGTTCCGGGAGAGTACGACCAGCCCCAGACCCTCCAGATGCTTCGCGGCCAGGTCTTCCCCCAGACGCCCGAGCGTGAGATGCCTGGCCTCCTCCTTGCGGTGTGCAGGCTTCGCCAGTGTTCCCGTCATCGCTAAACCCCCAGTTGGCTCATCACCGTGCGTGTCCGACCAACGCTGTCAGCGTGATCGAACTTGCGCCAGTGCCGTCTCGCCAACCTGTGGACAACTCGCCCACTGTGGATAACTCGGCCTCCCGGCGGGGAAACCGGCAGTCGCGAACGGCCCGGTGATGCGCTAAAACGGCATCAAGGGACCTTTACTGCCGTCTGGCGGTAGTAAAGGTCCCTTGATGCCGCGTTGTCGAGCCTGGTGCGAAATGGAGTCGGCGCAGTCAGCTGCCGAACGGGCCGTCTTCGGGTAGCCGGAGATCGGGCTTGTCGAGTTCCTCGACGTTGACGTCCTTGAAGGTGATGACTCGGACGTGCTTCACGAACCGGGCCGGGCGGTACATGTCCCAAACCCAGGCGTCGGACATCCGCACCTCGAAGTACACCTCACCGCCGCCGTCGCGTACCTGCACGTCGACGGCGTTGGCAAGGTAGAACCGCCGCTCGGTCTCCACTACGTACGAGAACTGGCTGACGATGTCCCGGTACTCCCGGTACAGCGACAGCTCCATCTCGGTCTCGTACTTCTCGAGATCCTCTGCGCTCATGAAATGCGCGCCCCTCCTCGCGATTTAGTCGGTGCTCCAGCGGCGAAGTGACCATTCTTACCCACACTGCCCTCCACAGCACACACCGGAGCGCTCCTCGCCTCGGATGGCGCTGCCAGCGCGGCCGCGCTGAGCACCACCCGGTGCGGCGGCAGGTGCCCGTGGGCGGCCGCGGCGTTGGCGACATTCGCGAACGACCAGCGGTGCACCCTGCTCGGGCCGTGGGCGTTCAACGCGGCGCTGTGATCAGCGGTGCTGTAGCCCTTGTGCACGTCAAAGCCGTAATCGGGATGTTCGTGGTGCAGTGCGGCCATGATCCTGTCCCTGGTCACCTTGGCCAGTACGGACGCCGCTGCCACACACGCGACGGCCCGGTCGCCCTTGATCACCGGCAGGCTCGGTGCCGGTAGACCCGGTACCCGGAAGCCGTCGGTGAGCACATAACCCGGATTGGACGCGAGCCCGGCGACCGCGCGCCGCATGCCTTCGATGTTCATTACGTGGATGCCGAGCGCATCGACCTCGTCGGGCGGGATGATCACGACCGAGTGGTCCAGCGCCCGCGCGAGGACCCGGTCGAAAACACGGTCACGGGCGAGGGCCGTCAGCAGTTTGGAGTCCGTGAGTTCGGTGAGACGCGCCGCATCACCCGTCCGGAGGACACACGCGGCGACCACCAGCGGTCCCGCGCAGGCGCCTCGGCCCGCTTCGTCGACGCCGGCGACGGGGCCAAGCCCTCGTCGCTCCAGTCCGGTCTGAAGACCCCAGAAACCGTCGCCCCGGACGACCGCACGAGGCGGGCGGACCGGGGCCGACGGCCCGGAGATGACACCAACACTCAACGCACTAACGCTTTCGCTTGGCCGCCTTGCGCAAACCCGCGCCGAGCTTGCGGCCGAAAAAGACCATCGGCCAGGCCGCTGCCACGCCGACACCGAGTGGAACGCCCTGCTGCCAACCCGGCGCTCCGAGCACCGCAGGTTGCGCGTTCTGCTGGGGGTTGTGATCGCTTACGCCACCCCAGCGGCCCGGCGGGAGCACGATGATCCGGGCCTTGCCGATCACGTTCGCGATCGGGATGGTACCGGTGTCGCCACCGGTGCCCTGGAACCGTGAGTCACTGGAGTTGTTCCGGTTGTCGCCCATCACCCACAGCTTGCCGTCTGGCACGCGCACCGGTGCGAAGTCGGCCTGCTTCTGTGGCTGGCCCTCTTCCCAATGCACATAGGGCTCGTCCAGTGCCTTGCCGTCGACGACGACCCTGTTCTGGGTGTCGCAGCACTGCACGGTCTGGCCGGGCGTGGCGATGACACGTTTGACGAAGTCACGCTCGTCCGGCGGAGCGAACCCGATCAGTGAACCGAAGCCCTGCCACGCCTTGACCAGAATGTTGCTCGGTTGCTCGGCGAGGATCTCGTTCTGCGTCCACGCCTCCGGCCCCTTGAAAACGATGACGTCGCCAGGGCTCGGATCGGTGAAGTCGTACGTGATGCGGTCGACCAGGATGCGGTCACCGGTGCAGCCGGTGCAGCCGTGGAGCGTGGCTTCCATCGATCCCGAGGGGATCATGTAGACCTTCGCCACGAACTGCTGGATCAGGATCGTCAGGACGAGCGCCACGACGATCAGGATCGGCAGTTCTTTCCAAAACGACCGCTTCTTGCTTGCTTTGCCGCGCCGGTGAGAACCACGACCGCCGGAGTCCGAAGGCTGCGAAGAGCCCTCGTCTTCCGGACGGTCTGGATCATTCTCAGCGGCGTTCAAGGGCACAGGTTCGACCACGTCGCCAGGCTACCGGTAACCGTTCTGCTGATCAGGAAACAGAGGTGGTCTCGCGGTTTTCGCGGCGCTCCTTGATCTTCGCCTTCTTGCCGCGAAGGTCGCGCAGGTAGTACAGCTTGGCGCGACGGACGTCGCCGCGCTTGTAGACCTCGACCTCGGAGAGGTTCGGCGAGTGCACCGGGAAGGTGCGCTCGACGCCCACGCCGAAGGAGACCTTGCGGACGGTGAAGGTCTCGCGGACCCCGCCGCCCTGGCGACGGATGACGACGCCCTGGAAAACCTGGTTACGCTCGCGGTTGCCCTCGATGACGCGGACGTGAACCTTCAGCGTGTCGCCCGGGCGGAAGTCCGGGATGTCGGAACGCAGTGACTGCGCATCCAGCGCGTCGAGGGTGTTCATCGGTGGTCCGTCCTCGTCAATTCGTGTGGCTTACGTACATCCGGGCGCGCAACTAAGTGACTGCGGCTGACCCGGGGGGCTCTGATGGCGGGCACACCAACACAGGTGTTCACGCGCCAACCGGTCAAGTATTACAGACGTGAGGCCGACACCTCAGCCCGCCCCCTCCGCAAGCTGCTCACGCAACCTGTCGAGGAGGCCGAGATCATGGGGGTCCAGGCTGCCGTCGGGCAGCTTGTCGAGTAGTTCCGGACGGCGCTTCACCGTGCGCTCCAGCGCCTGGTCACGGCGCCAGCGGTTCACCAGCGCATGGTTTCCGGAGCGCAGGACGTCGGGCACGGCGAGCTCGCGCCAGACCTCGGGGCGCGTGTAGCTGGGGCCTTCCAGCAGGCCGTCGGAGAACGAATCCTGTTCGGCGGAGACGGGGTTTCCCAGCACACCGGGCAGGAGCCGGACGACGGCTTCGACCATCACCAGCACCGCCGCCTCGCCGCCGACGAGCACGTAATCACCGATGGACACCTCGTCGACCGGCATGCGGCGGGCAGCGTCGTCGATGACCCGCTGGTCGATGCCCTCGTACCGGCCGCAGGCGAACACCAGGTGCTCTTCGGCGGCGTATTCGTGGGCCATCGCCTGCGTGAACGGGCGGCCGGCGGGCGTCGGCACGACCAGCCGGGTGCCCTCACCACAGACCTCGTCCAGTGCCGGGCCCCAGATCTGCGGTTTCATCACCATGCCGGGACCGCCACCGTATGGCGCGTCGTCCACGGCACGGTGGACGTCGTGCGTCCAGTTCCGCAGGTCGTGCACGCCGACCTGGATCAGCCCGCGCTCGATGGCGCGGCCGAGCAGCGCGGCCCGCAGCGGGTCGAGGTATTCGGGGAAGATCGTGACGACGTCGATGCGCAAGCGGGTCTCACCATTTCCTAAAACGACGCAAGCCTAAAACGACGCAAGCCTAAATCGACGCAAGGCTATTCGACGTCCAGCAGGCCTTCCGGCGGATCGAGCACGACCCGCCCGCCCGCGATGTCGACCACGGGGACGATGGCGTGCACGAACGGGATCAGGAGCGTCTGCTTGTCGCGCTTCACCGCGAGGAGTTCCCCGCCGGGCGAGTGCAGCACTTCGAGGACCTTGCCGACGACCGTGCCGTCGCTGAGCTCGGCACGGAGGCCTTCGAGCTCGTGGTCGTAGAACTCTTCGGGGTCCCCTGTCGGCGGCAGGGTCGCGGTGTCCGCGACGAGCAGTGCACCGCGCAGGGTTTCGGCCACGTCCCGGGTCAGTACCTCACCGAAACGCACCAGCAGCCGCCCGCTGTGCATGCGGGCGGCTGCGATGGTGAGTTTCCTGGTACTGCCGTCGCGCAGCCTTGTCGCCAGCACCGATCCGAGGGCGAACCGCTCGTCCGGTGAATCCGTCCGGATATCCACGGCGAGTTCGCCGGTGATTCCGTGCGCCTTGGCTATACGGCCTACTACGACATCCATGTTCTTTTTCGCCTCTTGCCCGATCAGCGGTCGGTGTCGACGACGTCCACGCGGACGCCACGGCCACCGATACCGCCCATGACGGTACGAAGGGCTGTCGCGGTGCGACCACCACGACCGATCACCTTGCCGAGATCGTCGGGGTGCACGTGCACCTCGAGCGTCCGGCCGCGGCGGGTGGTCAACAGCTCCACCCTCACCTCGTCCGGGTTGTCGACGATTCCGCGAACGAGGTGCTCAAGGGAGTCGGCGAGAAAGCTCACGCCTCGGCCTTCTCGCCCTCGGCCTTGACCTCCGCCTTGTCAGCGTCGGCCTTCTTGGGGGCGGCCTTCTTCTTCGGCGTGGTGGCCGAGGTCGAAGACTCGTCGCCGGCGGCGGCGAGAGCGGCGTTGAACAGGTCCTGCTTGGACGGCTTCGGCTCGGCGACGCGGAGCGTGCCTTCCTGACCCGGCAGGCCCTTGAACTTCTGCCAGTCACCGGTGATCTCGAGCAGACGCTGGACCGGCTCGGTGGGCTGCGCGCCGACCTTCAGCCAGTGCTGCGCCCGGTCGGTGTCGACCTCGATGAAGCTCGGGTCTTCCTTCGGGTGATACTTGCCGATCGTCTCGATGGCCTTGCCATCCCGACGGGTGCGCGCGTCGGCAACGATGATCCGGTAGTACGGCGCACGGATCTTGCCAAGGCGCTGGAGCTTGATCTTGACGGCCACGGGTGTGGGTACTCCTCAGTTCTCTCGGTGCAGGATCGGACGCACGCGAACCGAGTGGGGCATCGGAAGGCAGGCGTCCAGAGGTCAAGTTAGTAGCTTCGGCGCGGTGAGAGGGTCCGGCCGACGCAGTCAAGCGAACATTCTGCCAGACCGATGTCAGCGACTCCGCACCGACCTAGATGGTGGCGATGCCCAGCGACGTGAGGAGGATCGCCACGGCCGGGAGGAAGTTGTTCATCTGGTGTGCCACCACACTGCCGAGCAGACGTCCGGTGAACAGCCGCGCCAGCCCGATCGGCACCGCGATCACGATCAGCAGGATCGTGCGGAGCGGCTCCAGATGGCTCGCCGCGAACACCGCGGTGGACAGCAGGAACGCCGCGAAGCGCCCCACCCGCTCGTTGCTCCAGTTCAGCCGCTCCACCGCGCCCCAGAGCAGGCCGCGGTAGATGATCTCCTCGCAGATCGGGCCGAGGAGCCACAGGTAGAGGAACATCACGATGGCTGCGGACACCGACATCTTCTGGTCCTCGACGAGCGCGCTGATCGCCGAGTTGGCCCTGTCGTCGCCGACGGCCTGAGTCCAGACGTAGGCGCCGATCGTGGTGCAGACCAGGCCGAGCACGCCGAACTTCAACCCGGTCCGGACGTCTTCCCAGCGCCATTCGAGCTGGAGGTCCACGAACGGGCCGTTGCCCCGGATCGAGGTGATCAGCAGCGCCACGGTCGCGGCGATGATCATCGGGGCGATCGTGCCGATCAGCACGTCGCGGACCGGGATCGGACGGCCGGCGGGGGTGTCGCCCAGCAGGACGCTGACGAACGCGGCGGACGACAGAAGCACAACCTCGACCAGCAGGAACGCCCCGAAGCCCCATCGATGCTGCGGCAGAGGACGTACTTCCGGCGCCACCTCGAGGTTGTCCAGCGGGGCCGCTTCCACGTCGGGAATCGGCTCCCAAGGCTTTGCTGCGGTCACGCCGATCCTCCGATTGGGTCCAAGGGGACAGTGACGAGACTATCCCGCTCCGTAGCCGCCGTCAGTGTCAAACGACACAGACCCTCGTGAGTGTTTCGCGGGGTTAGGACCCCGCG
>JAVXWP010000169.1:0-41919 GCA_032230695.1 Actinomycetota bacterium | reverse complement strand
CCCCCCCCCCCCCCGCTTTCGGGTAATGCTCGGACCGGCCTAGCGGCGCGGGCCCTTCTTGCCCTTCTTCGCCTGGGCGCGCTGAGCTGCGCGGCGCTCACGCCGGGTGCCCGACTCGTCGTCGCCCGCCGCCTCGGCACGCGACTGGGCTTCGCCGTCCTCGTTGGGCCCGGAGAAGGTCATGTTCGCCTGCGAACCGCCGCCGAGCCCCTTGCCGCGAAGCGCGGAGGGGACGGCCTTGGTGTCGGTGGTCGGCGCCTGCGGCGGCGTCGGCCGGGAGTGCCGTCCTTCGGCGGCCTGGCCGTTGCCTGCCACACCGACGGGCACCGCGGTGGCGCTCTCCGGCGCGGCTTCCGGCTCCGCCTGCTCGACCTGAAGGTTGAACAGGAAGCCGACGGCCTCCTCCTTCAGCGAGTCCAGCATCGCGCGGAACATGTCGAAGCCCTCGCGCTGGTACTCGATCAGCGGGTCGCGCTGGGCCAGCGCGCGCATGCCGATGCCCTCCTTGAGATAGTCCATCTCGTAGAGGTGCTCACGCCACTTGCGGTCGAGCACCGAGAGCATGACGCGGCGCTCCAGCTCCCGCATCGCGTCGGGGCCGACCTTCTCGTTGATCTCGGCTTCACGCGCGTCGTAAGCCGCCCTCGCGTCGTCGAGCAGCGCCTTCCGGAGCGTCTCGGCGTCGAGGTCGTCGTCGACGAGATCTTCCCACTGGACCTTCACCGGGTACAGCGTCTTCAACGCCGTCCACAGCTTGACGTGGTCCCAGTCCTCGGCGTAGCCCTCAGCGGTCGCGCCGGTGACGTACGCGTCGACGACGTCGGTGAGCATGTGCTCGATCTGGTCACGCAGGTTCTCGCCCTCGAGCACGCGCAGGCGCTCGGAGTAGATCACCTTGCGCTGCTCGTTCATGACCTCGTCGTACTTGAGGACGTTCTTCCGGATCTCGCCGTTCTGCTGCTCGACCTGCGTCTGCGCGCTCTTGATGGCCTTGGAGACCATCTTGTGCTCGATCGGCATGTCGTCGGGCAGGCGCATGGTGGTCATCACGCGCTCGACCATCGTGGCGTTGAACCGGCGCATCAAGTCGTCACCCAGCGAGAGGTAGAACCGGGACTCGCCAGGGTCGCCCTGACGGCCGGAACGACCGCGCAGCTGGTTGTCGATCCGGCGCGACTCGTGCCGCTCGGTGCCAAGGACGTACAGGCCGCCCGCCTCCTTGACCTCTTCGGCTTCGGCCTTCACCACGGTCTGGATCTCTTCGAGGACCTTCGGCCAAGCGGACTCGTACTCCTCGGAGTGTTCAACCGGGTCGAGGCCGCGCTCACGCAGCACCTCGTCCGCGATGATGTCCGGGTTCCCGCCGAGTACGACGTCGGTACCACGGCCCGCCATGTTCGTCGCCACCGTGACGCCGCCCTTACGACCGGCGCGGGCGATGATCAGCGCCTCACGGTCGTGATGCTTCGCGTTGAGCACCTCGTGCGGCACGCCCAGTTTGAGCAGCAGCTTCGACAGGTGCTCGGACTTCTCGACCGACACGGTGCCGACCAGCACGGGCTGGCCCTTCTCGTGCCGCTCGGCGATGTCCTCGGCGACGGCCTCGTACTTCGCCTGCTCGGTCTTGTAGATCAGGTCCGGCTGGTCGGTGCGGACCATCGGCTTGTTCGTCGGGATCGGCACCACACCGAGCTTGTAGGTCTGGTGGAACTCGGCGGCCTCGGTCTCGGCGGTACCGGTCATGCCGCCGAGCTTGTCGTAGAGGCGGAAGAAGTTCTGCAGCGTGATCGTGGCGAGAGTCTGGTTCTCCGCCTTGATCTCGACGCCTTCCTTCGCCTCGATCGCCTGGTGCATGCCCTCGTTGTAACGGCGCCCGTGCAGCACCCGGCCGGTGAACTCGTCGACAATCAGGACTTCGCCGTTGCGGACGATGTAGTCCTTGTCCCGCTTGTAGAGCTCCTTGACCTTCAGCGCGTTGTTCAGGTAGCCGACCAGCGGCGTGTTCGCGGCCTCGTAGAGGTTGTCGATGCCGAGCTGGTCTTCGACGAACGCGACACCCTTCTCACTGACACCGACGGTGCGTTTGCGCTCGTCGACCTCGTAGTGGATATCGGCCTTCATCATCGGCGTGAGCCTGGCGAACTCGGTGTACCAGCGCGAGGACTGGTCCGCCGGGCCCGAGATGATGAGCGGCGTCCTGGCCTCGTCGATCAGGATCGAGTCGACCTCGTCGACGATGGCGAAGTTGTGGCCACGCTGGACACAGTCGTCCAAGCTCCAGGCCATGTTGTCACGCAGGTAATCGAAGCCGAACTCGTTGTTCGTGCCGTGGGTGATGTCGCAGGCGTACTGCTGGCGGCGCACCTCGGGGGTCTGGTCGGCGAGGATCAGCCCGACCTCCAGCCCGAGGAAGCGGTGGATCCGGCCCATCCACTCGGCATCACGTTTGGCGAGGTAGTCGTTGACCGTGATGACGTGGACGCCCTTTTGCGACATCGCGTTGAGGTACGCCGGCATCACCTGGGTCAGTGTCTTGCCTTCACCGGTTTTCATCTCGGCGACCTGGCCGAGGTGCAGCGCGGCCCCGCCCATCAGCTGGACGTCATAGGGACGCTGGCCGAGCACGCGGTGCGAGGCTTCGCGAACGACGGCGTACGCCTCCGGCAGCAGGTCGTCGAGCGACTCGCCGTCGGCGTACCGCTTGCGGAACTCCTCGGTCTTGGCCCGCAGCTCGGCGTCCGACAGGTCCTTGACGTCGTCTTCGAGGGTGTTGATGTGATCGGCGATGTTGCGCAGCCGCTTAACCATCTTGCCCTCGCCTACGCGGAGCAGGCGGTTCAGAACCATCCGGTCGACCTCACTAGCTGATTGTGATCCGCACCCGGGCCGGCCCCGGGCAGTCTTTCCGCGCGACCGATCCGGTCGCGTCCTACCCCCATCGTAGGGAACGTCGGCAGGTCTGTGCATTACCGGACGTGCGAACGGCCCGCACGCTCTCGCGTGCGGGCCGTCCTGTGGACGTTCGGGGCTCGTCTAGCCGAGCCTGATCACGCCGTAGTCGAAGCCTTTCCTTCGATAGACGACGCTCGGCCTCCCGGCTTCCGAGTCGTTGAACAGGAAGAAATCGTGACCGACCAGTTCCATCTCGTAGAGAGCCTGGTCGACCGTGATGGGATCGGCGGAATGTTGCTTCTCGCGGACGACACGGCCGGGTTCGTAGTCGGCCGCACCGTCATCCCAACGCTGCTGCTGGGGAATCTCGTCCGGACGGACGGCATTGACGCCGTTCATCTGCTCGGCAGGTGCTTCCATGACCGCCGTGCCGGTGAGGGCCGCGCTCGCGAAAGAATTGCCGCCGTCCACCGGGGCGGAGACGCCACCGGCTATCGAGGTCGCCGCGGAGACCGATTCCGGGCTCCGACGCCCGTAATGCACGCGCCTGCGGTCGTGTTGTTTCCGCATGCGGTTCTCGATCTTGTTCACCGCGGCGTCCAGTGCGGCGTAGAAATCGCCTGCACATGCTTCCGCTCTCACGGCCGGGCCCTTGCCCTTGCCGGTGATTTCCACGCGCTGGCAGTTCTTGGACTGCCTGCGGTTGGGCTCGTGGAAGAGTTCCACGTCGTAACGTATGACTTTCTTGTCGTACCGCTCAAGCCTGGCCAGTTTTTCGCTGACGAGCGCCCGATAGTGCTCAGGCACCTCTACGTTGCGGCCCTTAACGACGATGTCCATACACGAACCTCCCTCGCTGAATGAGACTGCGAGCTCTTTGTTCACTAGGGCGCCGGTTGAATCGGGGACGTTGCCCGAACTCGGGCGGTGAGAGAGAACCTGAAATTCTTTTCACGACGTCTCGTGAAAGAAGGCCAAGCGCGAACTCAGCGCACCTCCGACGCTAGGGACATGGGCTGCTCACCTCCCCTAGCCGGGATTGGCTGATAGCGGAGCACGTTAGCGTCCTCACGCCGGGAGCAACAGCCCCCGAGACGGGGGATGTCATCCTGTGAGAACTCGTCACTCCGCGCAGCGAACGACCGCTGGGGCCGGTCAAAACCCCGTCCGTTCGGCGCATCGGATGACCAGAGTTTTCACGCGGACGGCGCAAGGAATGTGTGCCACCGATTCCGAGGGTGATCACCGCACCAGGGCCAGCCGCCACCGGAGTGGAGCCGACCGGCGGCGGTGTGCTTTCGATGAACACCCTCATGTCCCGACAACGGTCGCCCATCCGTGGACGTTCCCGAAATCCATCACTCGTCCGTGTTTGTTGAAGATCATTCCGCGACCGTGAGTGCCAGGACCGCCGCGACCACTACACCCCGGTCCGACAACTCCCGCACACAAGCCGCCGCCGTGGCTCCCGTGGTCACGACGTCATCCAGCAAAACCACCGACGCCCCCTTCGGCGGCGCCCCCGCCCCACAAAACCGCACCTTCCCAGCCAAATTGGCTTCGCGCTCCGCTCGCCGTAAGCCGGCCGAATCCCGCACCCCGCCGTCAAGCCGCAACGCGGGCGCCACGCCCGCCTTCCTGCCGCCGGCCGCCAGCGTGCCGGCCACACACCTCGCCAGCCGCAGCATGTGCGCCCCACCCCGGACCCGAGCCGCCCGCCTCCGCGATGGCACCGGTACCAGCCACCAAACCCCGTCAGCCCCTGCCTCCACCCCAGGGAGCTCCCTCAGAGCCTCCGCCAATACCCTCCCCAATCCAGCCGCCAGATCCCTCCGCCCCCGCTCCTTGTAGGCGAGCAGCACCCGCCGGGCCACCCCCCGATACGGCGCCAACGCGAACACCGGCACCCCGACCCCGCTGCGACTCACCCGGCCCAGCGATCCCCACGCCTCCCAACATCGCGTGCAACAAGCCACCCCCGGCTCGCCACACCCCGCACACCTGGACGGCACCACCAGATCCAAAAACACACCCGCAGTATCCACCCCGCCACCGACAGTTTGATGGCTGGTTTTAGGCTGCTCTGCGCGCTGACGGTTTCGCGTCGCCAGGGCGTGACCAAGTGCGTAGTCGCGGTTTTGTGGTTGGACGCCCTGCCGCCGCGAAACCGTGGGCCTTCGGCCAAAAGAGGGCGCGCGCTGTGGTTTTTTCGCCTGCCGCCCAACGGGATTACTGCGGTAGCCCGGGACTTAGCGTGCTCTCGTTTGCCCTCAGGGTGGACCGGGTTTGTGGTTGGCCACCTGGTTGCCAACCGAGGTGTGAAAGCCGACTACGCAGACTCAATAAAATTCGTCACCCGGGATAGAAAGGATAGGCGTCCACGGTCGAAGGAACGTGTGGCCGCCAAACTTCGCCCAGCTCGTTGGCGATCCACAATCCGCCCCCATCAGCCACCACGATCGCGCGGCTTGGCGCAGCGGTGACCGCGTGCAACGGAGGAGTCAGGTTGGAGCTGTTGTAAGCATCCATCCGCTGCCCGTCGATGGCCACCTTGGCCACCGGCAATGCTGCGGTGGAGGTCACCGCCACCAGCGTCTCCTGATCCTTCCAGTCGACGTCCACCACGCTCGTCAACTCACGTCCGCGCAAACTCCTGGGCGCTCGCAACGCGACACCGTCCCCGGTGCGAACCACAGAAGCCACCACCAACTGTCCGTTGATCACCGCGGCGACCCGGGCCCCGTCCCTGGACAGCCGCAAGGCCGTGATCCTCCCCAGCGGCGTCAGCTCGCTGGCATTGACCCCGATGGTTCCCCACTTACCGTCCGGTGTCTGCACGACCCGCACCACGGTATGCCCGTCGACAACGGTCCAAACCTCACCGGCGACCGTCCCGCCGACGGGTGTGGGCCGCCAGGTGGGCCGAGTCAAAGTGTCCCCGCTCAAATCGACAGCCTGAGCATCCCGCCCGAAGTCGCCGACCCGGAGCACCATCCGCCCGTTGGACCGCTCGATCACCGCTAACCGTTTGCCGTCGATCGACTGCCCGGCGCTCAATACGCTGTAAGCCCCACTTCCCGCGGGGCCGGGTATCGGCTGACCGTCAGAGAGCGATCGCACCCGGCCGTCGACCGTCATCAGCCCCGGCAATTCCGAGCTGGGCGAAGTCGAAAGATTGTAAGAAGGCAGATCACTGGCCCGCCAGGAATCCCGATCCGGCACCAGCGGCGTGCCGTCGGAAAGAATCTTGATCCGGCTACTGGTGACAGCCTGCAAGGACAGCGCGATCTGCGCCGCAATCAGTTTCTTCGTCTCGGGCGGCTGGTCGCTGACGCCGGTCAAGGGCACCACCAGCGAGCCGTCCTCGGACGTGGTCACATTGGAATCCGTGGTGGCCTGATCCGGAATGAGTTTGGTGACAGCCCCGTTCAGCGCGTTCGACGGTCCCTTCAGCAACAGGTCCATCACCCGGCCGGGCAGCCCGACCTGGGGTTTGGCGACGATATACCGGAGATCCGGCACGAACGTCCCCGAATCCTGTGAATAGAAGTTCACCGAAACCCGGACGTAGTTGGTGGTGAAATCCGACTCCGTGACCACCAGGTTCGACGGCGGGTTGGTGATCCGCCACTGCCCGTCGGCCTGCATCCGCACATGGATGGGCAGTTCGTAGTCACCGGCCGCGGGAATGAACGCACTGTCCGCCCCGAGCGTCCCGACGCCGAATCCCCGCACCAGCACCGTCTGCTCGGACTTGTCCAGTGGATCCGAAGGGTTCAGCTCGTCGACGCCGTTCACTGTGTTGAAGGTGTCGTCGATGACGGTCAGCCCGTTGACCGGTTTCCAGTTCTTGCGCGCTTGCTCGTCCAGATAGACCGCGGCGGCGGCGTAGCCCTGCGCCGGGGCGCCCGCCGCCCGCACGAACGCGCGCACCACACTCAACGGGTCGAGCCCCTTCGCGGGCTCGGGCACGTCGACGTTACCCTGCGCCGGCTTGTCCCCGGGGATGACCGCGGGCAGTGACTCGCTCGGGATGTTCGCGCAGCCCGCCGCGAGCAGTACACAAAGGATTGACGCCAGCAGGGACCTGATTCGGTTGGCCTTCACCGTCCGACCTCCTCGCGGTCGCCGAGAATCGCGTCCGGTGCCAGCTGGACCTCGACCAGCGAGCCACGGCCGTTCTGCGTTTCGTCCGGGACGAAATCCGCCGGCGGCAGGGGAAGCGGAATGTCGGTGATCGCCCTGCCCTGGTAGCGCGGCAGCGTCAACCGGAAGCATGCACCGTGGCCCACCTCGCCCCACGCCTCCAGTTCGCCGCCGTGCAGTTTCGCGTCTTCCTGGCTGATCGCCAAGCCGAGTCCGGTCCCGCCGGTGCGCCTGTTCCGCGACGGATCGGCCCGCCAGAACCGGTTGAACACCAGGTCGGCCTCGCCGCTGCGCAATCCGACACCGTAGTCACGCACGGTCACGGCGATGGTGTCGTCACTCACGCCGACGCGGAGGATCACCGAGCCGCCGTCACTGTGGTCGACGGCGTTGGCGAGCAGGTTGCGCAGGATCCGCTCCACGCGGCGGGCGTCGACCTCGGCGGTGGCCTCGTCTTCGGGAAGTTCGAGCTCGACAGCGCTGCCGGCGCTGCCCGCGATCACCCGCACCTGCTCGACGGCGCGTCGCGCGATCGGGCGGACGTCGATCAGGTCCGCGGTGAGTTCCTCCACGCCCGCGTCGAGCCTGCTGATCTCCAGCAGATCGCCAAGGAGCGCCTCGAAGCGGTCGAGCTCGTCCACGAGTAGTTCGGTGGAGCGAGCCAGCCCGGCCGGGAACTGCTCACGCGACGCGTGCAGCACGTCCGCGGCCATCCGGACCGTGGTCAACGGCGTGCGCAGCTCGTGCGAGACGTCGGAAGTGAAGCGGCGCTGCAAGCCGCCGAAGTCCTCGAGCTGCCGGATCTGACGCTGGATGCTCGCCGCCATTTCGTTGTAGGACACGGCGAGCTTGGCCAAATCGTCTTCGCCGAGCACGGCAAGCCGCTGGTCCAGGTCGCCGTCGGCGAACTTGCCCGCGGCCGCGGCTGCCTCCCGCACGGGCCGCACGACCTGGCGCGTCACCAGGTTCGTGATGCCGGCGAGCAGCAGCAACAGCACCAGCCCGCCGACGAGCAGCGTGTTCTGCACGGTGGAAACGGTGTTCTGCTCGGAGGTCAGCGGGAACAGCAGGTACAGCTGGACCGGGTTCGCCGTGGTAGTGACCGGCGCGCCGACGATCATGTACGTGGTGTGGACGCCTTTTACGTCGGTCGTGTGGATCTGCCAGCTGAGCTGGTTCGTCTCGACGAACTGCTGAAGCCGCGACGGCACCTTCGACAGCGGCCCGGCGGCGACCGGGCTCCCGCCCGCCACGTTCGAGCCGCCGCTCGCGAGCACGGGCTCGAACGTGCCCGCCGCCGAACCCGACGCGGCTTGTGCCGTCGATGAACTGCTGGCGATCTTCTTCAGCGCGTTGGTGAGCCTGTTCTGGACGGTGTCCTGCGGCTCGGACCCGATGCCGACCAGCTCGCTGGACGCGGTGTCGACCACGGCCTGTGTCTGGGCGACAGCGGCGTTCTTTTTGGTGTCGATCAGCCGATCGGTGATCTGGTTCTGCAGCACCATGCCCAGCACGAAGACCACCGCCGATGACAACGCGAGGGTCGACACGGTGACTCTGAACTGCAGCGATCGTCGCCACAGCTCGCCAAGGGCGACAGAGTGCCGGCGGCCGAGTACGACCAAGTGCCCGGCGAGTTTCGCGGTGGAGTGCGCGAACGCGCCGATCCGCTGCTTCGGAGCCGGCCGCGATTTCGCGCGCGGTTGCGATCGTGTCGCCAGGGCGTCCCTCCCAGGGGAACTCACATTTTCACCGATAGGCGCCCTGCCGCCACGATCGCTCGACCTCCGGCCGGGAGCGCGCTCCCAGATCAACCGGGATGCCGCGACTCCGTTTCGCAACAGCCTCCACATCGCAGTATCTTCATCCTCACGGCGGACCCGCCTTGTACCCGACTCCGCGAACGGTCAACACCACCTCAGGGTGTTCCGGGTCCTTTTCGACCTTGGACCGGAGCCGCTGCACGTGGACGTTCACCAGCCTGGTGTCCGCCGCGTGACGGTAGCCCCATACCTGCTCGAGCAGCACTTCGCGGGTGAACACCTGGCGCGGCTTGCGCGCCAGCGCCACCAGCAGGTCGAACTCCAGCGGGGTCAGCGGAATGGCCTTGCCCTCCCTGGTGACCTCGTGCCCCGGGACGTCGATGGCCAGGTCGCCGATCGTCAGCGACTCGGCGGGCTCGGACTCGGTCCGGCGCATCCGCGCGCGCACCCTCGCCACGAGCTCCTTCGGCTTGAAGGGCTTCACGACGTAGTCATCGGCGCCGGACTCGAGGCCCAGGACGATGTCCACCGTGTCGCTCTTCGCCGTGAGCATGACGATCGGGACGCCGGATTCGGCGCGGATCGCCTTGCAGACGTCGATGCCGTTCATCCCCGGCAGCATGAGATCGAGCAGCACGAGGTCGGGCTTCAGCTCGCGCAACGCGGGAAGCGCGCGTGAACCGTCGGCCACGACCGCCGTATCGAACCCCTCCCCACGCAGGACGATGGTGAGCATCTCCGCGAGAGCAGGGTCATCATCAACGACCAAGACACGTGCCTTCATGCAGACATATTCGCACTGTTCAGCCCGGCCACGTGCACGACCCGGCGATCTGACCACCAGAAAGATCAACAGATCAGCTTTTCCGGGCCTTCTGATAGCCCATTCGGGCGACCGGGACAAGGGGAAGTTTGCCGCCACCTTCACACTGTGCGCCATGCGAACACGTTTTATTAGCGGCGGGTGAAGACTTCCGGCCGTGGCCGGCCGGAAGTCGTGGTGACCGGGTTTACGGGACGAAGGGCCTGCGCGCACGAGCGTTACAAGCTGCGGCGGAGACGGGTGAAGGGTTTCGGGCTGTCGATGGCCAGGACGCCGACGACCTTGTCCCCGTCCGAGTAGGTGGCAACGAATTTCCGCTCGGCCGGATCGCCTTCCACCACCCGGAGTTCCCCGGCGCTCACCCCGGCGAACTGGATGCGGTGGCCGTACTGGTCGGACCAGAAGTACCCAGGCCGGTCGTAGTTCGCGACCGTCGAACCCGCCAGCAGGTTCCGCACCGCGACCACCGGCTGCTCGGTGGCCGCCGTCCAATGCTCCGCCCGGACCCGCTTTCCACGCCGGACACACTGGTACCGCGCCACATCACCGACCGCGACCACCCGCGGATTCCCGGTGACACAACCGGAATCCGCCAGCACGCCGTCGTCGACACCGATCCCGGAGCCGGTCAGCCACGCCGTGTTCGGCCGCACGCCGATGCCCACGACCACCAGGTCCGCCGGAATCTCTGTCCCGTCCACAAGCCGCACGCCGGTGACCTTCGACGTCCCGAGCAGGCCCGCGACCCCGGCGCCGGTCAGCATCCGCACCCCGTGAGAGCCATGCAGACTCGCACAGGCGGTGCCCATGAGCTCACCGAGAATCCCGGCCAGCGGCACCGGCATCGCCTCCACTACGGTCACTTCATGGCCGAGCGACCAGCACGTGGAGGCCACCTCCGCGCCGATGAACCCGGCTCCGATGATGACCACTTCGGACGGACCCGCCGTGAGCGCCTGACGCAGCGCGACAGCGTCGTCCAGTGTGCGCAAGGTGTGGACGCCGGCGAGTTTCTCGGTACCAGGAAGGGTTTTCGCCGAACCTCCGGTGGCGATGACCACGCCGTCCGCCGCGATCTCGACGCCGCCGGACAGCGTCACCCTGGTCCCGGAGAGCCCCTCGGCACGTGTCCCGAGATGCCAGTCGGCATCGAGGTCATCCGAGTCGAGCAGCGCGAGTTCCTCGGCGCCGACCTTGCCCAGCAGGAAGTCCTTGGACAGCGGCGGACGGTCGTACGGCTGGTGCGGCTCTTCACCGATCAGCACGAGCCGCCCGTCGAACCCCCGTGCACGCAGTTCCTGTGCCGAGCGGAGTCCGGCGAGCGAGGTGCCGACGACCGCGACGGTTCTCATGGCGGCGGTCAACCCGTCGCGTCGAGCAAGGACGAGCGCGCGGCAATCTCTTCCCGTCCGCCGGCGTCGACGTAGATCACGCCGTCCTCGATGATTACGGGGTAGGTCCGGATCGGCTCCTTGGCGGGCAGGCAGGACGGCATGCCCGTCCGGAGGTCGAACAGTGCCGAGTGCAGCGGGCACTCGACGAAGCACCCCTCGACCCAGCCGTCGGCCAAGGACGCGTCCTGATGGGTGCACGTGTCGTCGACAGCGAAGAACTCGCCGCCGGTGTGGAAAACGGTGATCGGCACGTGGGCGAGCACGCGGATTCCTTCGCCTTCGGGCAGGTCAGCGACATGGCAGGCTCGAATCATCAGGGCCTCCGAGATGGTGACGGGTTACTAACGAGGTACCCGCATGTTTCGTGAATGTTGCGCATTACGAGACACGACGTGCTAGGCGCAACAATCCAGGTCGACCCCGAGGTACGTCAAGGGGTTCGCCCGGTCAGCCGAGCGTGATCGCGCAAAACGGATACTGTTGCGCCATGCGGAACCAGGACTCGAACTCAAGCTCGGGCAACGCAACCCCCAGTCAGGTGCAATCGGTCGACCGCGCGATCAGCGTGCTCGAAATACTCGCCCGCGAAGGCGAAGCCGGGATCACCGAAATCTCGGTGGAGCTGGGCGTGCACAAGTCGACGGCGTCCCGTTTGGTGAGTGTCCTCGAGGCGAGGGGCCTTGTCGAGCAGCTCGGCGAACGTGGCAAGTACGCGATCGGCTTCGGCGTCGTGCGCCTGGCCGGCGCTGCCACCGGGCGGATGGACATCGCCAAACTGGGCCGCCAGACCTGCCAGACACTGGCGGAAACGCTCGGTGAGACGGTGAACATCGCCATCGCCGACAACGGCGTCGCCATCAACGTCAGCCAAGCCCGCGGCTCGGCCGCGATCAGCACGCAGAACTGGACCGGCCAGCGGACCCCGCTGCACGCGACGTCCAGCGGGAAAGTGCTGTTGGCGTTCATGAACGAAACCGAGCGGCGCAGATTGCTCCGCCGCAAGCTCGACCAATACACCCCGCGCACCACCGTCGAGGCGGCCGATCTGTGCATCGAGCTGGACCGGGTGGTCGAAGAGGGCTACGCCGTGTGCTTCGAGGAACTGGAGCTCGGCATGCACGCCGTCGCGGTGCCGATCCATGGGCCGAATGGCGAGGTCGTCGCCGCGATGAGCGCGTCGGGCCCGTCCTATCGACTGTCCAAGCAGCGAGTTCGGCAGATCGTCCGGCCGTTGACCGACGCCGCGGCAGAACTGTCGGCACAGCTGGGGTTCTACCAAGAGTAGCCGCGGCCACCACTTGCGTAATGCGCAAGTAACGCCTGCGTCATAGTGCTTCCAACCAGGCGGAACAGCGCATTTGGGGTATTGACACAGCGTCTCGGATAACGCACCTTGTTGCTGAAGGCGGAACAACTCCCCCCATACGCAACTCCCCCGCGTCCCCCGCGCGGGTATCCGTGCTCGCCTGCGCACCCGGACCCGAATCCGTCCTCTATGGACGGATCGGATGGGCAGGCGTGGAGCAGGAGGTACTCGATGGCCGTCGCACCCCGAGTGGTCGTCATCGGAGCAGGGATCGTCGGCTGCGCGCTCGCCGACGAACTCTCCGAGCGCGGCTGGACCGATATCACCGTTCTGGAACAGGGCAACCTGTTCAAGACCGGCGGCTCCAGCTCCCACGCCCCCGGCCTGGTCTTCCAGACCACCGGCTGCAAGACCATGACCGAGTTCGCGAAGTACACCGTCTCGAAGTACAGCGGCCTGACGCTGGACGGGAAGTGGTGCTTCCAGCAGCTCGGCGGGCTCGAAGTCGCGACCACCCCGGAACGCTGGGAAGACCTCAAACGCCGTCACGGCTGGGCGACGTCATGGGGTGTGCGCAGTTACCTGCGGGCACCCGGCGAATGCGCGCAGCTGCACCCGCTGCTCGACGAAACCAAGGTACTGGGCGGATTCCACATCCCGAGCGACGGCGTCGCGAAGCCGCTGCGTGCTGCCGAAGCCCAGGCCCGGCGCGCGATCGGCCGCGGCGCGAAATTCCTCGAACACCAGAAGGTCACTGCCGTCGAGCGCTCGGGCGGCCGGGTCACCGGGGTCACCACCGAGACCGACAGTTTCCGCGCCGACATCGTCGTGTCCTGTGCCGGCATGTGGGGTCCGCTGATCGGCGAACTCGTCGACCTCACCGTGCCACTCGTCCCGATGGCCCACCAGTACGCCAAGACCACGCCGTTGCCGGTCCTCAAGGGCGACAACGACGAGCTGACCGAGGCGAGCAAGCCGATCCTTCGGCACCAGGACGCCGACCTCTACTTCCGCGAGCACGTGGACCGCATCGGTGTCGGCGCCTACGGGCACCGTCCGATGCCCATCGACGCAAGGGAAATCGCCGATCCACTGACCGCGACCAGTATGCCGTCCGAGCTCGCGTTCACCCCCGCCGACTTCGACGAATCCTGGGGGTCGGCCGTCGATCTGCTGCCCGTGCTCGGCGAGTCGAAGGTCGAAGAGGGCATCAACGGGCTGTTCTCGTTCACCGCCGACGGGATGCCGCTGCTCGGCGAGCACCCCGACCTCGACGGGTTCTGGATCGCCGAAGCCGTGTGGATCACGCACTCCGCCGGTGTCGCGAAGGCGATGGCCGAGTGGATGGTCGATGGGCAAGCGAGTCTCGATCTGCGTTCCTGCGACCTCGCGCGGTTCGAGCAGGTGCAGCTGGCACCGGACTACGTGCGTGCGCGCAGCTGCCAGAGTTTCGTCGAGGTCTACGACATACTCCATCCGTTGGAACCGATGGAAAATCCCCGCCCCTTGCGCACGAGCCCGTTCTACGAGCGGCAGGCCGAGCTAGGCGCGTATTTCCTGGAGGCCGGCGGCTGGGAACGGCCGCACTGGTACGAAAGCAACGCGAACCTGCCCGAGGTCGAGCTGATCCCGGCGCGCAACGAATGGGCGTCCCGGTATTGGTCACCGATCGGCGGGGCCGAGGCGCTGGTCGCGCGGCAGCGGGTGGCGATGTTCGACATGACGGCGTTGAAGCGGCTCGAAGTCACCGGGCCGGGCGCGCTTCCGTTTCTGCAGACGATGACCACGAACCAGCTCGACAAGTTGGCCGGCGCGGTCACGTACACCCTGTTGCTCGGCGAGGACGGCGGTGTCCGAAGCGACCTGACCGTCGCCCGGCTCGGCGCCGAGCGATTCCAGGTCGGCGTGAACGGCAACCTGGACCTCGACTGGCTGCGGCGGCACCTGCCCGGCGACGGGACCGTACAGGTACACGAAACCACGCCCGGCACATGCTGCATCGGACTGTGGGGGCCGCAGGCGCGGGCGTTGCTCCAGCCACTGTCCAAAACGGACTTCTCCCATAAGGCGATGGGCTACTTCCGATCGAAGCAGGCGTATATCGGGCAGGTTCCGGTGACCGCGATGCGACTGTCGTATGTGGGCGAACTCGGCTGGGAGTTATACACGACCGCCGACATGGGCCGGAAACTTTGGGACACGCTATGGGAAGCCGGGCAGAAATTCGGTGTGATCGCCGCGGGTCGCGAGGCGTTCAACAGCATGCGGCTGGAGAAGGGCTACCGGTCTTGTGGCACCGACATCACCGCCGAGCACGATCCTTATGAAGCCGGCGTCGGGTTTGCCGTTCGAATGGACAAGGGCTACTTCGTCGGGCGTGACGCGATCGAGGGCCGCTCGGCCGAAACCGTCACCCGCAAGCTGACTGCGCTGACCATCGACGACCCGTACGCCGTGGTGCTCGGCAAGGAGCCGGTGCACGTCGACGGACTTCCGGCCGGGTACGTGACCAGCGCGGCTTACGGGTACACGATCGGCAAGAACATCGCCTATGCCTGGCTCCCCGCGGCCGTTGCTGTGCCCGGACGTCCGGTGGAGATCGAATACTTCGGGTCACGGGTGCCTGCCGTAGTCGCGGAAGAACCCCTGTTCGACGCCACCATGAGCCGGTTGAGGAGTGCGTCGTGAGCGGCTACGACACCATCGTCATCGGGCTCGGGGGCATGGGCAGCGCGGCCGCGTACCGGCTCGCCCAGCGGGGACAGCGGGTCCTCGGCATCGACCAGTTCGCGCCGGTGCACAACCGCGGCTCCAGCCACGGCGGCTCGCGGATCACCAGGCAGGCCTATTTCGAGGACCCGGCATACGTGCCGCTTCTGTTGCGAGCACACGAACTCTGGGAGGGCGTCGAGCGGGACTCGGGGAGCGAGATCTTCACCCGCTGCGGCGGGATCATGATCGGCAGGCCGGACTCGCGAACGGTCGCCGGAAGCCTGCTGAGCGCCCAAAAATGGGGCATCTCCCACGAACTGCTCGACGCCGGCGAGATCCGGCGCCGCTTCCCGACCCTGCGGCCCGACGACGAGGAGATCGCGCTGTACGAAGGCGGCGCCGGTCTCGTGTCGCCGGAGGCGAGCGTCGGCGCGCACCTGCAACTGGCGGCGCGCGCCGGCGCGGAACTTCACTACGACGAAAGGGTGCTGTCGTGGACGGCCGAATCCACGGGCGTGCGTGTCGGGACTTCGCAGGGCGACTACACCGCCGACCAGCTGGTGATCTGTCCCGGCGCGTGGGCTCCGGAGCTGCTCGCGGAGCTGGGGGTCGAGTTCACGATCGAACGTCAGGTGCAGTACTGGTTCGCCCCCGACGGCGGCGTCGAGCCGTTCCTGCCGGAGCGGCATCCGGTGTATATCTGGGAAAACGCCCACGGGCGCCAGTTCTACGGCTTTCCCGCGCACAATTCTCCTGAGGACGGCGTGAAGGTCGCTTTCTTCCGTGGTGGCGATACTTGCACGCCCGAAACCATCGACCGGACCGTGCATCCCGGGGAAGTCACGACGATGGCCGACTTCGTCCGGCGAGCAATGCCGACCTTGCCGGGAAAGTTCCTGCGCGCGGCGACCTGTATGTACACCAACACCGTCGACGAGCATTTCGTCATCTCGCGGCATCCCGCGCATGAGCAGGTCGTCGTCGCCTGCGGTTTTTCGGGGCATGGCTTCAAGTTCGTGCCCGTGGTGGGGGAAGTGCTCGCCGATCTCGTCACCGAAGGTTCGACCGCGCACCCGATCGCCCTGTTCGACCCGGCCCGTTTGACAGGAGCAGCATGACCGCCACGGAACTGCCCCCGAGTCTCATTTCGACGTTGCCCGGCCGGTACTACACCGATGAGCGGATTTTCACGCAGGAGCAGGAAAAAATTTTCGAGTCCATGTGGTTCTGCGCGGTGCGGTCTTCGGAACTGGCGAAGCCTGGCGACTTCAAGACCGTCCAAATCGGACGGGAGAGCGTGCTCGTCAACCGAGCGCGTGACGGCGGCCTGCGCGCGTTCCTCAACGTGTGCCGCCACCGCGGCGCGCGGCTGTGCACGCAGGAATCCGGTTCGGTCAAACGATCTTTCCAATGCCCGTACCACGCGTGGACGTACGGGCTGGACGGCAGGCTGATCGCCGCGCCGAACCTCGCGAGCATGCCGGACATCGACCGCGCCGAGTACGGACTCCACGCGGTGCACCTGCGGGAATGGCTGGGCTACACCTGGGTCAACCTCGCCACGAACCCACCGCCGTTCGAGACCGACGTCATGGGCGCGGTGACCGAACGGCTCGGGAATCTCGAAGCGATCGAGCACTACAACCTGGACGAACTCGAGGTCGGGCGCCGGATCACCTATGACGTGAAGGCGAACTGGAAACTGATCATCGAGAACTTCATGGAGTGCTACCACTGCGCGACGATCCACCCCGAGCTGACCGAGGTACTGCCGGAGTTCGCGGACGGGTATGCCGCGCAGTACTTCGTGGGCCACGGCGCCGAGTTCGGCAGCGGGATCACCGGGTTCACCATCGACGGCAGCGACGGCTTCGAGAAGCTGGACGGCGTCGCCGAAGAACAGGACCGGCGGTACTACGCCATCACCATCCGGCCGCAGGTGTTCGTGAACCTCGTGCCGGACCACGTGATCCTCCACCGGATGTACCCACTTGCGGCGGACCGCACGATCGTCGAATGCGACTGGCTGTACTCGAAGGACGTCGTCGCGTCGGGCCGGGACGTGTCGCGGTCGGTCGAGCTGTTTCACCGCGTGAACGAGCAGGACTTCGAGGCCTGCGAACGCTGCCAACCGGGCATGAAGTCCCGTGCCTACGCCGGAGGCGGCGTCCTCATGCCGTCGGAACACCACATCGGCGAGTTCCACACCTGGCTGCAGGCGCGCCTCGGCTAGGTGCCTGATCAGGGATGGCGATCTTTCTGTTGGGAGGTTCGGCTTTGCTGTGGTTCTTGGTGGTTAGGTTAGGCCGCTGGCCGCGATGACGATCTAGTCATCGCGGTCAGGCGGCCTGCTCATGGGGAAGAACATGCGCCACATTGCGGATCGGGATCTGCTCCTGATCGAGCCATTTCGGTGGGATGAACTCCGGTACCCCGTGTACCATCCGGATGGACCACCCACCGTGATGCACTTCCATGTGGTGATACAGGCACAGCAGCACCGCGTTGCCGAGGTCTGTCAGTCCACCGTCTGCCCACTCCACCACGTGATGTGCTTGGCAGTAGCGGGGTTTGCGGTGGCATCCCGGCCTCGCACAGCCTCGGTCCCGGGTGACCAGGGCCCGGAACTGTGCCGGTGCCACCGTCCGCCGCGCGCGACCCAGATCCAGGACCTCACCGCGTGTTCCCAGCACGGTGGGGACCACGTTGGCGTCGCAGGCGAGGCGTCGCAGGTGCGCGATGCTGGTGTACCCGATGCCGTCGATGAACGCGTCACCTGTCCGGCGTTCCAGTTCCTCCAGGCTGATTGTGACGATGATCAGGGCGCGGTCCCCGCCGACCAGCGACCGGTCGGGAGAGTTCGCCGCCAGCAACACCACCTCCGCGAATGCGTCGCCGCGCCGCTGTTCCAGATTGCGGGTGTCCTCACGGCCGAACTCGTCGACCGGGCGTGGTGTCGCCAGCGGATCGATCAGACCTCGCAGGAACGTCCCGGTCTCGGAATCCACTTCACCGGTGACGTGCAGCTGGCCGTCGCGAGCTTCGCGCCACGACAACCGACGTAGTGGCTGCCCGGCCCGGTCTTTCGGTTCCTTCGGCGGCGTGGCGGTGTCCCAGTACGCCGATAGACGTTTCCCCGCTTGGCGGACGGACAGCGGTGCTGCCTGCATCGCCAGATCCACCAGGGTCTTCTCGCCCTGCGCCCGCAACTCCGGATCAAGATCTTCGGGAGCTGCGGCAAGAACATGGTGGATCTCGGTGACATGCTCGGCAGTGATCGTGCCCGCCGCCAGCGCCTGGCCAGTCAACGGCATCGGGGTGGTCGCCTGGGCGACGCGGGCTTTGGCCTCGCGTGTCGAGAGCCGCATCGCGCCGATCAGGAACGTCGCGGTGTTGCGGTAGCCCTTCTCGACCCCCAAACCCCGGCCGTCGGCTTCACCGACCAACTCCAGCATCCGCCCATACCCTTGGGACAGCACGGTTTGTGCGCGCAGCAGTGCGGCGGTCAGCTCCCCGTCGGAGAGCTGCCACACCGGCACCACCTGCTCGTCATCCACGCCACAAATCTACCCGACCCCACCGACACAAAATCCGCACTCCACAGCCGCGAAGAAATAGAAACCCTTATGCACCAAGGAACGTTGCCGCGAACGGAGCTAGACCTGTCCCCCATCGAGTGATTTTCCGTGGAGGCGAGAATCTGCTGGCCGTCCTGCGAAGCGAGCTACAGTGCTTCGCAACCACAAGCCTCCACAACAATGAGGTGAGCGGGGTTTCGATCCGGGTGGGTGTTTTCGCTGCCGCAAATCTCCTCAAAGCACTGCGTGGAGCGAAAATACCCATCCGGCGCGCCGGAAAACCCGACCAAAGACCACCACCCAAACTCAGGCGATCAAAGTCGCGGCCAAAGCATCAACATCCACACCGGCAACACCATCAAGGACGTGCCAGGGCGAGAGCCACGAAGAAGCGGCGAGTTCGTCGTAGACCTTCGCGCAGCGCTCCTGGAGGGCGTCGTCGGACTCGAAGGCGTCCTTCGGGCGTGACACGTTGGCGCGGGCCCGTCGGGCGGCGCGGGCGGCGGCGACCTCGGGTGAGACGCGGAGCAGGAGGTGGGCGTCGGGGGCCGGCAGCCCGAACCTGTCGATCTCCAGCTCCTTGACCCAGCGGACGAGCTCGCCCGACGCGTCCTGGCGCAGCCGCGCGGCACCGTAAGCGGCGTTGGAGGCCACGTACCTGTCGAGCAGCACGACGTCGTAGCGCTCGCGGTAGGCGCGAATGTCGTCGGCGGCGCCGCTACGGTCGAGCGCGTACAGCATGGCCATGCCGTAGACGGAATCCGCCAGGTCACCGTGCCCGCGGTGCAGTGCTTCGCGGACGAGGTCCGCGTGCACGCTTTTGCCGTAGCGCGGGAACGCCAGGCTCGTCACGCTCGCGCCGAGGTCGGTCAGCGCGCCGGTCAGCCCGTTGGCCAGCGTGCGCTTGCCGGCTCCGTCAAGTCCTTCGATCACTACGAGTCGCCCCACGAGCGAACACCCTACGGCGTGGGTGGATGGCCGGCGGGCCCGGCGGGCGGGTCGCCACCGCTAGGCCCACCGGCACGTTTCAGGCCGGCCGGCGCCCCGCGTAGAGGAGATACGTGCCGACACCGATGGCGAGCAGGCCGCCGACGACCAGCAGCGGAATCCAGTCGACCTCGTGCTGCGTCGGCGCCTGCGCCTGCCCGTCGCCGCCCCGCGGCATCACCGACGCGACCTGGTCGCCCGCGAGATAGCCGCCTCGCACGGCGTACCAGGCGTCCAGCCGCGGCAACTGGGCGAAGTCTCGGGACAGCTTGCAAACGGGGATCGACATCCTTTCGGCATCCACCGATGCCGCTTGGGCGCCAGGCATCGTCAGCAGGAGACCGGCCGAGGCCAGCCCGGCGATCACCAATCCACTCCGCAAGCCGTTCATCGCGTGCTCCCGGAGAACTGGCCGAACCTGGCCTGCTCGACCTGGCACGCCGAGACTGCGACACATGCTTTCCGGGGGATCGCCAGCACGAGATGCCTCCTGATCCGAGAACACGCGGGCTACCTGATCACTACGGTGGACTCTGCGGTCACTCTGAGCAAGAAGGCCACTCATACGGTAGGACCGTTCCGCGTCAACCCCGGAACGTGGAATGGTCACTCGAACGTGGCGAACAAACCCGAAGGGGTCTCGGATTCGGCACTATCCGCTGATAGCGTGAACGTTCCGTGGTGTTCACCGCAGCGCACACACTCGTTCGTGAAGCGTGTGGACGTGTGGACGGAGCCCGGAAGACGGAGACAGAAGAACGGTGAACGAAAAGCCCCGCCGGCCCCAGGCCGAAGCGTTGCCGAAGGAACTGACCGAAGCACTTCGCGCCGGAGAGTTCCATCAGGCGCTCCGGCTCGCCATCGCGCACCGAGGACTTTCCCTCTCCCGGCTCCGCGCGCACCTCGATCAGCGCGGGGTCCCGGTCGGCCAATCCACCCTCAGCTACTGGCAGCGCGGACTGCGTCAGCCCGAGGTCCCGAAGGCCCTGCCCGCTGTCCGAGCCCTCGAATCCGTGCTGCAGCTGCCCGCAGATTCGCTCGTCGTGCTCATCGGACCGCGCACTTCGCGGGGACGTGGACATCAGCTCGCCGCGTCCTTCTCGGACCTGCGCTCCGGCGACATGGCCTCGATCGTCGACCAGTTGCTCGCGGAGCTGGGCGCGAACCCGTCGGACAACCACTCGAACGCCGACCTCGAGCTGCTTTCCGTACACGACACGGTCACCTTCGACGCCGAACACCGGCAGCGCAGCGTCCAGACCCGGCTCGTGACCAGGGCGCGGCGGCACGGCCCGGACAGGTACATCACCGTGTACAACGGCGACGAAGGCTGCCGGATCGAGGACGTCGAACTCGTCACCGCGGAAGGCTGCCGGGTCGGCCGGATCCGGCGTCACCCAGGCGGGGACACACTCGCCGTCGAGCTGCTGTTCGACCGAAAACTCGCCGAGGGCGACATCCACGTCTTCTGTTTCGAGGTCCGCGACGACTCAGGCGCGATGTCACCCGGCTACTACCGGATGTTCCGCGTCCACTGCGCGAGTTTCCTGCTGCAACTGCGGTTCAACCGCCGCGCGCTCCCGGCCCGCTGCACCCGCCAGTTCCGCACCCGCGACGACGCGACGCCGGTGGAGTCGGACGAGCTGCCCTGCGACATGGGTGGCGTGACCAGCGCCTTCTTCCGCGACGCGGGCCCCGGCCTCGCAGGCGTCGCCGTCGAGTGGAGCTAGGGTCCTGCGCCCAACGCGGCATCAAGGGACCTTTACTACCGCGAAACGGCAGTAAAGGTCCCTTGATGCCGCTTTTGCCGGGGCGTACCGGTCAGTAGCGGTAGTGGTCCGCTTTGAAGGGGCCCTCGACGTCGACGTCGATGTACTCGGCCTGCTCCTTGGTGAGCTTCGTCAGCTCACCGCCGAGTGCCTGCAGGTGGATCCGCGCGACCTTCTCGTCGAGCTTCTTCGGCAGGCGGAACACCTCGTTGTCGTATTCCTTGTACTTCGTGAACAGCTCGACCTGGGCGATGACCTGGTTCGAGAAGCTGTTCGACATCACGAACGACGGGTGCCCGGTGGCGTTGCCGAGGTTCAGCAGACGGCCCTCGGACAAGACGAGGATCGTGCGCCCGCTCGGGAAGATCCACTCGTCGACCTGCGGCTTGATGTTGACCTTCTTGATACCGGGGTACCGCGAGAGGCCGGCCATGTCGAGCTCGTTGTCGAAGTGGCCGATGTTGCCCAGGATCGCCTGGTGCTTCATCCGCGACATGTGGTCGACGGTGACGACGTCGCGATTACCGGTCGTGGTGATCACGATGTCGGCCTCGGGCAGCGCCGACTCCAGCGTCTTGACCTGGTAACCATCCATCGCCGCCTGGAGTGCGCAGATCGGGTCGATCTCGGTGACGATGATCCGGGCGCCCTGGCCGCGCAGCGACTCCGCCGCCCCCTTGCCGACGTCGCCGTAACCGCAGATCACGGCGACCTTGCCGCCGATGAGAACGTCGGTACCGCGGTTGAGGCCATCGAGCAGCGAGTGGCGGATGCCGTAGCGATTGTCGAACTTCGACTTCGTCACCGCGTCGTTGACGTTGATCGCCGGGAACAGCAGCTCGCCGGCCGCGGCGAGCTGGTAGAGGCGCAGGACACCGGTGGTGGTCTCCTCGGTGACGCCGCGGACGCCTTCACCGATCTTGGTCCACTTGGTGGCGTCCTCGGCCAGCGATGCGCGCAGCAGCTGCAGGAAGACCTTGAACTCGTCCGAGTCGTTCTCGTCGTCCGGCGGAACGACACCGGCCTTCTCGTACTGCGAACCTTTGTGCACGAGCATCGTGGCGTCGGCACCGTCGTCGAGAATCATGTTCGGGCCATTGCCGTCGTCCCAGGTGAGCATCCGCTCGGTGCACCACCAGTACTCCTCCAGTGATTCACCCTTCCAGGCGAACACCGGAACGCCTTTGGGTTCCTCGGGCGTGCCGTGCGGGCCAACGACGATCGCGGCGGCAGCATGGTCCTGGGTGGAAAAGATGTTGCACGACGCCCAGCGCACTTCGGCGCCGAGTGAAACGAGGGTCTCGATGAGGACGGCAGTCTGCACCGTCATGTGCAGGGAGCCGGACACACGGGCGCCGCGCAAGGGGTAGACCTCGGCATACTCCCGGCGCAGAGTCATCAGGCCGGGCATTTCGTGTTCGGCGAGGCGGATCTCCTTGCGGCCGAACTCGGCGGCTTCCAGATCGGCAACGGCGAACTCGATGCCGTTGCGGGTGTCGTGCCGCTTGGCAACGCTTTCGGGGGTCATAGGTCGGCTCCTCCAGGGGTGGATGACGCTCCAACAGTACCGTTGACGGCTCACGAATCACTTGAGAGTTAGGATCCCCTCACTTGTCCTTCCCAGGACCGGACACCAGGGTCGTCGAGTTGCGCGTCCCCGGACTGATCGGTACCACCGGGGAATCCCTGCTCGACGTGGTTTCCACGGTGGATGTCGCCGGCGACGGGTTGGGCCGGGTCGTCCGGCCCGCCGACCGGCTTCGGCGCCCTGCCCCCGGGCCGGTGCTGCCCGCGCTCGGCCGGTCGATTCCGCGAACGCTCGAAGGCTACCTGTGGAGCCGGATGACCTCCGGCGGCGCGGCGAAAGCGACTTGGGCACTGCTTTTCCCGTTCTCACTGGCGAACGTGGCCTATTGGATGCTGCCGCCTGTGCCAGAAGGCAGCAGACTCGCCGCCGCGCTCGGCTCGGTGTGCCGGGGCCTGTTGCGCGTCGCGGCCCTGTTGCTGACGATGCTGCTGGTCAGCCAGCTGGCCGTGATGAGCCTCGACCTGCTCGCCGCGCAGTGCCTGGCGCCGGGCTCTTCCTGTTTGTCCGCCGCGCCGACGTGGTTGCGCACGTCCGAGCCGCTGCGGACGACCATCGGTTTGCTCCCGCCGCTTGTCGTGATCTTCGTGCTGAACCGCGTGTCGTCGACGAACTGGCAGGTCGACGCCGAGGCGGGCCACCCGCCGCAAGCCGGGCTGCCCGGCCACGAACTGCTCGCCGACCCGGACGCCCCCGGCCTTCGCGGCCTGCACACCATCGCCGCACTGGGCAGTGTCGCGCTGCTGACCCTCGGCGGCCCGTTCCGGATGCCCGACGACACGCTGGGGATCGTGGCGTGGGTGTGCGCGTTGTCGCTGCTGGCCGCGACAATGCTCGCCGCCGCGGCCGGTGGCGGCGCGGGGAGAGCCGGGACCTGGGCACGGCGGAGTCTGATCGCGTTCGCCACGGTGACACTGCTCGCGGCCGCGGTCCACTCGCCGAAGTTCTCGCCCGGCGGCCTGCCCGGCACGGACGGCATCGTGGAAGGCCTCGGCGCAGCGCTACTGGTGATCATCGTGGCATTCGGCCTGCTGCTCGCACCGGCCGCACTGCTGGCCAGAGGCGCGTGGAAGTCGATGCCGCGACGGCTGCGGCCATGGGTCGGCGGCTGGGCCGCGGCGCCCGCGCTCATCCTGGCCGGGCTGCTCGGCGGTGGTTTCGGCGCCGGACTGACGATCGCCGTCCGCCGACTGCTTTCCGACAACCTGCGCATGCCGGACACCTATCAGCTGATCACCGTGTTGTGGGGCGCCGGTCTCGCGCTCGCGGCGGTGCTCAGCCTGCTCGGCGTCGCGGTCGCCGTTCCACTGCGGCTCCGGCGGCGCGGGATCCCGGAAGTCGTCCGCATGATGGATCTGGACCCGGTGCACGAGAAGGCCGCCGCCGCTGCTTGGGCGAGGTCGGCCTGGGAACGTCGGCATCTGCATCATCTGGCGCTGGCCGTCGCGTTCGCGATGTCGGCCGGGGTGGTGGTGTTGCTCGTGGTGCGCTTCGGGCTGAACAAGGTACCGGCGTGGTTCGGCCCGTTGTCGGCCATCGGCGTGGTCGCACTGGGCGCGCTCGCCGCCGGTCTGCTCCGCGTGGTCTATACCGCCGCCAGGACGCCCCAGCGCAGCCGCCACCTCGGAGCGCTCGCCGACCTAGTCTGTTTCTGGCCCCGTGCGGCGCATCCGACGGTGCCGCCCTGCTACGCGTTGAAGGTCGTTCCGGAGCTGGTCGCCCGCGCGAAGGAACACCTCTCCGAGCCGAGCACACGGGTCGTTCTCGCCGGTTACAACCTCGGCAGCCTGCTGACCACCATCGCGGCCGCCCGGCTGGTCGCCGAACTCCCCGAGGCCGATCGTGACCGGGTCGGCCTGCTGACGGCGGGCTCACCGCTGCAATGGGGCTACCAGCGCGCTTTCCCCGCGGTGCTGCCCTGCGACTCGCTGGCCGAACTCAGCGAACGCCTCGACGGCCGATGGCGCGCGCTCTGCCGGGGCACGGACATCTTCGGCGGTGGCGTCACGACCTGGCGGCACGCGGTCTCCGGGAACAAGCTCATCGGCGACGGCTACCAGCCCGGCGGCGGAGTCGGCCCGCTGATGGCCGTGCAAGAACCGACCGGCGCGCTCGTTCTCGGTGGCGACCACTGGCTGCCCGACCCGATGCGCGGCCCCGACGGCCTGCGCCGCTGGGCGCCCGGCGTCCTCAAACACCTCGACTACCTGGCCGACGCCGAGTGGGACCACGCCGTCGCGATGGCCGCCGGTCTCGAACGCACCGGTCAGCCGTTTCGTCTTGTCGGCGAGCAGGTCCCGCTGTTCGGGGACTCGCCGCACAAGTGAAGCTCGCTACTCCCGCTGGGCTTGAGCGGGGAGTTCGCCGCTGTTGCGCTTGCCAAGAAGTGAGTTCCGGCGGCTGTAGGTGAAGTAGATGACCACACCGAGGATCATCCAGACGACGAACCGGAGCCAGGTCAGCACGGTCAGGTTCAGCATCAGCCACACGCAGGAGATGATCGCCAGGATCGGGATCAGCGGCACCCACGGCACCTTGAACGCCCGCGGCAGGTCGGGGCGGGTGCGGCGCAGGACCAGCACACCGGCGGAGACCAGCACGAACGCGAACAGCGTGCCGACGTTCACCATTTCTTCCAGCTTGTCCGCCGGGAAGAAGGTCGCGGCCGCCGCGACGAGCCCGCCGACGATCATGGTCGCCTTCTTCGGCGTGCCACGGCTGCTGGTCTTCGACAGCGCCGTCGGCATCAGGCCGTCACGGGACATCGCGTAGATGACCCGGACCTGGCCGAGCATCAGCACCATGACGACGGTGGTCAGCCCGGCGAGCGCGCCGACGGAGATGATGTTCGCGGCCCAGTCGACGCCGTTCGCAGAGAACGCCGTCGCCAGTGTCTTCTTGCTGCCGTCACCGGCTGAGGTCGCCAAGTCCTTGTAGTTCACCATGCCGACGACCACCAGCGAGACGGCGACGTAGAGCACGGTCACGATGGCGAGCGAGCCGAAGATGCCGCGCGGGACCGACTTCTGCGGGTTGTTCGTCTCCTCGGCGGTGGTCGCGACGATGTCGAACCCGATGAACGCGAAGAAGACCAGCGAAGCACCTGCCAGCAGTCCGAACACCCCGAACGAGCTGCTCGCGCCGCCCGCGATCAGGGAGAACAGCGACTGCTCGACCCCGCTGTGCGTGGACCCGGCGGGCTCACCCGGCGGGATGAAGGGCGTGTAGTTGGCGCCCTTGATGTAGAAGATGCCGAGCACGATGACGAACAGCACCACCGCGACCTTGATCCCGGTGATCACCATCGAGAACCGGGACGACAGCTTGGTGCCGATCACCAGCAGCGTCGACAACCCGGTGACGAGGATCAGCGCACCCCAGTCAATGGTCACTCCACCGACGTCGAACGTGGTCTTCGTGCCTTCGCCGAAGATGTACCCGAGCACCGTTTGCAGATATGCCGACCAGCCCTTGGACACCGCGGCGGCGCCGACAGCCAGTTCCAGGATCAGGTCCCACCCGATGATCCACGCCATGAACTCGCCGAACGTGGCATAGGAGAACGTGTACGCGCTCCCGGCCACCGGAACCGTCGAGGCGAACTCGGCGTAGCAGAGCGCCGCGAGCGCGCAAGCGATTGCGGCGAACACGAACGCCAGCGACGTCGACGGCCCGGCGAAGTCACCGGCTGTGCGGGCGGTGAGGGTGAAGATGCCGGCGCCGATGACAACGGCGACCCCGAAAACGGTCAGGTCCCAGGCACTCAGGTTTCTTCGGAGCTTGGTGCCCGGCTCGTCGGTGTCCGCGATGGACTGCTCAATGGATTTCGTGCGCCACAGACCCGTGCCAGGCAACGTCGACCCCCTTCGGTGACCAC
Source organism: Actinomycetota bacterium (assembly GCA_032230695.1). Classification (GTDB taxonomy): domain Bacteria; phylum Actinomycetota; class Actinomycetes; order Mycobacteriales; family Pseudonocardiaceae; genus Amycolatopsis. The sequence goes on along the minus strand of JAVXWP010000169.1, from coordinate 15,087 downwards.
TGAAAATCGCGATCGGGTCACCCTAACGCGTGAAGGGGGCAACGGCATTTCGAAGCAGACCCGCAGGTCAGACCCTAGTTCGGTCGAGATCCGGCTCGAGGTAGATGAGCCGCGCCGCCGGCACCTTCGCGCGTACGCGGATCTCGGCGTCATCGATCGCCTGCGCGATCTCGTCCATCTCCAGGCCGGGCGAAAGGGCGACCTTCGCGGCCACCAGTAGCTCGTCCGGGCCGAGGTACTGGGTGCGGATGTGGATGACGCGCTCGACCTTCCCGGCCGCGAGCTCGTCGATGATGGTTTCCAGCTCCTTGTCGGTGGCGCCTTCACCGATCAGCAGGCTCTTCATCTCGATGATCAGGATGACCGCGATGATGCCGAGCAGCACACCGATCATCACCGTGCCGATTCCGTCCCACACCGGCTCGTCGGTGATCACCGAGAGGCTGACGCCGATGAGCGCGAAGACGAGACCGAGCAGCGCGCCCGCGTCTTCCAGCAGCACCACCGGCAACTCGGGCGTGCGCGACTGGCGGATGAAGCCCCACCACGAGATGTCGCCCTTGATCTTCTTGGACTCGGTGATCGCGGTGTAGAAGCTGTAGCTCTCCAGCAGGATCGCGAGCACGAGGATGACCACGGCCACGACCGGCGAGGTCAGCGCTTCGGGATGCTGGATCTTGTGGATGCCTTCGTACAGCGCGAACGCCGAGCCGAGTGTGAACAGCATCAGCGCGACGATGAACGAGTAGAAGTACCTGTCCCGGCCGAAACCGAACGGGTGCTCCTTGGTCGCCTTGCGCTTCGACGTCTTCTGGCCCAGCAGCAGCAGTCCCTGGTTCGACGTGTCCGCCACCGAGTGCACCGCCTCGGCGAGCATCGACGACGATCCGGTGATCGCGAACCCGACGAACTTCGCCACCGCGATCCCGGCGTTCGCGCCGAGCGCCGCGAGAATGGCCTTGGTTCCGCCGCCTGCTGACACCGTTACTCCTTGATGAACTGGCCTGTTTGTCCGGTTGAAGGCCGTGCGGATGAAAGACTATCTGTGCCCTCGGACGCCCACGAATCCACGTCTCGTGAGTGTTTCGCGGGGTTAGAACCCCGCGAAACACTCACGAGGTGCAGGTTCCCGCGGTGGCGCGGAAGATCTGGGCCGGCCCGGCGCCGACGGGCTGGAGCCGGGCGGCCGGGTCCGCGGCGGGCAGCCACACTGACTGGCCACGCCTCAGTTCAACCTGCTCGCCGTCATCGGCCGTCACGAGCAGCTCGCCTGCTGTGCACAGCAGGATCTGGGGGCCGGAGCAGTCCACCATGACAGCGGCGTCGTCACCGGCAGGCCATTCGAGGCGGGACAGCTCGAACTCCGGCGCGTCCGTGCGGTAGACCGACATGTGCTCGTCGACTTCCCCGCTCTGCACCGCCCCGGTCTGCATCGGCATTTCACCGCTGGTGAAGTCGACGACACGCAGCAGTTCGGGCACGTCCACGTGCTTCGGGGTCAGCCCGCAACGCAAAATGTTGTCCGAGTTCGCCAGAATCTCGACCGCGGTGCCGTGCAGGTAGAGATGCAGGTTCCCGGCGGCCAGGTAGATGGCCTCGCCCGCGGCGAGCGTCAGCCGGTTGAGCAGCAACGCGGCCAGCACACCCGCGTCACGTGGATGCGCTTCGCCCAGTTCGAGGACCGTCCGGCATTCGGCGTCGAACGCGCCGTGTTCCTTGATGTGCAGGACGCAGGCGTCGAGCACCTCGGGGAGCAGCTCGTCCAGCGTGGGCTGCGGCATGGTGATCCACGTCGTGAACAGCGCGCGCAGCCCGTCGGCGTCCGGCTGGGCTTCCAGCAGGCCGATGAACTTCGCCAACCCCGGCGACTGGAGGGCACGCAGCAACTCCACCGTCCGGATCGGATCGCGGAAACCGGCCAGCGCATGGAATTCGGTGAGCGCGCACACGAGTTCGGGCTTCGCCGTGGGGTCCGGGTAGTTGCGGTTCGGCGCTCCCCTCGGGATACCGGCCTTCTCCTCCCGTGCGTGTCCCTGCGCGGCCTGCTCGGCCGACGGGTGCGCCTGCATGGAAAGTGGTTCCTCGGCGGCCAGGATCTTCAGCAGGAACGGAAGCCGTCCGCCCCAGCGCCGCGCGCACTGTTCACCGAGCTGGCCGACCGGGTCCGACCCGACGAGTTCGAGCAGGCTTCGCTCGACCCCGTCGGGGCCGATGATCCGGGACGGGTCGCCGGGGTGGGCTCCCATCCACAGTTCCGCTTCAGGGTGCGTCGCCGGTACCGGCCGCCCCATCAGCTCGGGGATCGTCGTCCTTGATCCCCACGCGTAGGACCGCACGGCATTGCGCAGCAGCTCCACTGTCACCTCAACTCCTCGCCGGGCACTGGCCAGGCCCTAGCTCTCTCGTCTCACGCCGTGACAGACGTGTACCGGCCCGCGTCCCCGATGGTCCCGGCCGCGAGGCCGAGGTACACGGCCGCCAGCTCGAACCGCAACGCGAGTACACCGGCACGGATCGGTTCGTCCGCGTCGATCTCTTCGGCCGGCGCGATCAAGTCGACGCCGGGCAACATGTCCTGAGCCTGGTAGCGAGCGGCCTCCGCGACCGGCCCGGTGCGCACCGCGAGCAGCAACACCCTCGGCCGCGGACCGGAGATCGGATCGTCCGGATCGGCGAAAATGTCGCGTTCACTGTTGCCTGCCAGTGCCGCGCGGCGCAAGGCGGGTCTTGCCAGGGCTTGGCGATAGTCCTCGACGTCACACACCACACCGGCGTGCGCCGCGAAGGCGTGGGCGGCGTGTTCGCCGACCGCGACCGCGACCGGGTCCAGGCCCCAGAGCAGCGGAATCCTGTCGGCGACGCGCAGCGCGAGCGCCTTGGCCGGGTTGGCGAAGGTCTCCCTCGCCAGGTAGTTCTTCTCGGCTTCGGAGTCGAGCTGGTCGGCCAGCGCCTGGATGTCCGAAACGAGCAGGCCGAGCGCGTTCGCCGTCAGCAGGCCGGCGGCCAACCCGCGGGGGAAGGCCATCTCGGGCGGCACCGGGATCCGCGGCGCGAGCACGAGGCCCTTGCCGGCGACGGACGCCGCGACCGGGCCCTCGGGCGGTGCGGAAAGCACCACCCGGGCACCGAACCTCGCCGCGCGGTCCAGCGAAGCGGCGAGCTCCCTGTCACCAGGGTCGTCGGTGTGCGCGAACACGACGTCGAGCGCGCCTATCCAGCTCGGCACGACCTCGGCGACCACCACCGGCACCGGGCACGACGGCGTGAGCAGCGCGGCGAGCATCCTGGTCAACGACCGGCTGACTCCTGGCCGGTCCAGCAGGACCAGCGCGCGCGGACGGCCGACGTCGAGTCGGTCACTGAGCCCGACGTCCGCGGCGGCTTCGGCCGTCGCCCGGACCTGCGCGCCGGCCATCGCGGCGGCGCGCAGAAGCCCCGCGCTGTCGGCTTCAGCCAACCGCGCGGGGTCGTCCAGCAGCGAGTCGTCAAGCACTGTCGTCATGGATGCCATCCGGGGACTCCGGGTCCGTGGCCTCGTCCAGCAGCAGCACCGGAATACCGTCACGAACCGGGTACACCCGCCCGCACGAGGTGCAGGTCAGGGCGTCGGCCTCCGGATCGGTCCCGGAACCCACCCGGAGCGGGGCGTGATCGGGCGACGGGCAGGCCAAGATCTCCAGCAGCTGTGCGTCAAGCGTGACGGCCATCGTTCTTCCCTACCACGTTAACAGCGCTTTCGTTACCCACGGATGATCGCCAGAACCTCGTCCGTCAGCGCCTTCACGGCAGCGGCGTCGGCGGCTTCGACATTCAGGCGGAGCAGCGGCTCCGTGTTGGACGGGCGGAGATTGAACCAGGCACCGCCGGGCAGCTGAACGGTGAGGCCGTCCATTTCGTCGAAGGTCACGCCCGGACGAGTGCCGAAGTCGTCCTTGACCGCCATCAGGCGCGCGACCTGGTCGGTGACCGTCGAGTTGATCTCGCCCGACGCCGCGTAGCGCGAGTACTCGGCCGTGAGGTCGGACAGCGTGCCGTCCTGCTCACCGAGTGCCGACAGTACGTGCATGGCGGCCAGCATGCCGGTGTCGGCACGCCAGAAGTCGCGGAAGTAGTAGTGCGCGGAGTGCTCGCCACCGAAGATCGCGCCGGTGGTGGCCATTTCGGCCTTGATGAACGAGTGCCCGACGCGGGTCCGCACCGGCTTGCCGCCGTGCTCGGCGACGATCTCCGGCACGCCCTTCGAGGTGATCAGATTGTGGATGATCGTGCCACCGGGCTCCTTCGTGAGCTCGCGCACCGCGACCAGTGCGGTGATCGCGCTCGGCGAAACCGGCTCGCCGCGCTCGTCGACCACGAAGCAGCGGTCCGCGTCGCCGTCGAACGCCACTCCGGCGTCCGCGCCGACCTCGCGCACCTTCGCCTGCAGGTCAACGATGTTCGCCGGGTCCAGCGGGTTGGCCTCGTGGTTCGGGAAGTTGCCGTCGAGCTCGAAGTACATCGGCACGATGTCGATCGGCACCCCGTCGAAAACAGTGGGCACGGTGTGACCGCCCATGCCGTTGCCCGCGTCGACCACGATCTTCAGCGGGCGGCTGGTGGACAGGTCCACCAGGCTGCGGAGGTAGGCCGCGTAGTCCGCGAGCACGTCGCGCTCGGTCACCCGGCCGGGCTGCCCGTCGAAGGCCGGAACGCCCTGCTCGACGGTGTCACGGAGCTCGATGAGGCCGGTGTCCTGCCCGACCGGGGAAGCCCCGGCGCGGCACAGCTTGATCCCGTTGTACTTGGCCGGGTTGTGGCTCGCGGTGAACATCGCGCCGGGCATGTTCATCGAGCCCGAGGCGAAGTACAGCTCGTCGGTGCTGGCGAGCCCGATCAACACCACGTCGAGGCCCTGCGAAGTCACGCCGTCGGCGAAGGCCGCGGCGAGCGCCGGCGACGACTCGCGCATGTCGTGCCCGATGACCACCGACGGCGAGTCCGGCTTGATCAGCAGTGCGAAGGCGGCGCCGAATTCGCGGACGAGAGCCGCGTCGATCTGCTCACCGACCACTCCGCGAACGTCGTAGGCCTTCACGATGCCCGAAAGATCTGCCACAACCTCTCCCCGAGAGTCTCTTGACCTTGCGCTCGATGCGCTTGGGCAACCCTACCGGCGATGTACTACCTCGGGGACGCCCGGGGAGGAGGTCAGGAGCGACCGGGCAGGACGCGCAGATGACCACGGCGCCCGGAGGGACCTTCGGGCTCGGGTGCCACCGGTGGGCGATCCGGACGGCCGGCTTCGCGCACGGCCTCGGCCAGCGCCGTCAGCTCGTCCGCGGACTGCTCCGGATGGGCGAACTCCCCTTCGTGCCGCACGACTTCCCAGCCCTTGGGGACGGTGAGCCGGAGGGCGTGGACCTCGCAAAGGTCATAGGAATGCGGCTCGGACGCTGTCGCCAATGGACCCACCACCGCGGTGGAATCGCTATAGGCGTAGGTCAGCGTGGCGACAGCGGGCTCTAGACAACCCGTTCGCGAACACTTTCGTACGCTCCGCACGTCCGGAACGATAGCGCGTCCGGACGACGGCGTACCGGCGACACGCGCTGTGAGTCGTCGAGCGCGTACCCTTCCGTTCGTGGCGACGGCTCGTGATTCCCGACAGCGGTTGCGCATGCGCCGGGACAGGCATGGGCGTGGGCTCCGTGGCGCGCTCTATCCGGCGACGCTCCCGGCGGCCACCAGCCGTGCGGAAAAGTTCGACGCGCTCGTGCTCGACGCGCTCGAACCCATCGAGGCGCGGTGGCGCCATGAGCTCACCAAACTGGACGTGGCCGTCGACGACGTGCCCGAAGTCCGGCGTGACGGCAAGGTCGATCCGTCCGAAGGTGTGCTGCACGACGGCGCCGTCCCGCTGTCGCGGCTGGTGCCGACAGGGGTCGATCGCGCGGGGCTGCCGACGCGGGCCCGGATCGTGCTGTACCGCCGCCCGCTCGAAGCGCGTGCCAAGGATCCCGGTGAGCTGGCCGAATTGGTGCACGACGTCCTTGTCGAGCAGGTCGCGGTCTACCTCGGCGTCGAGCCGGATGTCATCGAGGGCGACTGACACCCCCGATGTAGCGGTGCACTTTCTCAAGTAAGTGCTCGCCGGCGAGAGGGGACGGCCGTGAGCATGGTGAAGAGGACGGCCGCGATCTGGCCGAGCAGCAACAGATTCCGCAGTGACGAAGGATGGTCGACGACGACGTCCGACTGCCGCTCCGGCACCGAAACCGCCACCTGATGCCCCCACGCCGGCACGATCGGCACGGCCTGGCCGTTCACCGTCGCCTGCCAACCGGGCTCCTGTTCCGCGGCCAGCACGAGCAGCCGCCCGGTCGGCCCGTCCGAAACCCGCACGCGCACGTCCGGCGTCGAAGCGGGAACCGGCACCAGGCCGGGAGCAGCGCCCGGAGCGCCTTGCCCGGTGACCGCCTGCTTCGCCAACTCCGGCGCGATCAGCACGACCTGCCCGCCCGCCGGGAGCATCCGCAGCACCGGCCTGCCGTCGGACATCGGCGGCGCGCCACCGGCCAATTCCGGTGCCAGCGCGACAAAAGCGTCCGGGTTGGCGCCCTGCGGCAGTACCACGAAGAGCACGCCGGACGCGGTCGCGGCGGCGAAGGCCTGTTTGACGGCGTCCGGGGTTCCCGTCACCAGATCTCGCCGCCAGTTCGCGAGTCGTTCGGGCGTGCCGGGTGTCGGCGCCAAGGCGTCGTCACCGAAATGCGGTAGCCGTCCCCCGGTCTGGGACACAGGCACCGAGTCGTCACCGAGGATCAGCACCGAACGCCCCGTCGACGCGAGTTCGGCGGCCAGCGACGGAGCCAGACTCGCGGCGCCGCCCGCGTGCAGCGGTCCCTGACGTCCGGCCGCCACCGCGCCGACACCGAGCGCCAGTAGCACGGCCACCCCGCACATCGCGGCCACTTTCGGCAGCCATGTCACGGAAACAGCAGGCCCGCGCTGCACGGAAGCGAGGATCACCCACAGCAGTCCGGCGCTGATCACCAGCAGCGGAACGCCCGCGTAGCCATGCGACGGCGCCCCGCCTTGCAGCGGCGTGACGGCGACCTCGCGCACCAGCACCAGCCCGCCGATCCCCAGCGCCACCAACCCGAGCCCACCGGCGGCCCGCATCGACGGCCGCAGCACGAATACGCACAGCGCCGCCGCGACGATCGTGATGCCGGTGGGCCACGCGCCGGCCTCTCCGGGGTCGAGCCCGATGAGCTCGGTCCCGGACGTCAGCGGCGCGGCCCCGCTCAAGCCCTGCACCAGCAGCCCCGGATGGTTCAGCAGCACCGAAGGCCAGGGCAGGAGCAGCGCGAGCGGGAGCACCACCACGATGCCGACCCCGGCCGCCCGCCGCGCCAATCCCGTCGGCGAGGGCAGCACCACGAAACCCACGACCAGGCCGAGCAGCGCCAGCCCGTGCGCCAGCGGCGAGAAAGCCCCGAGCAAAGCGACACCGAGCGCGCACAACACGGAAACGTGCAGCCATCCCGCGTCGGCGCGCAGGAGCAGTCCGGCGACACCGGCGATCACCACGGGCAACAGGATGTGCACGACGACTACGTCCAGCCTGCCCTGCGCGACGGACGCCGTCGCGGCGGGCAGCACGGCGTACGCGGCGGCCACCCCGGCGCGAACCCAGCGGCGCACACGAAGCCTTCGCGTTGCCGCATAAGCCGTCAACGCGGCAAGCGGCAGGTCGCCGATCATCAGGATCGCGGCCAGCGCCGCCGGACCGCCGATGGGCGCCAACACCGCGCCGAGGATCCCGAAAACGGGCAACGCCGCCGGCGCGGGACTCGCCGTGCCACCGGAGATCGGGTGCCACGAAGCCAAGTACGTCGACCACACCTCACCGAGATCGCCGAACGGCAGCAGTTTCCCGCCGGCGAGATCCAGCCCGAGCCGGCCGCCGTTGAGCACCAGCCCGAGCACTGTCAACACGATCAGCAGCACCACCGGCGGGGCGAACAACGTCGCCGAGAGCACGCGCCGCCGATTCACCTCCACGAAAACGAGATCAGGTTCGGGCAGCGCGCCGTCCAGCGACCGGCGTGTGGGGGACGGCCTTCGCCGCGGCGAAGGAACTCGGCCCGATGAGGCAGCTTTTTCTGCCCGGTCGGGCAGCGCGACCGCGACCACACCACTCGGCCGGCGAAGGCCCGAACCGCGAGAACCCACGCCCCGCAGCGCACCCGCGGGTAAGGCGTCCGGCCCGACTGGTCTGAGTGCCTTCGCGGAATTCTCCGCGTGCACGGCTTCCGGGGGGATCCACGCACCTTCCGACGCCGAAGTCTCCGACAGGGTCCCGAGCGCCACCTCACTCGCCACTCGCCGTCGCACTAGATCCACGACGCCCGCACGCGCGGCGTTGCGCAATCTCGTCAGCCTGCCGGTGAGCAACCCCCGCACCGAGCCGGAACCGGTTCCGCGTCGGCGTGTCCGCGCGACACGCAGACCTGCGTTGCCACTTAACAGATATCCGACGGCGGACAACTCGGCGCCCGCCTCGGCGGGACGGCGCAGCAGCAGGAAAGCCAAGGCCCGCAACAAAGACAGCACCGGGAGCCGGATCAGGCCGAGCCAGAAGGAAAACGGCGAGCAGTTCACGAGGAACGCGCGCAGCCCGTGCGCGCGGTTCGCGGCGGCCACCGACGTGTTCAGCGCGTCGGCCTTGCGCTGCCCGGTCGTGACGGCCCGCGCGTGCCGAAGCCGGGCGGGAGGCACGGAAAGCACCAGGCTCCCCGCCACATTGGCGCGCCAGCCGAAGTCGATGTCCTCGCGCAGCAAGGGAAAACCCGGGTCGAACCCACCCAGCGTTTCCCACAGACCGCGCTCGATGAGCGCACCGGCACTCGGCACCGCGAGCACTTCGGCACTCTGCTCACCGAGCGCGGCTATCTGCTGACGATGTCCCGACGCGTCGGTGGAAAGCCCCGACTCGACGATGAGCCGCGGGTCCGTCCAATCGAGAGCGAGCGGACCGAGCACCTTCGCCGATGGAGATGCTTCGGCGGCCCGCAACAGAACGGCAAGACAGTCGGGCTCCGGCGCACAGTCGTCGTGGAGTAGCCAAATCCACGCGCCGGGGTCACCCCACCGCTCGACGGCCTGCGCCGCGGCCTCATTGACCGCGGCGGCAAAACCTATTTCATTCGAAAGAGTGACAACGCCATCGAGTACCGGGTACGAGTCGGGACCCGCGACCACACCCTCCGGATCTGCTGCCTCCGCAAGCAAAAACGGTGTGCGGTCGCTGGAACCGGTGTCGACGGCCAGCACGTGACGCGGTCGTATCGTGCTCCGGCGCAAGGCCGAAAGCGCTAGCGGCAACCAATTTTCCCCGTTGTGGCAGACGAGAACTGCCAGTACCGGAGCGGTGCGCAGCGACGGGGGTGCGGGAGTGCGTTGCAACTATCACTCCTGGAACAGGAGGCGGGTGGTCATCGCCACCCTACGACCTGGCCCCGTCGCCGAACGGGTAACCCACGATTTGAGAACTAGACCGCGCGCTTCTTGAGCTTGCGGCGTTCCCTTTCCGACAGGCCACCCCAGATACCGAAGCGTTCGTCATGCGCCAGGGCGTACTCAAGACAGTCATCCTTGACGTCACACCCCAGGCAGATCCGCTTGGCCTCCCGGGTGGAGCCGCCCTTCTCAGGGAAGAACGCCTCCGGATCCGTTTGCGCGCAAAGGGCGCGCTCCTGCCATTCCTGCTCCTCGGTGGCATCGAAGAGATCAGTGAGATCAACCGGCTCCTGCTCCGGCTTTTCTCCCCAACCCACTACGTGCCCCCATTCCTTTCCTTCGGCGTCCAACCGCACGTCCGCCTCCTCGCTTCCACGCACTCCCCAGGCTGGCGGTGTCGAAACGTCATCCGCCGCTCCCCCTGGAGCGTTGAATGACATCTATGTGATTACACCTGTGTAGTGCGGCCAGGTCAAGCGGAGTACCAAGTTTGGGGGATACCCGAACGGCGATGCGCAAGGGGACACGCCGTAGGAGGCCCGACCGGGTGCGACGAAAGTTCACAAAGGCCATACGGAAGACTGGAGAGGTGCAGAGATCAGCAGTACGCCCGAGCCCGGTCTTCTTCGGCCTCCTCGCCATCACCGTCGCCGGCGGGGTGATCGCGGCGATCTACAGTCCTGTCACCGGGAGCGGCCGTGACCCGCTGGGCACGCTCGGTGTCTTCCTGCTGGTGATCGGGGGGTGGGTCCTCTCGCTGACCCTGCACGAATTCGGGCACGCGCTGGTGGCGTTCAAGGGCGGTGACTACAGCGTCGCGCACAAGGGCTACCTGACGATGGACGTCCGGAAGTACACCGACCCGGTCCTGTCCATCCTCCTGCCGCTGCTTTTCCTCGCCATCGGTGGAATTCCGTTGCCAGGAGGAGCGGTTTGGATCAACCGGGGTGCCCTGCGCTCCCGCTCGGTGTCGACCTGGGTGTCATTGGCCGGCCCGCTGAGCAACCTCGCCATCGGCGTCGTGCTGGCGGTTGTCGTGTCGTTCGTCTCGATGCCGGCGGGGCTGCTCGTGGGCCTGTCGTATCTGGCACTGCTTCAGATCGTGACGTTCATCCTGAACATCCTGCCGGTGCCGGGCTTGGACGGATACGGCGCGATCGAGCCCTACCTCTCCCCGCAGGCGCGGGAACTCGGTGCGAAGGCCCGGCCGTGGGCGCCGCTCATCCTGTTCGCGTTGCTTTTCGCGGTACCGGGTGCGAGCGCGCTTCTTTGGGACGCGTCCTTCGCCCTCTTCAACAGTGTCGGCGGTAACGAGTTCGCGGCGCGCTTCGGGCAAAGCGTGGTCATGTTCTGGCAGTGACGCCGGGTTGTGTCGCGAACCATTTGTGCGCACGTTTCGCGACACGCTTCAAACCCGACCGCTCGCCGAGGTAGTCGCCTGCCATCCCGACGATCGGCAACATGCCGAGTGCACGGTGGTAGAGCCGTCCGCGCGGCCGTTTTTCCAGCTCGCCGACGATCCCCAGCAGCGAGCGGCCGAGACGCCACAGTGTGCCGACGCACGCCTTGAGCGTGAATTTGCCGTGTTTCCTCTTCGACTCGGCCAATTCCCCGGTCAACTGTTCCGTCGCGGCGTCCTCCGCGGAGACGGCCGCCGCGTCGTGTGAGGCGTGCGTTCCGGCCGCGATCACCGGGTCGACGTCCCGGTCGAACAACACCCACGCGATCAGCCGGACGCGGTCGCCGAGCTCCATCACACCGTGCTCCCCGGCGATCGCGCACAGCAGCAAGCCCTGTGACGCGGCGCCGAGCGTGTCCTGGATCGGCAACCTGTCGGCCAGCGCGCCCCCGAGACCAGGAATGGCCGTCAGGAGCGCCGTGAAGCGGCCGACGCGGTTCACCCACCAGTGAGTGCGCTCGTCAACGTCCATCGCCGCCCATGCGGCTGTTCCGGGCACCTTGACCGCGGTGAGCCCGTTCAGCAGCTTCTCGCGCAAGCCTGACTCCAGCGCGGCGAGTTCGTCATCGGCTTCCGCGCGCTCGCTCCTGGCCCGCAGGCCCATCGGGTCGGACTCGCGCAGCGCGTCGAGCATCGGCCCGCAGGCGCGCACGAACGGGCGCAGCACCGCGACCACCTGAGCGTCCGAAATGGCCTCAGCCACCCTTGCCTCCTTTTTGCGTGCCTCCCTTGAGCGCAACGCTCCGGACCGCCGAAGCCTGTACCGCCGCCGCGAGCCCGCCACCGAGTGCCAGCGCACCCGGCAACGCCCCACCGGCGAGGAGCAACAGTGCCCTCCAGTCCTGCAGGAGGACGAGATCCCCGCCGGGCCCGGTCAGGCCCATCACCATGATTACGAGTACCCAAACCACGAGCGGAATCCACGAAAGTCCGGGACGAACCAGTTTCCCGGCCAGCTGGACCAGCAGCGGCGTGGTGACCGCGGCGAGCACGACCGTGATCGGCACCGGGAAATCGCCGAGCTTCGGCAGCACGACGCCGTCGAGGCGCAGTGGCAGGAAGAACAGCTCCAGCAGGGCCAGTAGCACGGTGTCGGCGATCAGCACCGCCAGCAGGGCACCGCGCCCGGCCGTCATGGGTTCACCCATTGTCGCCACCCTCTTCGACGTCCAGAGCTTGTCGCGATTTTGCGCGCGGTCGCGATCGTGTCGCCAGGGCGCTCCGCTCAGGGGAACTCACGTTTTCTCTGATAGGCGCCCTGCCGCCACGATCGCTCGGCCTTCGGCCGGAGCGCGCTCTCAGGTCAGCCTGGGTGCCGCGACTCCATTTCACTCCAGGCCGCCGAACAGGTCGGTCTCGGCGCCACCGGCCGGGCCGGCAGCGAGGACGAAGTACTCGTGTGCGGGAACCGGCTGGGCGATGTCGTTGGACAGCGCGAAGCAGGTTTCGGAAACCACCGTGACCTGAGTTCCGTGGGCGCGCAGTGCGGCGGCCTTCGCGGGCCGGTACGCGCCGACGTCGATGCGGGTGGTGATCTTCGTGTCGGCCGTCACCGGCAATTCGCCGTCGTCGGGCACCCGGAAGGTCGAGGCGCCGGTGGCCCGCAGCTCCGCCAGCCCGCGGGCGGTGGCCGCCTCGGACGCCACCGTGTGGAACACGCGCCGCACGGATTCCGCCTTCGCGGTGGCCCGCATGGTGATTTCGTGGGCACGAATGTGATCCGGATGGCCGTATCCCCCGAAATCGTCGTAGGTGACGACGACCTGCGGCCGCACTTCGTCGAGGATCCCGGCGAGCTGCGCGACCTGCTCCGCTTGTGAGCCCCCGGTGAAGGCGCGGTGATGCGCCTGCGACGGGGTTCCGGCCATCCCCGAGTCCCGCCAGCGACCGATGCCGCCGAGATACCGGTGCCCGATCCCGCCGAGCGCGTCGAGCGCCAACGCGAGCTCGGCGTTGCGGTAGCCGCCCAGTTGATCGGCCGCCCAAGATCCGAGTTGTCCCAGGTCGGCAGGGATTATTTCGCCTTCCTCGCCGAGCGTGCAGGTCACCACCGTGACCTCCGCACCCTCGGCAGCGTAGCGAGCGATCGTGCCGCCGGTGGTGATGCTCTCGTCGTCGGGATGGGCATGGACGAGGAGCAGCTTGCGGTGTATCGCAGAGGTCACGGGTTCAGATTAATTGCCGTGCTCCGAGCCCTGCCCAGCCGACCTCGGTTATTCTCGCGCGCAGTCGTGTGAGTAAAAACCCACACGAAGTCGTGGGTACATCTCATGGCAACCCGTACCCCCACGAAGGGCATCTGGTGAGCACAGAAGCATCGTCGGCGAGCCTTGCCGGCACGTCAGGTTCCGTACTGTCCATTGCGGACCTCACAATCTCGTTCAGGACCGAAGACGGCACGGTGGACGCGGTCAAGGGGATCGGCTTCGACGTCGCCCCCGGTGAGATCGTCGCCGTCGTCGGTGAGTCGGGGTCCGGCAAGTCCGTGACCTCGATGTCGGTGCTGGGGCTGCTGCCCAAGACGAGCACGATCTCCGGGAACGTCCGCCTCGGCGAGGAAGGTATCTCGGGGCTCAAGGAGAAGGAACTCCGCAAGATCCGCGGCAACGAGATCGCGATGATCTTCCAGGAGCCGATGACCGCGCTGAACCCGGTCTACACGGTCGGCTGGCAGCTCCGCGAGTCGCTCCGCTCCCATCAGGACATCTCGAAGGCCGCCGCCGACGCGCGCGCGCTCGAGCTGCTGGAGATGGTCGGCATCCCGAACCCGCCGGAGCGGTTCAAGCAGTACCCGCACCAGCTCTCAGGAGGGCTGCGGCAGCGTGTGGTGATCGCGATGGCGATCTCGTGCGACCCGAAGGTGATCATCGCCGATGAGCCCACCACGGCCCTCGACGTGACCGTCCAGGCGGAGATCCTCGGCCTGCTGCGCAAGCTGCGGGACACGCTGAACACCGCGATCGTGCTCATCACGCACGACATGGGTGTCGTCGCCGACCTCGCCGACCGCGTCGTCGTGATGTACCAGGGCGAGATCGTCGAGCAGGCGCCGGTGAAGGAACTGTTCGCCTCGCCGCAGCAGGACTACACCCGCCGCCTGCTCGCCGCGGTGCCGGTACTCGGCCAGCGCCCGGAGAACCGGCGGCTGCTCGACGACGTCGCGGTCAAGGTGAACAGCACCGAGGCCGCCAAGATCGCCGAGGAGATCCGCCTCGAGCACGCCGAGCTCGAGGCGCAGATCGAGGCGACAGCACCGGCGCTGGAGATCACCGATCTGGTGCTCGAGTTCCCCGGCCGCCGCGGCCAGCAGAAGAACCGCGCGGTCGACGGCGTCTCGCTGTCCATCCAGAAGGGTGAGATCCTCGGCCTGGTCGGCGAATCCGGCTCCGGCAAGTCCACTGTGGGCAGGTGCGCGATCGGGCTGCTCCGTGCCACCGAGGGCTCGGTGTCGATCGCGGGCCGGGATATCACCAAACTGTCCAACAAGGAACTCCGGCCGCTGCGCCGGTACTTCTCGATCGTGTTCCAGGATCCGGCGTCCACTTTGGACCCTAAGATGACGATCGGCGAGTCGGTCGCGGAACCTCTGGTGCTGCACAAGATCCTGCGCGGCAAGGAGCTCAACGACCGCGTCGCGACCCTGCTGGACAAGGTCGAGCTCAGCGGGCACTACCGCAACCGGTACCCGCACGAGCTCTCCGGCGGCCAGCGCCAACGCGTCGCGATCGCCCGTGCGCTCGCCCTCGACCCGCAGCTGCTCATCGCCGACGAGCCGACGTCCGCGCTGGACGTTTCGGTGCAGGCGAGGGTGCTGGACCTGTTCCTCGACCTGCAGCAGAGCCTGCAGTTCGCGTGCCTGTTCATCAGCCACGACCTCGCCGTCGTCGACCTCTTGGCCGACAGGGTGGCGGTCATGCAGCGCGGCAAGCTGATCGAGGTCGGCACCCGTGATCAGGTGCTGCACTCGCCGCAGCAGGACTACACCCGCCGGCTCCTGTCGGCGGCCCCGGTCGCGAACCCGGTGCTGCAGGCCGAGCGCCGCGCCGCCTGGGAAGCCGGAAAGCTGGCCCCGATCGCCCTGTAGGCCCTCGTGAGTGTTTCGCGGGGTTAGAACCCCGCGAAAC
>JAVXWP010000162.1:0-7608 GCA_032230695.1 Actinomycetota bacterium | reverse complement strand
GGCTCCGCGACGAAGACCGAGCAGGACCCGCTCGACGCCGACCCGGCACCCGCGTCGGTCAAGACGATGAAGAGCCTGCGGTACCTGGAGTCCCGCGTCACCGAGGCTGAAGGAATCGAAGGCGTCGTACTGCGGTATGCCAGCTTCTACGGCCCGACCGGCGACATCGGCAACGGCGGCTCGCTCGTCGAGCTGATCCGCAAGCGCCGGCTCCCACTGATCGGCAGCGGCGCCGGGATCTGGTCGTTCATCCACTACGACGACGCCGCGGACGCCACGGTGAAGGCGATCGAAGGTACGGCGACCGGTATCTACCAGGTCGCCGACGACGACCCGGCGCCCGCGTCGGTCTGGCTGCCCGAGTTCGCCAAGATCCTCGGCGCCAAACCGCCACGCCATGTCCCCGCCTGGCTCGGCCGCCTGGTGGTCGGCGACCTCGGTGTCAAAGCCTTCACCGAGATCCGCGGCGCCGACAACACCCTCGCCAAACAAACCTTCGGCTGGCAACCGAACTACGCCTCCTGGCGCACCGGCTTCCGCGAAGGCCTCTGATCCGTCCTCCTCATCGGGCAAGACCGTCCTGCCGATCATGCAGGGAACGCCCGAACCAGCTCCCCCGGCGACCCCGGCTGGCTACGGTGCTGCAAAACCCAGTCATTGCAAGGGAGTTGAACCCATGCGCTACAAGTTGTTGCTGGCAGCAACCGGCCTGGTGGCGTCCGGCCTGGCGCTCGCCCAGCCGGCCCACGCTGCCCCCACCACTGCAGCCGTTCCCACCGCCAGCTGCTAAATCACCCTGCCCGCCCGGATCTACATCGGCGCACCGTCGACCAACCTCACCGTTGAAGCGGGACGGTGATCTGGTCCGGGCACGGTGCGCAGCCGAGCGGCGGCACCGATATCCCTCAGAAGACCGGGAGCGTCACCGCGCAGGTCGGGTGCTACGTCCACAAGGAGAACCGGTACGTCCGCTGGCCGAACAAGACGGGCATCCTGCAGTACGCCGAGAAGGGCAGCAAGGTCTGGCACAACCTCGCCAGCTTCAAGACGAACTCGAAGGGTGAGTACACCGTGAAGTACAAGCCGGGCAAGGTCCGGCAGTACCGCCTGTACATCTACGAGTCCCCGTCCGTCTGGTGGAAGCTCACCGGCACGAAGACTGTCTGAGGGGTGGAGGTAGAATCTCCTGATTGTCCGAAGGGAAGTCAGTGAGCATCTCTGCCACCGAACAGGCCGTCCTGGACCGGATCGACGAGGACCTGCTGGTCCGTACGACGCAGTTGTTGCTCAGGGCAACCGGGCAGAACCCACCCGGCGATGAAGCTGCCACCGTGGCCGCTCTGAGCAACGCTGCCATCTCCTTGGGGTTGGACGTCGTCGCCTCCCGGGTAGAACCAGGCCGGGACAACCTGTCCGTTGTACTGCCTGGCGGCGACGGACCGGGGTTGCTGTTGCTCGGCCACACCGACGTCGTACCGGTCGGTGAAGGCTGGACTCGCGAGCCCTTCGGTGGCGAGCTGATCGACGGCCGGATCTACGGTCGGGGCGCCTCGGACATGAAGGGTGGAGTGGCCGCCGCCCTCATCGCGATGGCAGCCCTGCGAGGCGTCGCGTTGTCCGGCCCGGTCGAACTCGCCGCGCTGGTCGACGAGGAGGAGACCGGCAAGGGCATCCGCTCGTACGTCGCGGCGGAGCGCTCGTTCCTGGGGTGCATCACCGCCGAACCGACCGATCTCCAGACCATCATCGGCGCTCGCGGCGACTCCTATCTGCGGGTCGCGATCCAGGGGCGGGCCAGCCACGCCGGCAATCCCGATGGCGGGGCCAACGCGATCTACGGCGCGGTCGCCGTAGTGGCCGAGATCGAGCGCCTGCACAAGGAACTGGCCGCCTCCCCGCATCCGCTGCTCGGCCCGGCGACCTGGAGTGTCGGCCGGATCGACGGCGGTACGGGCGGCTCGATCGTCCCGGCCGAGTGCGTGGTGGTGGCGGACCGGCGGCTGCTTCCAGGTGAGTCGCCGGACGCAGTACTGGCCGATCTCCGGACGCGGGTCGAGGGGCTCGGGCTCACCGATCGCGGGCTCACCTTCGAGCTGGAAATGCCGATGGAGATGCCCGCTTTCGAGACACCTCCCTCCGCACAGCTGGTGCAGGTGACCGACACCGCCCTCAGCGATGCGGGCGGCCCAGGGCTTCCGCTCGGCGGGTGGACGGCCGCTTGCGACGGCGGCTTCATCGCACGCGACCTCGGCGTACCGGTTGTCGTCCTCGGCCCCGGCTCGGTCACCGACCAGGCCCACCGCCCCAACGAATCCGTCGCCGTAGCCGAACTCCTGGTCGCGGCCCGCACCTACACCCTCACCGCCCTACGCCTCCTCACCCCAGAAACCGCCTGACCCTAGGCAGTCTTGTGCTGGCAGGATGACGGCATGGAACGTGTACTTGGCATCGGTGGCTACTTCCTTCGGTCGGCCGACCCGGCGGCGCTGGGCGCCTGGTATCGCGACTACCTCGGCCTCGACGCCGACGAACACGGCCTCTGGCGCCAGGAATCGGGTGCGACGGTCTTCGCGCCGTTCCCGGCCGATACCGACTACTTCGGTTCGCCTACCCAGCAGACGATGCTCAACTTCCGCGTCGCCGACCTGGCCGCGATGCTCGCCCAGCTCCGCGCCAAAGGCGCCGACGTCGCCGAAGAAACCCAATCCATGGACGGCATCGGCCACTTCGGCTGGGTCACCGACCCCGAAGGCAACCGAATAGAACTCTGGCAACCCGCCTAGGTCGCAGCCGCTCTCTCGAGCAACCTCTTCGCGTTCTCGATCGCGGTCGTCAGAGCCGGCTGGGATGGCGTCAGCCCACCGATGATGTGATCGAGGTCGCGAAGCCCGGCTTGGTCGAGCAAGGTTTTCTCGTTCGTCACCCAGCTCCGTCGGGCCGCCAGAATCCCGTGGGCAGCCTGACATCCCGCTGTGGCGATTGCCCCGGCGGTCTCGGCGAGTTGCCCGCGTTCGGCATGTGCGGTCCCGGCGTACGCGAGAGTGTGCCGCGCTTCGTCCCGCCAACGCTGCGAAGCCTGCGTCTGCAGGGCTTCGGGATACTCAGGTCGCACGAGCGTGCCATGCAGAACCTGATTGATCGCAAGCTCCGCGACAAGGATGTAGCTCGGGATCCCCGCCAGGTGGAAGAGCAGCCGCTCGACATGGAAGCGCCCCTCGCGCGCTTCCGCCAACTGATGCTCAACCTCTTCCAGATCCCGATAGTGCACATCGACGCGTCGGCCATCCACTTCCAGCCAGGCACCGCCGTTGAACACTCCCCCACCCCAGCCGCCGATCTCGAAGACCTCTCCCGGCCAGCCGAGCGCACACACATCCTCGGGGGAAAACGCGCCGCGGTAATAGACAGCAAAATCCCAGTCACTCTCCGGACCGGCCGTCCCAGTCGCTCGCGACCCTCCCAACGCGACAGCCTCAACAAACGGCAGCCCCGCCAGCCGCCCGGTCACATACCCAAGAAAGGACTCGTTGTCGCGAACCTGCATCCCCGGAGTCTAGGTATCCCCAAAATCACCCCGCAGCCACCAACCCCCACGGGCACCCGCCCATTTCATCGGCGAGCCCGCAGCCGAGGCCGCAGACCTTGCTCACAGCCGCCGCCACCATCCCCGCCGCGGCAGCCGGGACTGCTCCTGCGACAGCTGTCGCAGGAGTTTCTTGCTGGATGCACTCACGGCATCAGACGTCATCATTCACAGCACCGATCCCACCGGACCTCTGCCCGGCGCGTCGAGCCAGAAACACCACACGCAGCACGGGTCTGTCAAAGGAACGGTGTAACTCGGGTTGAAGAGGGTTACTTGCGTCCGGCGGCGAGGCGGCCGTCGAAGGCGATCTCGAAAGCGTTGAGTGCGGGTTTCCAGCGTGCGGTCCAGCGTTTGCGGCCGGTGCCGGTCGGGTCGAGACTCATGACCGCCAGGTAGACACACTTGAGTGCGGCTTGTTCGTTGGGGAAGTGCCCGCGGGCCTTGACCGCGCGCCGGATCCGAGCGTTCACAGACTCGATAGCGTTGGTCGAGCAGATCACCCGGCGGATCTCGGGATCATAGGCCAGGAACGGAACGAACTCGGCCCAGGCGTTGTCCCACAACCTGACGATCGCCGGGTAACGGCCGCCCCAGGCCTCGGTGAACTCGGTGAACCGTTCCTTCGCCGCGGCCTCGGTCGGGGCGGTGTAGACCGGCTTGAGGGCTGTCGCGATGGCGGCCCAGTGCTGGCGGCCGGCGTAGCGGAAGCTGTTGCGGAGCAGGTGCACGATGCAGGTCTGGACGATCGCCCGGGGCCAGACAGTGCCGATCGCGTCCGGGAGCCCGGTCAGGCCATCACACACCACCATCAGCACATCCCCGACACCACGGTTGCGCAGCTCGGTCAGCACGTGCAGCCAGTACTTCGCGCCCTCGCCACCGTCACCGACCCAAAGACCCAGGATGTCGCGGTGCCCCTCGCAGGTGACCGCCAACGCGACGTAGATCGGCCGGTTCGAGACCTGACCGTCGCGGACCTTGACGTGGATCGCGTCGATGAACACCACCGGATACACCGGGTCCAGGGGCCGGTTCTGCCACTCGACCATCCCCTCGACCACCTTGTCGGTGATCGTGGAGATCGTCTGCCGCGACACCTCCGCTCCATACACCTCGGCCAGATGCGCGGAGATCTCACCAGTGGTCAGGCCTTTCGCCGACAACGAGATCACCATCTCCTCCACCCCACTCAGCCGCTTCTGCCGCTTGGCCACGATCCGCGGCTCGAAGCTCGCGTCCCGGTCCCGAGGCACCTCGATCTCGACCTCGCCGATATCGGTCAGCACGGTCTTGGACCGGGCACCATTGCGCGAGTTGCCCGTCCCGCGACCGGCCGGATCATGCCTGTCATAACCCAAATGGTCGGTGATCTCACCTTCCAGCGCCGACTCCAGAAACCGTTTCGTCAACTGCTGCAGCACCCCACCCTCGCCGGTCAACCTCAACCCACCAGCCCTGGCCTGCCCCACCAACTGATCGATCAACTGCTCATCCAGACCATCCAGGCCCGGCTCAGAATCCTCGGCGCGCTCCACGCCAGACATCATCTCGGTCATCAGATCTACTCCCACGATCGGGGAGTTACACCGAACTTCTTACAGTCCCTCCCGGGTTTGATGCGCCCTCGGTTATGTGTGAACGACCGGTCGGTCTTCGCGGGTTTGTGAATAGTAGTCAGCTTCGGCTTCAGCGGGTGGGCGTCGGTCGAGGCGGTGCATGAGTCGGCTGGTGTTGTACCAGTGCACCCAGTCGGCGGTGATGGCCTCGATGTCTGTGAGACCGATCAGCGGTCCGCGGCGAAACGGTGAGTCGTCGCGGATGCATTCGGTCTTGTAGAGCCCGATCGTGGTCTCGGCCAGCGCATTGTCGTAGGCGTCTCCGACCGTGCCGATCGACGGGTTGAGGCCGTGCAGTTGAAGGGTCTCGGTGAAGCGCACGGCAGTGTATTGCTTGGACTCAACCGGTCGTTGCAACACGAGCCTGTTTTGCCGATCGTAGAAGGTCGTCCAGAGCTTCTGTTGGTGTCTTCCAGCCGAGTGTTTTGCGGGGTCTGTTGTTGAGGGTGGCTGCGACTGCCTCGATCTCGTCGGGGTCCCAGCGGGACAGGTCGGTGCCTTTGGGAAAGTACTGACGCAGTAGGCCGTTGGTGTTCTCGTTGGTGCCGCGCTGCCAGGGACTGTGCGGGTCGCAGAAGTAGATAGCTATCCCGGTCTCGATCTTCAGCTCGACATGTCGGGCGAGTTCCTTGCCGCGGTCCCAGGTCAGTGTCTGGCGCAGGTGCTCGGGAAGGCTGGTGATCTGGGCGGTGATGGCATCTTTCATGGCCTCGGCTCCGTAGCCGGCCAGGGCGGGGCCGTTCTTGATCCGTGGTTCGATGCCGTAGCCGTCCATTCGTGGCAGGTGCACCAGCATCGTGAACCGGGTGGTGCGTTCCACGAGCGTGCCGATGGCTGACCGGTCGGTCCCGATGATGAGGTCGCCTTCCCAGTGGCCGGCAACAGCGCGGGTTTCGACCTCGGCAGGTCGTTGGCTGAGCATCACCTCGGGCGTGACATGCCCGCTGGCGCGCTGGCGGGACCGCGCGCGTGGAACCCTTAGCGCCCGGCCGGTGCGCAAGCAGGCGACCAGTTCACGATTGAGCGCGCCGCGACTCTGGACGTAGAGCGCCTGGTAGATGGCTTCGTGCGAGATCCGCATGGACTCATTGTCCGGAAAGTCGATCAGCAGCCGGTTCGAGATCTGTTCCGGACTCCAAGCCGTCGCCCATCTTCGGTCCTGGCGCCGCGGCTTGTTACGGCCCTTCCACGGCGCCGCCGCCGGTCCGGACACCGGTGTCCCATCCGGGCGGCGAACCTCGCCTGAAAGACGCTCCTGCACGTACTGGTGCAGCCGCTGATTTGCGATCAGCTTGGCGGTTTTCGGGCGCTGTGCAACCAAGTCTGCTTTCCACTGCGCGACAGACGCCCGATAGTCGAGTGTCCCTCCCCGGGTAGCTGCGTTGCGGCGAAGCTCTCGCGAGATGGTCGAGGGGTCACGGCCCAATCGACGGGCGATCTCTCTGACCCCGAGGTCCTGAGCTTTCAGGACCGCGATCTCTTCCCGTTCCTGGAATGACAGATATCGGCCGGTGATCGGAGCAATCATGAACGTCGCCATACCGCCACGTTCTCGGAACCAGCGGCTGCCAGCCGCCTCCGACGCGCCGACAGCGACCGCGGCCTCCTCGCTGGTGAGGCCCTGGGCGATCTCACGCCAGAACGCCCGCTCCACGTCACGCCGCAACGACGGCGCCCCCGGAGACTTCATCGCCGACCTGCCCGTCAATGCCTTCATCCATCCCGCCGGCCTGCCCATCCACACCTCCACCATCAAGGTGTTGCGACGACCAGTTGAATCCGCCTTGCGATCCGGCGTCGGAGTGATGAATCGCCTTGTTCTGCAAGGGATTCCCCTGCCGGGTGCGGAACATCGCGGCTTGGATGATGGCCCGTTCCACGAACGCGGTGTGCTTCGAGGTGGAGCACTCCCAGCCGACGATCCGCCCCGCGAACGCATCGATCACGAACGCCGTGTAGACGAAAGTGCCGGTCGACAGAGGAACATAGGTGAAGTCCGCGACGAGCAACATGTTCGGCGCCTCGACAGCGAACTGCCGATTGACCAGGTCCGGTGCCCTGGTCGCGCCCGGATCAGCGACCGTTGTGCGGACCTTCTTGGCCCTGGTCACACCACGCCAGCCATTCGCCTTCATGAGCCGCTCGACGGTGCAACGGGCCACCTCGACCCCCACACGGTTGAGGTGGGCCCACATCCTCACCGCCCCATACAGCGCCTCCGGCGGGCGCTTGCCGTGATGGTCGGGCTCGTAGTAGCCGGCCTGCACCTCGGTCACCGTGGTGTCCCACAGAGCCCGTTTCGACGGCGCCCGGACGGCCCAGGCGTAGTAGGTTCTCGGGGCGATCTTGCAGCCCTGCGCGCTCAGCGCACGGCAGATCGGAGCGACCCCCAACCGAGCCTTGTGC
>JAVXWP010000138.1:0-3302 GCA_032230695.1 Actinomycetota bacterium | reverse complement strand
TGTCCCGCAGCGTGCTGGCCCGCCGGATCCCCCGGGTCTCCGGCGCGGGGATCGGGCTGCCGATGCTGGCGATGGTCATCGCGGCGGTCGCCGGAGCGGGAGTCGGTCGGGTCGTGATCAGCGTGATCGACTCGGTGACGAACTGGAGCGGCCCGGTCACGTCGGCGCTACTGCTGGCGATCGCCGCCGTGGTGATGTTGCCGGTGTATGTCGCCATAGCCCGGGTACTACGTATCCACGAGGTCACCGACTTGGTGGCCATGGTCACATCGAAGCTGCCCGGAGGCGCACGCCGCGCCTGATCCCGCGCTTGTGCGCTAGTGCACCTCGGTTGGTAGCAGCGAAGCACTAGCATGGGGCTGCGATCTGACCAGTGCCATCGAGGAGGGCGAGAGACCCCGTGTCGAACCAGACCGTCAGTCCGGGTGCTCTGCTCGCCGGGCGCTACCGGATCGCGGAGTTGCTCGCGGAGATCGACGGCGCCCGGGTCTGGCGTGCTGTCGACGAGGTGCTGAGCCGCCCGGTCGTGGTGGACGTCCTCCCGGTCGGCGACCCGCGCATGAACCTGCTCTTCGACGCCGCCCGCCGCGCGGCCGCCGCGGCCGACCCGCGCTTCCTCCGGGTGCTGGACTGCGACATGCACGACGGCGTCACGTACTGCGTCCGCGAGTGGGCCGGTGGCCGCCCACTGGAGCGGATGCTCGCCACCGGGCCACTGACCGGTCAGCAGGCCGGCTGGCTGGCTCGCGAGGTCTCCGAGGCACTGGAGAACCTGCACCGGACCGGACACTCGCACGGCTCGATCAGCCCGTCCACGGTCGTGGTGACCGACGCGGGCGCGATCAAGGTCGTCGGTCTCGCCACCGAAGCCGCCCTGCGCTCGACCGGCCCCGGTACGCCGGAAGAGGACGTCCGTGCGCTCGGTGAGCTCCTCTACGCGTCCCTCACCGGTAGGTGGCCGAGCTCTGGCCCCGCCTGGGGAATGCAGCCCGCCCCGGTCGAACACGGCCGCTTGCTGAGCCCGCGCCAGGTGCGCGCCGGCGTACCGCGCTCCCTCGACGACATCGCCGATCGCCTGCTCGGCGATCCGCCGCGGCACCACTCAGCGGCGATCACCAGTGCGGCCGGCCTGTCCGCGGCGCTCTCGGGCGTGGTCGGCAGCTCGCACGAGCCGCCGAGCCAGATGGACGAGACGGTCGCGGTCGCGCGGCAGAACGGCAGCGTCGACGACGCCACCCAGGTGGTCCCACCGGCGTACGTGCCGCCTGCGCTCGACCCGACGCCGACGCCCGACTACCAGATCGGCAACGGCCGGGCCGCGCCCCAGCCGGCGTACGCGACCGCGGCCGAGACCCGCCCGGTACGCCGCCAGCAGCCGCCGAGCAACAACGGTCACGGCCGGCGCAAGCCACCGAACGACGAGCCCAAGCCGCGCGGCAGCTGGGGCGGCCGGATCCTGATCCTGCTTGCCATCCTCGCGCTGCTGTCCGTGATCGGGATCGCGCAGTTCCTGGTCAAGGGTGCGATCAACAACGACCAGAGCGGCAGCGGCGACGGGGACAAGAGCACTCCGGCGACCAGCGGCCCGCCGCCGGTGACCAACACCAAGGCGACCATCGTCGCGGCCAAGGACTTCGACCCGCCGCCGGACGGCAACGGGGCGGAGCACTCGGACGAGGTGAAGAACACCTACGACGGCAAGACCAGCACCACCTGGACGACGCAGTCCTACTTCAAGCGGCCGGATCTCGGTGGCCAGAAGGACGGTGTCGGGATCTGGTACGACCTCGGCCAGCCCACCAACGTGTCCCAGGTGACGGTCACGCTGGTCGGCGAACCTACGAGCCTCGAGGTGATGGTGCCGGCCGACGCGAGCGCCACCTCTGCGCCGACGACGATCAAGGGCTGGAAGTCGGTCGCCACGGCCGAGGACGCCGGGGAGTCCGCGGTGCTCAAGCCGGACACGCCGGCCCAGACGCGGTTCGTGCTGGTCTGGCTGACCAAGGTGCCCAAGGCCGGCAGCGACTACCAGGGCGAGATCGCGGAGGTCTCGATCCAGAAATGACCACCTTCAATTCGAGCCCCGCCCCACCGCCCCGATCAGGAGATTCCGGCTCCACCCCGGGCGATCCCGGCGGCCCGCCGCCCTCGATCCCCCGGATCGGACCGGCCGGCGATTATTCGGTGCCCGCGCATCCGGCGTACGAGACGATGGACGACCACGAGCTGCTCCGGCTGCATGTGGCCGGGAACCCGGATTCCTTCGGGTATCTGGTCAAGCGGCACCGGGACCGGATGTGGGCGGTGGCGATCCGCACCCTCGGCGAGCCCGAGGAGGCGGCGGACGCGCTCCAGGAGGCGTTCATCTCCGCGTTCCGCCGGGCCGACTCGTTCCGTGGCGACGCCAAGGTGACCACCTGGCTGCACCGGATCGTGGTGAACTCCTGCCTGGACCGGATCCGTCGCCGCCAGGTGCGCCAGGCCGACCCGCTGCCCGAGGACGAGGACCGCGCCGCCGAGCTGGCCGGACCCGCCCAGGACGACCCGGCCGAGGTGCGCGAGCGCCGGCTGGACGTCCTGCACGCGCTCAAGCAGATCAATACCGACCAGCGCAGCGCCCTCGTCCTGGTGGACATGGAGGGCTATTCGATCGAGGAGGCGGCCGCCATCCTCGGCTGTGCGCCGGGCACGGTGAAGAGCCGGTGCGCCCGCGGCCGGGCCAAGCTGCTGCCGCTGCTGCGGCACTGGCAGACGACCCGCGGCGGCGGCCCCGAAGTACCGGCGGCTGAACCGGCCAGAAATCCGGTGGGAACCGAATGAGCGGTCCCGCCGTCGAAGCGGGGTCGCCCACCCATGACCCGCGATCCCGGAGCATTCCAGCGATGACCACTATGCGCACCTCCCACGAGGGGGCGAGTTTCCGATGACCGAGCCCGGTCTGCCGACCAGTGAGCACCTCGAGCATCTGTCCACCGACACGATCGCCGACCTGATCGAGAACCTGCTGCCCGCGGCGGACGCGCATCGCGCTCGTGAGCATGTGAAGGCCTGTCCCGACTGCCAGCAGACGTACGACGCGTTGCTGCAGCTGACCGAGGACCTCGCCGACGAGGGTCGCGCCGACATCCCGATCCCGCTCGACGTCGCCGAGCACCTGGACGCCGTCATCGTGTCCGAGTCCGTACTGCGGGCGTCGACCGTCGGCGTACATTCGCTGGCTCAGCTCCGGGAGGAGCCGCGTCGTCACCTGCCCAAGTTGCTGCTTGCCGCTGCGGCGGTGCTCGCGGTCGCGGCGGCCGGAG
>JAVXWP010000099.1:0-4603 GCA_032230695.1 Actinomycetota bacterium | reverse complement strand
TCGGCCGCGCCCGGGTGATCCGGGCTCGACGTACCGGAGTACCCGCGCAGTTCGTCGTACAGATCCTGGAGGTCCGGGTCCGCGGTGCTGGTGATCTGGCGTTGCAGGCTGGTCAGGATGTTCGCGCGGACCTCGGCGAGGTTGATGATCCGGGGCGCCAGGCCGTCGGGATGCAGTGTCAGGCGTAGTACGTTGATCGGTGCCGTCAGCAACTTTGGTGCGACATCTTCGGTAAATAAGGCGATTCCGGCGTTCGCCTCGACCAGGTTCCACCAGCGGTCGACCACCAGCGCGGGGTACGGTTCATGGCCCTTGAGCAGCCGGCGCAGCGCCGAGCGAATCGCGAGCATGGCCGGCGAATGCAGCGAGGTCTCGGTGTAGATCGGCGCGTAGCCGCCGGCGAGCAGCAACTGGTTGCGATCCCGCAGCGGTACGTCGAGATGCTCGGCGAGCCGCAGCACCATCTCGCGGCTCGGCTTCGAGCGGCCCGTCTCGACGAAACTCACGTGCCGGGTCGACACCTCGACCTGGTTGGCCAGGTCGAGCTGACTGAGCCGCCGGCGCTCGCGCCAGCCGCGGAGCAGTTCGCCGACCGGGCGCTGGAAGGTGTCCTCGACTGTCGCGGTCATGCCTCAGACCGTAACCGCTGAGGTGTCCACCGCCATTACCTCCGACGTCATCGACCGGAGGCAGCTACCGACGGCAAGGTTCTGGCCATCTACTGAATTGGTAGAGCAACCGGAACGAACCTTTCCAAGGAGTCACCATGACCAGCACCTCCCTCGCAGACCAGTACTTCGCGATGTGGAACGCCGACGACGCGGATGCCCGGGCCGGGATCATCGCGGACCTCTGGGTCGACGAGGCGATGTACGTCGACCCGAGTTTCGAGGCGACCGGTCACGACGAGCTGTCGAAGATGGTCGGGACCGCCCACGAGATGTTCCCCGGCTTCCGCTTCACCCGGACCGGTGAGATCGACGAGCACCACAACCGCCTCCGCTGGAGCTGGGAACTGGCGCAGCCGGGTCAGCCGGCCGTTGCCGGGGGCACCGATATCGTGACCCTTGCCCCTTCGGGCAAGGTTCTGGAGGTCATCGGCTTCATCAACTTCGCGCCCGCGCACTGAAAACCCTGACAGACAAGGCGGGGTGGGCCAAGGGTCTTCCCGTAGTACCAGGGGTCTAGGCCGGGGTCCGCCGGACGGTGGATGACCGGGAGGGGTTGGGATTCATAGGTTCAGGCCTATGAGAAATGGACGATTGCTGAGAGGGTCTGCAGCGCTGGCCGCCGGTGCATTGGTGGCCGCGCTGCTGCCCACCGTCGCGACCGCTGCGCCGGAGCGGTTGCAGTGGGCCGAGTGTGAGCCGGGGTCGGCGGTGCAGTGTGCGACGTTGACGGTGCCGCTGGACTGGGCGAAGCCGGCCGGCGCGAAGACCGAGTTGCTGGTGGCGCGGCTGCCCGCGAAGGATCAGGCGCACAAGATCGGCACGCTCGCGTTCAACCCGGGCGGACCGGGTGGGCCGGGCGCGAGCGCCCTGGCGCATGGGGCGATCGCCGAGGTGTTCTCGCAGTGGCGGGACAAGTTCGACCTGGTGAGCTGGGATCCGCGGGGCACCGGCGGTTCCACCGACCTGGATTGCGGCCCGGTACTGCGCCCCGGCGTACCGGTGTTTCCGAAGTCGCAGGCCGAGTACGACGCGATGGTGAAGTCGAGTCGCGCCCTCGGTGAGCAGTGCCTGAAGCAGCACGGCGACCTGATGCGCAATATGGACACCAGAACCGCCGCTCGCGACCTGGACACGTTCCGGGCCGCGCTCGGTGTCGACAAGCTCGACTACTACGGCCCTTCGTACGGCTCCTTCGTCGGAACCGTCTACGCGCAGATGTTCCCGCACCGGATCAACCGGATGGTGCTCGACGGGGTCATGAACCATGCCGACGGAGCGACCCGGCTGATGCTGACCGAGTCGCGCCAGATGGAGTACGGCTTCAACAAGTTCATCGCCTGGTGCAACACGACACCGGACTGCGCGCTGCACGGGCGCGACGCGGGCAAGGTCTATGACCAGGTGGTCCGCAAGGCAGACCAGAAGCCGCTGACCGGCGGCATCAACGGCGACGCGATCCGGATGTCGCTCCCCATCCTCCTCCCCGCGGTCGGCGACTACGTCACGCCGTGGACCGCGTTCGCGCAGGCGCTGGCGGACGCCGAGAAGGGTGACGGCTCCGGCTTCGTCGGCAACAGCGAGGTGGGCGATCCCGGTACGACGTACGCGGCCGTCTCCTGCATGGATTTCCCGCCGCAGTTCACCTCGTACGCCGATGCGAAGGCCCGACTCGCCCTCGCCAAGGCCGTCGCGCCCCGGACCGGTGGGGCGGTGGAGGCCTGGGCGATCTCGGCAGCCTGCTCCGGCTGGCCGATCCCGCCGAGCAACCCGTGGCAGCCGACCCCGGTCAAGGACGCGCCGCCGATCCTGCTCGTCGGCAACACCCACGACCCGTCGACCCCGCTGGAGTCGGCACGCGGGCTGCACCGTCAACTGCGCGGCAGTCACCTGCTGGTCACCGACGTGTACGGCCACACGGCCTGGTTCAACTCCGACTGCGCGCGGACCGAGATCACGAAGTACTTCGAAACCGGCGTGATGCCGGCGCAGAACCTGACCTGTCACTGACGTGCTGGATGGCCACCGATTGCGGCTTGATGCGATTGGTGGCCATCTGGTCTCCCTATTTCGGGTCCGGGCGGACCATGATGTCGTCCATGGGCGGATGGGAAGACCGGGAATGAGTAATCTTCAGTTCGATCCCGAGGTGTCTCGGCAGATCGAGTCGGTCTACACGACACCGGATGTGATCGAGCAGCGCCGGGTGGTCCGGATCGCGCTCGCACTCCGGCCGGACGACCGGGTGCTCGACGTCGGTGTCGGGCCCGGCCTGCTCGCGGCCGAGATGGCCGAGGAGGTCGGCCCGGACGGCCGGATCTGCGGTATCGACATCAGCGAGAGCATGCTGACGATCGCCGGCGCCCGCGCGCTGGTGCCGGGCGGGGCGAAGATCGAGCTCGAACTCGCCTCCGCCGGGCGGCTCCCGCACGGCGCCGAGAGCTTCGACGTGGTCGTCTCCACCCAGGTCCTCGAGTACGTCGACGACGTGGCCGGCGCGCTCGCGGAGATCCGTCGGGTACTACGGCCGGCCGGGCGCATCGTCGTCCTGGACACCGACTGGGACTCGATCGTCTGGCACTCGCGCGACCGGGACCGGATGGGCCGGGTGCTGACCGCGTTCGAGGAGCACCTGGAGAATCCCCGCCTGCCGCGCACTCTCGGCGACCTGCTCGGCAAAGCCGGCTTCACCGTCACCCATCGTGAGGTGGTCCCGATGCTGAACGCGGGGTTCGATCCGCGCACCTACAGCTCCGGCCTGATCGACATCGTCGCCGGCTTCGTCCCCGGCCAAGTCAAGGTCACCGAGCCGGAGGCCAAGGCCTGGGCCGACGACCTTCGCAGCCTCGGCGACGCCTACTTCTTCAGCCTCAACCGCTACCTCTTCGTCGCCTCAGCTCTTTAGCAGCCGATCGACGGTCGCGGCGCCGATCTCGCGGAGTGCCTCCGGCGTCATCTCGGTCTTCAGCAGGAACTGCAGCCCCTGCTGGATCGCGAGCAGCAACCGGCCGAGCTCACGGGGATTCGTGTCCGCGGGCAGATCGCCCTCCGCGACCGCCCGCGCCACCGCGTTGGTGAAGCAGTCCTCCACCGCCTGGTACGTCGCTCGCGCGCAACCCGTCACCTCAGGATCCCGCGTTGCCAACTCCGTAGAGCTGTTCGCCAGGAAGCAGCCACGCCGCAGTGCCACCGGACCGTCATCGCTCGGCTCCGAGGTGAAGAACCCGCGCAGTACGTCGATCGCCCGCTCGCCGCCGGCCACCGCGTCGCAGACTCCGTCGGCCGTCTCGTGCGCATAGCTGCCTAGCACCTTCAGGAAGAGCTGGTGCTTGTCGCCGAACGCGCCGTACAGGCTGCCCTTGCCCAGCCCGGTCGCCTTCATCAGGTCGTCCATCGAGGTCGCCGCGTACCCGTTCTTCCAGAACTCGTCGCGCGCTGCCCGGAGTACCTGCTCCTCGTCGAACTTTCTCGGCCTGCCCATGGGCAGCAGTCTAGCGCGTTCTTGACCAAACGGTCCGGAACGTGTTTAGTGGACCGTATGGTCAATAACTCACTGCAAGGCAAGCGCGCCCTGGTCACCGGTGGACCCCGGGGTATCGGCGCGGCAATCGTCGCGAAACTGCTGGCCGGCGGCGCGACCGTCGTCACCACTTCCCGCACGCCGGTCGAGGGGTTGCCGGCGGGCGTCCACTACGTCCAGGCGGACGTCAGTACGCCGGAAGGTGTCGACCGGCTCGCCGCGGAGACGCTCAAGCACTTCGACGGGAAGCTTGACATCCTGGTCAACAACGCTGCGGCCGGGCAGGCGTATCCGAAGGGCGCGGCCTCGATCCCGGACGATGCCTGGCTGTCGTCGCTGCACACCAGCTATCTGAGTGCCGTCTGGGTGACTGATCGATTCCTGCCCGCGTTGATCGACGGCGGCGGCGCGATCG
>JAVXWP010000156.1:0-2646 GCA_032230695.1 Actinomycetota bacterium | reverse complement strand
CAGATCAGGTCCCTATGAGCCGTGAGCGACACACCTCTTGAGTTGACTTCCCTTCGCCGAGCGAGGTTCAATTCGAACATACGTTCGAAGCTGGATCAAACGGGGAGTGTGAGGGACGGTGATGCCGGAGCCGTTCGACTGGGACATCCTGCAGCGACCATCCGCGATGGCGATGGTGCGTGGGCAGCTCGGCTTCAGCTGGATGGTGTTGTCCGGGCGACTCGCCGCGCTGACCGACGAGCAGTACTTCTGGCGTCCGAGCAGCGAGGCGCTGACCGTGGTCCGGCGCCGGTACGCCGGGCGGTTCAGATCACTCGGGTCCGGAGAGTGGGTCGCCCAGTGGCCGGACGAGCCGGATCATCGCGGGCCGCGGACGATCGCCTGGCTGATCGCCCATCTGACCGAGACGTTCTTCGAGCGTTGGGAGTGGACCTTCGGCGCCAGCAAACAAGGGCGCGCCGACATCACCCTGCACGGCAACGCGCAGGATGCGGTGGCGTGGCTCGGGCACTGGGTCGACGCCTGGCAGGACTCGATCGCGGAGCTCGACGAGGAGCAGGCGATGACGGTCGGCCTCAGCCAGGCGACCGAGCTCGATGCCGCCGAACCCTTCGGCCACGTCGTCCTACGCCTCAACCGGGAACTGATCCACCACGGCTCCGAGATCATGACGCTGCAAGACCTCCACGCCCTCGCCGCCTGACGCCCCTTCCCACCCCCGCCGGACAGGCCGGCACTTCCGATCCGACGCCCGCCGGACAGGCTGGCACCTCCGATCCCACCCCGGCCCGAACGCCCTGGTCAGGCGCCGGACCAACCATGGGGTGATATGCCGGGCCGACCCGCCTGAGGCGCGCGGGTCGGTCCGGTAGGCCAGACGCCTGGCCGCCAGGGTCCGCATCTCCAAACCACCGCTCAGGAGAGGACTCTGGTGGCCAGGTCCCAGACTGCGTCGAAGGCGTTCATTTCGACGGGGTTGAAGCGGTTCTTGGTGACCGCGACCGAGATCCCGGTGGCTGTGTCCGCGTAGGCGGCCCCACCGCCGACCCCGACGTGACCGAAGACGGTCTTCGGAACCGGCCGGCCGCCGAGCTGCCCGACCGTGTAGCCGAGTCCGTACTGCGCTGGGCCGCCCGTCATCTCGTCATCGCCAGAAGTAGCGATGCTCGAGATCTCCCGCAACCGCGTCGGACTCACCAGCCGCACCCCGTCCACCTCGTCGAGGAGAGCGGCGTACATCCGGGCCATCGCTCGCGCGGTCACGATCCCCCCGGCCGGGACATCGGAGCTGATCAGCCCGGGATTGTTGGCATAAGCAGCATTGGGGAACAAGTGCAGCGGCGCCGCCTTGAACAACGGGAAGTCCGGCGGCAGCGAAGCAAACACCGCCGTTCCCTCCGGATCGTCCTCGAAGTGCGCCACCCGATCCAGCGCCTCCGCCGGTACGCCGAAGAACAGCTCATCGGCGACTCCCAGTCGCGCACCGATCCCCTCAGCCAGTACCTGCGAGATCGGCTTCCCGGTCGCCCGCCGGATGATCTCGCCGACGAGGAAGCCGAAAGTGACAGCGTGGTAGCCGACCCGCTCCCCCGGCTTCCACCACGGCTCGAAGCCGGCAATCAAGGAGCACATCCCGTCCCAGTCGCACAGCTGATCCAACGTCAGATCAGCCGGCACCGCCGGCACTCCGGCCGAGTGGGTCAGAACGTGCCGGACGGTGGCCGTCTCCTTGCCATGGGCACCGAACTCGGGCCATACCTCGGCCACCGAAGTGTCGTAGCCGAAGACACCTTGCTCGACCAGCACGTGCACGACTGTCGCCGCGACACCCTTGACCGCAGAGGCCGCGTAGAACAGCGTGTCCGACGCAACCATCCGCGGAGCAGAGGCATCGGCCTCCCCTGCACCGACCGACGGTCCGGCCTCACCTGCACCGACTGAGGGTCCGGCCGTGCCGGCGACCGCGTCCACGATCGGCTTACCGCGGTGGTAGACCGCGGCCTGGATCCCGTTCTCGGCACCCGACTCGACCAGGCCGTCGATGACAGCTTGAACTTGCTCCTGCAGATCGCTCATACCAGTTCCTCCCAGGGCGTGACCGCCGCCTCGCTGGCGACTCTCAGCACTGGGTCGGAGCCGTTGGGCCAATCTTGACACGACACCGCGACGAGATCTTTTCCACAAGATGTGCGACACGCGGCGCGTCGCAGCACTAGATGTAGGGGTGCTGGGGTTAAGGTCCCTACTACTGGTCGACAGGGGAATCCGGTGGAAATCCGGGGCTGCCCCGCAGCGGTAAGCGGGGAACGTGACCCCGTGAGCCCGAATACCTGCCGCCGGTGCGTGTACCGCCGGTGCACGCTGTCCGAGGCCTCGAGGGCGGGCCGCAGGGCGTGACAGAAGAGCAGGGACCAGTGGGCGCCGGCCGAACCAGGCCGTCCAAGCACCCGGGTCCTTGGTCAGTGCTGTCCCGTCATGCGCGCCACTCCCTTGGTCCCGGTCGTCAAGACTCGCGTGGAGAGAGCGCTTGTGACCATCGTTTCGCCTTCCCAGCCGAACACATCTCAACCGACCACCGGCGTACCCGGTCAGTCGGCACCCCAGCTGACCGTCGTACGGCGTGACGGCGGCAGCACCGCCTTCGAC
>JAVXWP010000122.1:0-11868 GCA_032230695.1 Actinomycetota bacterium | reverse complement strand
CGCTGCGTTGTCGAACAACCAGGTACAACAGAGGTACCTGGTTGTCCTCCGGTCATGACCCCTGCAAGACGATGCATCCACCTGAATCCCCAGCAAATCGTAAGGAAGCAGGATTACACAACACTAGTAACGGACCTGGGGAGTGAGCAGCGCCAAACCCAGCTCGGTCGCGACATGCACCATCGACTTGCCGATCTTGTGGCTGGCGATCAGACCGGCGTTGCGAAGGATCGAGGCGTGCTGGCTCGCCGTCGCCAAGGAAGTGCTGGTCCGGTCGGCGAGCTGACTGGTGTTGCAGTCGCCCCTGGCGACGGTTTCGAGCACTCGCGACCGAGTCTCGCCGAGCAACGCGGACAGCGCGCCGAGATCCCGGCCGCCGGTGTTCAGCGGGCCCTGGTGGTCGATCGAGTAGACGAGCACGGGAGACAGGCCGGGGTTCTTGTACGTCGTCGGCATTCCGTGGCAGAAGAAGGAGGGGATGAGCCGCAGGCCCCGGCCGTTGAGGTGGAGGTCCTGGTCGACCGGGAAATCCACTTCGAGCACCGGCGCCCGCCACCGCACGGACTTGTGCAACGTCGAGAGCAGGAGGTCCAGTCCGCCGGAGAGCAGCGCTTCGGCGCGCAGTGCCCTGTCCTTCGCAACCGTCCGCGTGACGTGACTCCAATGCGGCGCGAGGCATTGCCGGAAATACTCCTGCGCGGCCGTGCCGAGGCCGCGCAAAACACTGCTTTCCCCATCGGCCATTCGGCGGAGCCACGGCGGAATACGGTTTCCCTGCACCGCGAATTCCCCGAGATCCCGCCGGAGTTCGGCTTCCGGTGTCCGTGCCAGCGCGGAGGCACTGTCGTGGATGTCCGTCGGCGAATCCGCGGGCGTCAGGAAGTCCGGGCAGTAGCCATAGGCCGGGATGACGTCCATCAGCGCTTTTCCGGTCGCGGGGATGAGGCCGCGGGACTCGTTACGCCATTCGCCGTAGATCCTGCTGCCCTCCGGGCGCCGGAGGCGGTACGCGCTCGTCACCACTTCCCACATCGGGTCGGCGGTCGCGGCTATCTTGATTCGCGCCAGGTCCTTTTCGGTGAAGTGAATCTTCAGCACCGGCACCGCCCCCGTGTCCGCAAACGTCAATGAAGAATGTTAACCGCCCGCCGATCTGACCGAGACAGTGACACATAGCACCGATTCGAACGTTTCGGCTCCATCCGAAACGTTCGTGATCATGTTGACGCTTCCGTACCGGCGCTGGCAGGTTCGCGAAGTGGTCATCTCTCATCCGGGTCCGCGCTACCGGCTGCTCGGTCCGGTTTCGGCGGAAACCGGCGCCGGTCCGGTGCGCCTGGGTGGTACCAAGCAGCGCACTGTACTGGCCGCCCTGTTGCTGAACGCGAACCGGGCGGTGTCCGAGGAGCAGCTGATCGACCTGCTCTGGGAGGACGGGCCGCCGTCGAGCGCGCGCGGGCAGCTACAGCTGCGGATCTTCGAACTACGGAAGCTGCTCGGCCGTGAGGTGATCGTCCGCGGCTCGTCCGGCTATCGCATCGAGGTCCACCCGGGGGAGCTCGACCTGGACTCGTTCCGCGACGTCGCCGCCGACGCCAGAGCCGAACTGGTGGCCGGGCGGACCAGGCCGGGCATCGAACGGCTTCGCGAGGCAATGGATATGTGGCAGGGCAGCGGATTGGGCGGGGTGACCGAGGTGCTCACCCGGCGCGAGGGACCGGTGCTCCAAGAGCTGCGCATGACCACGCAGGAGGAGTTGTTCGAGGCGGAGATCGCTACCGGGCGATGTGCCCATTTGATCGGCGAGCTGCGCCGGGCCGCCGAGGAGTGCCCGTTCCGGGAGCGGCTGGCAGCGCAGCTGATGACCGCGTTGAGCCGATCCGGACGTGTCTCCGATGCGCTCGA
The DNA here is from genome assembly GCA_032230695.1 of Actinomycetota bacterium. Taxonomy (GTDB): domain Bacteria; phylum Actinomycetota; class Actinomycetes; order Mycobacteriales; family Pseudonocardiaceae; genus Amycolatopsis. Next base: position 9,963 of record JAVXWP010000122.1, on the reverse strand, counting down.
CGTCTACGCGGAGACCCGGCGCCGGTTCTCGGTGGAACTGGGAATCGAACCGGGTAAGGCGCTGAGGGAGCTGCACGCCGCGATCCTGCGGGGTGAGGTCGGCGGGTCCGTGGACATCCCGCTCCACGCCGGATCGCCGCGGCCGCCCTCGCTGCCCGCCGCCGTGCGTGATTTCGCCGGGCGCACGCGGGTGTTGGAACTCCTGGACGACCAGCTGCGCACGGACTCCGGCGAGCCGTCCGCCGACATCTGGGTGGTCAGCGGGATCGCCGGAGTGGGCAAGACCGCTTTGGCGGTGGAGTGGGCGCGCCGGGTGAGCGACCAGTTCCCCGACGGCCAGCTCTACGTCGACCTCCGCGGCTTCGAGGCCGACCGCGATCCGATGACTTCGGCCACCGCGCTCGCCCAGCTGCTGCGTTTGCTGGGTGTGGAGCCGCAGCGGATTCCCGGGGAGCTCGACGAACAGGCCGGGCTGTATCGGTCCTTGCTGGCGGATCGGCGCGTGCTGCTGATCCTCGACAACGCGCGTGACGCCGAGCAGGTATGGCCGTTGCTGCCGCCCACGGGCACGGTGCTGGTCACGAGTCGCAACCGGCTCGGCGACCTGATGGTGTCGACGGGCGCGCGCTCACTGCGCCTCGATGTGCTGCCCGCCGACGATTCCCGCGCACTTCTCGTGGCCTTGCTCGGCGCCGGGGCGGTGGCGGCTGAGCTCGCCGCCACCGACGAACTCGCCAGGCTGTGCGGGCAGCTGCCGCTGGCACTGCGGATCGCGGCGGTGAAACTCGCCGCGAACCCGGAACCCGGGATCGCCGGGCTGACCGCGGAACTGTCGCGCCACGGCGTGCTGAGGGGACTGACCCTCGACGGCACCACGGAAAGCGCGCTCACCCAGGCGTTCGTGGCGTCCTACCGGGCGCTCGCCCCGGCGCAGCGCAAGCTGTTCCGGCTGCTCGGATCCGTACCGGAAGGCGCATTCACCACCCGGGCAGCCGCCGAGGCGACGGGCACCCCGGTGGACGGCGTGCTGCTCCGGCTCTGCCGCCTCGCCGCGGCGAACCTCGTCGAGGACCTGGGCAACGGCCGGTTCCGGCTCCACCGGCTGCTCCGTGAGTTCGCCCTGCGCCAGGTCCGCTTGGACGACCCTTCGTCCGAGGATCTGCGCTTGCCCACGTCGCGTGGCGCGTCAATCGGAACGCTGTGAAGGGGTCCTTGAGGGACTCAGAGTGAATTTGCGTTGACGTCGACGTCGACGTCAAGGTTTACGCTTCGATCATGCGGATCGGAGAGCTCGCGCGGCGGACCGGGACGACGACTCGGGCGCTGCGGTTCTATGAAGCACAGGGGTTGCTCACGGCGCATCGTTCGGCCAACGGGTACCGGGAGTACGACGAAGACGACCTCCGGCTGGTCACCGAGATCCAGACACTGCAGACGGTCGGCATGAGCCTGGACGACACCAGGCCGTTCGTGGAATGCCTGCGGTCGGGCCACGAGACGGGGGATTCCTGTGGCGACTCGATCGAGATGTACCGGCGCAAACTCGCGGAGGTCGACGCCTTCCTGACCCGGCTCGGCGCGGTGCGGGCCGACCTGCACGACAAGCTGACCGAAGCCTTGGGCCGGCAGGAGATCCCTTCCTACATCGCGGATCCCTGTGTCGTGAGCGCTGTCCACCACATTCGACGTTGAGGAGTTCGTTCATGGAAACCACTGTGTCCGGTGAAGTCACCGCGGTCACCGACGCGACTTTCGACCAGGAGGTGCTCCAGCACGGCAAGCCCGTGCTGGTCGACTTTTGGGCTACCTGGTGCCCGCCGTGCCGCATGATTGCGCCGGTGCTGGCCGAGATCGCCGTCGAGCGGGCCGATTCGCTCGCCATCCGCAAGCTCAACACCGACGAGAACGCGGAGACGATGCGGGCCTACCAGGTGATGTCACTGCCGACCCTGCTGCTGTTCCGCGACGGCGAACCTGTCAAGGCATTCGTCGGCACCCGCCCGAAAGCCGAGATCGACGCCGTCCTCACCCACCGCTGACCACGCGTGGGGAGCGGGGGTAAGCGCCGACATACGGTTCAGGAGTCGGCAGGGTTCAGGTCGTAGGCGTCGTCGCCGACCCAGATGCGGAGGCCGTCGGCGTCGTCGGTGATGGCGCCGTCCTCTTCTTCACCCAGTTCGCGAGACGCGCCGAGGGCACTCTCGCTCAGCTGGATCCAGCCGTCACCGACGTCCATCGGCCGGTATTCCGGGGCGAGCCAATGGGTCCGGCTCTCGGTCGCCAGTACATGGGCGTTCTCCTCGCCGACCTGCGCCCGATACGTTCGTTTCATCCCGCGACCTCCAGATGTTTCCCCGGCCATGATCCTACTTTCCTTCGGCACCGCCCAGCGACGCGCGACGCGGAAACGAGCGATCCATGTCCGGGATCGAGGTGACGCTGGCAGGATGGGCACATGCCGGGCGCCTCCCTCCATGACAGTTCCGATCACGGCTTCGCCCGCTCGACCTCCAGCGAGCTCCGCTACCGGTTGCTGGGGCCGGTCACCGCGCGTGGTGAAAGCGGCCCGGTCCGGCTCGGCGGCCCGAAACAGCGCACCGTACTGGCGGCGCTGCTGCTCAACGCGAACCGCGTGGTGTCGGAGGAACTCCTGACCGACCTGCTCTGGGAGAACGACCCGCCGGCCAGCGCCCGCGGGCAGCTGCAGGTCCGGGTGTGGGAGCTGCGGAAACTGCTGGGCCGATCGGTGATCGTGCGCAGCGAGCCCGGTTATCTCATCGACGTGCGAACCGGCGAGCTCGACACCCAGGTCTTCGAGGCGGCGGCCGTGGCCGCGAGGACAATGCTGGACGAAGGAAACCCCGCAGGCGGAGTCGCGCGGCTTCGCGAGGCTCTTGCGTTGTGGCAGGGGCCGCCGCTCGGCGGGGTCACCGACGCACTCGTCCGGCGCGAGGCACAGATGCTGGAAGAGCAGCGGATGGCCGCGTTCGAGGCGTTGTTCGAGGCCGAGTTCGCCTCGGGACGGTATGCGCAGGTGATCGGCGAACTGCGCCGGCTGAGCGAGCAGTACCCGTTCGGGGAACGGCTGCAGGCGCAGCTGATGGTGGCGCTGCACCGGTCCGGGCGGGCATCCGAGGCACTGGAGGTGTACTCGGAGGCCCGCGAAAGACTCGACACCGAACTGGGCGTGGAGCCGGGAAAGGCCCTTCGGGAACTACATCTTCGCGTGCTCAAAGGCGGTGATCAGCCCGTCGAAGACAGGGCAGGGCCGCCGTCACTTGCCGCCGTGATTCCGGAAGCCGCCGCTCCCGCGCAGGCCGCCAGGGGCGCGATCAGGCCTGCCGAGCTTCCTCGTGACGTCCGGGGTTTCGCCGGTCGTGCCGAAAAGCTGGCGCTCCTGGACGCGCAACTCGCCGTCACCCTCGGTTCCGGTTCCCCGATGTCCGACATCTGGGTGCTCAACGGCATCGCCGGGGTCGGCAAGACGGCGCTGGCGCTGCATTGGGCACATGGGGTCCGCGAGCATTTCCCCGACGGCCAGCTCTACGTGAACCTTCGCGGGTTCGACGCCGACCGCGAGCCGATGGAACCGGCCGTGGCGCTGGCCCAGCTCCTGCGGGCGCTGGGCGCGGATCCGCAAGGCATCCCGACCGAGGTCGACGAGCAGGCCGGGCTCTACCGGTCGGCGCTGGCCGACAAGCGCGTCCTGTTGGTGCTGGACAACGCGCGGGACGCGAGCCAGGTGCTGCCCTTGCTGCCGCCGACCGGCACCGTGCTGGTGACCAGCCGCAACCGGCTCGGCGACCTCGTCGCCGAGACCGGCGCGCGGTCGCTTCCGCTGCCCGTGCTGCCGCTCGAGGACTCCCGCGCGCTGCTGACCGGGGTACTCGGCGCGACCCGGGTCGATGCCGAAGCCGAGGCCGCCGACGAACTGGCCCGGCTGTGCGGACACCTGCCCCTGGCGTTGCGGATCGCGGCAGCCAACATCAGCACCAGCCTCGAACCCCGGATCGCGGACATGGCCGCCGAGCTCGCCAAGGGTGGCCCGCTCGCGATGCTGACCGTCGACGGCGCCGACGAGAGCGCGGTGACCAGGGCTTTCGCCGTCTCCTACGAAACGCTCGCCCCGGAGCTGAAACGGCTGTTCCGCCTGCTCGGGTTGATGGTGGGCCCGGACTTCACCCCCGCGAGCGCCGCCGCGCTCGCGGGTGACCCGCTCGCGGACGTCACCCGCCGGCTCCAGAGACTGGCCGCGGCGCATCTGGTCGAGCAGCCCGTCGCCGGCCGCTTCCGGCTCCACGACCTGGTGCGCGATTACGCGTTGCGGTGTGTCGGCACCGACGAGAGCCCGGACGCGCGGGCGCAGGCCTGGATGCGGCTCGTCGAGTCGCACCTGTCCGCGGCCGATTCGGCCGACGAGATCTTCGGCCGCCGCCACAACCCCCAGATTCCCCGGGATCGGGCCTTCGTGGCGGGGCGGCCGGTGACCTTCTCCGACTCCGCCGAGGCGGCGGCCTGGGTCGACGCCGAACACGAGAACATGATCGCCGTCGTCCGACAAGCCGTGGTGCACGGTCCTTATCCCCAGGCGTGGTACCTCGCCGACGCCGTGCGAGGGCCTTTCTACCATCGCGGGCGACGCGTCGAATGGGTCGATCTGGCGTCCACCGTCCTCGGGGCCGCGCGCCGCCATGATGAACCGCTCGTCGAGGCGGTCGTGCTCCAGAGCGTCGGCTTGGCGTTCATCCACCTGGAACGGCACGAGCAGGCCGTCGAGTGGCTGACCGAGGCATTGCGGGTGTTCAAGCGGGTCAACTGGCCCGAAGGGGAAGCGGCCGCGTTGAACACCTTCGGCATCGCGCTGCGGGTCGCGGGACGCTTCGAGGACGCCGGTGAGCAGCTCATGCGATCGCTCGAACTGCAGCGGACGCTGGGCTCCCGCATCGGCGAGATGAAGGTGCTGAACAACCTCGGGTCGGTCTACCGGCAGCTGTGCAAGCTCGACGACGCCCTGGCGTGCCTGAGCCGCGCATACGACATCAGCGTCGAGGAAGGATTCCGGCTCGGCGAAGCCGTCGCGCTGGTCGGCCTTGGTCTGATCCAGCGGCTGACCGGTGAGATGGACGCGGCGCGGGATTCCTTCTCCCGGGCGCTGGTTCTGCACCACGAGCTCTCGTACCTCTACGGCGAGGCGTCGGCGTTGAGCGGGCTCAGCCTGCTGGATGTGGACACGGGCGACTTCTCGCGGGGGCGGGAGCACGCCACGCTCGCGCTGGAACTCGCGCGGCGGGAGCAGAACCGGGAGACCGAAGTCGGCGCGCTGAACGCGCTGGCGAGGGCCGAAGCCGCGCTGGGGCTGGTCGAGCCGGCCACGGAGCATCAGTTGGAGGCGGTGGAGGTCGCGCGGAACTGGGGCTCCCCTTGGCATGTGGCGGAATCACTGTGCGGGATGGCCGGCATCCACGCGATGCGGCGCGAGCATCACGAGGCACTGCGCACCGGCAACGAATCGCTGTCACTGGCCCGGAAAGGTGGCCTGCGGACGATCGAGGCGCGGTGCCTGCTGGTGCTGGCCGGCGCGCACGCCGGTCTCGGGCAGCTCGGCGAGGCGGCAGACCTGTGCCACCAAGCCGCAACATTGTGCGCCGACGCCGGTCTCGCGGCGACCGAGGCGAGGGCCCAGGACATGCTGACCCGCTTCTCCGCGGGGCACATCAGGTCACTTTAGGCGAGCATCTCGCGGACGGCTGGAGCCACTCGGGTGCCGTACAGCTCGATGTTCCGCAGCAGCAGTTCGTGGTTCAGGCCGCCCATGGCGTATTTCAGGTCGAACCGGGTCGCGCCGAGCACCTCGAGCGTCGCGACGATCTTCTTCGCCACGGTTTCCGGCGAGCCGACGTACAACGCGCCATGCGGGCCGATCTCCAGCTCAAAGGATTCCCTTGTGGGCGCCGGGAAGCCGCGTTGCCTGCCGATACGGCCGAAGACGTCGAGGTAGTGCGGCCAGAATTGTTCCTGAGCCTCTTCGTCGGTGTCCGCGACGTGACCCGGTGAGTGGACACCGATCGGCCGCGGCGGCATTTCGAGCTGATGGAGAGCCTCGCGGAAGAGGTCGGCGAAGGGAGCGAACCGCGCGGCCGATCCGCCGATGATGGCGAGCATCAGGGACATCCCGTGCCGGGCGGTGCGGATGACCGATTCCGGGCTGCCACCGACGCCGATCCAGGTCGGAATCGGGCCCGATTCGGTCCGGGGGAGGACCTCCTGATTGGTGAGCGCGGCTCGTGTGCTGCCCGACCAGGTGACCGGCTTCTCCTTGAGCAGCTCGGCGAACAGCTCGACCTTCTCTTCGAAGAGCTCGTTGTAGTCGGCCAGGTCGAAGCCGAAGAGCGGGAACGACTCCGTGCTGGAGCCGCGTCCCAGGATGACTTCGGCGCGGCCGTTGGAGACCGCGTCGAGCGTGGAGTAGCGCTGGAACACCCGCACCGGATCGTCGGAGCTGAGCACGGTCACGGCCGAACCGAGGTGGATGCGGGAGGTACGGGAGGCGATCGCGCCGAGCACGACGTCCGGCGCCGAGAGCGGGAAGTCTTCGGTGTGGTGTTCGCCGATCCCGAAGTAGTCGAGGCCGACCTGATCCGCGAGCACGGCTTCGTCGACGATGTTGCGGATGCTCTGCGCCTGGGAAAGGGGTTTCCCCTGCGCGTCGGCGGTGACGTCGCCGAAGGTGTTCAGGCCCAGGCGGATCGGCTGGGTCGCGGGAGAGATCGTGGCGTCGGTCAAAGGGAACTCCTTTGTTGATACGTCCACAATACAGCCCTTTGGTGACACGTCAACTGAGTGGAGTTCGAGGGTCGGTTGCGACCGTCGGTCCGGTGGACTGGGTATCGTTCTCCCCTAGTCTCAGGCCCGGCGGGTACGTCCGGCGATCGAAGGGAAACCGAGTGGCAACGTGGAATGACCTGGTGCGGTACGTCAGGCTCCGCTACGAGGTGATGCGGGGCGACGAGAACGAGATCAGGATCCTGTACCGGCTCGGCGACCAGGACGAAGACAGCATCATCGAGGGACGCACCCAGGTGATGATCTTGGCCCGCGAAGAGCTCGACAAGGAAGAGGACTGGGTGCAGGTCGCCACCCCGTTCGCCCGCGTCGCCGACGTGGACCTGAACGCCGTGCTCGAGGAGATGGGCCTGACCACAGTGGTCGGCGGGGCGGTGATCATGGGGGACTGGCTCGTGTTGAGGCACTCGCTGCCGCTGCGGAACCTGCAGTACAACGAGTTGGATGATCCGCTCCACCTGGTCGCCAGTGCTGCTGACACCCTCGAACACCGGTTCGTCGGCGGCGACAACTTCTGAGTTGGCGGAACGCCATTCGGAGCGCGTTCTTCGCGTGGTGAGAGGCTCGACCCGGCCAGGTCGCGTTACGCGATGGCCTCCGCGGGGGAGACGGGGCCGGGCGGGGTGCCGTCGCCGAACGGGCGGCCCCCGAGTTCCTCACGGTGATGTGGGGTGACCCAGCCGGACGGATCCGGGCCCGCCGGGATGATGCCGCTGGGGTTCAGGTCGCGGTGCACGACGTAGTAGTGCTCCTTGATCTGGGCGAAGTCGGTGGTGTCCCCGAAACCCGGGGTCTGGAAGAGATCCCGGGTGTAGGCCCACAGCACGGGCATCTCCGCGAGCTTGGTGCGGTTGCACTTGAAGTGGCCGTGGTAGACGGCGTCGAAGCGGACCAGTGTGGTGAACAGCCTGATGTCGGCTTCGGTGATGGTGTCCCCGACCAGGTAGCGGCGCGTGGCAAGGTGCTCGGAAAGCACGTCGAGCCGGGCGAAAAGTTTGTGATACGCCCGCTCGTAGGCCTGCTGGCTGCCGGCGAACCCGGCTTGGTAGACCGCGTTGTTGACGTCGGCGAAGACCTCGGCGCTGATCTTGTCGATCTCGTCGCGCCGCTGTTCGGGATAGAGGTCGGGGGCGCCGGGCCGGTGGTGTTCGCGCCATTGGGTGGACAGGTCGAGGGTGATCTGGTTGAAGTCGTTGGTGACGACCTTGCCGGTGGGGATGTCGACGATGGCGGGCACGGTGATGCCGAGCGGATAGTTCGGGTCCCTGGCGAAAAAGGCCTGCTGGAGCCGCTCGATGCCCAGGACGGGATCGCGGCCATCCGGGTCGAGGTCGAAGGTCCAGCTGCGCGAGTCGTGGGTGGGCCCGCAGATGCCCATGGACAACACCGATTCGAGGCCGAGAAGCCGTCGCACGATCGCCGCGCGGTTCGCCCATGGGCACGCCCGGCTGATGACCAGCCGGTAGCGGCCGGGCTCGACCGGATAGCCGTCCCGGCCGTCGGCGGTGATGCGGGTGGTGAGATACCGCTGGTCACGAACGAATTCCGTGTCCGGTGCGGCGTGATCGGTGGTCATGAGTGCTTCCTTCTCCTGGGGACAGCTGATTCCGAGCCTAGGGCGTGTCCTGTGACGCTGCCCGCGAACGTGACTGACCGGACACGGCCTCGCCCTCTTGATGTGCGGGCACGCCGGCTTCTAGGTTGTCGGACGTCAGACGTGGGACATCCCATGTCCTGCCCCACAGCCTCAACGAGGAGACTGAACCGGTGTCACCGCGTCCCAGGTAGTGATGGGGTCCTTGAGGGACTCAGAGTCCCTCAAGGACCCCATCGCAGCGTTCCGACGAGCCGGCGGTGTTTACCAGCCGCTGATATCAGCCGATGAACTCGGTGAGTGCCCGGTAGTACGGCTCGATTGTGGTGATGTCGGCGTATTCGGCGGGGCCGTGTTGGCCGTCGCCGCCGATGCCGAAGATGACGGCGTCGATCCCGTGCTGGTAGTAGAAGCGGCTGTCGGCGGCACCGTGCTTGCGCAGGAAATCCGCCGGATAGCCCTGGTTCCGGGCGGCCTGCCGAAGTTTCGCCACCGAGGGGCTCGCTCGGTCGGCCCGATGGGGCGGATCGACATGGCTGACGGTGACCGTGGTCCCCGGGAGGCAGTTCGCGGCCAGATGCTTCGTGATTTCGTCGGCCGTCCTGCCGTTGAAGTCGTTGTCCTCCGGCGGATAGCGGATGTCGAGCCACGCTGTCGCGTCGGCCGGGATCTGGTTGAGGGCCTGGTTGGTGGTTTCGATCTTGGCGAGGTTGATCGTGGTGCGCCAAGCCTCCTCGGTAACGGGAGGGTATGCGGTCATCAGGTTGTCGATGCTTCCCATCAGGGTGAGCAGCGCGTTTTCGCCGAGCCACGGATAAGCGCTGTGGCCTCCTCGCCCGGTGGCCCGCACCGAAGCGGTGAGCAGCCCCTTGGACTCGACGACGATCCGCAGCCCGCTGTGCTCGCCGATGACGACGAAATCGCCGCGCACCCCGCGCTCGATCTGGTGCCGCGTCCCGTCCCGCCCGCCGACTTCCTCGTCGGTGACCAATTGCAGCGCGATCGGGTAAGGCAGGGCGCTCGCCCGCTCCCGGAAGACCTTGGCCTGTACCAGCGCGGAGATCTTCATATCCTGGGCGCCTCTGGCGAACAGCCGGGTGCCTTCCCGGCGTGGGTGGAACAGCTCCGCCGGAGCGGGCACGACATCGAGATGGGCGTTGAGGATGATGCGGAAATGTGGGCGCGTCACGTCCGGATATACCAGTGCGCTCGGCTTTCCGTGAGACTCGAAGCGTTCGACGGTGAAGCCGGGACCGAGGCCGCGGAGCATGAATTCCAAGGCGCGGTGCAGGTTTTCGGGCCGGTCGGCCGTCGACGGGATGGCGAGCAGTTCCTCGGCTTCGGCCAGGAAGGTGTTCAGGTCCACGTGGTCATCGTGCCCCGATCGGATCTGCCACGGCTAGTGTTGTGTAATCCTGCTTCCTTACGATTTGCTGGGGATTCAGGTGGATGCATCGTCTTGCAGGGGTCATGACCGGAGGACAACCAGGTACCTCTGTTGTACCTGGTTGTTCGACAACGCAGCG
>JAVXWP010000118.1:0-5740 GCA_032230695.1 Actinomycetota bacterium | reverse complement strand
TTACACCCCCGCTAAACACTCACGAGCCGGGGAACCTGTCAGAGGTCTGTGCGATCCTCGGTGAATGCGTATCGCCACCTGGAACGTGAACTCCGTCGGCGCCCGACTGCCTCGGCTGCTCGCCTGGCTCGAGACGGCGAAGCCGGACGTACTCTGCTTGCAGGAACTGAAGTGCACCACGGAGAAGTTCCCCTACGAAGAGGTACAGGCGCTCGGCTACGAGGTCGCCGCGTACGGGCTCGGGCGCTGGAACGGCGTCGCGATCCTGTCGAAGGCCGGTATCGAGGACGTGACCAGAGGGCTTCTCGGCGAGCCACGTTACGAGGACGCCGCCGAGCCGCGCGCGATCGGCGCGACCTGTGGCGGCGTCCGGGTCTGGTCGGTGTACGTGCCGAACGGCCGCGAAGTCGGCCACACGCACTACGCGTACAAGCTGGAGTGGCTGGAAGCGTTGCGCGGCACGGTGATCGCGGAGACGGCGGCCGACAGGCCGTTCGCGGTGCTCGGCGATTTCAACATCGCCCCGACCGACGCCGACGTCTGGGACATCACGCTGTTCACCGAGTCGACCCACGTCACCGAACCCGAGCGCAAGGCACTCGCGACGCTGCGGGACGCCGGGCTCGTCGACGTCGTGCCGCGGGCGTTGCGCTACGACGTCCCGTTCACCTACTGGGACTACCGGCAGCTCGCGTTCCCGAAGAACAACGGCATGCGTATCGACCTGGTGTACGGCAACGAAAAGTTCGCCGGCGCGGTCACGGATTCCTATGTGGACCGTGAGGAGCGCAAGGGCAAGGGCGGCTCGGACCACGCCCCCGTCGTCGTCGACCTGACTTGATCAACTTCCGAATATGTCGACATGTTCCGTTAGCGAGCCTAACGGAACATGTCGACATATTCGGAAGTTTGGGCTAGGTCCAGGCGGCGTGGTGCAGGCGGCGCAGGGCGCGGACGGCCTCGACGGCGCGTTGGCGGTCGACGGCTTGGACGGCCATGATCGAGTAGTACTCGTCGTCGGGGAGTTCGAGCCGCGCCCAGGAGGCGCCGTCCGGGAACGTCACCGAAAGCACATCGCTCCAGGCGAACCGGCGACTGAGCAGCACGTTGCGCACCTCGATGCCCTTGGTGTCCGCACGGACCCGCGGCATCGCGAACAACAGTGTCGCCCCGGCCAGCAGGATGCCGACCCCGATCATCGCGATCTGGTCGGACGCCTGGAAGATCGCGCCCGTATTGGAGTTGCGCAGCAGGATCCCGACGACGGTGAACACCACCACCAGGAACACCGCCAGCACCCCGGACATCCATGCCGCCCGGCGCGGGCGGATCACCAACTGTTCTTCGACCATCGCACTCACACGAAACCCCGTTCGGTCCACGGCTGGCGAAGGCTGCGCAGCACATGTGCCGTGTCCAGCGCGGCGACAGTCGCCTCATGTCCTTTGTCCTCTTTGGACCCCGGAAGTCCGGCGCGGTCCAAGGCTTGCTGCTCGGTGTCGCAGGTGAGCACACCGTTGCCGACGGGCTTCGACTCGTCGAGCGCGACGCGGGTGAGCCCGGCGGTGACGGCGTCGCAGACGTACTCGAAATGCGGGGTCCCGCCGCGGATCACCACGCCCAGCGCCACCACGGCATCATGGTTGCGGGCCAGCGCCTGGACCACGACCGGTAGTTCGATCGCGCCCGCGACACGGACCACCGTCGGGTCCTCTTCGAGCTTCGCCTCGCGCGCGGCCACCAAAGCCCGCTCCAGGAGGCTGTCGGTGATCTTCGGGTGCCACCGGGTGACCACGATCGCCAGCCTGAGGCTCGCGCAATCGGACAGGTCGAGTTCGACCTCAGGCCGCCCTTCGCCACTCACAGCGTGCCACCACCGTTCTTCGACTCGTCCGCCTCGGCGGCGGCGTTCTCGTAGTGCTCCAGCTGCGCCAGGTCGTGGCCCATGCGATCGCGCTTGGTGCGCAGGTACCGCAGGTTCTCCGGGTTCGGCGAGATCGGCAGCGCGACGCGGCCGCTCACGCGCAGGCCGTAGCCCTCGAGTCCGACGCGCTTGGCGGGGTTGTTCGTGAGCAGCCGCATCGAGTGGATGCCGAGGTCGCAGAGGATCTGCGCGCCGGTGCCGTAGTCGCGCGCGTCGGCGGGCATGCCGAGCGCGAGGTTCGCGTCCACCGTGTCGGCGCCGGTGTCCTGCAGCTGGTAGGCCTGCAGCTTGTGGAGCAGGCCGATGCCACGGCCTTCGTGCCCGCGCATGTAGAGCACCACGCCGCGGCCTTCTTCGGCGACAGCCGTCAGCGCCGCGTCCAGCTGCGGGCCGCAGTCGCAGCGCAGCGAGCCGAACACGTCACCGGTCAGGCATTCCGAGTGCACGCGCACCAGGATGTCCTCGCCGTCACCGATCTCGCCGTAGACGAACGCGAGGTGCTCGATGCCGTCCAGCAAGCTGTCGTAGCCGACCGCGCGGAAAGTGCCCTGCGACAGCGGGATGCGCGCCTCGGCGACCCGTTCGACCTGCTTCTCCGTCCGCCGCCGGTAAGCGATCAGCTCGGCGATGGTGATGATCCGGAGGTCGTGGTCGGCGGCGAAGACCTCGAGCTCGTCGCGGCGCGCCATGTCACCTTCGTCCTTCTGCGACACGATCTCGCAGAGGACACCGGCGGGGTGCATCCCGGCGAGACGGGCCAGGTCGACAGCGGCTTCGGTGTGCCCGGGGCGGCGCAGGACGCCGCCTTCCTTCGCCCGCAGCGGGACGACGTGTCCCGGCCGGCGCAGATCGCTGGCCTGGGACTTCGGGTCGGCGAGCAGACGGATCGTGTGGGCCCGGTCGGCCGCGGAAATGCCGGTGGAGATGCCGGCGGCGGCATCGACCGTGACGGTGTACGCGGTGCCGCGAGTGTCCTGGTTCGTGTGGTACATCGGTGGCAGGTCGAGCCGGTCGGCCTCGGACTCGGTCAGGGAAACGCACACGTAGCCCGAGGTGTAGCGGACCATGAAGGCCAGCAGCTCAGGCGTGGCCTTCTCCGCGGCGAAGATCAGGTCGCCTTCGTTCTCCCGGTCTTCGTCGTCGACCACGACGACCGCGCGGCCCGCCGCGATGTCCGCGATCGCCCGCTCCATCACGTCGGTGCCGGCCTGTGCGCCGCACGACGTCCAACTGTCGGTCTTGGCCGTTGTCTTCGACTCGCTCACGCCTGCTCCTCCGTGCCAATCACATTGTGCGCCGAACCCGCCAGATGCGGCATCGCCAGCTTCTCGACGTACTTCGCGACCACGTCCACCTCGATGTTGACGAGGTCACCGGGCTCGTTGCGGCCCAGTGTGGTCACCTCGAGGGTGGTCGGGATCAGCGCGATCGAGAACTGGTCGGAACTGATCGCGGCGACCGTCAGTGACACCCCGTCGATCGCGATCGAGCCCTTCTCCACCACATAACGAGCCAGCGCGGGTGGGAGTGCGAACTGCGTGAGTCCCTGCGCGTCGCGCGAGAGATACACACCTGTGCCGTCGACATGACCCTGCATGATATGCCCGCCGAGCCTGTCGCCGACGGCCGTCGCGCGCTCGAGGTTCACCTTGTCGCCGACGTTGACCTTGGCGAGGCTGGACCGGCGCAGCGTCTCGTGCACGACGTCGACGGTGAACTCCGAGCCGGAGACGTCCACGACCGTGAGGCAGACACCGCTCACGGCGATCGAGTCGCCGTGCTTCGCGTCGCTGGTGACCAGCGGGCCGTGCACCGACAACCTCGCGGCGTTGGGCACCTGCTCGACAGCGGTGACCTCGCCAAGCTCCTCGACTATGCCGGTGAACACTGCCTTGCCTCCATGTTTGCGTTTAAACACTGCGCCTTGAACGCTGAACTGGGTCTCACGTCGTCACCGAGAGTGGCACCGCCGAGATCCGCACGTCGTCTCCGCTCATGCTGACCCCTTCGATCGACCAACGGTGTATATCGGTGATCGTCGACACTCCCGTGTCACCGAGCGCCATCGGGCCGGCGCCCAGCAGCGCGGGAGCGAGGTACGCCAGTATCCTGTCCACTCTGCGGGCTTCGACGAACGCACCCGCGAGCCGTGGACCGCCTTCCAGCAGTACATCAACGATTCCGCGCCCGGCGAGCAGCGCGAGCACCTCGTCCGGGTCGTGGGAACGCACCCGCACGGTCTCCGCACTGTCATCCAACACCCGGGCGGTCGCCGGAATCTCCCCGGTACCCACCACGACCCGCAGCGGCTGACGCCGGGCAAGTGTCCCGTCGGGGAGCCGTGCCGTGAGCGCGGGATCGTCGGCGAGCACCGTGCCGCTCCCAACCATGATCGCGTCCAAACCCGCCCGGATCGAGTGCACTTCGGCCCGTGACTCGGGTGAGGAGATCCACCGGCTCGTCCCGTCGGCAGCGGCGACCCGCCCGTCCAGCGTCGACGCGTACTTCCAGGTCACGTGCGGGCGGCCGGTCCGGGTGAAATGCAGCCACGCGCGCAGCGGCCCGCGCTCGACCTCGCCCACCAGCAGCCCCGGCCGCGCGTCGACACCCGCCGCCCGCAGGATTTCCCCGCCACCCGAGGCGACCGGATTCGGATCGGACACGGCGAAGCGCACGCCCGCGACGCCCGCCTTGACGAGCGCGTCGGCACAGGGCGGCGTCCGGCCGTGATGCGCGCACGGTTCCAGCGTCACGAAGGCGATCCCGCCGCGGGCGCGTGCCCCCGCCTGCCGCAGAGCCATGATTTCGGCGTGCGGGCCGCCCGGCGGCTGCGTGACACCTTCGCCGGCGAGCCGGCCGTGCTCGTCGAGGATGACGGCGCCGACCGACGGGTTCGGGCTCGTGGTCCCCCGCGCGGCCTCGCTCAGCGAGATCGCCCGCCGCATGGCTCCCGCGTGGTCCACGTCGGTCAGCGTGCTGCCGCGTGGGCGGCCTGGGCGCGCAATGCGGCGACGGCCTTGCCGGGGTCCTCCGCGCCGTAGACAGCGGAGCCGGCGACGAAGCAGTCGACGCCCGCCTCGGCGGCCTGCTCGATCGTCGAGGCGTTGATGCCGCCGTCGATCTCGACCAGGAGCTTCAGGTGCCCGGTGTCGACCAGGCGGCGTGCCGTACGGACCTTTTCGAGGACGTCGGCGATGAACGACTGGCCACCGAAGCCCGGCTCGACCGACATCACGAGCAACGTGTCGTAGTGCTTGAGGACGTCGAGATAGGCCTCGAGCGGAGTGTTCGGCTTGACCGACAGTCCGGCCTTGGCTCCGGCCGCGCGCAGGTCCTTGGCGATCTTTATCGGGTCTTTCGCGGCCTCGACGTGCACAGTGACGTTGTACGCGCCCGCCTCGGCGTACCCGATGGCCCAGCGGTCCGGGTTCTCGATCATCAGATGGCAGTCGATCGGCACGTCCGTCGACTTGATGAGCGACTCGACGACCGGCAGGCCCAGCGTCAGGTTCGGGACGAAATGGGCGTCCATGACGTCGACGTGCACCCAGTCGGCGCGGGCGTCACCCTCTCCCGCGACAGCGCGGATTTCCTCGCCGAGACGGGCGAAGTCGGCGGACAGGATGCTCGGGGCGATGAGAGGTCGATGGGCCACGGTCACTGAGTGTAGGAGGTGTGCCACGTCACCCGCCCTGCTCCCTCTGCGGCGAGGCCGTGAAGGCCACGATTTCGCCCTCGTCGCGGATCAGGCTGCCGTACTGGGATGTCCCTCGACGCAGGCCGCGGCCGTGACGGCGATGGATTCCTTGAGCAGCA
>JAVXWP010000113.1:0-63354 GCA_032230695.1 Actinomycetota bacterium | reverse complement strand
CTAACCCCGCGAAACGCTCACGAGCCACCCTCACAGCTGCGCGTACCTTGCCAGGGCAGGTCACGTTGGGGAGGCCTCAGCAGGTGGGGGTGGCCGGTTTGCCTGCCATGCGGTCACCCAGCCAGTTCAACGCGGTCGTGCCCCACACGGAGACGCCGACGACGTGCCCGGCGAGTGGCACGGGCTGCCACTGGATGTTCGCGCCCACCGCGCAGTAGCGGTTCTTCAACGCCACCGCGCCCGAGTACGGGATCAGCTCGTCCGCCGTGCCGTGGTACAGGTAGATCGGCGCCGCTGGCTTGACGTTGCCCAGCTGGTTCTCCGCGAGCCGCACCTTCCAGCGCGGGTCGTTGAGCACGTCCGGGTCGGTCGTCAGGGTCGAGAGGCGGCCGAACGGCGCTGCCGCGACCAAACCAACCACGCAGGAGTTCTTCGCCGTTTCGACCAGTTGCTTTCCCCTTGCGGTAAGGATGGCGTCGAACGGCAGTTCCGGATACGCCGTCGCCAGTCCGGTGGCCGCGCCGACGACCAGCCCGAAGCCGATCCCGCCGTCGTTGCTCTTCGCCACGAGGTTCAGATCGGCCGGCACGCCCCCCTCGGACACACCCGCCAGCTTCACCTCGGGCGCGTACGCAGCCTGCAACTCTCCGGCGAAGGCCGCCGCCTGGCCACCCTGCGAGTAACCGAAGGCCCCCACCGGCGCAGACGCGCTGAGCCCCGCCTCCGGAACTCGAACAGCCGCGCGGGCGACGTCGAGCAACGCGCGTCCGGCGGACTGGCCGACGGCGTAGGTGTGCGTGCCCGGCATGCCGAGGCCCTCGTAGTCGGTCACCGCGACCGCCCAGCCCTTGAGCATCGCCTGCACGATGAAGGCGATTTCGACCTCGTCGCCGTTGCGCAAGTGGTACGAGGGCGCGCAGTTGTCGGCGAGGCCCTGCGTGCCCATCGCGTAGGCGACGATGGGCCGTTCACCCTGTCCGGTCCACGGGATCGGCGGCACGATCACCGTGCCGGACACGGCGTTCGGCCCGCCGGTTGCCGAGGTCGAGCGGTAGACGACCTGCCAGGCCTTGACCGGCGCCGGGAACACGCGAAACGGCTCGGCGTAGAGGTCGACAACACGTTGCCGGATGACGTCGCCCGGCGCGCCCGCCAACGACGTCGGCGCTGTGTAGAACGGGTCCTGCGCGGGGGAAGGCGGTGCGGGATCGGCGACGGCCGCGGGTGCCGCCGCCGCGATCGTCACCGCGGCGAGCAAGGGGATCAACACTCGGCGAAGCATCGTTGCCTCCGGGTTAGAGTGGTAATTCAGATTTCCGCAATGTAGGCCCAGTTGTTAGCATCTGGCAATCTTCATGACCGAAATTGACCCGGAGGAGGCACGGTGGCCCGCGGCTACGGCGGAGTCCCACCCGAACAACGCCGGGCGGAACGCCGCGAAAAGCTGTTGACGGCGGCGCTGGAGCTGTTCACCTCGCGTGGCTATCAGCAGTCGAAGATCACCGAACTCTGCGCACTGGCCGGGGTGTCGACGCGGAACTTCTACGAGGAGTTCACGGGCAAGGAACAGGTGCTGCTCAGCCTCCACGCGCGGATCAACACACTCGCCATGGAGCACGTGGTCTCGGTGCTGGAGAAACTGGCGGACGCCGACCCGGTAACCCGCATTTTCCAGCTGCTCGGCGCGTTCGTCGGGAGCGTCACGTCCGATCCGCGGCTACCTCGGCTGAACTACGTCGAAGCCGTCGGCGTCAGCGCGGAACTCGAGGCGCAGCACCAGGAATGGGTTGACAAGTGGGCCGCCTTCATCGAGGCGGAAGCCGAGCACGCCGCCCAGGGCGGGCTGGCTCCGCGAAGGAACTTCCGGCTGACGTCGATCGCACTCGTCGGCGCGGCGACCGGACTGCTCCGGGAGTGGCAGGCCCACGACCCGCCACTCCCGGCCGATCAGGTGGCCGAAGAGCTTCGCGGCCTGATGCTCGCCGCGATTACTCGACCCGCGCGGTAGGCATCGGCAGCATCACCGGTGACTTGCCGGGTTCCTGGCACATGTCGTGACAGGTGCTGTCGAGCGTGCAGCACAGTGAGCAGATCGCCCCCTGCTGCTTCGCGCAGTCGGCGACGTCCGGCAGCTCGTAGTCGTCGCCGCAGACCAGGCATTTCTGCGTGGCCTGCAGATCCGGTGCGTCGGCGTCCGGCCCGCTGACGGTGTTCGGCCGCGCCAGGTAGTACTTGCCCTTGGTGAGCACGGCCAGCAGCGGCACACCGACAATCGCGATCAGGAGCGCCAGCAGCGGGCTGAACGCCGCGAGGAACGTGCCGAAGGCGCCGAAGTACGCCGTGATCGACACCGCCGAAGCGACCACCATCGAACCGAACCCGACCGGGTTGATCTTGTGCAGATACGCGCGCTTGAATTCGATGTAGCGCGGTGAGAGTCCGAGCGGCTTCGCGATGACGAGGTCGGCGCACACCGCGCCGATCCACGCGATCGCGACGTTGGAGTAGAAACCAAGGATCTTGTTGAGGAAACCGAACGCGCCGAACTCCATCAGTGCCAGCGCGATCCCGCAGTTCACCAGGACATACCAGACCCGGCCGGGATGCTTGTGCAGCACGCGGGAGAAGAAGTTCGCGAACGACAGCGAGCCGGAGTACGCGTTCGTCGTGTTGATCTTGATCTGTGAAACCACCACGAACAACGCCGCGAAGGTCAGCGCGACCGGCCCGAGCGCCGGTTTCACCGCTTCTAGATACGGCGCGATCGGTTCCAGCGCCTCCGCCTTGCTGATCACGCCGAGCGCCAGGAACGCCAGTAAACCGCCACCGATCTGCTTGAGCGCGCCCAGGATCACCCAGCCCGGCCCTGCCGCGAGCACCGCTCCCCACCAGGATCGCTTGTTCGCGGCCGTTTTCTCCGGCATGAATCGCAGGTAGTCGGCCTGCTCGCCGATCTGGCCGATCAGCGACAACGCCACGCCCATACCAAGGCCGAACCCGATCGCGGAAAACCCGGAACCGGCGCCCTCCGTGCCGCCGAAGGAGGTGAACTCGGCGATCTTGCCCGGCTCGCGGACCGCGACGACGACGAACGGCAGGATCAGGCCCGCGATCCACACCGGCTGCGTCCAGGTCTGCATCTTGGCGACCGCACCCATGCCGTACAGCGCGAACGGCAGCACGATCAGCGTCGAGAGCAGATAGCCGACCGGAAGGGGAACGCCCAACGCGAGTTTGAACGCCTGACCCATGATCGAGCCTTCGAGCGAGAAGAAGATGACGGTGAAACTGGCGTACACCAGCGATGTCAGCGTGGACCCGAAGTAACCGAACCCGGCGCCGCGGGTCAGCAGGTCCATGTCGACGCCGTACTTCGCGCACGCCGACGCGATCGGCACACCCGTCACGAAGATGATGAAGGCGGCGGCGAGGATCGCCAGCACGCCCGAGGTGAAACCGTAGGACAGCACGATGCTCGCGCCGATGGCGAAGTCGGCGAGATAGGCGATGCCGCCGAGAGCCGTGGTCGCGACTACGAACGGGGACCAGCGCCGGAACGAGTGGGCGGCGAACCGCAGCGAATAGTCCTCGCGGTTTTCGTTCGCCGCGAGGGGTGCGTAGGTGCGTTTCGTGGAGTCGTCGACGTTTTCCAGCATTTCCGTCATGTGCTGCCTCCGGTGCGGGTGGGGGTCGGCGCGGGAGCAGGGTGACGGTAGGGGCGGACTTTATCGATCGAGGTTTCATCGGTAACTGTGGTGTTACGACTGATTGCGCTGCGGAAACGTCTCGGTGGACAACCGGGGTGTCAGGAGTCACCATTCAGTGGGTTCCCACGCTGCCTGCCAGGCAATACCGTCGGTTCATAGCCGTGAACACGAGATGCCCCACCGGGCGCGGAGGTTTGGCGATGAGTCTGGAGACCGACAACACGGACGTGGCTGTCCAGCTGCCGGGAATGAGGGTGGCCTACGAAAGCGACTCGTTCGATGAGTCAGCGCTGGCGGCCACCTGGACCGAACAGCTACAGAGTTGGCTGAACCAAGCAGTCGCGGCGAACTTTCCCGAGCCCAACGCAATGGTCCTCGCGACAGCGGACGCCGAAGGGCGGCCCTCGTCCCGCACGGTGCTCTGCAAGGGGCTCGACGCACGCGGGGTCGTCTTCTACACGAACTACACCTCGAGCAAGAGCCACGACCTGACGGCCACACGTTACGCGTCGGCCACATTCCCCTGGTATCCGCTGCACCGCCAGGTGACCGTTCGCGGCGAGGTGGAGAAGGTCAACTCGAAGGAGACCGCCGCCTACTGGGCGTCGAGGCCTCGTGGTTCCCAGCTGGGTGCCTGGGCTTCGCCGCAGTCCCGCGTCGTCGACGGCCGCCGGTCGCTGGAAACGGCGTTGCTCGGCATCGAGCGACGGTTCGCCGACGTCGAAAAGATCCCTGTTCCCCCGCACTGGGGTGGCTGGCGGATCCGGCCCGACCTCGTCGAATTCTGGCAAGGCAGGCAGGACCGCATGCACGACAGGCTCTGCTACGTCCGTACCGACGACGGCTGGCATATCGACCGCGTCGCTCCCTGACGCTTTTGTACTGTGTGTGACGAAAGGCCTCCCTGTCCTGGGGGCCCTTCGTCGCATCCGGTCGCGCGAGCAAGGCCACGAGACGCCTGGATAGTTAGCGCAGCTAAAGTATTCGGTTGTGAGTACTGAGCCGGGGACGGCACGGCGGAAAAGCAAACGCAAGGTGCTCGGCTCCATCGTGGTCGACACGCGCCCGCTGAAGATCCCGGCTTACCGGCGACTGTGGGCGTCCACGGCGATCACCGCCGTCGGCAGCCAGCTGACCGCCGTGGCCGTGCCCAAACAGGTCTTCGACATCACCGGTTCCTCCGGCTTCGTCGGGTTGACCGGCGCGGTGGCCTTGGTGCCGTTGCTCGTGTTCGGCCTGTGGGGCGGAGCGATCGCAGACACAGTGGACCGTCGCAAGCTACTGCTCGTGACCAACACCGGTGTCGCTGTCACCTCGGCGGCGCTCTGGCTGCAGGCGTTCCTCGGGCTGAACTCCGTCTGGCTCGTGCTGCTGCTTCTCGGTGTCAACCAGGCGTTCTTCGCGGTCAACATGCCGACCCGGAGCGCGGTGATCGCCAGGCTGGTGCCGGTGGAACTGCTCCCGGCAGCGATCTCGCTCGGCGCGACCGTCATGCAGTTCGGCGCCGTGCTCGGCCCAATGGCGGCCGGCGCGCTGATGCCGGTGGTCGGTCTGTCCACTTTGTACCTCGTCGACACCGTGGTGCTGACGGTGACGCTCTGGGCGGTCTGGAAACTCCCGTCGCTGCCCCCGCAGAACGGACCGGTCCGGCGAGCCGGGCTCCGCGACGTCATCGACGGCTTCCGTTACCTGGCTACGCAGAAGATCCTGCTCGCGTCCTTCCTGGTCGACATCATCGCGATGGTTTTCGGTATGCCGCGGGCGCTCTTCCCGGAGATGGCCGAGCGGACCTTCGGCGATCCACCCGGCGGTGGGCCGGCGCTGGGCTGGCTGTTCGCTGCGATCCCGATCGGTGCGCTGCTGTGCGGAGTCGCCTCTGGCTGGCTTTCCCGGATCAGCCGGCACGGTGTCGCGGTGACGATCGCCGTCGTCGCCTGGGGTGTGTCGATCGTAGGTTTCGGTCTGTCGCAGTCGTTGTGGCTCGCCGTGGTGTTCATGGCGCTCGCCGGCGTGGCGGACTTCGTGAGCATGGTGTTCCGCAGCTCGATCCTGCAGAGCGCGACGACCGACGAGATGCGGGGGCGGCTGCAAGGCGTCTTCACCGTTGTCGTCGCCGGCGGGCCGAGGATCGCGGATGTGACCCATGGCTGGACGGCGGCGGGCGTCGGTACTGCGGCTTCGGCGACGGGCGGCGGTGTCCTGGTGATCGTGTTCGTGGTTGTCGCCGTCGTGCTGCTGCCCGCGTTCTGGCGATACCGAGCGCCGGTCTCCCCGCCCTGATCGACGGCGTTACCGTGGCTGGATGCGTACGAAACGGAAAATTGTCGCAATTGCCGCGCTGGCCTTCCTGGCCGTTGGGTG
The DNA here is from genome assembly GCA_032230695.1 of Actinomycetota bacterium. Lineage (GTDB taxonomy): Bacteria > Actinomycetota > Actinomycetes > Mycobacteriales > Pseudonocardiaceae > Amycolatopsis. The sequence goes on along the minus strand of JAVXWP010000113.1, from coordinate 57,286 downwards.
CTCCACCGAGGCCTCGCCCCTCGCTTCATCGAGTGCTCCCGTGGCCGAGGTCAAGGAGCCGTGCTCGCTGCTCAGCGGTGACGCCGTCGGCAAGGCCATTTCGCGCGAAGGGGTGACCGGTAGGCCCGGCGCGGAACGGACTGACCCGGCCGGCTCGGGTGTGTCCAAGACCTGCGTGTTCTCCGCCGCGGGCAGCGACGTCGGCTGGCTGGCGGCCACCCACTTCGAGGGCAGCAAGGTCACGCCCGCCCAGATGATCGCCGCGATCAAGAACAGCAAGGCCGGTGCTGTCGAGGTTCCTGGTATCGGCGAGAGCGCGGTGTACTTCAGCGTGCCCGGCGAGTCGGCCACCCTCGCCGCGGGGAAGGTCGTCCGCGGTGTGCCGACGCTGATCAACTACACCGATCTGGCGAAGATGACCCAGGAAATGATGACGCCGCTGGTCAAGCAGGCAATCGAGAGCCAGTAGCCAGCTTCCGGAACTCGACGGCGTCGTGTGAGGAGAAGACCTTCACCTCACCGGCGTGGTCGCGGACGAGCTCGCGCAGTCTGCGCTGGTTGTCCAGCCGCGGCTGCTTTTCGGTCTGTGCGTTGCCTTCGAACCAGGCCAGGCCCGGCGGGCAGTGCGGTTTGACGGGGTCGAGTTCGCCGTGGAAGAAGTACGAGTCGCCGGCGTGCAGCAGCCAGCCGTCGCCGGTGTCCACCGCGATCCCGGCGTGGCCGCGGGTGTGCCCGCCCAACGGGATCAGCAGGATTTCCGGAGGCAGGCCGTCGAGTTCGCGGACGGCGTCGAAGCCGAACCAGCTCTCGCCGAAGTCGCCGTAGGTGCTCCACTTCGGCTTGTGCGCGAACTGGACCGGGCGATACCGGGTGCGCTCGGCGTTGTCGCGCGGACGCTCGAACGCGCGGAATTCTTCGGCGTACACATGGACTTTCGCGTGCGGGAAGTCGACGAGCCCGCCGGCGTGGTCGAGGTCGAGATGGGTCAGCGCGATGTGCTTGACGTCTTCGACGGCGAAGCCGAGTTTCTTCACCTGGCCGGCCGCCGTCGACTCGTCGTCGAGAACGGGATTGCGGGAGCGCACGAACCGTCGGCCCAGCCACTCGTCCGGTCGCCGGACAGCGGGCGAACCCATACCGGTTTCTACGAGTACGAGCCCGCTTTCCGTCTCCAGCAGGAGACAGTGGCAGACCATTTCGGCGCGGTGCAGAAAACCGCCGCGGCCGTCGATCAGCCTTCCGCCAAGCGGACGTATGGTGCCGCAGTTCAGATGATGGACCCTCATCAGCCGACTTCCCTTTCGATGGTCGTGCGTAGGTGAACAGCGATCGCACGCAGTGGCGCGATGTCTTTTTTCGTCTTCGCCAGCAGTAGTCCACCCTCGATCGAGGCGAGTACGACCGTTGTCAGGTCTGCCGCTCGCTCGGTGGAAAGTCCTTGCCGGACAAGGTAATCCGCTAATGCGTCATGCCACGAGCCATAGCCGTCCGCGCAGGACCGGCGGATGAGTTCACTCTCGGACGCCACGTCCAACGCGACTGTCGCAAGTGGACAGCCACGCTGGAAGTCCGAGTCGAGCAGGGATTGGGCGAGCGCGTTCACGACGGCCTCGATACCTGAGGCCGCATTCGGGGCATCGGCGACCAGCTTCTTGAGCACTTCGCACAACTGTGCGCTGGAGACGGCGATCGCCTCCGCGGCGAGTTGCTCTTTGCCGCCGGGGAAATGGAAGTAGAGCGAACCCTTGGGGGCACCGCCGACGCTGATTAGCTGGTTCAGGCCGGTCGCGTGATAGCCCTGCGTGTGGAAGAGCTCGGCGGCGGCGTCCAGCATGCGCTGGCGGGTGTCGGTGCGGCGGACCATGTGGCAACCGTAGCGCAAACTATGACGACCGGTCTAGTAACTATGCTTCTCAGGTGACGGGTGTGATAGCGGGCCGCTCTCACGCGATCGCGTCACGGGCGAACTGCTTGAGGGCCAGTCGCAGCTTGAAAACTCCATAGTGGTTTTGTCCCGAAGAGATCCGGGCCGGTGCCGCATTCGTCGGGATCCGTCGCCGGTAGATTCACCCACATGGCGAATCCCACCGGAGAGCAGTTCGAGATCACCCGAGGCAGCGCACGGGCGGTCGTGACAGAGATCGGCGCCGGCCTGCGGGCTTTCGAGATCGGCGGTGTGCCGTACGTAGAGGAGTTCGAAGCCGACGCGAAGCCGCCCCTGGGTGCCGGGCAGGTGCTGCTGCCATGGCCCAACCGCACGAAGGCCGGACAATGGGTCTACCAAGGCGAAAAGCAGCAGCTCGAGATCACCGAAGCCGCCAGGGGAAACGCCATCCACGGGCTCACCAGGCACAAGGAGTGGCAGCTCCTCGAGCACGCCGAGTCGTCGATCACCTTGGCCGTCGACATAGCCGTGGAGCCGGGCTGGCCGGTGCCCCTGCACGCAGTCATCACCTACGAAGTGGCGCCGCGCGAGCTGACCGTCACGCACGAACTGCGCAACGACGGCGACTCCACGATCGGTGTCGGAGTGGGAACGCATCCCTACTTCCGCCTCGGTGACGTGCCGACGGACGAGCTGACCCTGACCCTCTCCGCGAGCCGCGTGCGGCCGTATCAGGGCGAAGCGCAGATGCCGTACGCCGACGAGCAGGACGTCGAAGGCACGGAGTACGACTTCCGGGGTGGAAAGGTGCTGGCCGGCGTCGACCTCGACACCGCGTTCGGCGGACTCGTGGCGGCGGAAGACGGCCGCCACCATCACGTGCTCACGCACGGTGAACAGCACCTCGACATCTGGACGGGCCCCGATTTCGGCTGGGTACAGGTGTTCACCCCAGCCGAGCTCGTCGGGCGCGGCCGGGCCATCGCCATCGAACCGATGACCTGCCCCGCGGACGCACTCAACACTGGCACCGACCTGATCGAGATCCCGCCCGGCGAAGCCTGGATCGGCAGCTGGGGCATCCGCCTCGCCTGACGCGAGTGCAATACACGCGCACCCGAGTGCAGTCTGTGCACGCTCGAACGCGATCCACGCGTACCCGAGCACGATCTGCGGCAAGCCCGCCGTCCAAGTCGGTACAAATCGTAATTTCCTTGCTAAGAGGAGCCGTCCGGGCGTCTCCTATTTGATGACCGGTGGTCGGAAGCTCGCCTTATGCCGAGCGCCACCGTCTCGAACACCCCTGCGAGGAGAACGATGGAACCGATGCGACTCGGGCTGCCCGACGCGGGCGAGTTGCTGACACTGCAGCGCGCCGCGTATGTACCGGAGGCGCGGGCACATCACACGCTCGACCTGCCGCCGCTGGTGGAAACGTTCGACCAGGTGCACGCCGTGCTGCGTGACCCCGCCTGCCTGGCATGGGGCTTCCGGGACACCGGCCGCCTGGTGGCCGCCGTGCGCATCCGGGTGGCCGGTGCCGTCGGCGAGGTCGGCAGGCTCGTCGTCGCTCCGGACCAGCAAAGCCAGGGCCTCGGCAGCGCGCTGCTGATCGCCGCCGAGGAGCGCTTGCCGCGAGGCGTGACCATGCTTCGGTTGTTCACCGGCGAGCACAGCGCCGGTCCGCTGCGGTTGTATCCGCGACTCGGCTACCACGAAACCCACCGCTCAACCGAGGGCGACTACCAGCTCGTGCATTTCGAAAAGGCCCGTGTCCACAGCGGTGGCGCAGTTCGTTAGCGTGTCGAACTATGGTTATGGCGATTGTTAATGGCTATGTGGTTCCCGTTGATGGTGATCCGATCGACGGCGGAACGGTCCTGATCGAAGACGGCAAGATCGTCGCGGTCGGCACGGACGCGGACGTGGATGTGCCGGAGGACGCCGAGCTGGTCGACGCGTCCGGCTCCTGGGTGCTTCCGGGGTTCATCGACGCCCACGCGCACCTCGGTGTGCACGAAGAGGGCGAAGGCTGGTCGGGCAACGACACGAACGAGATGACCGACCCGAACGGCGCGCGGTTCCGCGCCATCGACGGCATCGACCCATTCGAGGCCGGCTTCGACGACGCGCTGGCGGGCGGGGTCACCAGCGTGGTGATCAAGCCAGGTTCCGGTAACCCGATCGGTGGGCAGACCATCGGCGTCAAGACGTGGGGCCGCACGGCGTTCGACCTCGTTTTCGCGGAGGACGTCAGCGTCAAGAGCGCGCTCGGTGAGAACCCGAAGCGGGTTTACGGCGACAAGGGCAAGACGCCGTCGACCAGGCTAGGTGTCGCGTCGATCATCCGCGACGCCTTCACCGGCGCCCGCAACTACGCCGCGCAGCGCGAACACGCGCGGGCCGAGGGCAAGCCGTTCGACGTCGACCTGTCCAAGGAGACGTTGGCGAAGGTGCTGGACGGCGAGCTGTTCTGGGACCAGCACGTCCACCGCGCCGACGACATGGTGACCGCCATCCGGCTTGCGGACGAGTTCGGCTACAAGCTGGTCATCAACCACGGCACCGAGGGCCACCTCATCGCCGACCTGCTCGCCGAGCGTGACATCCCGATCATCCTCGGCCCGTTGTTCACCACCCGCTCGAAGGTCGAGCTCCGTAACCGGACCCTGCGTTCGGCGGGCATCCTGGCCCGTGCCGGCGTCAAGATCGCCATCACCACCGATCACCCGGTGATCCCGATCAACTTCCTGGTCTACCAGGCGGCACTGGCCGTCAAGGACGGCCTGGACCCGGATGTCGCCCTGCGCGCGCTGACCGTCAACCCAGCCGCGATGCTCGACCTCGACGACAAGGTCGGTTCGCTCAAGCCGGGCCTGGACGCGGACGTCGTGATCTGGTCGGGCGACCCGCTGGACGTGATGAACCGCGCGATGCGGGTGTTTGTGCGTGGCAAGGACGTCTACCACTTCGACGACAGCAAGGGCGTCGGTGTGGTCGCCGAGCGCCGCTACCAGGAACGCTGACGCGGTTCTGCAAGAGCCGGTCGAGTTCCAGCCGGAGCTCGACCGGCTCCGCCACGGCTAACCTGCCCACAACCAGCTGTGCAACCGCCAAGGTCACGAAGCGCGGAGCTCCCTGGCGATGACCATCCGCTGGATCTGGTTGGTGCCCTCGAAGATCTGCGGCACCTTCGCTTCCCGCATGTACCGCTCCACCGGGAAGTCCTTGGTGTACCCCGCGCCGCCGAGCACCTGGACGGCGTCGGTGGTCACGCGCATCGCGCCGTCGGTGGCGACGAGTTTGGCGATCGACGCCTGGCGCTGGAAGGGCATGCCGCGGTCCCGGCGCCGGGCGGCGTCCAGGTACATGGCGCGCGAGGACTCGACGGTCGCGGCCATGTCGGCGAGCAGGAATTCCAGGCCCTGGAATTCGATGATCGGCTTACCGAACTGGGTGCGCCCCTTGGCGTACGCGACGGCCTCGTCCTGTGCGGCCTGGGCGAGGCCGACGGCGCAGGCGGCGATCCCGAGCCGTCCGGAGCTCAGCGAGGACAGCGCGATCTTGAGGCCTTCGCCCTCGCCACCGATCAGCCTGCCGGCGTCGACGCGGGCGTCGTCGAACATGAGCTGGGCAGTGGTCGAGCCGGTCAAGCCCATCTTCCGTTCGGGCTTCGCCGCGGTCAGGCCGGGGGTCGCGCCGTCGACGAGCAAGCAGGAAATGCCGGCGCCGCCGGTGTCACTCGTGCGCACCATCGTCGTGTAGAAATCAGTCTCTCCGGCGTGCGTTATCCATGCCTTCGTGCCGTTGACGACGTACTGGTCACCGTCGCGGCTGGCCTTCGTCGACAGTGCGGCGGCATCCGAGCCGGCGTGCGTCTCCGAGAGCGCGTAGGCGCCGAGAAGGTCACCGTCCAGCATCGCCGGAAGCCACTGGTCGCGCTGGTCGTCCGTGCCGCAGTGGGCCAGGGCGTAGCAGGACATCGTGTGGACAGACAGGCCGACGCCGACCGACATCCACGCAGCGGCGATCTCCTCCAGCACCTGCAGGTACACCTCGTACGGGACCTCGCCGCCGCCCCAGCGCTCCGCGTACGGCAAGCCGAGCAGCCCGGCCTTGCCGAGTAGCCGGAACTGCTCGCGGGGGAACTGCGAGGCCTCTTCGTACTTGCCCGCCAGTGGCGCGAGTTCTTCGCGGGCCAGTTCGGTGGCGAGCGCGACCAGGTCCCTCGCTTCGGTGGTGGGAAGCAGTCGTTCGGCCGGCATGGGGTCTCCCGGGGCGCTCTGGCAGAAAGTGTACTAAAAACAGTACTGTGGGTCCATCAAGAGTACCGCATAGCGTGATTCGAGGCCATGGGCCGGGTCCGGGATCCCTAGGACCGAATACGGTGAACAGATGGCGAACGTCGATGCCGGCCCGACGCGGGCTTCGTTGCGAGCTCCGGCGCAGCGCCGGCAACCCACGGCCCGGCAGCGGGCACTCCTCGCCGAACTGGAGGAGCTCTTCCTTGCGGAGGGTTTCGCCCAGTTCACCCTGGACGAGTTGACCGGCCGGATGCGCTGCTCGAAGTCGACGCTCTACGCGCTGGCGCCGAGCAAGGAACAGCTCGCCGTCAAGGTGGTCGGCCACTTCTTCAGGGGTGCCGCCGAGCTGCTCGAAAAGCGCATCAACGGGATCGAGGACGCGCGCGAGATCATCGGGGAGTACCTGGCGGGGATCTCCGAGTACCTGAACCGGGCCTCGGCGGCGTTCATGTCCGACATCGCCGGGTTCGCCCCGGCGCGCGACACTTACGAGCTCAACAGCCGCGCGGCCGCCGGACGCATCCGGACGTTCATCGCCAAAGGGGTGGGTGACGGCGTGTTCCGGGACGTACACGCGAGCCTGATCGCGGAAATGGCCGGGCTGCTGGTCGAAGGTATTCAGACCGGCGTGGTCGGTTCGCGGACCGGGGTGTCGGACGCCGAGGCGTTCACCGCGCTGTCCGACCTCCTGCTGGGGGGCCTGGCTGTAGCATCACGCCCGTGATTGTGGTGGGTGGAGAAGCGCTGGTCGACCTGGTTCCGGGTGAACCCCTTGATTCCACTGTGGACGGTGGATTGCGGGCGCTGCTGCCAAGGCTGGGCGGTGGCCCGTACAACGTGGCGCTCGCCGCCGGACGGCTCGGTGTCCCGTCGAGTTTCCTTTCGCGTGTCTCGAACGACCGTTTCGGCGAGGCGCTTGTCACGCGGCTGCACGCGTCCGGTGTGGACACCAGCTCGCTGCAGCGCGGGGACGAGCCGACGACACTGGCCGTCGTCGCGCTCGACGAAAAGGGTGCTGCGCACTACACCTTCTACACCGAGGGCACCGCGGACAGGCTCGTCGCCGATCCCGGTCCGCTGCCGGAAGAAGTCACCATGTTGTGCCTCGGCACCCTCGGCATGGTGCTGGAGCCGGGCGCCAGCGCCTACGAAGCGATGCTGCGCCGGGAGTCCGCGCGTGGCGTGCTGACCGCACTGGACCCGAACATCCGGGCCGCACTGATCGACGACCCGGCGGCGTACCGCGCCCGTTTCGTCTCCTGGCTGCCCCATGTCCGGCTGTTGAAGCTTTCCGACGACGACGCCGAGTGGCTGGCCGACGGCGTGGTCGCCGTGAATGCCGCGAAGTCATGGGTGGCGTCCGGAGTGGACGCAGTCGTCCTGACCCGTGGGGCCGAAGGCATCGCCGTCATCACCGCCGCCGGTGAAGTTGCCCAGGTGCCCTCGGCGAAAGCCGAGGTCGTCGACACGATCGGCGCCGGTGACACGGTTCAGGGCGCGTTGCTGGCCTGGCTGTACCAGCGAGAGGTGCGCGATCTCACCGCGCTCGGTGAAACCGAGTGGACCGAAGCGCTCACGTACGCGGCGAAGGCTGCGGCGATCACCGTCTCCAGGAGCGGCGCGGAGCCGCCGACGGCACACGATATGGCAGCCACTGTGTGAACCTGGTCCCAAAGCACAGGTTATGGACAACCCCACGGCTGCGCCGACCCCCCATTCTCGACTAGCGTGGTGGGAGGAATTCATACCCCAGCGGGGCGGTGTGCAGCGAGGCTTATTGCCTCCTCGCCTGAACATATGGCCGTCTGTGGAACCCACAGGCGCCGCCGGCCCGTGCAAACGTGAGAGGGACATCATGTCCGACGCGACGTCCGGCGGCGAAACAGTCTCGCTACGCCTGCCGACTGGCGAGCACGAACTCAAGGTGGTCCACCCGGTTGAAGGGGCTCCGGGAATCGAGCTCGGAAAGCTGCTGGCCTCGACGGGTTACATCACCCTGGATCCGGGGTTCGTCAACACGGGCGCCGCGTCTTCGGCCATCACCTATATCGACGGTGATGAGGGGATTCTCCGTTACCGCGGTTACCCGATCGAGCAGCTCGCCAAGAAGTCGACCTTCATCGAGGTCTCATACCTGCTGATCTACGGCGAGCTTCCCACGGCGGCGCAGCTCGAGGACTTCACCGGCAAGATCCAGCGGCACACCCTGTTGCACGAGGACCTGAAGGCCTTCTTCGGCGGCTTCCCGCGCGACGCGCACCCGATGCCCGTGCTGTCGAGCGCGGTGTCCGCCCTGTCGACGTTCTACCAGGACTCGCTGAACCCGTTCGACGAACCGAACGTCGAGCTGTCGACGATCCGGCTGCTGGCCAAGGTACCGACGCTGGCGGCCTACGCCTACAAGAAGTCGATCGGCCAGCCGTTCCTCTACCCGGACAATTCGATCGGCCTGGTGGAGAATTTCCTGCGGATGACGTTCGGCCTGCCCGCTGAGCCGTACGATGTCGACCCCGAGGTCGCCAAGGCGCTCGACCTGCTGTTCATCCTGCACGCCGACCACGAGCAGAACTGCTCCACCTCGACGGTGCGGCTCGTCGGTTCGTCCGAGGCGAACCTGTTCGCCAGTGTGTCGGCCGTTATCAACGCGCTCTTCGGCCCGCTGCACGGCGGGGCGAACGCCGCGGTGCTCGACATGCTCGAGGGCATCAAGAACGACGGCGGCGACGTACAGAACTTCGTCAACCGCGTGAAGAACAAGGAAAAAGGCGTGAAGCTGATGGGCTTCGGGCACCGGGTCTACAAGAACTACGACCCGCGCGCGAAGATCATCAAGAACACCGCCGACGAGATCCTCGGCAAGCTCGCCGGTGGCGACCAGTTGCTTGACATCGCAAAGAAGCTCGAGGAGACGGCTCTCTCCGACGACTACTTCGTCGAGCGCAAGCTGTATCCGAACGTCGACTTCTACACCGGCCTCATCTACCGGGCCCTCGGCTTCCCGACCAAGTATTTCACCGTGTTGTTCGCGCTCGGCCGTCTCCCCGGCTGGATCGCGCACTGGCGCGAGATGATCCAGGACCCGGCCAACAAGATCGGCCGCCCGCGCCAGATCTACACCGGCGAAAAGGCAAGGGACTACGTCGGCATCGGCGAGCGCTGAACGTCCCGCGCATCCCAACGCAGTGAACGGGCCCTTCCTCTCGACAGGTGAGAGGAAGGGCCCCTTCGTCGCAACGGGATACGCTGCGGAGCACTCGCGGCGCGCCTAATCTCGGGACATGGCGACTGAATCGCCGGCGGTGCTGTGGTTCCGGCGGGACCTGAGAGTGGGCGACCACGCGGCGCTGCTCGCTGCGTCGGAGCGGTCGAAGAAAGTGCTGGCGTTGTATGTGCTGGACGACGCCCTGATCGCGCCGTCGGGGGCACCACGGATCGCCTTCATGCACGGATGCCTGCGCGCATTGGACGACCAGCTCGGCGGGCGGTTACTGGTGCGCCAAGGCGACCCGGTGAAGGTGGTCGCGCAGGTCGCTGAGGAGATCGGCGCGGGCAGCGTGCACGTCAGCGCGGACGCCGCGCCGTACGGCAGGCGGCGGGACGGCGAGGTCGCCAGGGTGCTGGCCGAGCAGGGCGTCGAGTGGGTGGAAACCGGTTCCCCGTATGCCATCGCGCCCGGGCGTGTGCTCAAGCCGGACGGTGAACCGTACCGCGTGTTCACTCCGTTCTTCCGTGCCTGGACCCGGCACGGCTGGCGCCCGCCCGCGGACACCGGTGCCTCCACAGTGGACTGGATCAAGCCGGAGAACTCCGTCAAGCTCCCCAAAACCCCGGATCTCGGTGAAATGACGCTGCCCGAACCCGGCGAGAAGCCCGCATTGGCGGCCTGGCGGGACTTCCATGAGGACGGCGTCGGGGACTACGACAAAGGCCGAGAGCGGCCGGATCTGCCCGCCACCACGATGATGTCGCCGTACCTGCGCTGGGGCTGTGTGCATCCACGCACCCTGCTCGCGGATCTCTCCGGCGACGAACGGCAAGGTGCGGAGTCCCTGCGGCGTGAGCTCGCATGGCGTGAGTTTCATGCCGACGTGCTGTGGCATTGCCCGGACGCCGCGAGGAAGAACTACGACAAGCGGTTCGACGCCATCCAGCACGACACCGGGACGGCCGCCCGTAGCTCCTTCGAGCTGTGGTGCGAGGGCCGCACCGGTTACCCGGTCGTGGACGCCGGAATGCGCCAGCTGCTCGCCGAGGGCTGGATGCACAACCGCGTGCGGATGGTGGTGGCGAGCTTCCTGGTGAAGGACCTGCACCTGCCATGGTGGTGGGGCGCGCGGCATTTCATGAAGTACCTCGTCGACGGCGATCTGGCGTCGAACCAGCTGAACTGGCAATGGGTCGCGGGGTCGGGTACCGACGCGGCGCCGTACTTCCGGGTCTTCAATCCGACGACCCAGGGCGAGAAGTTCGACCCGTGTGGTGACTACGTCCGTAAGTACGTCCCGGAACTCCGTGCGGTGAAAGGGAAAGCCGTGCACCAGCCGTGGAATCTCGCCGAGGGGCAGCCGCCGGGTTACCCGGAGCCCATGGTCGAACACTCCCTCGAGCGTCAAGTGGCACTGGCGCGATACGGCGCCATCAAAGGCGCCTAGTTCTGCGTCCGCAAAGCGTCCTTGAGCTTGACGCGGCTTCCGGTGCGCAGCACGGCGTTGTGGTAGATCCGGCCGCCGAGCCAGGTGAACAGGGCGACGGCGGCCACGGTGAGCACGATGGACAGTGCGATCTGCCAGCCCGGTGCCAGCCCGGCGGCGATCCGGCCGGGCATCAACACCGGCGAGAGCAGCGGGATCAGCGAAAGCACGGTGGTCGCCTGGCCGTCCGGGCTCTGCAACAGCAGGTTGACCCCGACGATAAAGCCGATCACCAGCACGATCGTCACCGGCGTCAGTACTGACTGGGTGTCCTCCTGGCGGGAAACCAGCGACCCCGCCCCGGCGAAAATGGTCGCGTACAAGAAGAAACCGAGTATGTACCAGAGCAGTCCCCACGCCACGGTACTGACGGCGACGCCGGAAACAGTCAAGCTGCCTGTCGCGGTGGCCATCCCGAGGCCCGCGCCGGCCAGGATGAGCAGCTGGATCAACCCGGTCAGTCCGAGCCCGATCACCTTGCCCAGCATCAGCTGCCAGGGTCGCAACGTGGACAGCAGGATCTCGACGACCCGGCTCGACTTCTCCTCCACGACCCCTTGCGCGACCAGGGTTCCGTAGGTGGTGATGCTCATGTAGAGCAGGAACACCATCACCACGCCGATGATCAGGCGCTGGTCCTTCTCGGGGTCCTGCGGGGTGATCGAGGTGACCTTGACCGTCGCCTCGCTGATCGTGCGCAGCACCTGCGGTGCGTCGAGGCCGGCTTCGAGCAGGGTTGCGTTCAGGACCTGCTGCTGCGCGATCGAGTTCAGCGCCGCGTGCAGTTGCTTGTCCAAATCGGACTTCACGAGCACCTGGAGGTCGGATGCGCTGCCGGAGAGCAGCGCGTCGAGGTCGCCGCTTTCGACTTGCGCCCTGCCCTCTTCGGGGCTGGTGATCGTGACTGTCTCGACGTCCTTGCCGAGCTGTTGTGAAACCGTCTTCAGCTGGTCCGAGATGCCGGTGGCCTGCCCGGTGAGCCCGATCTTGCTGCGGCCGGCGTCGCCGAGCAGCGTTGCCTGCAGCAGGAAGTATCCGGCGAACACCACCAGGATCACGGCAGTCCCGATGAGGAAGGACTTCGTGCGCAGCCGGGTGTTGAGTTCTCGCTTCGCCACCAGTCGAACCGCGGTGAACGGCTTGACCGAGCGGTCGCGATAGCTGGGCGTGGTCATGCCGTGGCCCCTTCTGGTGCGTTGACGGCGTCGCGGAACAGGTCGGTGAGGGAGCGGCGCCGACGGCTGAATTCGGTCACCGCGCCGGTGTTCAGCGCGGCGGCGAGCACGGCCTGGTCGTCGCTGCCGGGGCTCAGTTCCAGCACCACCGTCGTGTCCCGCTCGGAGACGACGCGGACACCGGGCAGGTTCGACGCCCAGCCCGCCGTGGCGTTGGGCGCGGTGACGACCAGCAGGCTTCCGGCGTCGGCCGTCAGCTCGGCCACGCTCCCGCAGGCCACCATCCGTCCACTTCGGATGATCCCGACCCGGTCGCACAACCGCTCGACGAGGTCCAGCTGATGGCTCGAGAACACCACGGGCACGCCGGTGGCCGCTTTCTCCCGCAACACTTCGGTCATCACGTCGACCGCGATCGGGTCGAGGCCGGAAAACGGTTCGTCGAGCACCAGGACGCTCGGGTCGTGCACGAGCGCGGCGGCCAGCTGGACCCGCTGCTGGTTCCCCAGACTGAGCTTCTGCACCTCTTCGGTCCGGCGTTCCTTCAGCCCCAGCCTGCCGATCCAGTTTTCCGCGCTCTGGTGGGCTTCGTCGCTCGTGAGGCCGTGTAGCTCGGCGAGGTAGACAAGCTGGTCGAGCACCTTCATCTTCGGGTAGAGGCCGCGTTCTTCCGGCATGTACCCGATATGTGTGCGCGTCCGGTGGGTGATCGGCTCGCCGTCGAACCGGACCTCGCCGGAGTCGGCCGCCAGCACACCGAGCGCGATGCGCATGGTCGTCGTCTTGCCGGCGCCGTTGCTGCCGACGAAGCCGAACAGTTCGCCGGCGCGCACGTCGAAGGTGACCGAGTCCAGCGCGACGATTTCGCCGTACCGCTTGGAAACCCGATCGATCTCCAGTGTCCTGTCAGTCAACTTCGATCCCCTTGTCGATGAAGTCTTCACCGGTCGTCGTCGGGTAAGGTCCAGCCGAGGATGACCGTCGGTACCGACGTGCGGAAGACCAAGAGCGCCCCGGTCATCGTGGTGGCACGATAACCGGCGTCCGCCTGGTCGGAGATGATGGCCGTGTAAATCATCGCGAGCAGGATCGCTCCGCCCAGCTGGTAGCCGATCCCGAACCCGGCCGGCCACCGGAAAGTCGCAGGGCTCGTTTGCGTTCCTTCTCCTCCGCCAGATCGAGGTACGGCTTCGAGGCATCGGTGAAACGGGTGCGGATCGAGGTCATTTTCCGCCCTCGCGGTAGACCTGGGTGGATAGTGGCGCGAACGGTTCGCGGCCGAACACGGCCTCGACCGGCAGGTCGAACACCCCGCAGATGCGGAACGCCAGGTCGAGGCTCGGATAGTGGTCACCTCGCTCCAGTGCGCCGATCGTCTGAGGATTCACCTCGACGGCCTCGGCGAGTGCGGCCCGGCTCAGCCCCCGCTCCGCCCTGAGCACCTGGAGCCGGTTGTAAATCGGCAACTCTTTGCCGCGTCTTACCGGACTCATGAACATACTGTTGCAAAAACCCAACGACTCGTCAAGCTGGAGAACATCCCGGGGAATATGTCGACATATTCCCCGGGGGAGGGTCAGCTCAGGCCGGTGAGGGCCTTGTCGACGAGTTCGTGCACGCGGGGCGCGGCGGCGGCCGCATCGGCAGGCACCAGCGCCAGGCGGGTCCGGCGCTCAAGGACGTCCGCGACGTCGAGCGCGCCTTCGTGCCGCACGGCCCAGACGACCTCCGCCGCGGTGATCTCGGTACCGATGAACAGCCGCTCGCCGAGGGCGGGGTCCACTTCGCCGAGCGCGGCGATGCGTGGTGCTTCGGTGCCGTACTTCCCGACAAGTCGCGCCGGAGCGTCCACAGTGGATAGTTTGGCGCGCTGCGCGGCACCCAGTAAGGGAAGCCGGTCGGTGCGGGCAGGTCCGGCGTGCAGGTGTGCGGCCGTCATCGCCGCGTCGACGGCGTCCGCCGCCATCTTCCGGTACGTGGTGAGCTTGCCGCCGACGATCGTGATGACCCCGTTCGGATCGGTCAGCACGGCGTGGTTGCGGGAAAGGTCGGCGCTTCGGCCGGGACGCTCGATCAGCGGCCGCAGTCCGGCGTAAGCGCCGATGACGTCGTCGCGAGTCAGCTTCCTTGCCAGTGCCGAAGAAGCCACGGTCAACAGGAAGTCCACATCGGACTCGGGGACCACCGGTACATCCGGGATCGCGCCGCCGAGCGGCTCGTCGGTGAGACCGAGGTATACCCGGCCGTCCGGCTGGGGAAGGAGGAACACGAAGCGGTTGCTCTCGCCCGGCACGGTCACGTTCACCGACGTGGCCCCGATCATCGTCGTGCCGGCGGAAAGCACCAGATGCGAACCGAGCGACGGGCGCAACTTGACCGACGGCACGAGGTCGCCCGCCCAGACGCCGGCCGCGTTGATCACCTGGCGGGCGGAGATCTCCAAGCTCTGTCCGGAAATCGCGTCATGGCACCGCACCTTGTCGGCCGAAACCTCGACAGCGCGAAGCCTGGTCAGGATGCGCGCGCCGAAGGCCGACGACGTCCTGGCGAGCCCGACGACGAGTCGGGCGTCGTCGGTGAGGGCGCCGTCGTAGGCGAGCAGCGCGCCGCGCAGGTGCGTGCGGTCCAGTCCAGGGGCGAGTGCGAGCGCTTCGGCCACCGGGATCGTGCGTGGCCGCGGCAGGACCGAAGACGGCGTGTGCGCGGCTCGCCGAAGCGCGTCACCCGCCTGCAGGGCCGCGGTGAGTAGCGCCTGCCGGGCGTGCGATGTACTGGTGTACAACGGGAAAAGCTGGGGCAGCGCGCGGGTCAGGTGTGGCGCCGTCCTGGTCATCAGGATCCCGCGTTCGACGGCGCTCTCGCGGGCCAGGGCGAACTCGCCCTTGGCGAGGTAGCGCAGGCCGCCGTGCACCAGTTTGCTCGACCAGCGGGAGGTGCCGAAAGCGAGATCGTGCGCCTCGATCAGCGCGACAGAAAGCCCGCGTGACGCCGCATCCAGCGCGATCCCGGCCCCGGTCGCCCCGCCGCCGACGACGGCGACATCGACTCGCAGGCCGCGGGCCAGCTCCTCGAGATCCCGTTCCCGGCGTTTCGCGTTGAGCGAACCGCGGATCATGGCCGTAGCGTCGCGTCGAGTACGTGACGGAACTCGTCGAGCAGCGTGGCTTCGTCGACGTCGGCGGTCGCGGACCGCAACGAGAACGCGAAGGACTGCGCCACGAGCAGGATCGACCGGGCCTGTGCGGCGGGCTCGGCCATCCGGATCGAACGGTCCGCGTGACCGGCCGAGAGCAGCGCGAGGATGACACTTTCGGCCAGCCTTTGCGTGGCGCCGAGCCGTTTCACGATGTACGGCAGGACGAGTTCGGGGTCGACCTCGAGCAGGGTTCGGAACAGTTCGTTGCCGGACAGTGCCCCCACGGCTGCCGCCGTGCTGATCACCAGGCGTTCGCGGGCCGTGGACATCTCCATGCCCTCCGCGCTCGCCTCCCGCATCAACCCGCCGAACTCCCGGGTCATGAGCGCGGTCAGCACGCTGCGCACGTCCGGGAACCGGCGGTACAGCGTCATCCGGCTGACACTCGCGGTGCGGGCGATTTCGGCGAGGGTGGTGCGGCGGACACCGACCGCGAGAACACAGAGCCGGGCGGCGTCGAGCAGCACGTCGTCGGCAACCCGGGCAGCGGCTTGCCTGGTGCGGGTGTCCGCCAGCGCGCTCGGTGTGTGACGTTTGGTGGACATATGTCACACTGTACCGGTGAATGACCTTATTGACCACCGCATTCGCCAGTTCTGGACCGCTGACGGGCCGGACGCCGCTCACCTGCCGGTCAGCGCCTTGCGCTGGCTCACCACAAGGATCGGCACGCTCACCGTGAACACGGTGATCCCTCAGCCGACGGTACCCGCGTCCGCGCTCGCTGAAGCTGTTCGAGACGACTTTGTGGCGCTCGTCGGCAAAAGTAACGTGTTGCTCACGCCGGAAGAGCGGCTCGGCCGGGCCGGTGGTCTGTCCTATCTGGATCTTTTACGCCGCCGCGGTATCGGCACGCTGGAGGTGCCCGACGCGGTGGTGCTGCCCGCTGATCCCGCCCAGGTCCAGCGGGTAATCGATATCTGCGTGCGCCATGACATCGGCGTGATTCCGTTCGGCGGTGGGACGTCCGTGGTGGGCGGCGTGAACGCGGTGCGAGGTGACAAGGCTTCCGTGATCGCGCTCGACCTGGCCCGACTCAATCGGCTCGTGTCGGTCGACCCGGTGTCGCGGATCGCCGTGCTGCAGGCCGGTGTGCGGGGACCCGATGCCGAGCGGCTGCTCGGCGAGCACGGGCTGACGCTCGGGCACGTGCCGCAGTCGTTCGAACGGGCGACTATCGGCGGGTTCGCCGCGACCCGCTCGGCCGGACAGGCGTCGTCGGGCTACGGGCGCTTCGAGGACATGGTTTCGGGTGTCCGGCTGGCGACCCCGCGGGGTGAATGGCGGCTCGGGGTGGCGCCGGCGTCAGCGGCCGGACCCGACCTGCGTCAGCTGGCTATCGGCAGCGAGGGCACGCTCGGCGTGATCACCGAGGTCGCGCTCCGGGTGCGACCGGCCCCAAGGGTCCACCGGTACGAGGGTTACGTCCTCGACGGCTGGGAGCGTGGCTCGGCGGTCGTGCGGGAGCTGGCGCAAAGCGGCGTGCTCGCCGACGTCACCCGGCTGTCCGATGTGGACGAGACCGAGGTTTCGCTGGCACTGAACACGGGCTGGAAGACCGCTGTCCTCCAGCGGTACGTCCGGGCCCGCGGGATCGCCGAACCCTGCCAGCTGATCCTCGGCTGGGAAGGCGTGACCACAAAGGACTTCTCGGCGCGCCGCAAGGCCGCCATGGCCGTCTTGAAGTCCGCCGGAGCAATCAGGATCGGCCGGGCACTGGGGAACACTTGGCTGCACGGCAGGTTTTCCGGGCCCCGCCAGCGTGACGCCCTGCTCGACAGCGGCGTCTGCGTAGAGACTCTCGAAACCGCCACGCACTGGTCGAAACTCAGCCGCCTGCACGACGACGTCCGCGCCGCGCTCACCGGATCGCTGGGCACGCCGATCGTGATGTGCCACGTCTCGCACGCCTACGAAACGGGCGCCTCACTGTATTTCACGGTCATCACCGCTCGCGACGCCGCGGATCCCGCAGGGCAGTGGGAGCGGGCGAAGAAGGCCGCC
The DNA here is from genome assembly GCA_032230695.1 of Actinomycetota bacterium. Taxonomy (GTDB): domain Bacteria; phylum Actinomycetota; class Actinomycetes; order Mycobacteriales; family Pseudonocardiaceae; genus Amycolatopsis. The sequence goes on along the minus strand of JAVXWP010000113.1, from coordinate 40,031 downwards.
AGCGAGGCGATCACCGGGCTCGGCACGATCTCGCATCACCACGCCGTCGGCATCGACCACGCACCCTATCTCGGTGCGGAGATCGGCGAAATCGGCTTGGACATACTGCGGGCGGCCAAAAACGCCGTCGACCCGACCGGGATCCTGAACCCGGGCAAGCTCATCAGCGGCTGAACATGCACTAGTACAACGGCTCTTTCGGGGTGGGAGTACCACGCTGGTGCGCCTCCGCGGTGAGGTGACACCCGGTGCTGACGCTCAGTGTGGTGTTCGCCGCGGTGCCGAACAGCAACTGCGCGTTCGACGGGTTCTTGAGCGAAACCTCGTGATCACCGGGACGGTCGACGACCACGTCCGGGGCGCCGAAACCGTGCTGGGCTGCGATTCCCACGACCGTGGCCACGGCGGCGGGCCATTTTTCGTCGGGAATATTGCCAGGTGACACCCCCGAGCTGTATCGGCGCACCTTTCCGTCCGCGCCGACATCAGGGAAGTCGAAGCCACAGGCGGATCCGCTGAGGCCCTCGTTGTCGGGGACCCAGCTCGCGACTCCCACCTCACGAACGAGTTTGTCCCTGATCGCGGTGAGCATGCCCTGGTATTCGGCCTCAACCTGGTCGATGTCAGGCCGCTTCAGCAGTTCGGCGAACTGGTCGTTCACAGCTTCTCCCTTGGGGTTGTCGCCGGTGCAGCCACCGAGGAGCAGCGCCAGCGCACAGATCAAGGCCGGGATGGATGAGCGTGGTTTGAATGGTTTCATCAGTAGGTCCCCGGGATCGGCCAGGACAGCACGTCGCCGATTCCCTTGCCGTCGTCGACCACCCGGCGTTCGGCCATTCCGCCCACGACAGCGCTCATGTTGTATTGGCTGGTACTGCCGTCGTCCAGGTACTTGCTGTGCCCTGAGGATTCGGTGAGATGTCGTCCGTCGGGCAGCGTCGATTCTTTGGCGGAACCGTGCTCGATGCCGTCGATGTGGCTCGGGTCGATGCCGAAATAGCCGAGGTCGCCGACCGGATCGTTCCTTCCTTCGAGATAGAACGAATGGCCGTCCGGAACCTTGAGATCACCGACATGGCTCGTACCCAGGCCAGGTGAGCCGAAGAACACGGCGTCGTCCACGCCGGTGTTCTGTTGCAGTGCCAAACCAGTGGTAGTCGAGCCGTACGAGTGGCCGAGCGCTGTCAGGTGCGGATCGGTGTCGCGGGCGGCGTCGATGCCGTTCAGGAACGGCGCCAGTTTGTTCGCCCCCTCTCGTGCGGAGTGGTCGCTCACCACGGAATTCTCGTCGAACAGCACGCCGCCGACACTCAGTTGGGGCGCCTGGTACCCGATCCAGGCGACAGTCGCGACCGATCCGCCGTCGCCGTAGCGCTTCAGTTCTTGTTCGGTGCGGAACTGCAGCTGGTCCATGTTGTGGTCATAGCCGCCGAGGCTGCCGTTGACCGTCGAGGTGAGGCCAGGGGTGAAGACAGCCACGTGAGTCGCGGTGTCGACGTTGCCGTTCGCGACGGCCGCCTCGGCGCGTTCGTCGGTCATGTCCAGCATCAGCAGCTGCCGTTCACCGGGTTGCGCCAGGGTGTCCTCGATGGCCTTGATCGACTCCAGCTTCGCCTTGACGTGGTCGAGCTGCGCGTCGGCGTTGGTGAACGTGCCGCCGAACCAGTTGTCGTCGAGATCGGCCTGCAGCCTGCGGGCTTCGTCTTGGAGCTTGGTCTTCTCAGTGTGTAGCAGCTGCCTGTTCGCTTCGTCACGGGCGCCGAACGGGATGCCGTCGCGGTTGCCGACCCAGTCGGGGTGCCCGGCGATGACCTGCCGCTGCTCGGCGCCGCTGAGCGAGTCCCACCAGCCCGCGTTGTCACCGGGCGTTCCGGGCCCCGCGGGGGGCTCCAGAACCGACAGGCCACCCTTGTCAGCGCCGTTCCTGGCCGCGGTCGCCAGATCGGTGGCGCCGCCGTCGTCTATCTCGCCGTTCATCACGCGGCGGAGCACGGCGTTGAGGTCGGCGTCGATGTCCTGGGCCCGTCGCAGGATCTGCTCCACGCGGTCGACGAGTTCGTTCCTGGTGCGGTCCCGCTCGCGGGCTACGTCGTCGGCTTGATCAGCCGGGATACTGCGGTTCGCCGAAACATCGGTGACCGAGCCGTCGTCGCCGATGCTGAACTCGCGGGCCCTGGCGAGCGCGTCGGCTTCCTCGACACCTCGCTTGAGGCCGGTCAGCGCGTCGGCGCCCTGCATCAGCCCGGTGCGGGCCGCGTTGACCCCGGCGACGATCCGCTCCATCCGGTCGCCGACCTGGACCCGGTTGCCTGTGGCGGCTTCGGCGGAGTCACCGACCCAGCCGCCGGGCGTCCCCATCTCGACGAACTCGTCCGACAGCCCCAGCAGCCTGTCGCTGCACCCTTTGAGCCCCTGTTCGGCGGCGTCCAGCGGTTCGGGCCGCCACAGCCGCACCTGGCCGTAGGTGGGCATCACTCGGCCTCGACCCGGAGGTCCGCGATCGCTGCCTGCTCGTTGGCGGCGTACCCCTCGGCCGCGGTCGACAGCGACTCGGCGTAGCCCTCGGCCTGGGAGACCCAGCCGGATAGGTCGCCGCGCCAGGAGTTGCCCAGCGTGGTCAACGACTGGACCACCTGTGCGCCGGGCATCGCCGTGCCGGCGTCCGCGACGGCGTCCGCGAGGTCGATCTTCGAAACCTGGCTCCCGGCGGAACGCGCGGCGTCGCGTGCTGTGCGGAGAGCCCCGATCTGCGTTTCGTAGCTGCTCAAGACATCGTCCCCTGCCCTCAGTGCCGACTCGGCGACACTATGACACAGGAGATGTCCCTTTCGTTCCCTTCACTTCGGGTATAGCTACGGAAAGGTGAGGCCGTCGGGATGGGGTAGCACGGTGACGTCGAGGCCATGGGACTCGGCGGCGACGCCGAGAAGCGCGGAGGCCTCGTGCTGCGGCAGCTCGGCGACCCGCACCGGCTTGCCGTCGACGAGCAGCGGGAGCCGGGTCTCGGCGCACCCGGTGTAGGCGAGGACGTCGTCCAGCACCGTGCCGTCTTCCATGGTGATGATGCCGCAGTTCAGCCGGGACAGCTCGTAGCGGCCCCCGCGGCCTTCGCAGAGGTCCAGCACCGACAGCTGACCCGGCGTGGCGAACCAGACGGCGTGCTGTTCGATGACTCCTGGTGCCGCGCCGAGGGTGGCCGGACGCTGGCCGTCGCGGCGGCGCAGGCCCGCCGCCCACATCGCGGCCAGGCCGGAACACTCCACCCGTACCACCACGACCGGGCCGGTGAGCCCGAATTCTTTACGCAACCAGGTGATCTTCGACGGGCACGCGTTCGAGCCGTACGTCAGCACCGGCTGCCTGTCCCGCCAGCCTTCCGGCGCGGTCTCCAACGGGTGCCCGGCACCGTCCGAGTGCACGAACGAGCAGTCCGGCCGCCTCCCCGGATAGGGATCGGCCGGATACTCGGCGTCGGTAAAGATCAGAAGACCACCACGCTGCGCAGCACGTCACCGTTGTGCATGCGCTCGAAGGCCTGCTCGACGCCGTCGACGGCGATCTTCTCGGTGACGAACTTGTCCAGTGGCAGCCTGCCCTGCAGATACAGGTCGACGAGCACGGGGAAGTCGCGGGACGGCAGGCAGTCGCCGTACCAGGACGACTTCAGCTGCCCGCCTCGCGAGAAGAAGTCGATCAGCGGCATGTCGAGGCGCATGTCCGGCGTCGGCACACCGACCAGCACCACGGTGCCCGCGAGGTCGCGTGCGTAGAACGCCGAGCGCCAGGTCTCCGGGCGGCCGACGGCGTCGATGACGACGTCGGCGCCGAACGAGTTCGTCAGCGACTGGATGGCCTCGACGACCTCGTCCTCGCTCTTGCCCTTGGTGTTGAGCGTGTGCGTGGCGCCGAACCCCTTGGCCCACTCGAGCTTCCGGTCGTCCTGGTCCACCGCGATGATCGTGGTCGCGCCGGCGAGGGTCGCCCCCGCGATGGCCGCGTCACCGACGCCGCCGCAGCCGATGACCGCGACCGAGTCGCCCCTGGTCACCGCGCCGGTGTTGATGGCCGCGCCGAGGCCCGCCATCACGCCACAGCCGAGCAGCCCGGCCACCGCCGGTTCGATCTCGGGGTTCACCTTCGTGCACTGTCCACTGTGGACCAAGGTCTTTTCGACGAACGCGCCGATGCCCAGTGCCGGGCTGAGTTTGGTGCCGTCGGTGAGCGTCATCGGCTGCGACGCGTTGTGCGTCGAGAAGCAGTACCAGGGCTTGCCGCGTTTGCAGGCCCGGCAGGTCCCGCAGACCGCGCGCCAGTTCAGGATCACGTAATCGCCTGGTGCGATGTCGGTCACGCCTTCGCCGACCTGCTCCACGTAGCCCGCGGCCTCGTGGCCGAGCAGGAACGGGAACTCGTCGTTGATGCCGCCCAGCTTGTAGTGCAGGTCGGTGTGGCAGACCCCGCACGCCTTGACCGAGACCACGGCCTCGCCGGGCCCGGGATCGGGGACCAGCACGGTCTCCAGCGAGACCGGCTCGCCCTTCGCGAGGGAAACGACACCCTGCACCTCGTACGGCATTTAAGGCCCACCTTCCCGCTTCATTTCACACGTTCCCGCAGCTTGCCACATGCGGACATGGCGAGATGTGCATGAGTGCCACAGGTGTGAGGTGAACCGCTTATCTGGTTGGCACGTGTTCCGCGTTCGTTCCCGATCACCTTTCAGGTCGCTACGGCGTGATGATGTAGACGATGCCGCCGGGGCCGCCCGCCACCGCGCCGCTCGCGGTGAAGCGCTTGGTGCGCTGCCAGATCTTCTCGAACTGGTCGCGCTTGTAGACGTTGCGCACCTGCTCGTTGCTGCTCGACGCGGGATCGTTGGCGATCACGTCACCCTCTTTGGTGAAGCCGACGATGACCATGAGATGGCCCGCCGTGCCGTAGCCGGCGCCGTCGAGTTCGTCGGCGAGGAACGACTGCGAGGTGATGACCGGGATGCCGCGGGCGATGTAGCTTTCCAGCTCGTTCAGCGAGTGCAGCCGCGTGACATGCCCGCGCAGGCCCAGACTGGCGGCGTAAGCGGTGTTGAACGGCCAGTTACCGGTGCCGTCGTAGGCGTAGTCGAAGGTGTGCCGGGCCGCGTAGGCGACACTGGGATCGACGTAGTCCTCGGGAATCCACGACATGTCGGACTTACTGGGGTGCTTGCCCCAGTACTCCGCGACCATCTCGGTCGACGTCGGGCTGCACCAGTTTTCGCCGCCTCCGCCGTACTCGGGGAAGTCTCCTTTGTGGAGGTTCTGCGCGTACGCGGGCACGGGAAGTTCGATCCCGGCCGCGTGCGACGGCTTCGTCGGCTGCACCTCGAACCGGTCCGGCACCTGGGAAGTCATCGCGCCGACCGACGTCAGCACCGGTGTCGCGCTGGTGCCCGCCTCGCGGTAGAGGATCACGCGCAGCTGGTACGAGCCGAGCGCGACACCGGTCTTCATGACCAGCGTGTCGACGTCGACGGCGGCGTTCACGTCGTTCTGGCCGTCGACGCTGGTGCGCTTGATGTCGGCGTCGCCGTTCGCCCACCGTCCCATCGAGTACCAGACGGTTTCGGCACCGGTCGTGGTCCGGGCCTTCACCTCGACCTGAAGCCAGGTCTTGGCCGGGGTGGCGGCGTTCCACGACGCGATCAGCTGCGTCGCGTCGAAACCGTGGCGGTACGACGGCGACGTCCACTTCCCGTATTCGTAGGTGCGGGTCGTCCCCAGTGAAGGTTCGCTGTGTTCGATATTGCCGATCGGCCTGCCGATGCGGAGCGCGCCGCCGTCGGTGGTGAGGCCATCGAATTCTCCGTCGCGGAAATCGCGGGCGCCGCCCCATTCGTGGTAATCGACCGCTTCGTCCGGTACTTGGATCGGCTGCGCCTCCGCCACCTGTGCGCTCACGACGGTCATGAGCGCGACCGTACACAGCGTTACCAACCGGCTGACACGCATGGGGTACTCCGTCCCTGGGGTGTCAGGGATTTTCGCCTATTTGGACCTTCAGGTAAATAAGGTGCGCAGTATTCGTTATAGGACAGCTTGGGTCTGGGTCACGCCCTAGCCCTTCAGGCCGGATTCGGTGACCCCTTTGACGAGGTATCGCTGCAGGGCGACGAAGAGGATCACGATCGGCAGGATCGAGACGGCGGCGGCAAGGAACAGGAGGTTGGTCTTCGGGTTCTGCGAGGTCAGCAGCCCGGACAACGCGACCTGCACGGTCCACGAAGACGGATCCTGCGCGATGATCAGCGGCCACAGGAACGCGTTCCACGCGCCGATGAAGTTGATTACCGCGAGCGCGGCGAAGAAGCCCGGCGAGTTCGGCACGACGATCCGCCAGAACACGCCCCACCGGCTCAGCCCGTCCATCCGGCCCGCTTCCTCCAGCTCCAGCGGGAAGTCGAGAAAGTACTGCCGGAAGAGAAAAACGGTGAACGCGCTGAACAGCCCCGGAATGATCAGCCCGCGCAGGTCCGAAACCCAGCCGAGGCTCGACACCACCACGAAACTCGGCACGAACGTCACCGATGTCGGGATCATCAGCGTCGCGATCACCGCATAGAGCACCTTGTTCGAGTGCCGGTAGGGAATCCGGGCCAGTCCGTACCCGGCGAGCGAACAAAGCAGCAGTTGTCCGATCGTCTGGAGGGTGGCCACCACGGCCGAGTTGAGCAGACTGCGCGCGAACGGCACTTCGGTGCTGTCGAAGAGTTGCGTGAGGTTCTCCCAATGCAGCTCACTCGGGAAGAACGTCCAATTCGGGGCCGTGATCTCCGTGCGGGTGGACAAACCGTTGCGTAGCAGTAGATAGAACGGCAGCACGAACAACACCGCTGCGACGATCAGCGCCACCCACCGCAGGAATTTCACGATCCCACCCGCGTGAACCGGAAGACCTTGCCCTGCACCAAGGTCACCAACGAAATCAGCAGCGCCAGGATGACCGCGCCGGCGCTGCCGCGGCCGAGATCCTGGCCACCCGAGCCGAGCGAGGTGTAATAGAGATAAACCAGTGGCGGCCGTGCGAAAGGCGGATAGCCGCGTGAATCGCCCATGATGTTGTAGAACTCGTCGAAGGCCTGATAGGCGTTGATCAGGTTGAGCAACAGCACCGCAACGGCCGTGGCGCGTAGCTGCGGCAAAGTGATGTACCGCAACGTCTGCCAGCCGGGTTTCGCGCCGTCGAGCCAGGCGGCTTCGTACAGGTGATCCGGAATCCGTTGCAGCGCCGCGATGAACAGGATCATGTAGAACCCGAGCTGTAGCCACAGCCTGGCCGTTACCAGCACCACCCAGTACAGCGGCGGGCTCACCGTTCCGGTCCATGCGACCGGGTCGACGCCGAACAGGCCGAGGACGGAATTCACCAGCCCGTACCGCACGCCGGAGAAAAGCGAGGTCTTCCATACCAGCGAAGCCACCACATAGGAACACGCAAACGGCAGGAAGAACACCGAGCGGAAGAACGCGCGCGCGAATTTCAGCCGGTTCACCGCGAGTGCCAACGCCAGTGAGAGCACAAAGGTCACCGGCACGATGAGCACCGCGAACACGCTGAAGGTGCCGAGGCTGGCGAGAAAAGCTTCGTTGCCGAGCATGGCGACATAGTTGTCCGGCCCGACAAAGGTAGTCGGGCTGACGGTGTTGCGCGCGTCGAAGAAGCTGAGGTACACGCTCCAGCCGATCGGCAGGTACGCGAAGACCGCCAGACCGATCAGGAACGGTCCGACGAACAGCCAGAACGCTCGGGCGTCGCGGCCCTTCATCAGCCGAAGAGACGCGTTAGTTCGGCTTTGGCCGTGTCGACGGCTTTTCGGGTTTCGTCCGCCGGGTCAGCACCTTCCTTGGCGATCTTGGCGACGGCGTCGGCGAGTGCCGTGTTGGATTGCGCCGTCCACACAGGACCGCCGACGAGATGGCTGTTCTCCTTGACGTACCGGGCGACGTCGGACGCCGGCCCCAGCTTCAGGTTCTCCGCACGATCGATGAGACTCGTGCGGGCCGGGACGTGGAAGCCGTACTTCGTCGCGAATTCGAGCTGGTCGGCCGTCCGGTCGATCCACAACCATTTGATGAAATCCTTGGCCACAGCCACATTCGCGCTCTTGGCGTTGATCATCGCGCCGTAGGCGCCGACCGGCACCGAGGGCGCCCCGCTCGCGTCGAGCTTGGGGAACGGCAGCACACCGAAGTCATCCTTCAGCGACTCCTGGATCTTCGGCATGTTCCACAGCCCCGTCCACTGCATCGCGGCCAGGCCGTCGATGAACGCGGCGGGATCGGACCAGTCGCTCGGCGCGCCGAGCAAAAGCGAATTGTTCGTGTTGAGCGTGCGCAGCTTGCCGAAAGCGGCCGCGGCACGCGGATCGTCGAAGCCGACCGAGCGGTTGTCCTTGCCGAGGTAGTCGAGCCCCGCCGACCACAGCAGTGGCCCGGTGAGCACGCCGACACCACCGTCGTTGCCGACGAACAGGCCCTTGACGTTGTCCTTCGTGAGCTTGGCGGCCGCGTCGATCAGTTCGTCGACGGTCTGCGGCGGCTGGACACCGGCCGCCTGCAGCAGGCTCTTGCGGTAGAACAGCACCTGCGTGTCGGTGGCCTGCGGGATGCCGTAGACCTTGCCCTCGACGGTCTGTGCGGCCAGCACCGACGGGCTGAAGTCGCCTTTGACCGGCGCGATGATGTCGTCCAGCGCGACGACCTGGTTCTGCCTGACCCAATCGATTTTCACCTGTGCCTCGAAAAGGTCGGGCACCGCACTGTTCTGCAGTGCCGTCACGATTTTCGAGTCGTAGTCGCCGGGATTCCACCCGACGGTGATCGTCGCCTTGTCGTAACCCGCGGCGAACCGCTTCACCGCGTCCTGGACGCCGTTTTCGCCATAGGCGTGATACCACTGTGAGAGCGCGGGCTTCGGTGGTGCTGTCGGCGCTGAGGATGCTGTCGACGGCGGCGGCATGCCTTGGCGCCCGGTATTGGACCCGCACGCCGCGGCCGCCCCCACCGCGGCCATTCCCGCCAACGACAAGAACCCGCGCCTACTGTGCTCCATCCCCAGCCTCCACCTTTTCCGACGAATGCCTCTGAAGGCCACCCTTGAGGGCGTCCCCACGCGAGGGCGTTAGATTCCCTCATGGTGGCCTTCAGAGACGTTAAGACTCGCCGGAAAGGTTGAATTCAACTAGCAGCGCGTAGCGCTTCTGTTGAGGGTGGTGGGCAACGGTGCGGGCTACAACTGGGAGATGTCGAGCTTTCCCTCCGAGTGGAACGCGCGTAGCCGCTTCTTGTCGAACTTGCCTACGCTGGTCTTGGGCACCTCGTCCACGAAGGTCCAGTTCTCCGGCAACTGCCACTTGGCGACCTTGTCGCTCAGGTAGTCCTGCAGCTCCTTGGCCGTGACCGTCTGGCCTTCCTTCACCACCACGGCGACCAGTGGGCGCTCGTCCCACTTCTCGTCCGGGATGCCGACGACGGCGGCCTCGGCGACCGCGGGGTGGCCCATGACCTGGTTCTCCAGGTCCACCGACGAAATCCACTCGCCGCCGGACTTGATGACGTCCTTGGCGCGGTCGGTCAGCGTCAGGAAGCCGTCGTGGGTGATCTTGCCGACGTCGCCCGTGCGGAGCCAGCAGTCGTGGAACTTGTCCGGGTCGATATCGGCACCGCCGGCGCCCCCGTAATACGCACCCGCGATCCACGGACCCTTGACTTCGAGCTCGCCGACGCTCTCGCCGTCCCACGGCAGGACGTCCCCGGAGTCGCCGACCAGGCGCGCGGTGACGGACGCCGGGAAGCGGCCCTGGGTGTAGCGGTATTTCCAGGCCTCCTCGCCGGTGACCCCGGCCGGCGGCCGCGCGACACTGCCGAGCGGCGAGGTCTCGGTCATGCCCCAGGCATGTACGACGGAAACTTTGTGCTTCTCCTCGAAGATGTGCATCATCGACGGCGGCACAGCCGAGCCACCGATGACGACCTCCTTCAGATGGGAGATGTCCTGCGGGTTGACCTCGAGGTGCTGCAGCAGTCCCTGCCAGACGGTCGGCACGGCGGCGGCGAAGTTGGGCTTCTCGGCGGCGAGGATCTGCGCGACCGGTGCCGGCTGCAGGAACCTGTCCGGCATGACCAGTGACGCGCCGACCATCAGCGCCGCGTACGGCAGGCCCCACGACATCGCGTGGAACATCGGCACGATCGCGAGCGTCTTGTCGCCCTGCGCGAGCCGCATGCTGTCGCTCATGCAGACCTGCATGGAGTGCAGCCAGATCGAGCGGTGTGAGTAGGCGACGCCCTTGGGGTCACCGGTGGTGCCCGAGGTGTAGCACATAGCGGCGGCCGAACGCTCGTCGATCTCCGGCCAGTCGAAGTCGTCGGACTGGCCGGCGAGCAGCTCGTCGTAGGAGTGGACGGCGATGCCTTCGGGTGCCTGGAGGGCGGCGGCGTCACCGTTGGCGACGATCACGTGCCGGACGGTTTTCATTTCCCCGAGCTGCTTGGCGAGCAGTGGTACCAGCGTGCCGTCGACGATGACGATCTGGTCCTCGGCATGGTTGGCGACGAACACCAGCTGCTCGGGGAACAGCCGGATGTTCAGCGTGTGCAGTACGGCGCCCATCGCCGGAATGGCGAGGTACGCGGCGAGGTGCTCGGCGTTGTTCCACATGAACGTGCCGACACGCTGGTCTCCGGTGATACCCAGGCCGCGAAGCGCGTTCGCGAGCTTCGCGGCGTGCTTACCCAGCTCGCCATAGGTCTCGCGGCGGCTCTGTGAGCCGGTCCAGGTGATTACTTCACTCTGCGAGTGCACCGTGGTGCCGTGGCGAAGCAACCTTGCCAACGACAACTGCCCGTCCTGCATCGTGCTCAACATGGTGACTCCTGCGAGTTGTTCGGCAGTGAACTCCGGTTAACCTCGACTCTAATGCCGATCGGATCAACGCTCCATGTGTCGGGGTGGCATCCCTTTTGTCACGTTTCAGCGCTCCGCGGGAGAAGACGCGGCATGATCGAGCGATCCAGCTGCGATTGGACGCCGTTCAACCTCCGCGATGTGAGCTTGATCAATGTCCTACTAACGGGTGTCTGATGGGGCGTGTTTCCCGCCGTTCGCCCGGGCTTTTTCCAAGATCAACAAGTGTGCCCACGTGCTGATGGGACGCGCGTCCGGAAGAAGCCCCAGGTGGGGGGTCCGTGAGGCTTCCGGAAGGGCTCCGAGGGCATCGGGCCCGTTGGCGTGAAACGAGCCTTCGCCGATCGGTCGACGACCGCGGCCGAGCCTTGCCGAAAATTCGGATTCTGTTGTCAGCGAAGAGAATTCACTGGCAATGAGGCATCCCGGCGGGTTACCGGAATGGGGACGATCCGTGCTTGCCGATCGATCATCCACAGTGGACTCGACGGTCCCGGTTCGGGCGCGGTCGGGCTGGCGCCCAGCGCATTTCGGAACACTGTTTCGGAGCGCGCCCGTAGGCCTCCGAACCCCGCTCCGAGAGGCACCGGAAAGCCCGTTTTCGCTGGCACAAGGCGGGTGGGGACGGGTTGCCCCGGAAGTGGGTACGCGGGTAGGAAGTGCGTGTCGGTTTCACGCCCCTGACTTGGGTGGCGTTTACTGGGGCCGTGGTAAGAGACGGCTTGGCCAGCGCTTGCGGGTGCAAGCGTCTGGATAACTGAAGTCGTCCCCGCGATAAGCGGAACTCGAGATGGAAAGGACTAATACGTTGGCTCTGCCCACGTTGACTCCGGAGCAGCGCGCCGACGCCTTGGCCAAGGCGGCCCTGGCTCGTAAGGCCCGCTCCGAGCTGCTTGCCTCGATCAAATCCGGCCAGGAGAGCATCGACAAGGTGCTTTTGAAGGCCAAGGAAAACAAGACCATTGGCAAGACCAAGGTCACGCAGCTGCTGAAGGCAGTTCCGGGTCTTGGCGCCGTCAAGGTCGCGGCTCTGCTCGAGCAGGCCGGCATCGACCCGGACCGGCGCGCAGCCGGCCTTGGCGAGCGCCAGCGCGAAGCACTGATCGACGCGCTCAAGTAAGTCATTTTCGCAGCTCAGACGGTTTTGTGGGCGGGAAAGTGTTGCACTGGCGACACTTCCCACCCGCAGCCCGCCCGGCCTGGGACGCTGTAAGAGTGAAATCGTTTACTGGGTCGCAGGCGGCTGGTGCGTACGCGCGGGGTGATTTCTTTTTCGCCAACGCGCGGCACACAATTCTCGGCCAAGGCATTTCCGCGGCACTGACCGATACCGATCCGGTGCGGTTGACCGAATCGGTCACCAAAGCGCTGGCCGAATCAGCCGTTCCGATGGCTGTCGGCGTGCTGCCTTTCGACACCGGTCCCGGCACTCGCACGCCCGGGTACATGATCATTCCGCGGACCCTGTACCGCACCGGTCCCGTTCTCGACTCCATGCCTCGAGAAGTTCTCGCCCCTCCGCTTTCCACGCGTTCCGTGCCGTCACCGGAGCGTCATCTCGCCGCGGTCGCGGGCGCGGTGGCCGCACTCGCGGACCGGAGGATGCGCAAGGTCGTGCTGGCGCGTGCTCTGGATCTCGGCTTCACCGAGGCAGTGCGCCCCGAGCAGATCGTCCGCAACCTGGCCAAGGACAACCCCCGCGACTTCACCTACGCCGCCGCCCTTCCCGACGCCCGAACGATCGTCGGGGCGACGCCCGAGTTGTTGCTCGCGCGCCACGGCCTGCGCGTGATCTCCCACCCGCACGCGGGCACCATGCCGCGCTCCGCGGATCCGGCGGCAGATCGCGCGAACGGTGAGAGGCTGCTCGCGTCGAAGAAGGACCACATCGAGCACGCCGCCGTCACCGAAGCACTGGTGGAGTCGCTGCGGCCGTTCTGCCGGACGCTCGACGTGCCCGACGAGCCGGACCTGGTTTCGACGCCGGCCGTGTGGCATCTCGGGACCACCATCACCGGTGAGCTGATCGACAGGGACATCACCGCGCTCCGGCTCGCCGCTGCGCTGCACCCGACGCCCGCCATCTGCGGCACTCCAACGGATGAGGCCCGTGCGCTGGTCGGCGAACTGGAGCCGTTCGACCGTGGGTACTACGCGGGCGCGGTCGGCTGGGTCGACGACCAAGGCGACGGCGAATGGGCCGTGGCGATCCGCTGCGCCGAGATCGCCGACACGTCCATGCGGCTCTACGCCGGTGGCGGCATCGTGCCAGAGTCGGATCCTCAGTTGGAGCTGGAAGAGACGTCGGCGAAGTTCCAGACCCTGCTCCGCGCGATGGGCCTGGACCTGCCCAGCTAGCCGAAGGTCACTTCACGGCGTCCACCAGCGTTCGGTGACCGACACGTCTTCGCTGGTCAGGAATGCGACGGCGGCTCGGTAGCCGTTGCCGGCTTTGAGGTCTTCGAGGCGGGTACCGGCGGGGTCCAGTGCCGGATCCTCGGAGGCGATCAGCCGCGCCTGCTCGTCGTACTTCGACAGCGTAATGGCCTTGAGTGGGATCTTCAGACCACGCCCGGTCGCCTTCATCAAGGCTTCCTTGCGCGTCCAGTAGGTGAAGAACGCCGTCGCCCGGGCCTCGGCGCCGAGGCCGGATAATCCGGTCATCTCCGCCGGGTTCAGCGCGTACTCGATCAGCGAGTCGTCCGCCCGGCGCGTCGCCGCTTCGACGTCGAGGCCGAGTGGGGTGCCGGTGGTGACACCGACGCCGATCATCTCGCCCGAGTGCGAGATGGACAGTGCCAGCGCGGCACCCGGCACGCGTGGGATGCCGTGCGGCTTCCCGCAATCGTCACAGGTGGCGTCGAAGGTGATCTGGCCGGCCGTGGTGCCGAGCATTTCCGCGGCCACGGTCTTGGCCAGCACCCGACCGGTCAGGAACCGGCGTTGGTCGATCTCCTGCCGGTAGGCCTCGTAACGCTCCTGTTCCAGCGGGTCGAGGAGGTCGAGGTACCGCTGCTCGGTGGCGAGCGGGCTCGACCACCACACGGTGCACTCGATCACGAAACCGGTTCCTTCGGTGCGTGGTCGTCGAGCAGCGTCGTCTCGTCGAACGGGTCTTGCCCGGACAGGACCCGATCGACCTGTTCCCGGTCGATCTCGTTCGTCCAGGTACCGATGAGCACGGTCGCGACCGAGTTGCCGGCGAAGTTGGTGAGCGCCCGTGCCTCGGACATGAACCGGTCGATGCCGACGATGAAGCCGACTCCGTCGACCAGTTCCGGCCGGTGCGCGGAAAGTCCGCCGGCGAGGGTGGCGAGCCCGGCGCCGGTGACCCCGGCCGCGCCCTTCGACGCGATGATCATGAAGACCAGCAGCGAGATCTGCTCACCGATCGACAGCGGCTTGTCCAGCGCGTCGGCGATGAACAGCGAAGCCATCGTCAGGTAGATCGCGGTGCCGTCGAGGTTGAACGAGTAGCCGGTCGGCACGGTGATGCCGACGACGGGCTTGCTGACGCCGAGGTGTTCCATCTTGGCGATGAGCCGCGGCAGCGCCGACTCGGATGACGACGTCGACAGGATCAGCAGGAACTCGCGGCCGAGGTACCGGAACAGCTTGAACACACTGAGCCTAGTGACCAGCCACATCAGCCCGCCGAGGATGACGAAGACGAACAGCAGACAGGTGATGTAGAAGCCGACCATGATGATCAGCAGGCCCTTCAGCGCGGCCCAGCCGGAGCCGCCGACGACCGCGGCCATGGCGCCGAACGCGCCGACCGGGGCGGCCCACATGATCATCGCGAGGATACGGAAGATCCAGCGCTGGACGTTCTCCACGCCGCGGCGGATCGGCTCGCCCTTGGTGCCGAGCTTCTGCAGCGCGAACCCGGCGAGCAACGCGACCAGCAGCGTCTGCAGGATCTGACCCGAGGTGAACGCCGAAACCAGCGTCGTCGGGATGATGCCGATCAGGAATTCGGCGGTGGTCTGGCTTTCGACGACCTGGGATTGGCCCTGCTTGGCGATGGACGCCGTGATGTGCAGGCCAGAGCCCGGGTGCAGGATGTTGCCGACGACCAGGCCGACGGCCAGCGCCACGGTCGACATGATCAGGAAGTACCCGATCGCGAGCCCGCCGACCTTGCCGACCTTCGCGGCCTTGGCGACCGAGCCGACGCCGAGCACGATCGTGCAGAAGATGATCGGCGAGATCATCATCTTGATCAGGTTCACGAACCCGGTGCCGAGCGGCTTGAGCCCCTTCGCGAACTCGGGGAAGACCAGGCCGACGGCGATACCGAGGATCACCGCGGCGATCACCGCTAGGTAGAGGTAGTGCGTCCTGTCCCGTCGCTTGACGGGTGGCTCGATCGTCATGGGTCCTCCTCGGCGCCGTTGCTGGCGGAAGGAAACCTACCGCCTCCAATTCGTGACGTGCGACAGCGGACGGGCACATCCGGGTGTTAGTGTCAGGTAAGCAAGCGCTTAGTGATTCTCTAGGAGCCGCCGACCATGGATTTCACCCTCAGCACCGAAGAACGCGAAGTTCGCGACTGGGTTCGCACCTTCGTGCAGAAAGAACTCGTCCCGCGGGAGCAAGAGGTCCTGCGCCGCGAGCGGGAGGGCAAGCCGGGCATCACCTCCGACGAGCTGACCGAGCTGCAGCTCAAGGCCAAGGAGTCGGGCTTCTGGGGTGTCCAGACGCCGGAGTCGCACGGCGGCATGGGCTTGTCCGCGGTGATGACCGCGCTGCTGGAGGCCGAACTCGGTCGCACGTTCGTGCAGTTCCGCTTCGGCGGCGCGGCCGACAACATCCTGTTCCACGCCAACCCGGAGCAGCAGGAGCGCTATCTCCTCCCGACGATCTCCGGCGAGCGCAAGTCGTGCTTCGCCATCACCGAGCCGGGAGCGGGGTCCGACGCCAAGGCGATCCGCACCTCGGCCCGCAAGGATGGCACCGACTGGATCATCAACGGTGAGAAGACGTTCATCACCGGTGGCAACGAAGCCGACTTCGCCATGGTCTTCGCGATCACCGACCCCGAGAAAGGCGCGAACGGCGGCGTCACGTGCTTCCTCGTCGACCGTGCCATGGGCTGGCGATCCGAGTACATCGACACCATGGGCGAGTGGGGTCCGGCGGCCCTGGTCTTCGAGGACGTCCGAGTGCCGGAGACGCAGATCCTCGGCGAGGTCGGCCACGGCTTCGACCTGGCCATGCAGTGGATCGGCCGCGGGCGCTACCTGCTGCCCGCCCGCGCGATCGGGTCCTGCGAGCGGCTGCTGCAGATGGGTATCGACCACGCCAACACGCGCTCGACGTTCGGGCAACTGATTTCGGAGCGCCAGGCCATCCAGTGGATGATCGCCGACTCCGGAGTCGAGATCGAGGCACTGCGCTGGCTCGTCCTGCACGCGGCGTGGCAGGTCGACGCCGGGATGGACTCACGGCACGCGCAGTCCATCGCGAAGCTGTACGGCGGGGTCAAGGCCAACGAGATCGTCGACCGGATCCTGCAGATCCACGGCGGCATGGGATACACCCGTGAGCTGCCGATCGAACGCTGGTACCGCGAGCTGCGGCTGCTCCGGATCTACGAGGGCACCGACGAGATCCAGCGCCGGACGATCGCCCGCAACCTGCTCAAGGGGCATGTGAAGGTCGGCGGATCGCTCGGCTGAGTACGGCGGATTCCGGTCCTCACACCCTGCGAAGACCGGAATCCACCGTCTGAATGCCGGTTGTTATTCCTCGGATTTGGCGCGCATGGCGATGGGGACGCCGGCCAGGTCTTCCTCGTTGCACAGCAACTTGACGTCGTAGTACGGGGAACCCTTGCGGTCGTCGTAATCCAGGTGGATCGAGAGGACATCCAGCGGTTCGCCGAGCCACTCCTGTGCTTGCCTTAGCCAGGCGGACGCCCGTTCCAGGGCTGTCGGGAGGTCGTCATCGCGGAATTCCACCGGGCGATAGGGCACATCTTGTACCTGATCCCGAGGATTTGTCGGTACCGGCAGGCCTGGTGAGAGACCCGAGTCATCCAGTTCCAGTTGGATCGTTTGCTCAGTCACCCTTCGAGCGTCCCCCAGTAATGGCGCTGGGGCAAGGCGTACACGCGTTCTGGGGGCAATCACGGACGCGAAGCGTCACCATTGAGGGTGGTTGTGGGCGACGGAGTGGGGTAGATCCTTACATTCCACACCTTCGAAACCAGGGTTCTGCAGTGCTTCAGATCGGGTTGTTCCCCGACGTCGAGGCAGCCGAGCGCCCGCATGACCAGCTCCGCGTAATGCGCCGCTAGCTGGTCAAGTGTCAAGGTGCCACGTGGCGAATACCACCTGGCGACACCGCTGCACATCTCCAGCAGGGCGAGTCTGGTGACCACGGGTTGCCCGGTGTGGAACACGCCAGCGACGATTCCGGCGTCGATGGCCTCGGCCCACAGCAGTTCGTAGGAATCACGCAATCCGACGATCGTCTTCTTCGCCGCGGGGGACAGCGCGTGGACCTCGTTGTCCACCACGCGGGTTTCGCTCGGCTGTGAAGCATGGGTGATCACGTGCAGCGCGACAAGGTTGCCCAGTCGCAGCCGGGGATCGGCGACGCCATCGGTGGCCAGCGCGGCCGCTTCGAGCAGGCGCTCCAGCGACTCGCGCATGATTTCGGCGAGGAGTTCTTCCTTGGTACCCATGTAATGGTAGAGGCTCGCGGACGAGAGGTTGGCCGCCTGCGCCAGATCCCGGATCCCGGTGCCGTGGAAACCCTTGTCCGCGAACAGCTTCACCGCGGCCGCGCGCACCTTGTCCCGGCTCCCTACAACCATCGCGAGACCGTCCGATCGTAGGCGCCCGCGAGCAGGTCGGTGGCTTTGCGCAACTCTGCCTTGGCGACGCGCTCGGACGGGGTCATCGGCAGTGATTTCACCACCGACCAGTAGCGCGGAACCTTGAAATAGGCCAGTTTCCGCGCGCAGAACTCGGCTAGTTCCTCAGGTGGCGAGTTCTCGCCGCCGAGCACGACGTACGCCTTGATCTCCTCGCCCCGCAGGTCGTCCGGCACCGCGATCACCGCCGCGAGCCGGATATCCGGGTGCAGCATCAGTGCGCGTTCGACCTCGTCCGCGGAGACGTTCTCGCCGCTGCGCCGGATCATGTCCTTGGTGCGGCCCACGTAGTACACGCGACCTTCGGCGTCCATGCTCGCCAGGTCACCGGTGTGGAACCAGCCGCCGGTGAACGCTTTCGCCGTCGCGCCGGGATCGTTGTGGTAGCCGTGCATGAGCCCGATCCCGCGGATGAGCAGCTCCCCGGTTTCCCCACGCGGCAGTGGTTTCCCCTCGTCGTCGGCGATCATCACCTCACGGTCGCCCGACGGCCGCCCGAGGCAGCCCGTGCCGACCAGTTCGTCATGGTCTGATTCGGACATCCGGATGTCACCGCCGGTCTCGGTCATGCCGAAGGCCTCGAACCACGGGACACCCCAGCGTGCTTCGAGTTCGGCGTGCAGGTCGCGGGGGATCGCCGACGCGCAGATCGCGCGCAGCTTGTGCGGGGTGTCCTCCGGGGATTCCGGCTGGCGAAGCAGCAATGCCGGCATCAGGCCGAGGCAGTAGAACCAGGTGACGTCGTACTCGCGCACCTTCGCCCAGAACGTCGAGGGGTGGAACCTGTCCAGCACCACCAGTGTCGCGCCGGAGGCCAGTCCTAACGCGACGTTCCACTGTGGATCGACGTAGTGGAACGGTTGCGCGGTCAGTATGACGTCGTCGTCACCGATCGACGGGAAGGCCGTGGTGAGCCCGACGGCCAGCGTGGTCCAGTACCGGTTCGGCAGGACACAGCCCTTCGGTGCGCCGGTGGTGCCGGAGGTGTACTGGATGTTGACCGGCCGCTCGGGCTCGGTCGAAAACGTCTCGGTGGTTTCGCGCGGCCGGCCGGTCAGCTCATCGACGGTCAGCACACGTTCGAGCTCGGTTTCCGGTGCGATTTTTGTGAGCAGTTCCAAAAACTCGTCCGTGGTGACGGCGAACCGCGCTCCGGAGTGGCTGAGCACGTGCGCGCCGTCGAACTCACGGTAGCCGGTGTTGACCGGCACCAGCACCGCGCCCAGCTTGGCCAGCGCCAGCCAGATCAGCGGGAACTCGGGCTGGTTGCGCAGCATCACCGCGACCCGGTCACCGGGCTCAACGCCGACTTCGCGCAAGGACACCGCGAACCGGCTGCTGCACGCGTCGATTTCGGCGAAGGTGAACCGCTCCCCGGTGGCGTCGAAGATCCACGCCGTCTTGGCCGGCCGGCGTTCCGCGGCTCGGGTGACCAGGTCGACCAGGGTCATGCCCGGCTCCGGAACGCTTCTGTGGACGCCTTGACCGCGGCCGAATGCTCGGTGATCAGCGCGTGGCTGACTTCGAGCTCCAGTGCTCCCTCCAAGGTGCCGTCGAGCCCGGAGTCGAGCGCGCGCTTGGCCATCGTCGCGGCCTCGGCGGGGTGCCCGGCGATCGTGGTCGCCCAGGCGACGGCCCGGTCCATCAGGTCATCGGCGGGCACGACCGCGTTGACCAGGCCCATGTTGTGCGCGGCCCGGCCGTCGACACGCTCGCCCAGCAGCAGGAGTTCCTTCGCCTTGAGCGGCCCGACCAGCATCGGCAGGATCCGGGACGCGGCACCGGTGACACTGAGCCCGAGCGACACCTCGGGAAACGCGAACACGGCGTCCTCCGCGGCCACGATCAGGTCGCAGCCGAGCGCGAATTCGGCGCCGGCACCGATCGCGTAGCCGTGGACGGCGGCGATCACCGGCTGCGGCAGCGTCCGCAGGCGCCGGGTGACGTCCTGGAGCCGGTCGAGCCTGGCGCGCGAATCGCCGTCGGGGATGGGTTCCTTGAGGTCGTGACCGGCGCAGAACGCCCGCCCGCGTCCGGCGAGCACCACCGCCCGCGCACCGGAGTGGGCGGCCGCTTCGAGTGCTTCCAGCAGGTCGTCGACGAGCGCGGGCACGACCGCGTTCAGCCGCTCGGGGCGGTTCAGCCAGATCAGGGCGACGCCGTCGTCATAGGCGAACTCGACAGTGCTCATGAGTCCGGAGCCTAGACGACCGATCGATCGATCGATAGGCTCGGCGGGTATGCGAGTGGATGCGGTCTATGAGAACGCGCAGGTCATCAGCGGTGTGGGCCGGACAGACGCGCTCGCCGTGCTGCACGGAAGGATCGTCGCCGTCGGTGAAGACGCCCGGGAGCTCTCGACGCCGAGGCGGGTCGACCTCGGTGGCGCTTACGTCGTGCCGGGCTTCCACGACGCGCACAACCACATGGCGTGGTTCGGCATCGGCCTGGACGACGTGCCGCTCGGGGCCTGCGAAAGTGTCGATGAGGTCTACGACGCCATCGCGCGGCGCGCCAAAGGACAGCCCTCTGGCACCTGGATCGTCGGCAGCGGCTATGACCAGAACAAGCTCGTCGGCGGCCATCCGACCCGGCACGGCCTGGACCGGGCGGCGCCGGAGCACCACGTGCGGGTCAAGCACACCTCCGGGCACATGAGCGTGGTGAATTCACTCGTTCTGGGGAAACTCGACCTGGCGAATGTGCCCGTCGGCGGCGATGTCGTGGAGGACGCCGAAGGCTCGCCGACCGGTCTCCTGCGCGAGCAGGCCCAACTCCTGCTGAACCCGCTCATCTACCCGACCCCGGTCGGCACCGTGGTCCGCGGGCTCGACCGCGCGAGCGCGCACTACCTGTCCGAAGGCATCACCAGCGTGCAGGAAGCCGGGATTGGCGGCGGACTGGTCGGCCAGACGCCGGTCGAACTTGCCGCGTACCAGCTCGCCCGGGAGCGCGGTGTCCTGCGGGTCCGCAGCACGGTCATGGTGGCCGCGAGTGTCCTGCACGATGTGGGGCACGCGGCGTCCGACGACATCGACTTCGGCCTGGATTTGGGGCTGCGCAGTGGTTTCGGCGACGAATGGCTGCGGATCGGCCCGATGAAACTGTTCGCGGACGGCTCGCTCATCGGCCGGACCTGCGCGATGCACGAGCCGTTCGCGGGGGAACCCGGCAACCGCGGCTACTTCCAGGTCCCGGAAGACGAACTCGCCCGCACGATCCTGCGCGCCCACGCGGCGGGCTGGCAGATCGCCACCCACGCCATCGGCGACCGTGCGATTTCCGTGGTGCTGGACGCTTACGCCGCCGCGCTGGCGAAATTTCCGCGCGCTGACCACCGGCACCGCATCGAGCACTGCGCGGTCGTGTCGCCCGCCCAACTCGCCCGGATCTCTTCGCTGGGCCTGATTCCGTCGCCGCAGGGCCGGTTCGTCAACGAGATCGGCGACGGTATGCGTGCCGCGCTGGGGCCGGAGCGCGAAGCGTGGTGCTACCGGCTGCGCAGCCTGCTCGATGCCGGTTGTGTGCTGCCAGGCAGTTCGGACCGCCCGGTCGTGAACGGTGCTCCACTGCTGGGCATCGCCGACATGGTCCGGCGCCGGACGTCGTCGGGCACGCCGCTCGGACCTGGCGAACGGCTGACCCCGGAGCAGGCGTTGCGGGCCTACACCCACGGGTCGGCGTATGCCGCGTTCCGCGAGCACGACGTCGGCACGCTTGAACCGGGCAAACTCGCCGATTTCGTTGCCCTGTCAGCGGATCCGACCGACGAAGCGGCACTCGACGACGCCGGTGTGCTGGGCACCGTCGTCGGCGGAGAGCTGCTTTACCAAGCCTGATTGTCCGTCGGTGAACCTGCGCCGCGATCTTCGTTCGGCCTTAAGCGGTGATTTCGCGGCGCAGCTCGTCCATCAGGTCGGCGAACTCGGCCTGCCCGACGGGCCACAGTTCCATCCGCTCGTCGGTGTAGTGCGGCCGGATGCGCAGCGCCCAGCGGCCGTCGTCGGTGTCGTAGACGCGCAGCGGCATGGGGGCGCGACGGCGCCTGCCTTCGGCGTCACGGACTTCGGCGTTGAACTCCGCGCTCAGCTGCGGGGTCAGTTCGACGAAACGCTGGGCCCGGCGCACTTCGGACCTCGGAACCGTGTCGTACGCCAATTTCTCCGCGTCGAGCAACTCGCTGCGGAGGACCACGATCGGCGATCCACCGGGCTTCGCGACGTCGTGAGGGAGAACCCCGGCCAGCACCATGCTGAGCCTGTCCGGCTGGAACGTCCGTACCCAGATGTCATCGCCTTCGACGACGGCGATCAACCCGAACCACGACGTGCCCGCTACCAGCACGCTCAGCTTGGTGCCGGTGCGCTTGTCGGTGATCCAGCCGTAGCGCGCTTCCGGCGGCCTGCTCAGCAACTCGGCGATGGCGGTGAAATCGGGTTCCTCACGATCCGCCGGCGCGGCGGCGTAGCGGGCTTGCAGCTCGGCGACGGTCCGCTCGTGCGCCGCCAGAACCGAGTCCGGCCGCCACACGGCCTGCGGCGCCAGCGCGATGTGCAGGTCGCCGCCGGTCGCGTGGGTGACCAGTGCCGCGAGCTCGTCGGCTTTGAAGCGTTCGGGCTCGGTGAACCACATTGCTTTCTCTCTCCCGGTTCTACTCGCCGATGACCGGCGGGGTCAGCGGCATGCCGGTGCGCGGATCCGTCATTCGCTCACCGTCGTCGGTCAGCTGGAAGACCTCGTCGTCCTCGACGATGTACTTGCGCTGGTGCTCCTCGTCGTCGTCGCCTTGGCCCTTCTGTCCCGGAGCCATGCCGGACATCCCGCCGGCGCCCGTACCCGCACGTCCGCCGACACCGGTGCCCATGCCCTTGGCACCCGCCGCGCCGCTCCGGCCCATCGCTTCGGCCGGGCCCGACGCCGAACCCGTACCCCGGCCGCCGAGCGACTTCTCGCCGCCCAGGCCACTCGCGCTTCCGACGCTCCCGGACCGGCCGCCGCTAGACCCGGCACCCGAGCCGGATCCGCCGAGACCGCCGAGCGGACCGAAACCCGTGCCGCCCGTGGAGCCCTGGCCGCTCTGACCGCTGCTCCCCTGGCCGCCCAGCCCACCGGGAAGGTTCCAGCCAGGACGGTCTCCCGGCTTCTCCGGCGGGGTGAAGTCCTCGGGCCTGGTCAGCTCATCCGTGCCGTTGCCGACCGGGGGTTTGGTCGTCCCGGGCTGCTCCGGCTGGATGTTCCGCCAGTCGTCGTTGATCGGGGGCGGGGGCAGCTCGCCGGTGCGGATGGGCCGGTCTTGGAGCTCTTGCGGAGGCCGCACGGTTTTGTCGTCGATCCCGACCTTGTCGTCCCCCCGGCCCTCGTCACCGGTGCCGACGACGACGTTCTTGTCGTTGTTGTTCTTGTCGCCGTCAATTCCGGTGCCGCCCGGATCGTTGTGGTCGACCGGATCGTTGTGGTCGACCGGGTTGGGTGGATCGATCGGCTCCGGGGGGAACGGAGGCCACCACCGGTTTTCGATAATGGCCATTTCTTGTTTCACCCCGATTTTCAGGGCATTGGGATCGATCGTTCCGTAATCGGTCGGCATCATCGTGCCGTTGTAATTGGAGGCCGAGGCCCAGTTCTTCATCGTGTCGACATTGCGCTGGGCCGCGGCGTTGCTCGCCTGGACCTTGTCTTCGTAGTCCTCCTGCGCCCCGCCCAAGGTGAAGATCTTCTTCACTGTGGAGGGTTCGCTCGGCGGATCGGGCACCTTCACCACATTCGTCCGCGCGTCGTGGAAACTGCCGGCCTGCCGTTCGAGCAGATCTTTCGCCGTGTACATCTCCGCGGCCGCGCCGGCGTGCGCCACCGCGAGCGGCCCCGCACCGCGCTGTGCCGCACCCGACGCGTCCCCGGTCCAGCCTTCTTCCATCGAGGCGGCCAGCCGGGTGATCTGGTCCACCCGCTCGGTATAGACCTCGGAGACCTTGCCGATGCTGGTGTAGGAATCCATCAGGCCATCCGTGCCACGGCCCTCGATGAAGTTCTGGTAGATCTGCTGCCCGCTCATGCACTCCTCGGAACCCATTTCACTGACCTCCTTGGACCGTGTGCGGAACTGCGGGGCTCGCCGAAGGGTTCGGCGTGTGCAGGATGACGATTTTTTCGGGGTGCACGGCGTTTCCTAGCTGTTGGGGCTGCCGCTGTTGAGGGTGTCGGTGACGGCGAGTTCGCGAGTCCGATACGCCTTGAGCGCCGCTTCCAGCTGCAAAATGTAGTTGTCGGCGTATTTCAGCATTTCCGTGTTGTGCAGGATCGCCGCCGAGATCGATGTCAGTGTCGCCTCGGCTTGTTCGCGCGCGGGCTGGTCGTCGGACGGTGGGTTGAGCACTTGACCGGCCTGTTTGAGATGGCCGTTGTCACTCTCGATGTCGCTGCGAAGCTGTTTCCACTCGCCTAGCTTGGCCACGATGGTGTCTTCGTCGAACTCGTAGCCGCCCTTGGGGCCGCCACTGCCACCGCCACCGCCCAGCAGGCTCTTGTCGACGCCGAGCGAGCCGAACCGTTCGTCGGGTGGGCCGTTTTCGCGGCGCTGGCGCTCGGCCTCCTCGGCCTCACGGGTGGCCCGGTTGATCTCCTCGTCGGCTCGCGAGTTGCGCTCGGACGGCCGGGTCACCGGGGGCGGGGCGTCGCCGGCCCGCGATACCAGGTTCGTCGCCTCTTCCCTCGTCCCGAGCATGCCGCGCAGGAAGTCGTCGCCCGCGGTACCCATGTGGTCGCCCCCTCGCCCTGAAAATCACCCAAAGCGACGGTACCGCATCCGTTTCCGCTGTTGGAGCGCTTTGGGACATTTTCGCGCAATCCGTCACTTCAGGGTCATTCCGAGGCTTTGGGGCCGACGGCGTCCCCGGTCCACCCTGGCACGCGGGCCGGTGTCGAGACCCACGGTAAAGTGGCTATTACCACTAGCCACATTTGCCCATGGTCCCCTGGAGGATCCCGTGTCAGGTCAGACGTCAACCGTTCGCAGGTGGCAGCTCGGTCAGCGGTTGCGAAGCCTCCGCGAGGAGGCCGGTATCGAAGCCAGGGCGGCGGCGCTGGAGATCGAGGTGTCGCCGGCCACGATGTCCAAGATCGAGACCGGCAGGCAGTGGGTCCGGCCGCTCTATGTCGAGGCGCTCACCAGGTTGTACGGCGCCGACTCCGTCGAACGCGCCGCGTTGGCCGCGCTCGCCGCGGAAGCCGGTCGGCCGGAATGGTTCGCCGCGCAGGCGAAGCACATTCCGGACTGGTTCAAGCTCTACCTCGGCTACGAAAGCGCCGCAGACGAGCTGCGGTCGTACTCGGTGGAACTGGTGGCAGGGCTGTTGCAGACACCCGCATACGCACGGGAGATCACCACCGCCGGGCGGCCGGAGTCCGATGAGGACGAGCTCCGCACGAAGATCGGCGTCCGGCTGCACCGCCAGAAACGACTGACCGGGGGGAATCCCTTGACGCTGCACGTGATCCTCAACGAGGCCGTGCTGCACCGGGTCATCGGCGGTCCCGAGGTCATGCGCGCCCAGCTCGAACATCTGGTGAAGCTGTCCCGGCTGCCGAACATCACCGTGCGGATCCTGCCGTTCAGTGCCGGGGCGCATCCGGCGATGGCGGCGGCGTTCTCCTTGCTCCGCTTCGACACCTGCCCCGGCATGAACACCGCGTACCTCGAGAACGGCCGCAGCGCGCTGTACCTGGACGCCGCCGCGGACCTGGCCAGGTACAACTGGGTGTTCGACGAACTCCGCGGGCTCGCCCTCGGTCCGGGGAAGTCCCGTTCGCTGCTGGTTAGAGTGGCCGGGCAACTGTGAGCGAAGAAAAGGGGACTTCTGCCGATGCCGGTACGCGACGCCGAGGTCGCCGACGCGGAAGAGATCTGCGCGCTGATCGAGGAACACGCTGTCTACGAAGGAAACAACACACTGAAGCTCGACCGGGTGGAGATGACCAAGCACCTGTTCGGGCCGGAGCCCAAGGCGTGGGTGCTGATCGCCGAGTCCCCGGACGCGCCGGGCGAGGTGGCCGGGTTCGCGTTCTGCTCGTGGAACTTCTCGACCTGGGAAGCGCGGCCGGGGATCTGGCTCGACGACCTCTTCATCCGGCCGCGGCACCGGCGGCACGGCCTCGGCGGCGAGCTGCTGAATGCGTTGCGAAACCGCACCAGCGGGCGGGTCGAGTGGGATATGCAGGAGGGCAACGCGAAAGCGGACGCCTTCTACCGGCAGCTCGGCGCCGAACCCGTTCCGGACTGGGTGCGCTACCGGTGGCGCCCGTAGGCAGCGACTGAGAACCGTGCTGACCTGCGTAACTGCTGGGCACGAACCCACTTTGGCCGAAGGTGCGCTATCGCGGCGCGGGTTCTCCGACGGGCATCGCCACCGACGCCCGTATCGTATGGACCATGCCCGACAGCTCAAATCGCCGCTCGTCCTCCATCGAGGACTATGTCCGGGTGATCTATGGCCTGGTGGAGCGCGGTGAGTCGGTCACCAACACCTCGCTGGCCACCCGGCTGGAGGTGAGCCCTTCTTCGGCTTCGGGCATGGTCACCAAGCTGTCGCAGCTCGGGCTCGTCGCGCATGTGCCCTATCGCGGTATCGAGCTGACCGGCGACGGCCGGTTGCTGGCGCGGTCGGTCCTGCGTCGGCACCGGCTGATCGAGACGTACCTGGTTTCCGAACTCGGCTACACCTGGGATGAGGTGCACGCCGAGGCCGATGCGCTGGAGCACGCCATCTCGGACAGGCTCGTCGAGCGGATAGCCATCAAACTCGGCAATCCCGTGCGCGATCCGCACGGTGACCCCATCCCGGCGGTGGACGGCAGTGTCGAGGAGTTGCCGATGCGCATCCTCGACGAACTGGAGCCCGGCGCGGTCGGCGAGATCGTGCGGGTCTGGGACACCGATCCCGAGCTGCTCCGGTATCTCACCGAGCACGCGATCGGGCTCGGTAAACGGATCGAGGTCGTCGAGCGGCAGCCGTTCGGTGGCCCCATGGTGGTGAAGGTCGGCTCGCCGCCGGACGCGGCGACGCACGCGATCGGCAAGGAGATCGCGCAGGCCCTTTCCGTCGCCGTCCATTAGGCCGTCGGCGCGAGCAGAACTCTGCCGAGGTTTTCACGGGATTCGAGGACGCGATGGGCTTCCGTAGCTCGGTCCAGCGGCAGGATCTGGTGCACGGCCGGGAGTAGCTCGTACGTCGCGGCCATTTCCCAAAGCCGCTGCCGGTTCCGGTCGTAGCGGTCACGGTGCAGGGTCGAGAACTGGGCCATCGAGAATCCGATGACACCCTTGCTCCGCATGCGGAGTTCGTTGACGTCGACAGTCCCGCCGACGCCGTTGTAGGCAACCAGTCGTCCGAACGGTTTCACCACTTCGAGGCTCCGGTGGAAGACGTCGCCGCCGACACCGTCGAGCACGACGTCGACGGGTTCACCCCACTCGGCTTCGTACACGACGACTTCGTCGGCGCCGAGGCTTCGCACGAAATCCGCCTTGGCCGCTGATCCGACGGCGGCCACCACCCGCGACGCGCCCAAGGCCTTGGCCAGCTGCACGGTGAGGTGACCCACCCCGCCGGCGGCGGCGGTCACCAGCACACTGCCCCCGGCGAGGAAACCGGAGACCTGCAAAGTGGCGAGCGCGACCTGGCCGCCGCGGACCAGTGCCACCGCGGCGTCATCGCCGACGTCGTCGGGAATCGGGAATGCGAAGGCCGCGTTCACCGCGGCCAGTTCGGCGTACGCGCCGGTGAACGCCAGCGCCGCCGCGCGCTGGCCGATCCGCCAGCCGCGCACGTTGCCGCCGCGAGCGACGACCCGGCCCACGACGTCGCCGCCGGGCGTGTGCGGCAGCGGCACGTCCCCGCCGCGGGCGAGCCGGACCGCCGGGAGGGTGACACCCGCACGCGTGACCTCGAGCAGCAACTCCTCCGCCCCGAGCTCAGGTGGCGGCGTGTTCTCGACCCGCAGGACCTCGGACCCGCCGTGCCGGTGGAATCGGACTGCCCGCATGTCAGCTCCTCGGACTTCAACGATGTTTAACTTCAACGATGTTGAAGTCTGCGGCATACTGGACTCGGACGTCAATGTGAATCCAGAGGAGCGGGCGATGCGCTTGACCCGGGACCAAGTGCTGGCCGGTGCCCTCGACCTGCTCGATGAGGTGGGGGTCGACAACCTTACGATGCGACGGCTCGCCACTGCGCTGGGCGTTCAGAACGGTGCCACCTACTGGCATTTTCCCAGTAAGCAGGCACTTTTCGAGGCCATGGCCGAGGCGATGCTCGACGGTGTGGCGGCGGAGTTCGACGAGCGCTTGTCATGGCACGAACGGTTTTCCGAGATGGCCAACCGGCTGCGCCGGGCGCTCCTCTCCCGCCGGGACGGGGCCCGGATCTTCTCCGGCGCGTTCCTGCCGATGCCCAACGCCTTGGCCTACGGCGAGATCATGATCGGCCTGGCGCGCGGGGCCGGGATGAACACCAGGGAGGCGGCTTGGGCCGTCGACACTGTCACGTACTACGTCGTCGGCCACGTCACCGAGGAGCAACTCGCCGTCAATCTCCCCGACGGCGGCCGGGAAGCGGCGGAGCGGCTCGCTCTCGCGCTGGACCCCGATCGGCACCCGAACCTGTTCGCCGCCCTGGACGAAATTCCCGCGCCACACCCAGAGGCACATTTTGTCTACGGCTTGCGTGTTCTCGTTGCCGGATTGCGTTCGACGGTCTAGTCGTTGGCTCCGTTAGCGCTAACGGGCGCTTCTGTAGGTACGTTCGTATCACTGCGGGCACGTTTCGAGAATGCCGGAGGATGTATCAGATATCATAAACCGGACCTGAGGTGAGACCAATGAAGTCCAAAGTGGAGGTTACACCGCCGGGTCGAGTCTTCCCGAAGACGGTCCATAATCCTTGTGCTGTCCCAATCTGTTACGGAACGGGCGCTCCGGAACCGGGTGGGCAGCCTTCGCTCATGGTGACGGCGGTTGGGGATTTCCCGTGGTGCCATGAATTTTGCCGCTATGAAACAGATTTCACTTTCGTTGTCGGACGGATTGGCCTTCCGGAAGTGACCGTAAGGCCCTTTTCTTCGAGTGTCGGGGCGCCTACGCTGACACGTCTTATCCGGTGATGCGGAGCAGATATGGCGCTGGAGAAAACACACACCGTTCAACGAGCGGCCGCCGGACGGGAGGTCGAGCTGCTGCTCGCGACGGGACCGTTCGAGGCGGCGTTGCGCGCCGCCATCCGGGCGCGCGGACTCGGCCTGGAGCGGATTCGCTACCGCCTGCGTGGGCGAGGCGTTTCCCTCAGCCTCGCGACGCTGAGCCACTGGCAGTCGGGGCGCTGCCGTCCCGAAAGACCGGAGTCACTCCTGGCTCTGCGTCATATCGAAGAAGTGGTGGAAGTCCCGCCGGGCTCGCTCACCAACCTGCTCGGGCCGCCGCGCTCGCGCAGCCGGGGGGCCTGTGCCGCACACGCGCGCGCGGATGGAAAGGTCATGCCGTCTGCTTGAACGCTCTCGAGCAGCTCGGACGGCGGGAGAAAGCCAGTGCGCGCGGTGGTCTTCGACGGTTTCGGTGTGCTGCCCGAAATACGGGAGGTCCCCGATCCCGTCGCGGTCCCGGGCGGGGTCGTCATCGAGGTCGAGGCAACCGGCGTCTGCCGCAGTGACTGGCACTCCTGGCAGGGACACGACTCCGCGGTGACGCTGCCACACGTCGCCGGGCACGAACTGGCCGGGCGGATCGTCCAGCTCGGTGAAGGCGTACGCGGCTGGGAGCTCGGTGCGCGGGTGACGGTCCCGTTCGTCTGTGCGTGCGGGGCGTGCGCGCAGTGCGCGAGCGGGAACCAGCAGATCTGCGACAACGAGTTCCAGCCGGGAGCGACGCACTGGGGTTCGTTCGCCGAGCGGGTCGCCATCGGTTTCGCCGAAGTGAATCTCGTCGCCCTGCCGGATTCCCTTGGTTCGGTGGAGGCCGCGGCGCTGGGTTGCCGGTTCGGCACGGCGTTCCGCGCGGTCCTGCGTCAAGGCGCGCTGCGGGCAGGGGAATGGGTGGCGGTCTTCGGCTGCGGCGGAGCCGGGATCTCGTCGGTACTGCTGGCCGTCGCCGCCGGTGCGAAGGTGGTCGCCGTCGACTTGTCGGCGGACGCCAGGGCGCTCGCCGAGCGGCTCGGCGCGGCCATCAGCGTCGACGCGGGCGCGTTCGACGGCCCGGAAGCGGTCGCGGAGAAGGTACGCGAAGTGACCGGCGGTGGCGCGCATGTGTCGCTGGACTGCGTCGGCACGCCCGGGACCTGCGCGGCGTCGATCGGCAGCCTGCGCAAGCGCGGCAGGCACGTCCAGGTCGGGCTCATGCCGCCGTCGCAGGGTGTCCCGCCCATCCCGATGCACCGGGTCATCGGCGGCGAGCTGCAGATCCTCGGCACGCACGGCCTGCAGGCCCACGAATATCCCGAAATGCTTCGCGTGGTTGCCGAAGCGCGGATCGACCTCGGGCAGCTGGTCGGCAAGCGCATCGGGCTCGACGACGTCCCGGCGGCGCTCGTGGCGATGAACGATCCAGTACCGCCGCAGGCCGGGGTCACCGTCGTCGATTTGAGCTAGCGTCCGGCGATGCTGTGTATTCTTCGGAGCGGGAGGTAGTGCGAAAACAACGGGGAAACGGGGCTCGATATGAAACGTTTTCTTCGGTTGTTTCGAACGGGCGAAGTGACTTTTCGTGGTCACCGCATCATCGAGAGTCCCCGTACTCCGTCAGATCCGGCCGGCCTCGTTGACGACCGAGGTCGCGCAGTTGCGCACCCTTCCAGGTGACAGGCATGGACTCACTGATTCCCCGGTCTCGGGCAGAAATCGCGCCCGGCGCGGTGCACCTGCCCGGCTGGCTCGACGTCGGGCGGCAGCGCGAACTGGTGACCGCGTGCCGGGGCTGGGCCACGCCGCGGGCCGGATTCGGCGCGGCGCGGCTGCCGAACGGCGGCGTGATGTCCGTGCGGATGGTGTGCCTGGGCTGGGATTGGGTCCCCTACCGCTACTCGCGGACACTTCCCGACGGCACACCCGTCACGCCGTTCCCGCAGTGGCTCGCCGACCTCGGCCGGCGCGCGGTCGCCGATGCCTACGGTGACCCCGCGCCGGGCTATCGGCCGGATGTCGCCCTCGTCAATTTCTACGACGAGACGGCGAAAATGGGGATGCATCAGGATCGCGAGGAGCGCAGCCTCGAGCCAGTGGTGTCGCTGAGCCTCGGCAATTCCTGTGTTTTCCGGTTCGGAAACACGGAGAACCGGAGTAAGCCGTGGACCGATGTCGAGCTCTGTTCGGGCGATTTGTTCGTTTTCGGCGGCCCCTCGCGACTCGCCTTCCATGGCGTCACCAAAACCTTTTCCGGCACCGGGAATCCCGAGATCGGCTTGCCGTCCGGCCGCCTGAACATCACCCTCCGGGTGTCCGGCCTCTCGTAGTCCATGCGGCGTGTCCGCTACTCCTGGCGCGAAACTATCCGCCGCGGCTCCGCGTGAACCGGATGCGCTGACCCGGCCGCGCCTGTGCGGCGAGGTCGATGCCCGCGTCGTCGACGACGGCAACCACCGGGTAACCACCGGTGACCGGGTGATCGGCGAGGAACAGGATCGGCACACCGGCCGGCGGCACCTGCAAGGCTCCCGGCACACAGGCTTCCGGCGCGAGTTCGCCGGCCCGGCACCGTTGCAACGCGGGTCCGGAAAGCCGGAGCCCCACTCGATCCGCGTCGGCCGTCACCTCGTACGAAGTCGGCATCGCCATGGTGCCGGGCACGAACCAGTCCAGCCGGGGGCCTGCCGTCACCCGTAGCACCAGTTCCGCCGGAAAAGCCTTCTGTGGAGCCAAATCCACCACCGGATAGCTCGACACTCTAGCGCCGACGGGCAGCGTCATCCCCGCGGACAGCGGGGGTGGTCCCAGTTTCGCGAGTGTGTCGGTCGCGCGGGCGTGCAGCACCGGCGCGACATCGATACCTCCGCGCACCGCCAGATATGTCCGAAGCCCGTTTGCGGGAACTGAAAGGCGCACTTCCTCGCCGGATCGGACGTGGATCGGCGCGTACATCCCGGCTGCCCGGCGGCCGACCCGGATCCCGCAGGCGGCGCCGGTCAACGCGATCAGCGCCGGCCCGGAAAAACGGATGGCGAGCCCACCGAGTGTCGCCTCGATCGCGGCGTTGCCCTCGGGATTGCCGACCAACCTGTTGCCCAGCCGCAGACTCGACCTGTCCGCGGCACCGGACCTGCCGACCCCGAGGCTCGCCAGCCCCGGCCGTCCGAGATCCTGCACCGTCGCGAACGGTCCCGGACTCAGTACTTCGATCTTGGTACTCATGATTCGACGAACCGGACACGAGTCCCTGGCACCAGCAGGTTCGGCGGCTCGCGGTCGACGTCCCACACCGGAAGCTCGGTGTGGCCGAGCAAGCGCCAGCCTCCCGGCGATTCCCGCGGGTAGACCGCGGAGTACTCCCCGGCGATGGCGACCGACCCGGCCGGGACCCGCGTGCGCGGCGTGCCCTTGCGCGGCACGTGCAACTTCGGATCGAGCCCGGTCAGATACCCGAACCCGGGCGCGAAACCGCAGAACGCCACGGTGTACGTCGCGTCGCGATGCAGCCGGATCACCTCCGCTTCGCTCAGGCCGGTTTCCCTTGCGACTTCGCCAAGATCGGCGCCGTCGTACCGCACGGGCACCTCGGCTTCTTGCCGGGGCCGGTGCGTGCCGTCCGACACCGAGTGCCGGGCGATCTCGGCGCTGATCCGCTCGAAACTGGTGCGCCCCAGGTCGAACCGGACGAGAAGGGTCCGAGCTGCCGGCACCATTTCCACGGTCCCGTACGGCGGCTCGTCGTCGAGCGCGGCGTGCAGCCCGAGAACCTGCTCTGGCCGCTCCAGGTCGACGAGCGCGGCCTGGTCGCCGTACGGCAGGACGCGGATCACCGATCAGCGTCCACAAAGGATTCGATATGGACACCGGCGGACACGAGTTCCTTGGCGATTCGGTGGGCCAGTTCGACCGCACCGGGGGTGTCGCCGTGGACGCACAGGGAACGCGCCCGAATACTGAGCTCCCCGCCACCGGCCGCGATCACCCTGCCAGTCTTGGCGATCTCGACGGCCCGCGCCGCGACCGTGTCCGGATCGTGCAGCACCGCACCCGGCAGCTTCCGGGAGACCAGGGATCCTTGCGCGGTGTACGCGCGGTCGGCGAAGGCTTCGGCGAACGCGCGGATGCCGAAGTTCTCCGCCTGGCGAGACATCTCCGAGTCGGGCGGGCACAGGATCGCGAGGCTCGGGTTGTACCGGCGAAGGCCGTCGAGCACGGCCCACGCCTGCTCTTCGTCGACAGCGGCGGTGTTGTACAGCGCGCCATGCGGCTTCACATAACGCACCCGCCCGCCCGCGGCCTGCGCGAACGCGTCGAGTGCCCCGATCTGGTACAGCACCTCATCGCTCAACTCGTCCGGCGCGATGTCGATCGCGCGCCTGCCGAACCCGGCGAGGTCCCGGTACGCCACATGAGCCCCGATGGCCACGCCGCGTTCGACGGCCCGCTCGGTCACCCGGCGCATGACGGAAGGGTCGCCGGCGTGGAAACCGCACGCGATGTTCGCGCTGGTCACGATTTCGAGGAGCGCGTCGTCGTCGCCCATCTTCCAGGCGCCGAAGCCCTCGCCGAGATCGCTGTTGAGATCGATGATCGCCATGTGCTCAACCCACCCTGTACTCGGAATCTCGTTTGTCTGAAAGGAACATGTACCCCGGAGCATGGGTGATCGCGAACGGCGGAGCGGACGCCATCAGCGCGGCCTGAGGGGTGACTCCGCAGGCCCAGAACACCGGCACGTCACCGGGTTCCGCGTCCACCCGGTCACCGAAGTCCGGCGCTCCGAGGTCACTGATCCCGAGCTCGCCAGGGTCACCGATGTGCACCGGTGCACCGTGGACGGCCGGCATCGCGCCGCTGATCGCCACCGCGTCGGCGACCCTGTCCGCCGGGATCTGCCGCATCGACACGACGAGCGGCCCGTGCAGCCGCCCGGCCGGACGGCACGGCGTGTTCGTCAAGTACATCGCGACGTTGCGGCCCTGGTCGACGGGTCGCAGCGGGATCCCCGCGGCCGCCAGCGCCGTCTCGAAGGTGAAGCTGCAGCCGATGGAGAACGCGACCATGTCGGTCCGCCACCGGCCGGTGACGTCCGTGGCTTCACCGGCGAGCTTGCCGTTTTCCCAGACGCGGTACAGCGGCAGGTCGCTCCGCAGGTCCGCGCCGGGTGCCAGGATCGTCGTCGGGTCGCCAGGATCGCTGACGTCGAGCACCGGGCACGGCCGCGGGTTGCGCTGGCAGAACAGCAGCACGTCGTAGGCCCAGTCGGCGGGGACCGCGATGAGGTTGGTCTGGGTGAACCCGGTGGCCCAGCCCGTGGTCGGGTGTGCGGCACCGGCCCGGAACAGCTTCCGGGCGGCGGCCGGGGTCAGCGTGGCGGGATCGTCGAAAGTCGTCATTTCCCTCTCTCCGTTCTCAGCGTAGCCCGACCGTCTCCCATCACCGCCCTCAACGGAGACGCTCCGCGTCGCTGTATAGATCCCGGCCGCGCGTTTCCGGGAGTCCCAGCAGCGCCAATGCCGCGATGCCGTAGCCGAGCGCGCCGAACACCATCGCCCCGCCGACCCCCAGGAAGCCCACCACGGTCGGGAACACCGCGCCGACCGCGCGCCCGAAGTTGTACGTGAAGCCTTGGCCCGTGCCGCGCAAATCCGTCGGATACAGCTCTGCCAGGAAAGCGCCGAAGCCACTGAAGATCGCCGACATCGAGAAGCCGAGCGGAAAGCCGAGCACGAGGACCAAGCCGTTCGCGCCGGTCGGGATCTGGGTGTACGCGACGATCAACCCGGCGGAGAGCACCGAAAACAGCAGGAAGGTCTTCTTGCGCCCGAGGACGTCTGTGAGATAGCCGCCGCTGACGTACCCGATGAACGCGCCGGTGATGAGGAACGCCAGATAGCCGCCCGTGCCGACCACGGTCAGTCCGCGGGAGCTCTTCAGGTACGTCGGCAGCCAGGTCGCCAGCGTGTAGTAGCCGCCTTGGACACCGGTCGCCAGCAGCGACGCGTACAACGTGGTGCGGAGCAGGTCGCCGCGGAAGATCGCTTTGAACGAGCCGCGCTGCGACGTCTTGCGGCGTTCCGTGGCGACGTCGGCGTCCTGGACGTGCCGCCGGATCCACATCACCAGTAGCGCCGGGATGACACCGGTCCAGAACAGCAGGCGCCACGCAAGGTCCTGATCGACCAGGCTGAACACGACCGTGTAGACGACAACGGACAAGCCCCAGCCGACCGCCCACGCGCTCTGCACGAACGCGACGGTCCGTCCCCGATACCGCGGGCTGCAGTACTCGGCGACCAGGATCGCGCCCGCCGCCCACTCGCCGCCGAAGCCGAGGCCCTGCAGCGCGCGAAAGACAAGCAGCGTCTCGAAGTTCGGCGCGAACCCGCAGAGCACGGTGAACACGGTGTAGGTGGCCACCGTGATCTGCAACGTCCGGACCCGGCCGATCCGGTCGGCCATGATCCCGGCGAGCGCGCCGCCGAGCGCGGAAACCACCAGCGTGACGGTGGTCAGCAGCCCGGCTTCCCCTTTGGAGATGCCGAAATACGCGATGATCGCGCCAAGTCCGAGCGGCAGGACCTGGAAGTCGTAGGAATCCAGGCCGTAGCCGCCGAACGCACCGCCGAAGGCCTTGCGGCCACGCGGACCGAGGGTGCGTAACCAGGCGAAGGGCCGGGTGTTCTCTTCAGCGGGGGCTATCGCGTTCATGGGCACCTCGCAGATGGGGTGAGTGGTGTGGCTCACACGCTACTCGATTGTTGAACAATTCCACAAGGTTCTGATTTTATTGTTACCTCAGGGACGGTATGCTGAGACGGTGATCACCGCGGATGACAGCGCTCAGGGGCTCGAGGCCGACCGGGGGCTTCTCGGTCGCACGAGCACCGCCGAACGCGTAGCAGATATTTTGCGAACCCGCGTGTCAGAGGGCTATTTCCGGCCCGGCGTGCGACTCTCCGAGCACGACATCGGCAACGCGCTGGGGGTCTCGCGAAACACGCTGCGGGAGGCGTTCCGGTTGCTGACCCACGAGCGGCTGCTGGTCCACGAGCTCAACCGCGGGGTGTTCGTCCGGGTCCTGACCGTGGCCGACGTCGTTGATCTGTATCGCGTCCGGAAAGTTGTCGAGTGCGCCGCTGTTCGGGCGGTGACCACGCGGCCTGCCGGATTTGCGCGGGCGGCGAAAGCCGTGGCCGACGGGGACGAGGCTGAGAAACTGGAGCAGTGGCAGGAGCTGGGCACCGCGAACATCCGGTTCCATCAGGCGCTGGCCGCGCTGAGCGGGAGCGCGCGGATCGACGAGCTGATGCAGGGGATCTTTGCCGAGCTGCGGCTGGTTTTTCACGTGATGGAGGATCCGCGGCGGTTCCACGAACGGTACCTGGTGCGGAATCACGAGATCCTCGCGCGAGTCGAGGCCGGCGACGGGGTCGGGGCCGAGGCGCTGTTGGCGGTATATCTGGATGACGCCGAGCGGCAGCTCGTCGAGGCCTTCGCGGAGCTCCGGGCGGTCGAGGTTTCCGGGTGAGTGTTTCGCGGGGTTAGAACCCCGCGAAACACTCACGAGCCACTTGCTCGGCCGCGCGGCTGACGCTCGCACGGCTGGTTGTGCGTAGCGGTTAGCCGGCGTAGCGGGCGAAGATGCGGGTGAAGTCCCACGACTGCTGCGACACACCGGAGCAGGTGTCGTTGTTCGGGTACGAACCCGAGCACGGGCGATCCCGGTTGGTCGACCAGAACGTGAGCCGCGCCAGGTGGTGAGAGTTGGCGTAGTTCAGGATCGTGGTGAAGTCGGCCAGTGTCACCGTTTCCCCGACGTCGGTGATGCCGTTCATCGACGAGATGCCGCTGTGCCGGTATGCGGCGTCATCGGTGTAGCCGTAGGCGGCTTTGAGCGTGTTCTTCAGGCCTTCGGCGGCTTGGAGAGTCAGAGTGCCCATGTTCTTGCCGGCGCCACCGAAGTCGAACGGCATGATCGTCCAGCCGTCGACGGTGAGGCCCGACTGTGCGGCCCGGTTGATGAGGCTGTTGTCCGGTCCGGTCTGGTTCGAGCCGAACGTGACGTAGATCTTGATGCCCGCGTTGTTTGCCCGCACGGTCTTCAGCGCGTCGACGGTGCGCTGCTGCACGGTCGCGTTGCTGTAGGCGTCGGCTTCGATGTCGATGTCGATCGCCTTGAGGCCGAAGGCGTTGATGACCTTCTGGTACGCCGTCGCCAGCTCACCGGCGCTCGAGCACGACGACTCGAGCTTGTTACCGCTGTATCCGCCGAACGACGGGATGATGTCTCCGCCCGCGCCGCGCACGGCGTTGACCGTGCCTTGGTCGGTGGCGTTGTTCAGCGTCCTGGCGCCGTCCCACTGCGGGTTGCAGTAGCCGTTGGACAGAATGAACGCCATGGTGAACCACTTGACCCCGGTGGAGGCCATGATCGTCGTCGGGCTGGGCGGGCTGCCCCAGCCGTTGTAGATGTACGGCGCGACAGCCATCGAACCGACAGCGGGAGGTGGCGGAGTGGTACCGCCGCCGCTCGGCACAGTCCACTGCTGGTTCGCCGTGGCGGCGCAGGTCCAGATCTGCAGGCGCGTGCCGTTGGCCGAGCTGTTACCGGTGGCGTCCAGGCACTTGCCGGAGCCGGTGTTCACCAGGTTCCGCGAAGCGTTGACGGTCCATTTCTGCGCGTTGGAACCGTTGCAGTCCCAAAGCTGGGTCAGCGTGCCGTTGGCGGTCCCGGCGCTGGTGACGTCGAGACACTTGCCGAGCGACTGGAACGAACCGTCGGTGCCGGTCGTCCACTGCTGGGCGCTCGAACCGTTGCAGTCGTAGAGCTGGATCGCGGTGCCGTTGGTGGTACTCGCCGACGCGACGTCGACGCATTTGCCGCCCAGCCCGGTGAGCTGACCCGTAGCCGCATTCGCCGCAGTGGGAAGGGAAATCAGGGCCAGCGCGCTGAGCGCTCCGGTCAGTAGAGCTATGGATCTCTTACGCATCAGTAATTTCCGATCATTTTTAGGCGGGGACGGTCCATTGTTGGTTCGGGGTCGCGGCGCAGGTCCAGATCTGCACTCTGGTCCCGTTGGCCGAGCTGTTGCCGGTGGCGTCGGCGCATTTGCCGGAGCCGGTGTTCACCAGGTTCCGCGACGCGTTGGTCGACCATTGCTGGTTCGGCCCTCCCGCACAGTCCCAAAGTTGCAGCTGTGCGCCGTTCGCTGTCGAGGAACCCGTTACGTCCAAGCACTTCCCGAGCGCACGCATCGTGCCGTCGGTGCCGCGGGACCACTGCTGCGCCGCGGAACCGTTGCAGTCGTAGAGCTGGACCGCGGTGCCGTTGGTGCTACTGGCGTTCGCGACGTCCATGCACTTGCCGCCGAGCCCGGTGATCTGGCTGCCGCCACCGCCACCGGTGCCCTGGGTGCCGTTCCAGGTGAACGTTGCCGAGGTCTTGGCCGGCAGGTTGTAGGTGAAGGACTGGTTGCCCCAGTTGACCCGCACGCTCTGGTTGGTGCCGGAGGTGTTGTTGGCGATGAGCGCCTTGGAGCCGTCCGGGTTCTTCCATGCGACGTTGCGCACGGCGGTGTTGTCGTTGGAGTCGATGCGGACCGCGCCGGGCTTAACGAACTTCGTCAGGTGGCCCATCATGTAGTACTCGACGGTGTAGTCGATCTGCCCGTGCCGGGAGTCTCCGTTGTGGACGGTGATGAACCCGGTGCACGTTCCGCAACCACCGTTGTGCGGCCCCATGTTCTGGTCCACCGCAAGACTCCATTTGACGAAGCTCTTGCTCCAGTTACGGGTGTAGTCGACGATGTTCGCCATGTCTTCGTTCTGCTGGTTGGAAACCCAGGTGCCGCCGGAATGCTCCGTGCTGTAGGCGTTCACGCTGGGGTACTGGTTGTGCACGGTGGTCTGCTGGGTGACGTTGCCGCCGTAGCCATGCCACGCCATGCCCCCGAAGTTCGGGTCGTTGCGAATGGCCGCGTCGTTCATCGTCTCCGCGGCGAAAGAGTTGTACATGTCCCAGTTCCAGTCCAGCGCGAGGACCTTTGTGGACAGACCGGCGTTGCGGAGGGACGGCAGCAGGTTGTTCTTGGTGAAGCTGGCCAGCCCGTTGGAGTTCCAGTTCATCGACGGGTAGCTGTCGCAGCACGTCGGTTCGTTCTGGACCGACACGTAGTTGATCGGGATACCCTGCGCGGCATAGGCCTGGATGTACTTGACGAAGTACTGCGCATAGGTCTGGTAATACTGCGCCTCGAGCCAGCCCAGCTTGAAGTTGTCGTTGTCCTTCATCCAGGGCGGGGCCGTCCAGGGTGACGCCATGACCTTGATGGCCGGGTTGAGCTGCTTCGCCTGCTTGGTCAGCGGGAGAACGGCTTCCATGTCGTGCGCGATGGAGAACTTGGTCAGGTTCGGATCGGTCTGCCCGGCGGGCATGTCGTCGAAGGAGTAGCTGAAACGAGCCAGGTCCGAAGACGCCATCGGGTTGCGGATGAAGCTCAGCCCGATCCCGTTGACCGGGTCGAACAGCTTGCGCATGGCGTCGTCACGGGCGGTCGGTGTCAGCGCGCCGCTGGAGTTCATCAGCCACGCCGCGGTGTCGGTGAAGGACGCACCCCCGCCTTCGAACTGCTGGTACGTGGTGTTTTCGTTGACGGTGATGGTCTGCCCGCCGGAGCCGGTACCCGCGGTGAAGTTCACCGGGGTCTGCTGCTGCAGGCCACGCGTGACGTTGACACCCCTGGCGTCGTTCGTCGTGGTCAGCCAAATGTTGACCGCTTCACCGGCGGCGAGCGCCTGGTTGGGAACGGCCAGGCCGGCGGCGGCTATCAGCGCCGCGCCGACGAGTGGAAGAAATCGGCGTTTCTTCATGGGGCGGGAACCGTCCACTTCTGGTTTGCGCCGGTGCCGCAGGTCCGGATCTGCAGGCGAGTAGCGCTGGCGGAGTTGTTTCCGGTGACGTCGAGGCATTTGCCTGAACTGGTTTGACGAGATTCGCCGCGGCGAGCAACTGGCTCGCCGTCGGGGCCGCGACCAA
>JAVXWP010000111.1:0-31200 GCA_032230695.1 Actinomycetota bacterium | reverse complement strand
CGGGGTTCTAACCCCGCGAAACACTCACGACTGCGTTATCCGTGGTCGGCGCAGCACGGGGTCGGGTCCGGGACCTCGAACGGCACGTATGCGCCGTTCGAGGCCGGAGCGGTGATGAGCGTCAGCTGCCCTTCTCGCCATTCCGGGCGCACGTGGTCACGGGTGTACACCACGGCTTCCGGTGCCGGCTCGCCTTCCCCGGCCAGCACGACGACCCGGTCGATGGCCGAGTCGTCGAGCAGTGAACCGACGGTGATTTCGCCGACCAGCCGGTCCACGCCCGGGTAGACCACAGCCCGGCCGCTGCGCTTGCCCGCCAGCTCGGCGGCCGCTTCGGTCGCGCCGCCGGAAAGCTCCACCGGCCCGAGTTGGTGGCTCTCCCAGGAAACGCCGATGCCCAGCGCGGCGAGCTCGGCGAGCCGCTCCCACCAGGCCTCGGGGGAGAAGCCCGGCGGGAGCTGGAACGACATCGCGACGTGCGGACGGCCCGCGCGCACGAAATGCGTGCACGCGATCGTGCGGTCCGGCAGCCCGAGCAGGTCCCGCTGGTCCTGGATCAGATGGTCGGCTTCCCGCAGGCTGCTCGAACCCGCGTCGAGCCCGAACACCCTGCTCATACCGGCAAGGCCCAGATCGGGTTGCTGTAGAACCAGAGGTCCTTCCACGGGTCGGCGTCGCCGATCACGTCGAGCGCCGGGCCCGCCGGGTCGACGGCCGAGCCGAGCAGGCCGGGCGCGGTGCGGTTGCCGTCGGTGCCGCGCACCCGCACGTAGACCGGCTTGTCGAGCGCGCCCAGCGAGTAGGTGAACTCCACCGTCCCGGTGGACTTGCCGACCTCGAACGACTTGACGACCTTCGTCTGCGGCGTGGTGAAGGTGTCGCGGTCGGCGGCCGCGCCGGTCACGGAACCCTGGATCACGTCGAGCCGCGCCAGCATCGGCACGTACTGCGCCCAGTTGGGGTTGTTGGCCAGGTCGATCGTGATGACGAGCTCGACGGGCGTGCCGCGGCGGGTGTGCAGGACGCCGCCCATAGTGGTGCTGGACTGGCTCCAGCGGTCAGCGGTGCGCAGCTGCATGTCGAGGCCGCTGATCAGGCCGCCGTGGTCGACCCAGACGCGCCCGGCGCGGATTCCCTCCATCACCGCGGAGTAGGCGAAGCCGGTGGCGCCGACGTGGGTCCGGCTGTAGTAGCCGGGCCAGAAGTCACCTACCCCGAAGTCGGACGAGCCGCTGTAGATCGGGTCGTTGTACTTCCCGTTGGCCGCGAAGTCGCTGTTCGGTCCCCGCATCGCGACGTCGCCGATGACGTTGTGCGAGTCGGAGTTGGCGGTGATCCACCACGGCTTGCCCTCGGCGAGCAGGCTGTCCCACAGCCCGCCGACCGTCGACGTCATCCAGTCGAAGCCGCCGTAGGTGCGGTAGCTCTCCAGCGGGTAGCCGGGGAAGGACGCCGCGCTGGGGTTGTTGTCGTAGAGCCCGCGTGCTTTGCCCATCCCGAACGGCGCCTTGATCCCGCCGGCCTGGTGACCCGGCGCGCCTTCCATGCCGACGGCGATACGCGGCTGCGCGTCCCGCCATCCGCGGATCTCGTGGGGGGAGTCGATTCCCCGGCGGGCGGGGTGGTTGGCCAGGAACAGGGCGTCGCGTATCTTGTTCCGGCGTACCGCGTCGGCCAGGAAGTTGATCCCGGCGATGGCCAGTGCCTCGTTGACGGGGACGCCGTCGTCCGGGTTCTTGCCCCGCTCGTCGAAGGCGTTCTCGAATTCCTTGAGGGTGGAAACCTCGTTGCCGCCCGGGTGCACGAACACGGTTCCGTGCTCGGCACCGGGAATGTTCCACTCCAGCCCCTGGAACACGAGCGTGCTCGGGATCTCACGGCGGGCCGCGACGATGTCCGGGTTGACCTTCTCGACACCGATCTTGGCGTGCGTGATGGTGCCGTGGTCGGTGACGACCATCCAGTCGAGGCCGTAGGCGTTGGCGTGCCTGGCCTGATCGATGACGCGGTACTTGCCGTCGTCGCTGTATTGCGTGTGGATGTGGTGGTCGCCTGCCAGCCACTGCAGCTTGCCGGAGGGTTGCTCGGGAAGCGGCTTGCCCTGCGACCCACCTGTCGCCGCCGCTGTCGCCGTGCCGCCGAGCACACCCGCGGCACCCAGCCCGGCGCCGAGCAGGCCAGTCCGGCGGAACATCGAGCGCCTCGACAGTTCGGCAGGGCTCAGCTCCTCGTCGTGCACCGCGGTGTCCAGCGTCGGCGGCAGTTCGACAGCCTGGTCGTCGTGGTGATGGTGATGGTGATGATCGCCGTGGTGGTGACCCATGAACGGAGCTCCTTGCTGACCTGACCGTGGATAGCCGCGCAAGCTTCACCTGATCGGGTGAACAACCGAGGTATGCATGGCTGACGATGTGCGGCGCCGAGGTGACTGTTGGGTGCGGGAAAGATCTTCGGAACCAGGTGAACCGGGTCGCGGAACCTTTCGTGTTCCAGGTAGGCAAGTCCGCAGACCGAATTCCGAGGGGCGAGGTGTCGATGAGTGCACCAACGGCCGCGCTTGAGGGCAATCGATCGACCTTCGACATCCGTGTTGCAGTAACGTCCACGCCGACCAAGTACACCGGCGAGAGGACCCGGGTGGCGATCGGTGGCTGGCGGCCCAAGCGGGACGAGGGCGAAGACCTGATCCGGCACTTGTACGAAGAGCACGGACGGAGCTTGCTCGCGTACGCGACCCGGCTCACCGGTGATCGTGCCGCTGCCGAGGACGTCGTCCAGGAGACTTTGGTCCGGGCGTGGAAACACGCCGACGACCTCGAGAACGGCAAGGGCTCGGTGCGCGGCTGGCTGCTGACCGTGGCGCGGAACATCATCACCGACAAGGTGCGGGCGCGGGCATCGCGCCCGCAGGAAGTCGAGGAGCCCGCCGAATCTCCGGCCGTCGAGCGCGACCACGCACAGACGGTCGTCGACTCGATGACCGTGCTCGGCGCGATGGACGGCTTGTCCCCCGAACACCGGGAGGTCCTGGTGGAGATCTACTACGGGGGCAAAACGGTTGCGGAAGCGGCCAAGTCCTTGAATGTCGCGCCGGGTACCGTGAAATCCAGGTGCTACTACGGCTTACGTGCTCTGAGAGCGGCGATGTCGACCAAAGGGACGGAGGTTGCTCGATGAGCGCCGTTGATCACGACCAAGCGCAGCTGGGCGCCTACGTCCTCGGTGGGCTCGACGCCGGCGAAGCCGCCGAGTTCGAAGCCCACCTCGCCACCTGCCCGGCTTGCCGGCAGGAAGTCGACGAGCTGAGCCTGCTCCGCGACGAGCTCGACGAAATCCCTCCGGAGGCCTTCCTCGACGGGCCGCCCGACGGCGGCGACATGCTCCTGCAGCGCACCCTCCGCGCGGTCCGGGCGGAGCAGCCGCGGCAACCACAGACACAGACGAGGCCG
Source organism: Actinomycetota bacterium (assembly GCA_032230695.1). GTDB lineage: Bacteria > Actinomycetota > Actinomycetes > Mycobacteriales > Pseudonocardiaceae > Amycolatopsis. Next base: position 27,751 of record JAVXWP010000111.1, on the reverse strand, counting down.
CGGCTGTTCGCGATCGCCGGCGCCGCCGCTGTCGTCATCGTGACGCTGGGCGCGGGCATCTTCCTGGGCAGGCAGACTGCCCCGGACGTCACCGCGCAAGGGCTTCCGACACCGCCGCCGGCCTCCAGCCCGGCCTCGACACCCCCGGCCGGTACCCGCAATATCGAGGGCACCGACCCGGCGACAGGGGCCCGGCTGGCGGCCACCGTCACGCCCGCGCCAGGCTGGGTCAAGGTGCACATCGCGGTACAGGGCATCAAAGAGGGCGAGAAGTGCAAGCTGATCGTCGTGTCGAAGCAGGGCGAGAAAGTCGATGCCGGCAGTTGGGTGGTGTCGGCGAAGGGCGAAAAGGATGGCATCGGGATCGACGGCACGGCACTGGTCGCGCCGGAGGACGTGCAATCGGTCCAGGTCGTGACGACCGACGGCCGGACGCTTGTTTCGGCTTCGGTGTGAGCCGGGGGTGAGCGACACCTACCGGTTTCAGAACACGTGGCTGATCGCAGCCGCGCCGAAGGTGGTCTTCGACGCGGTCGTCGATCTGGCGGCGTACCCGGTCTGGTGGGCGGATGTGCGGTCGGTGAGCCAGGTCGACGACGAAACGGCCGAACTGATCTGCCGGGCGGCTCTGCCGTACCGGCTGGTCCTCAGGATGCATCGCGTGGAGCAGGACGAGCGGGCCGGGCGGCTGCGCGTCATGCTCAGCGGCGACCTTGAGGGCTTCCTCGCCGGACTCGTTCTCGGGTCCGGCGAGGAAACACGCTTGGAGATCACCCAGGAGGTGGTCGCGTGCAAACCGCTGCTTCGGCGGTTGGATCCCATGGCCCGCCCGGTGTTCCGTGCCAACCACGCCCTGATGATGCGGCGCGGACGCCGCGGCCTGCGGACCCACTTGGAGAAGTCGGCGGCCTGAATACCGCCGCTTTGGGGTCACAACAGTTCCGGATCCGCACTATTTTCACTTCGGATGGCGAAAAGGCGATGCCGTGGTGCGAGCGCAGGGGGTTCGCTCGCACCACCGCAACGGGGCGGCGTCAGCGAAGCGCCGCCGCGGGTTCCCGCTCGTCGTCCTGCGAACCCGGGGGAGCGGGTGCGTGGTCGTCGATCAGGGTGGTTTCGTCGAACGGGTCTCGGCCGGCGAACACGGCTTCGGCCTTGTCCCGGTCGAACTCCTTCGTCCATGAGCCGATCAGGACGGTGGCGACGGCGTTGCCGGCGAAGTTCGTCAGCGCCCGTGCTTCGGACATGAACCGGTCGATGCCGAGGATGAAGCCGACGCCGTCGACCAGGTCCGGGCGGTGCGACTGCAGCCCGCCGGCGAGGGTGGCGATGCCCGCGCCGCTGACCCCGGCTGCGCCCTTCGCGGCGATGATCATGAAGAGCAGCAAGGAGATCTGCTCGCCGAGACCCAGCGGGCTGCCCTGTGCCGACGCGATGAACAGCGTTGCCATCGTCAGGTAGATCGCGGTGCCGTCGAGGTTGAACGAGTAGCCGGTCGGCACGGTGATGCCGACGACGGGCTTGCTGACGCCGAGGTGTTCCATCTTCGCGATGAGCCGCGGCAACGCCGACTCGGACGACGACGTCGAAACGATCAGCAGGAACTCGCGGGCCAGGTATTTCAGCAGGCTCAAGATGTTGACCCGCGCGCCGATCCACAGCACCGTGCCGAGGACGCCGAAGACGAACAACAGACAAGTGGCGTAGAAGCCGATCATGATCACGGCGAGGCTTTTCAAGGCGCCCCAACCGGTTTCGCCGACGACGGCCGCGATAGCGCCGAACGCGCCGACCGGTGCGGCCCACATGATCATCGCGAGCATGCGGAACACCAGGCGCTGGATGTGCTCGAGCCCGCGCAGGATCGGCTTGCCCGCCTTGCCGAGCTTCAGCAGGGCGAACCCGGCGAGCACGGCGACGAGCAGCGTCTGCAGGACCGAACCCTGGGTGAACGCGGAGACAAGGCTCGTCGGGATGATGCCGAGCAGGAACTCGACGCCGCCAGCGGCGCCCTGGGCCTGCTCGTGTGCCTTGGCGGCCGAGGACGCGCTGAGGTGCAGGCCTTCGCCCGGGTGCAGGATGTTGCCGACGACCAGGCCGATCGCCAGCGCGAACGTCGACATCACCATGAAGTAGACGAGCGCCATGATGCCGACCTTGCCGACCTTCGCCGCTTTCGCGACCGAGCCGATGCCGAGCACGATGGTGCAGAAGATGATCGGCGAGATCATCATCTTGATCAGGTTCACGAACCCGGTGCCCAGCGGCTTGAGGTTCTTGGCGAACTCGGGCGCGACGAAGCCGACCACGACGCCGAGTACGACGGCGACGACCACGGCCAGGTAGAGGTAATGCATCTTGTCGCGACGCGGCGGCGCCGCGTCGGAGATCTGCGGTGTAGGCACCGTTGCCTCCAGCTCAGAGGTATGTGGGTTGGGGTGACTATCCGGTTTGCTTCGCGTGGGGTCACGGTTCTGTTCATTGAGTTCACGGGTTGGGTGTCCAATGGACCGGGCCGGGGACTCGTGTGCTGGTATTGGCGGGTGCCGACGAAGCCGCGCCGCCGCTGGAGCCTGGCCAGGCAGCTACTGGTCCTGCAGGTCGTGATCGTCGGCGCCCTGGTGGGCGCCGGTTTACTGCTCGCCTACGTGGACGCGAGCAGCGCGACCAAGAATCGGGCACGCGATCAGGTCGTGGCCATCGCGACCACGGTCGCCGATTCCCCGAGCCTGCCGGCGGCACTGTCCACACCGGATCCGAGCGCGGCGCTGCAGCCGTTCGCCGAGGCGGTCCGGCGGGACACGAAGATCGACTTCGTCACGATCATGAACACCGATGCAGTGCGGTTCACCCACCCGAACCCGGAACTGATCGGCCAGCGGTTCCTCGGCAACACCGCACAGGCACTGGCGGGCGAAACGCTGACCGAGACCTACACCGGCACGCTCGGGCCGTCGGAACGCGCCGTCGTGCCGGTGTTCGACGCCCAGCGGCGGGTGGTGGCGCTGGTGGCGGTCGGGATCAGGGTCGACGCGATCTCCGCGGAGCTCCGGGAACGGCTGTGGACGTTGTTCGCGGTCGCCGCCGCCGTGCTGATCGTCGGGTTCGCGGGCAGTCTTCTGGTGAGTGCCAGGCTGCGGCGTCAGACGCGGGGCGTCGCTCCCGCGGAGCTGAGCAGCATGTTCGAGTACCACGAAGCCGTGCTGCACGCCGTCCGCGAAGGTGTCGTGCTGATCGATCGGGACGGTCGCGTGGCGCTGTGCAACGACGGTGCGCGGGAACTGCTCGGGTCGCCGCAGGACTTGGTTGGCAGGCCGGTCGCCGAACTCGGCTTGCCGCCCGAATTGGAAGTGGCGTTTACTTCCGCCGAACCGCGCTCCGACGAGATCCACGTGACCGAAACCCGGGTACTGGTGGTCAACACCGGCCCGGTCCGGTCCCGTGACCGCGCGATGGGCACTGTCGTCACCCTGCGGGACCACACCGAACTACAGACGCTGACCGGCGAGCTGAACACCGTCCGTGGCTTCGCCGAATCGCTGCGTTCGCAGGCGCACGAGGCCGCGAATCGGCTCCACACCGTCGTTTCGCTGGTGGAGATCGGGCAGGCCGAGCGGGCGGTCGAATTCGCGACCGCGGAGCTGGAGATCGCACAGCAGCTCACGGACAGGGTCGTCGGTGCCGTCTCCGAGCCGGTGCTCGCGGCGCTGCTGCTGGGAAAGGCGGCCGAGGCCAGTGAACGCGGCGCTGAGCTGACCCTGACCCCGGACACCGCGATCGAGGACGTCGACAGCGGCATCGCCGCGCGGGACCTGGTCACCATTCTCGGCAACCTCATCGACAACGGTCTCGACGCGGCGATCGAAGGTGTTGGGCAGCGGGACGGCCGCCCGGGTGTCACCGTCACCGCGCGGACCGAGGACGGGGAACTGTTCCTGCGCGTCGCCGATACCGGCCGGGGACTGCCGGACGACACGGTGTCCGAGGTCTTCCGGCGCGGCTGGTCCACGAAACCCGCCGACAGCCAGGTCGGGCACGGCTTGGGGCTCGCGCTGGTCGGGCAGGCAGTGCGGCGCTACGGCGGGACCATCGAAGTCGGGCGGGACGTCGGCGCGGTGTTCACCGTGCGGCTGCCACTTCGGCGAGGAGCCTCCCGGTGATCAAGGTGCTGGTGGTGGAGGACGAACCGGTGGCCGCTGAAGCGCACCGGGTGTACGTCGAGCGGATGGCCGGGTTCACCGTCGCCGGGGTGGTGCATTCGGGTGGGGACGCGCTGCGGTACTGCGAGCGCGAGGCGGTGGACCTCGTGCTGCTCGACTTCTATCTGCCGGACACGCACGGGCTCGCGGTCTGCCGGTCCTTGCGGGCGGCGGGGAATCCCGTCGACGTGATCGCGGTGACCTCGGCACGGGATCTGGCCGTGGTGAAGGCGGCGGTGTCGGTCGGGGTGGTGCAGTACCTGCTGAAGCCGTTCACTTTCGCTTCGCTGCGGGAAAAACTGGAGCGATACGCGGAGTTCCGGCAGAGCGTCGGACAGGCGGGGGAGGCGACCGGGCAGGCGGCGATCGACCGGGCTTTCGCCGCGCTGCGGACGTCCGATCAGCAGTCGCTGCCCAAGGGGATGAGCGTGCAGACACTGGAGGCGATCACCGATGCGCTGTCCGCCGCCCCCGACGGACTCTCCGCCGGCGCCGCCGCGACCGTCATCGGCGCTGCCCGGGTAACGGCTCGGCGTTACCTGGAATACTTGGCGGACAACGGTTTGGCGCAACGCGAACCTCGGTATGGGCAGGTTGGCCGCCCTGAAGTCTGGTACCGGCCTAAGACTTAGGGGCCTGGTTCGGCCTTGGCTGGTGGTTACGCCGCCGTACTTCCAGCGCTTCAGACCCGGGGTGACACTGGCAGAGGTCCCAGGCAGGCCGCTGGCCGCGATGACGGTCTAGGTCATCGCGGTCAGGCGGCCTGCTCATGGGGAAGGACATGGGCGAGGTTGCGGATCGGGATCTGCTCTTGATCGAGCCATTTGGGTGGGATGAACTCCGGTGCCCCGTGCACCATCCGGATGGACCATCCCCCGTGATGCACTTCCATATGGTGGTAGAGGCACAACAGCACCATGTTGCCGAGGTCTGTCAGCCCACCATCCGCCCACTCCACCACGTGATGTGCCTGGCAGTAGCGGGGTTTGCGGTGACATCCCGGCCTCGCGCACCCTCGATCTCGCGTTACGAGCGCCCGGAACTGTGATGGTGTGACTGTCCGTGTGGCCCGGCCGAGGTCCAGGACTTCTCCGCGTGTGCCCAGGACGGTGGGTACTGCTTTGGCGTCGCAGGCGAGGCGGCGGAGGTGGGCGATGCTGGTGTACCCGATGCCGTGGATGAACGCCTCACCCGCCCGGCGTTCCAACTCTTCGAGACTCATCGTGACGATGATCAGGGCGCGTTCCCCGCCGACCAACGGGCGGTCGGGAGCCTTCGTCGCCAGCAGGACGACTTCCGCGAGCCCGTCCCCACGCCGCTGGTCCAACGTCCGGGTGTCCTCCCGGCCGAACTCGTCGACCGGTCGAGGCTTGGCCAGCGGATCGATCAGACCCACCAGGAACGCGCCGGTCTCGGGGTCGACTTCCCCGGTGAGGTGCAGCTGGCCGTCGTGGGCGCGGCGCCACCTCAGCCGTCGCAGCGGGTTGGCCGCTCGGTCTTGGGGATCCTTCGGGGCGGTGTCGATGTCCCAGTACGCTTTCAGCCGGTCTCCGGCGTTGCGCACGCTCAGCGGTGTTGCTTGCAGGGCGAGGTCGACGAGGATTTTCTCTCCGCTCGCCCGCAGCACCGGGTCGAGGTCGGTGGGTGCCTGGGCCATGATCCGGTGGATCTCGGCGACGTGTTCAGGCGTGATCGTGCCCGCCGCCAGGGCTTGACCGGTGAGCGGCATCGGAGTCGTTGCCTGCGCGACACGGGCTTTCGCTTCCCGGGTCGAGAGCCGCATCGCGCCGGTCAGGAACGTCGCGGTGTTGCGGTACCCCTTCTCCACTCCCAGACCGCGGCTGTCGGCTTCCCCGACCAACTCCAGCATCCGCCCATACCCCTGGGACAGCACGGTTTGAGCGCGCAGCAGCGCGGCGGTCAGCTCCCCGTCGGAGAGCTGCCACACCGGCACCACCTGCTCGTCATCCACACCACAAAATCTACCCCGCCCCATCGACACAAAATCCACACTCCGAAACAGCGAAAAAAATAGAAACCCTTATGCGCCAAGGAACGTTGCCGCGAACGGAGCTGGACGTGTCCCCCATCGAGTGAACTTTCCGTGGAGGCGGGGATCTGCTGGCCTCGCCGTGAAGCGAGTCACAAGCGCTACGCTCTAACGCTTGCGGCCAGGAACACCCGGACGAGTCTGCCAGGGGTGAGGGCCGTCCAGGGGGCGGTATTCGACGCCGAGCGCATCGAGGCGCGGGAGGTGGTGGGTTCGCAGGCGCGGAAGGAACTCGGCGTAGTCGCGGAGGACCGCTGGGGTCCAGGCGACCTCGGCGAACGCCGACAGCCGCGGGAAGCTCGCGTAGTCCACTCGCCGGACGGAGTCGAGGTGCTCGGTCCACACCTGGGCCTGGGTGCCGAGCATGAGATCCGACGCGGGCATGCCGTCCGGGACCGGTTCGTAGGCGTAGACGTCTTCGAGGGTGTGCAGGTGGCCGACCGGGATCGGCTCGTCCGGGTGGTCGGACTGGCGGTGGTCGAGGTACACGTACTGTTCCGGGCACATGACGACCTGGTGGCCGTCACGGACAGCCCGCACCCCGGCTTCCTCTCCGCGCCAGGAGCCGATGACGACCGGATTCGGCAGTTCGCCGATCTCCAGCACCTCGTCCCAGCACAGCGCCCGCCGCCCACGCGAGTGCAGGTGCTCGATGATCTGCCGCACGAACCAGCCGTGCCGCTCGGTCGCGCCAGGGACCTCGTCGCCGCCGAGGCCGATGACCGGGGACGGGAAGATCTCCAGCACCTGGTCGAACACCGCCCGAAAGAAGTCCACAGTGGACTCTTCGGTGTTGAGCAAGGATGTACTGATGCCCCAGGATGTCCACACCTCGTACCGCTCGCCGGGGCCGAGCTGCGGGTATGCCGCGATCGCCGCCCGCGCGTGGCCGGGGATGTCGATCTCCGGTACGACGGTGACAGCGCGCTCCGCGGCATACGCGACGATCTCGCGCAGGTCGTCGACGCGGTAGAAACCACCGTGCGGCCTACCGTCGCGTTCGGGGCCGTCGTGCCGTCCGACCATCGACCCCGTCCGCCAAGCGCCGACCTCGGTGAGTCGCGGGAACCGGGGAATCTCGATCCGCCACCCCTGGTCGTCGGTGAGATGCAGGTTCAGCACGTTCAGCTTGTGTGCGGCGAGGAGATCGACGAACCTGAGCACCTCGGCCTTGGTCCGGAAGTTCCTTGCCACGTCGAGCAAACAGCCGCGCCAGCCGAACCGCGGATAGTCCGTGATCACTCCACAGGGCACAGTGGACTGTCCACTAGCGACAGCGCGGAACGCGTCCGGGCCGCGCAGCTGCCGCAGGGTCTGCCGGGCGTAGAACTCCCCGGCGTCATCCGAGCAGTCCACGGTCACCGACTCGGGTTTGATCTCCAGCCGGTAACCCTCCGCAGGCTGCCGAGACGACCGCCGCACGACGACGTCGACCGGCCAAGCACAGGAGCCCGGGGCGGGGACGACCTCGACGGGGCGGGGAAGCAAACTCTCGAAACCGGGCACGCTCAGCCTTTCACGGCGCCGGCCATGCCCGACACCAGTCTGCGTTGCACGAGGATGAAGAACACCAGCACCGGGATGGTCATCAACGTCGACGAAGCCATCACCGCGCCCCAATCGGTGTCCTCCGGTTTGAAGAACACCAGGATCGCCTGCGGTAGCGTCTGATTCTCGGTCTTGGAGATGATGAACGTCTTCGCGAACAGGAAGTCGTTCCACGCGTGGATGAACGCCAGCACACTGATCGCCACCAGACCCGGTGCGACCAGAGGGAACAGGATCTGCCAGGTGAACCGCAGCCTGCTCGCGCCGTCGAGTTTCGCGGCTTCCTCGAGTTCCACCGGGACAGCGGCGACGAAGCCCCGCAGCATCCAGATCGCGAACGGCAGGCTGAACGCGAGATGCACCAGCACCAGCGAGCCGAGTTCGTTGAGCCCGAACGCGGGCGCGACGTCACCTACCGAACGCATCAGGAAGAACAGCGGGATGGTGAGTGCCTCGATCGGCACCATCTGCGCCACCAGCAGCATCACCAGCAGCACGGTCCGGCCCCGGAAGTTGAAGCGGGTCAACGCGACCGCGGCGAGAAACGACATCAACAGGGACAATGCGACGACGGCAACCGCCACGATCACGCTGTTGAGAAAGAACCCGCCGAAGCCGGAAACCGTGAGCACACGCTGAAAACTGTCGAAGCTCGGCGCCAGCGTCCACGGCTTGGGGTTCGCCGACTGGACCTCGCCCGCGGGCTTGAACGCCGAGAGCACCATCCAGTAGATGGGGAACGCGACCATTCCGGCGATCACCACCGTCACGATTTCGGCGATCAGCCGACCTGGCCGTTTCACCAGTCTGCGCCGGGAAGCTGGGCGTGCAGTCGTCACAGCCATGCGTCGCTCCGCCTCTGCGACCGGACGTAGAGGCCGGTGATGGACAGCAGGAGCAGCGTCATAACGACACCGATCGCCGCGCCGAACCCGTATTCCGCACCGGCGAACGCCTGCTGGTAGGCGTACACGTTGAGGACGAGATTGCGTCCCGCGACGCCACCGCCGTTGGTCATCACGTAGATCTGGGTGAACACCTTGAAATCCCAGATGATCGACTGGATCGTGGCGATCATCAGGAGCGGCCGCAGCATCGGCAGGATCACCGACTTCGCGATCCGGAACCACGAGGCGCCGTCGAGTGACGCAGCTTCCATTACCTCACCCGGAATGGCTTGGATCCCGGCGTACATGGTCACCATGACGAACGGGAACGAACACCAGATCACCTCGGCCGCGACCAGCCCGAACGCACTGAAGGTGCCGTAGGTCCAGGAATGGTGTGCCATCCCGTCGAAGCCGATCTCGGCCAGGATTTCGTTGACCAGCCCGAAATCCGTGTCGAAGAGGAACAGCCAGACATACGATCCCGCCATCGCCGGCGTCGCCCACGCGCCGAGCGCGGCGAGGAACAGCAGCATGCGGGGTAGGGAGCGCACCCGGGTCGCGAGGATCGCGAGCGAGGTGCCGACCACGAGACCGCCGATCACGCAGGCACCCGCGAACCCGACGGTCTTCGCGAGCACCGTCCAGAACGTCGCGTTTTCCAGCAGCTGCGCGTAGTTCTCGAAGCCGATGAAAACCAGCGGGGCCGTGCCCGCCGCCTGCGGCTGGCCGTAGTCGAAGAACGAGATCAGCACCAGCTGGTAGATCGGATACGCGAGCAGCGCGGCCAGCAGGATCGCCGCCGGGGCGAGGTACAGGACGGCCGCCCGGCCGTCACGGCGCCGCCTGCGCAGGGGTTCGGGAGGCGGCGCCGCGACGGCGGGCGGAAGGAGTTGCTGGGTGGCCATGGACCTAACCGAACGCCTTGTTCATCTGCTCGGTCGCCGTCGACAGTGCCGCGTCGACGGTCTGGCCGCCGGTGGCGACCTGCTGCACGGCCGTCGGGAGCACAGCCTGGGCGTCGATCTTGGACCACGCCGGAGTGCTCGGCACGAATTTCGTCCCGGCGTTCAGCGTGTCCACGAACGGCTTGAGGAACGGGTCACTGGTCGCGACCTTCTGCTGCACACTGCTCAGCGTGGGCAGGTTGCCCATGGCCGTGTACATCTTCTCCTGGTACTTCGCGCCGCCGAGCAGCTCGATGAACTCCAGCGCCAGGCCGTGCTTCTTGCCGGCCGCGAACGTGCCGAGCAGGTTGCCACCGGCGAACGCCGGCGCGATCGAGCCGGGCTGGGTGCCTGGCAGCGGGACTACGGCGTACTTACCCTTGACGTCGCCCTGTTCGACCGCCTTGTGGTTGAAGTCGCCACCGATCGTCATCGCGGCCTTGCCGCCCGAAAACGCCTGCACGCTCTGGGTTCCGGTGAGGTTCGCGCACTGCTCGGGCGGGCAGATGTCGGGCTTGATGAGATCGGCGTAGGCCTGTACCCCGGCCTTGGCCTGAGGGGTGTTCAGCGCCGAGGTCCACTTGTCGCCTTCCTGCTTGGCGATGTCGCCGCCTGACGCCCACAGGAACGGGAGCATCGCATAGGTGTATTTGCCACCGACGGAAATGCCGTACAACTCAGGCTTCGCGGCGCGGATCTGGCGGGCCGTGGTCGTCAGCTCGCTCAGCGATGTCGGCGGCTTCAGGCCGAGTTCGGTGAACACGTCGGTCCGGTAGTACAGCGCCCGGATCCCCGTGTACCAGGGCAGGCCGTAGACCTTGCCGTTGACCTTGGCCGTGTCGAGCACAGTCGGGAGCAGGTCCGCGCCTTCCCGCCAGCTTGTGAGGTCCGCGGTCAGGTCGGAGAACGCGCCCGCCGCGACATAGCTCGCCACGTCGGTGTTGCCGAACTCGGCGACGTCGGGCGCGTTCGCCGGATCGTTGAAGGCACCGGAGAACTTGTCCGCCCGTCCCTCGACCGGGATCCACTGCACGTCGATCTCGACGCCGGTGTGGGCGGCCTTGAATTCGGTGATGGCTTCCTTCACGGTCGCTTCCTTTGGCGCGCGATTGGCTTCGTCGAACAGCCAGACCCGCACTGTGCCGGTCTTTTCGTCACCGCCGCCGGCGGCGGCCGGACCGGACTGTGCGGGTGCACAGCCCGCGATGAGACCGAGCAGCGCGAGCCCGGTGAGGGGACGGCGGATGTACATCCTTTTCTCCAAACTGAGAAAAACCGAACGAAGGTGATCCTGTTAAAGGAAACGCACCGAGTTGACCGAAGGGATCGCGAGCGAGCCCGCGACGGCACCCGGCAGCCCGGTCGCCGCGTCACGCGGCAGCCAGGTGACGGTGCCGGAACGCTGGTTCGACACGTAGAACCAGCGCCCTGTCGGATCGACAGTGAGATGCCGCGGCCAGTTCCCGCCGGTCGCGACATTGCTGAGACGGGTGACCGAAGCGCCGCCGTCGGTCACGGAGAAGGTCGCGATCGTGTTCGGCCCGCGCACGGTGGCGTAAGCGAACCGGCCGTCGGCCGACACCGTGATCTCGCCGGGATACTGATCTCCGGTGCTGCCCGCGGGAATCGCCGAGACGACCTTGACGGGCGTGAGTTTGCCCAGCGCCGCATCCCAGGATGCGACGGTCACCTCGGCGCGAAGCTCGCCGACGATGTAGGCGTACCTGCCGGCCGGATGGAACGCCAGGTGCCGCGGCCCGGCGCCCGACGGAAGCCTGACCTGGTGCTGCAGCTTCAGTTTCCCGGTGGCAAGGTCGAGCTTGTAGACGTAGACGGAATCCGCGCCGAGGTCGACAGAGAGCACCCACTGTCCACTCGGGTCGGTCACGACCTGGTGTGCGTGGGCGTCCCGCTCGGCACCGACGTGCTGGACGAGATCGGTCCGGTCGCCCAGCTTGCCGCCCGCCAGGATCGGGAGTACCACAACGGTTCCGGTCGAGTAGTTCGCCGCCAGCACATATTTCTGGCTGGGATGAACGGAAAGGTGTGTCGGGGCTGCCCCACCCGACGATTTGGTGTTGAGCAGCGCGGGTTTCGCCGGGTCGGCCAGGCTGAGTGCCGAGACCGTCCCGGATGTGGTCTCGTTCGTCACGTACAGCGTCTTGCGATCCGAGCTGACGTCGAACCACGAAGCGTCCGTGATCCCTGGGATCGTCCGGTCCCGAACCAGAACGGACCCTGTGCGGTGAGCGACGTCGAGCCCGTTGCCCACCGGGGGAGAACTGGTGTAGCTGCTGATGAAGATGGCGCCCTCTTCCGCGTAGCACTCCGTTGTCGAAGCGGTTGCGACTGTCGAACCAAGGGCGGTGCCGATTCCGGCCACGCCGACGGCGCCGAGGAACGTACGCCGAGTGAGCCCAGTCATCGTGGTTACTCCCTGTTGCTCAGAACATCCAGGTGGTTTAGACCACTGCCATGAGCAATGCTGCCACGCCGAAACCGGAAAGCGAAAGGACTGTCTCCAGTACTGTCCAGGTTTTCAGGGTTTCGGGCACCGACATGTTGAAGTACCGGGAGATTATCCAGAACCCACCGTCATTGACGTGCGAGGCGATGATGGAGCCGGCGGAGATGGCGACGACGAGCAGCGCCAGCTGGATCTGCGAGAAACCGAGCTGGGTCACCGTCGGCGCCATGATGCCGCTCGTGGTCACGATGGCGACGGTCGCCGAGCCCTGTGCGATCCGCATGCCGCAGCTGATGACGTACGCCGCGAGGATCACCGGGAGCCCGGCGTCGCTGAGCGAACCGGCGACGGCCTTGCCGATCCCGGTCGCGGACAGCACCGCGCCGAAGAACGCACCGGCGCCGACCACGAGCAGGATCATCGCGACCGGGCGCAGCGCGGCCGAAGAAAGCGCGCCGATGTCCTTGCCGGTCATGCCGCGCCGGGTGCCGAGCAGCCAGGACGCCAGCAGGACCGAGATGGTCAGCGCCACCGCCGGCGTACCGATGAACGCGGCGATCCCGGACAGCGTGACGGCGGTCGTCGGGAGCCAGATGCTGCCGAACGTGCCGACGAGGATCAGCACGAGCGGCACCGCGATGATCAGCGACACCAGCTTGAGCGACGGCAGGTTGGCGTCCTCCTCCTCGGTGCGCTCGACGAGCATGTCCTCGGGGACCGGGATGTGGATGCGCTTGCCGATCCACGAGGAGAACAGCACACCGCCGATGAACCACGCCGGGATCGCGCAGACGATGCCCATCAGGATGATCCAGCCGAGCTCGACATGCAGCAGACCGGCCGCGGCCACCGGACCGGGGTGCGGCGGCAGGAACGCGTGGGTGACCGACAGACCGGCCAGCAGCGGCAACGCGTAGAGCACCAGCGACCTGCCGCCCTGCTTGGCCGCGACGTAGACGAGCGGCGCCAGCACGAAGATGCCGATGTCGAAGAAGACCGGGATCCCGAAGATCAGACCGGCGATACCCATCGCGAGCGGCGCGCGCTTCTCACCGAACGCCTTGAGCAGCGACCCGGTCAGCACTTGGGCGCCACCGGACTTCTCCAGGATCGCGCCGAGAATGGTACCCAGCCCGATGATCGCGGTGATATGCCCTAGAATGCCGCCGAAACCCTTCTCCAGCAGGGAATCGGACGCCTTCTGTGCGGAGCCGACGATCGTGCCGACGGGCAGGCCCGCGGCCAGCGCGGTCAGCAGCCCGACCACGATCAGCGCGATGAACGGCTCCATCTTGAGCTTGATGATCAGCAACAGCAGTAGCGCGATCGAGACCGCCGCGAGTGTCAGCAGCCCCCCGGTGGAGGTTTGCAGCCAGTGGATCATTTCTTACTCCCGGGATTTCTTAACGAGTGACCGGCCAACGAACCTGTCGGTTTGTTGTCGTCGATCGCAGCGGTGCCGTTGACGAACACATAGGGGATTCCGGCGGCCTGCTGGCGCGGGTCGTCGAAGGTGGCGGTGTCCCGCACGGTTTCAGGGTCGAACAGCACCAGGTCGGCGGCGTATCCGGGGCGCACCAGGCCCCGGTCTTCGAGCCGTAGCCGACGGGCCGCACGGCCGGTGAGGTGGGAGACGCATTCGGCGAGCCCCAGCACGCCGAGCTCACGCACATACCGCGAAAGGTAGCGGGGGAACGTGCCCCACGCGCGGGGATGCGGGCGGCTGCCGACGAGCAGGCCGTCGCTGCCGCCGGTGTGCGTGCGATGCCGCATGATCGCCTGCACGTTCTCCTCGTGCCCGACGTGCATCAGGCACGACGTCCCGAGCCGTTCCGAGATCAGCGTTGCGAAGTACAGCTCGGCGGCGGGCACCCCGCCCACCAGCGAGGACGCGGCGACGGTGTACCCGACAAGATGTTCGTTGGCGGACTGGCGGACGCCGTTGATCTCAATGGCGTCCCAGTCGATCGGCACGCCGTGTGCCCCGTCCGAGCCGGTCTCCTCGATCTCGGCACGGATCCGCTCACGTGTGTCCACATCGGACAATCGGGCCAGTGTCGGTTCCAGGCCACCTTCGGTCGACCAGCTCGGCAGCAGTGCCGAAAGGTAGGTCGCGCCCGGCAGATACGGGTAGGTGTCGAGGCTGATGTCGAAGCCTTCGTCGAGCGCGTCGTCGAGGAGTTCGAGCAGCTGTGGCGCTTTCCCTTTGTTCACCGAGAAGTTCATCGTCGCGTGCGCCAGGTGCAGCGGGCAGCCGGAGCGGCGCGTGACGTCGACCATCTCGGCGAACGCTTCGAGGGCGCCCTTGCCGTAGCTGCGATGGTGCGGGCTGTAGTACCCGCCGAGCGTGCCGACGACCTTGCACAGCTCGACGAGTTCCTCGGTGCTCGCGTACATGCCAGGGGTGTACGTCAGTCCCGACGACATACCCATCGCGCCTTCGCGGAGCCCGGTGGCCACGAGTTCCTTCATGGTGCCCATTTCGGCATCGGTCGGGGGGCGATCGTCGAACCCGACGGCGAGCATCCGCACCGAGCCCTGCGGCACCAGGTAAGCCGCGTTCACGGCTATCCCCTGGTCCAGCCGGTCCAGGTACTCCCCGACCGAGCGCCAGTTCCAGTCGAACCCGGCGGGATCGTCGTTCCAGCCCGCGAGCTGCTGGCGCAATGCGGCGAGCGTCGAATCGTCCACCGGCGCGTAGGACAGGCCGTCCTGGCCGAGCACTTCGCTGGTCACTCCTTGCGACACCTTGGCAAGGTGGTCCGGCTGGGCGAGGACCTGCAGGTCGGAGTGCGAGTGCATGTCGATGAAACCGGGTGCCAGCACCAGATCGCCCGCGTCGATGGTCCGCCTTCCGGCCAGTGAGCCGGGTTCGGCGACGCTCGCGATCCGGCCGCCGGTCACGCCGACGTCGTGCCGGGTGATCGGATCGCCGGTGCCATCGGCCACCTGTGCTCCTCGGAACACGAGGTCCATGGTGTCCCTCCTAGAAGTAGGTCCGGACGAAGCCGACGACGGTTTCGCCGTCGACCAGCGGGATCAGCGGCCATTTGTCGAACACCGTGCACGGATGGGACAGGCCGAGGCCGACCCAGTCACCGACCTCGACCGGTGAATCGGCGGGCAGGACAAGGAAAGCGTGCTGGTCGTTGAGCTTGGTGACCTCGTGACCGGTCAGGGTTTCAGGTCCCTGTCCCGGTTTCCGGAGCAGTTGCGGCTCGGGCATGCCTTCGTCGAACGACGCGTCCCGCTTGCCGAGGGTCAGCAGTGCCAGGTCCGGGGCCGGCTTCGAGGTCACCTGTGCCCACGCCCGGAACGCGGGCCGGAACGACTCGACGCCGGAGATGCGCGGGCTCTCGCCCAGTGGGGAGATGCCGCGGTAGAACCCGTCGTCATGCGTCAGGTACGCGCCGCTGCGCAGCACGGGCAGTACGTCGAGCCCGTCCGGCCAGCCGGTGGTGAGCGAATCGGCGACCTGGTCGAAGTACGCGCTACCACCCGCGGTGACGACGACCTGCTCTGCCTCGGCGAGGAAACCCTTGTCGTGTAACTGGATCGTCAGAGAGCGGATGTCGTCCACATAGGACTTCACCAGCGCGAGCGACTCCTCGTCGGTACCGTGGGACAGCGCGCCTTCGTAGCCGCCGGTGCCGATCAGACGTAGCGCCGGGCTTTCGTGGGCGGCTTGGGCGACGGCGAACGCGGCGGGCACGTCTCGGGCGCCGGTCCGGCCGCCTTCCGCGCCTAGCTCGACGATGACGTCGACCTTCCGGCGGGAGCCGGTCGCGAGCAGTTCCCGGGTCATCAGCTCGACGCCGCGGACCGAGTCGATCCAGCAGCTGAATTCGAAGCCGGGATGGGTGTCCAGCTCGGTGGCCAGCCAGCGCAGCGCGGCCGGGTCGACCAGTTGGTTGGCCAGCAATATCCGGGAGACGCCGAATGCGCGGTATATCCGCAGGTGACCGGCGTTGGCGGCGGTGATGCCCCAGGCGCCGAGCTCGATTTGCCTGGCCCAGAGCTGGGGTGCCATCGTAGTCTTGCCATGCGGTGCGAGCTGCACGCCTCGCGCCGCGCACCATCGCGACATCGTGCGCAGGTTGTGGTCGAGCGCTTCGGCGTCGAGGACCACGACCGGGCCGAGAAACCCGCCGTCGAAGAGACCCGGGCGGCTCGCAGCCGCTTCGTCCAGGGTCAATCCGCTCAGTGCCGACGGGGTCGACCGGAACTGCCAGCCGATCCGCTCCGCGTGAATCGTGTCGAGCGCGGCGGAGTCCATGGTGCAGACGGTGTTCTTCGGGGGGCCCATCGCGATCACCTCGAATTGGTTCACGTTGCATATTACGCAACGACCGTTGCGTCTGATGCGTTGCATAGGTGTAGCATCCACACACCAAGCGGTCAACGGTGAATAGATAACGGGGAGGCCTGCGGTGGCGAGCGCTCAGGTGCTTTGCATCGGGGAATCGATGGCGCTCTTTGTGCCGGCCGAGAGTGGCCCGGCACACCAGGTGCGCACCTGGAAGCGGACGATCGGCGGTGCCGAGTCCAATGTGGCCTGTCATCTCCCCGCACTCGGTGTGCCGAGCGCATGGGTCAGCGCGGTGGGAAACGACCCGTTCGGGCGGGCGCTGCTGAACGAGATCGGCGCGGCCGGGGTCGACGTGAGCTCGGTCTACGTCGACCCGGCTCGGCCGACGGGCTTGTACGTCAAGGAAAGTGGCGCGCAGGGCAGTCCTGTGCGCTATTACCGGACAGGCTCGGCGGCGTCCGGGATGGGGCCGGGGCTACTGGCGGATCTCGATCTCGGCGGCGTGCGCGTGATCCACCTGAGCGGGATCACGCCTGCCCTTTCGGACAGTTGTCTCGCGCTGGTGCGCGCCGTTCTCGACACCCCGCGGCGGGAAACGCTGGTTTCGTTCGACGTCAATTTCCGGCCGGCATTGTGGTCGGACCGTGATCCACGGATCCTGCGCGAACTCGCGAACGCGGCGGACATCGTGCTGACCGGTGACGACGAAGCTCTGGTCGTCTGGGGGACAGGAGATCCAGCGGAGCTCCGTGCGCTGCTGCCCGGCCCGAGGACGCTCGTCATCAAGCACGGGGAGCGCGGCGCGACCCTGATGGACGGCGATGAGTCGCCTGTGTTCGCACCCGCGTTGCGAGTGGACGTCGTCGAGCCGGTCGGTGCCGGTGACGCGTTCGCCGCGGGGTTCCTCGCCGCCACCCTGCGTGGCGCCGACCCCGCGACGCGCCTGCGCAGCGGGCACTTGCAGGCCGCCTCGACCTTGCGCACCCACGATGATGTGGGGGAGCCGCTGCCGGCGTCGGTGATCACCGCCCTGCTCGCGGCGGACGATCAGGCCTGGGCGTCGGCGCGGCTCACGGACGAGGGACTGGTGATGCCATGAGCCAGAGTCTGGATCGCGCGCTCGTGATCCTGTCCGAGCTGGCGAAGGACGCGAAGACGCTCGACCAGCTCGCCGAGCAGATCGACGTCCACAAGTCGACCGTGCTGCGGCTGCTGCGCACCTTGGAGTCGCACCATTTCGTGCGGCGCGAGGGCGCCCGCTACTACCGCCTCGGCAGCGCGCTGTTCGACCTCGCCAGCCAGGCGCTCGAAGATCGCGATGTCCGGCGCAGCTCGCAGCCCGCGCTCGCCGAGCTGAACGCGCGCACCGGGCACACCATCCACCTGGCGACCTATGAGGACGGCGAAGTCGTCTACGTCGACAAGTACGAGGGCCGCCACTCCGTGCGGATGTACTCGCGCGTCGGGAAACGCGCGCCGGTGCACTGCACGGCCGTCGGCAAGGTGCTGGTGGCGGCCATGGCGCCCGCCCGCCGCGTCGAGATCGCCGAATCCCTCGACTACGTGGCGCGAACCGGCAACACCATCACCAATCCGGCGGATTTCCTCGCCGAGCTCGACAAGGTCGCCAAACACGGTTACGCGGTGGACAACGCCGAGCACGAAGACTTCATCCACTGCGTCGCGGCGCCGATCCGCGGCGAGGACGGGGTGGTGCTCGCCGCGGCCTCCATGTCCATCCCGAAAATACTGCTCGACTTCGACGGCCTGCTCGCGCTCGTACCCGAGCTCGTGGCGGCCGCCGATAACGCGTCCGTCCATAGTGGATGGACGGGAAACACCGAAAGGGGACAGTGATGGGCAAGGTCGCGATCACCACCGAGAACGCGCCGAAGCCGGTGGCCGCGTTCGCTCAGGCGTCGCGAAAGGGCAACATCCTGCAAGTGGCGGGCCAGGTCGCGTTCGACCCGGCGACCGGCGCCGTCGTGGGAGACACCGTTGCCGAGCAGACCCGGCAGACGATCAAGAACGTCGAGGCCGTGCTCGAAGCGGCCGGGTCGAGCTTCGACGACGTGGTGATGGTGCGGGTGTACCTCACCGACACCAGCCACTTCGCCGAGCTCAATGAGACCTACAACACCCTGTTCAAAGAGCCGTACGCGGCCCGGACCACGGTGTACGTCGGCCTGCCCGCAGGCCTGCTCGTCGAGATCGACGTACTCGCCGTCCTGGACTAAGGCTGCGCACTTGGGCGAGTGCCGACCATCCGGAGTTCCGCCGAATATGTCGACAACTTTTCTGTCAAGCAGGTTCACCCGGCCAGAAAAGATGTCGACATATTCGCTAGTGGACGGGGCCGGTGAGCTTTTCGCCGGGGCCTTGGCCGGGCGGGTCGGGCACTACGGACGCTTCGCGGAAGGCCCGCTGTACTGACTGAAGGCCGTCACGCAGTGGACCGGCGTGCGCGCCCAGGTACTCGACCGACGCCGTGATGAGCCCGGCGAGTGCGGTGATGAGCCTGCGGGCTTCGTCGAGGTCGCGGTGCGGGCTGGTGTCCGGGTCGGCGTCGGCGAGGCCGAGTCGCTCGGCGGCCGCGGAGAGAAGCATGACCGCGGCCCGGCTGATGACCTCTACGCTGGGGATGTCCTCGAGGTCGCGGACGTCCGGGGAATATGCGGGCTGCTGAGAAGGTTGATCCGACACGTCTGGTACCCTTCCACGTGCGACCAGCCCTTGAGCGATCGGGGGCGGCAAGTGGAGCCCCGCTCCCACCCGAGTAACCGTAGTTCGAGGTTTCCGGGTCCGGTCTCGTGAGACACGATAGTCGGTGTAGTGCCGTTATTGTGTTTGGCGAAAGCGTGACGGCTGTAGTGGCCGTCTGCTGATCGGAAACAGGGCCCCGCGCGCCGGTGAAAAGCCACCGGTGACGGGGCCTGCGGTATGTGGGCACCAGGTCGAGTACGAAAGACCACTTTCCTCGGACCAAGGAGGCCCCATCAGTTCCGAGACACGCATCAACGACCGCATCCGGGTGCCGGAAGTCCGCCTCGTCGGACCCAACGGCGAACAGGTCGGCATCGTCCGGATCGAAGACGCGCTGCGGCTCGCCGAAGAGTCGGATCTCGACCTCGTCGAGGTCGCGCCGCAGGCACGTCCGCCGGTGTGCAAGCTCATGGACTTCGGCAAGTTCAAGTACGAGAGCGCCCAGAAGGCGCGCGAGTCCCGCCGAAACCAAGTCCTCACGGTGATCAAGGAGCAGAAGCTCCGGCCGAAGATCGACCAGCACGACTACGAGACGAAAAAGGGCCACGTGTCCCGCTTCCTCGCGGCCGGCAACAAGGTCAAGGTCACGATCATGTTCCGTGGACGTGAGCAGTCTCGTCCCGAGCTCGGGTTCAGGTTGTTGCAGAAGCTCGCCGAAGACGTGACAGAGCTTGGCTATGTCGAGTCTTCCGCGAAGCAGGACGGTCGCAACATGATCATGGTGTTGGCGCCGCACAAGAACATCAAGGCGGCGAAGCCGAAGGCAACGAAGGACTCCGAAGACGATTCGGTGGAGTCCGAAGCCTGACGCGGTCTCACCGCTCAACGGACGTCAGCAGCACACCGGTCTCCGGTGTGCTGCCGCACGAAAGAGGACAACTAATGCCGAAGATGAAGACGCACAAGGGCACGGCCAAGCGGGTCCGCGTGACCGGCACGGGCAAGCTGCGCCGCCAGAAGGCCGGTCGTCGGCACTTGATGGAGAAGAAGTCCGCCAAGTACGCCCGCAGGCTCGAAGGCACGACCGAGATCGCCAAGAACGACGTTCCTCGCGTCAAGCGCCTGCTCGGCCTCTGAGCGACCTGACTTGTTCTAACCACCCGGGGCGCGGTGCGCCCCCCGAGATCGACAGGATGGACCAGTGGCACGCGTCAAGCGGGCGGTCAATGCCCATAAGAAGCGTCGCGCGACTCTCGAACTGGCCAGCGGTTACCGCGGCCAGCGCTCGCGGCTCTACCGCAAGGCCAAGGAGCAGACGCTCCACTCGCTCAACTACGCCTACCGGGACCGCCGTGCCCGCAAGGGTGACTTCCGTCAGCTGTGGATCACCCGTATCAACGCGGCCGCCCGGCAGAACGGCGTGACGTACAACCGCTTCATCCAGGGCCTCAAGGTCGCGGGTGTCGAGGTGGACCGCAAGATCCTCGCGGACCTCGCTGTCAACGACGCCGCCGCCTTCACCGCGCTGGCCGAGCTGGCCAAGGCGAACGTGAACACCGGCGAAGAGAAGAAGTCGGCCTGACCAGGCATACCGCTCTTCCGCAACCCGGGGCGGATCCGTTCACCGAACGGACCCCCCGGGTTGTTGCTGCGCGGAAGCTGACGCGGCGCGCCGAGCGTGACAAGGCCGGGCGTTTCCTGGCCGAAGGCGCGAACGCCGTCGACGCCGCTCTGACGCGCGAGCAACACGAGCCAGGCTCGGTGCACGAGCTGTTCGTCGCGGAGCGGGCATGGGAGAACTCCGCCGCGCTGCTTCAGCGCGCCCACGATCTCGACGTGCCGATCTCGCTGCTGACCGACCGCGCTGCCGACGCGCTGTCCGAAACCGTCACCCCACAAGGGATCGTGGCCGTCTGTGAGCTGCTCGATCGTCCACTTGAGACTGTCTTGGGCGGCGCGGCGAACCTCGTCGTCGTGCTCGTGGACGTCTCCGACCCCGGCAACGCGGGCACCGTCATCCGGGTCGCGGACGCGGCCGGGGCGAGCGCGGTTGTCCTGGCCGGCGAAACCGTCGATCCGCACAACGGCAAATGCGTGCGTGCCGCCGCCGGGAGCCTCTTCCACGTGCCGATAGCCAGGGTCCGCGATGTCGGCGCAGCTCTCGCGGCCTGCACTGCCGCCGGGCTCCGCACCCTCGCCGCGGACGGTTACGCCGAGGAGCAGCTCGACTCGATCGAGCTGTCCGGCCCCACCGCGTGGGTGTTCGGCAACGAAGCGCACGGCCTGCGGCCCGAGATCCTCGAACTGGCCGACACCGCGGTCCGAATCCCCATCTACGGCGAGGCCGAGAGCCTGAATCTAGCCACCGCGGCCGCTGTCTGCGTCTATGCCAGTGCGATGGCCGCTCACAAGGCGTGACTTCCCGCCTGAGCCGAGGGTTACCGGTCGGGGCCGCCCGGCGATCCCATAGACTCCATAACCAATTGCTCACGTGGGCTTCTGCCCGTGTGTAGCTGCCGAAACCAGTAACAAGCTTCGCCGAGGAGTTATGTCCGGAGCCACCGAAGAGCAGGACCCGAAGCCGGGCGAGATTCTCGCGCCGGAAACCTTGCGGGCTGCGATAAAGAAGGCCGAAACGGACTTCGAAGCGGTATCCGACCTGGACGCGCTCGCCGCTGCCAAGCCGGCCCATCTTGGCGACCATTCCCCGCTGCTCCTGGCTCGCCGGGAGATCGGGGCGCTGCCGAAGCAGGAGAAGGCCGAAGCCGGCAAACTCGTCAACGAGGCGCGTCAAGCCATCCAAGCCGCTTTCGACACCCGGCGTGTCGTGCTGCAGGCCGAGCGCGACGAGCACGTCCTGCGCGAAGAGGCCGTCGACGTCACGCTGCCGTGGGATCAGGTGCCCCGCGGCGCCCGGCACCCCATCACCACCATCTCCGAGCGCATCGCGGACGTCTTCATCGCGATGGGCTACGAGATCGCCGAGGGCCCGGAGCTCGAAGCCGAGTGGTTCAACTTCGACGCGCTGAACTTCGGCAAGGACCACCCCGCGCGCCAGCTGCAGGACACCTTCTACGTCGGCGAGCAGGATTCGGGCATGGTGCTGCGCACGCACACCTCGCCGGTCCAGGCGCGCACCCTGCTGCACCGGGACCTCCCGGTGTACGTGGTGTGCCCCGGGCGGACGTACCGCACCGACGAGCTGGACTCCACGCACACGCCGGTCTTCAACCAGGTCGAAGGCCTGGCGGTGGACAAGGGCATCACGATGGCGCATCTCAAGGGCACGCTCGACGCTTTCGCCAGGGCGATCTTCGGCGAGAACTCCAAGACCCGCCTGCGGCCGCACTTCTTCCCCTTCACCGAGCCGTCCGCCGAGGTGGACGTGTGGTTCGAGGAGAAGAAGGGTGGCGCCGGCTGGGTCGAGTGGGGTGGCTGCGGCATGGTCAACCCGAACGTGCTGCGCGCCTGCGGTGTCGACCCGGAGGTCTACTCGGGTTTCGCCTTCGGCATGGGAATCGAGCGCACTCTGCAGTTCCGCAACGGAATTCCGGATATGCGCGACATGGTGGAGGGCGACATCAGGTTCACCCTCCCTTTCGGAACGGAGGCGTGAGTGCGAGTCCCCGTCAGCTGGCTGACCGAACATCTCGGTCTGACTGAAGCTATCGAGCCGCAGGAACTCGCCGACGCCTTCATCCGCATCGGCATCGAGGTGGACGACCTCCGCCCGCTCGCCCAGGTCACCGGCCCGCTGGTGATCGGCCGGGTCGTGGAGATCGAGGAGCTCACCGAGTTCAAGAAGCCGATCCGATTCTGCCGGGTCGAGGTCGGCGAAGACGCCGGCGCCGAAGAGTCCGTGCACCCCGACCACGCCGATCACGTGGACGGCGACGAGAACCCGTCCGGCCTGCGGACCCGCGGCATCGTCTGCGGTGCGACGAACTTCGCCGAGGGTGACCTCGTGGTGGTCGCCCTTCCCGGTGCGGTACTGCCCGGCGGGTTCGAGATCGCCGCGCGGAAGACCTACGGCCATGTCAGCGATGGCATGATCTGCTCCGCACGCGAGCTGGGTCTCGGCGAGGAGCACAACGGCATCATGGTGCTCCCGTCGGCGACGGCGAGCCCCGGTGACGACGCCCACGAGGTGCTCGGCCTGGACGACACGGTCATCGAGGTCACCCCGACCCCCGACCGTGGTTACGCGCTTTCGATCCGCGGGCTCGCCCGCGAGCTGTCGAACGCGCTGGACCTGCCGTTCGGCGACCCGGCCTCGATCGAGCTGCCGGAAGCCGAAGGCGACGCCTGGCCGGTCCACGTCGAAGACACCGAGGGCTGCCCGCGATTCGTCCTGCGCCGGGTCACCGGTCTCGACGCCGGCGCGCCGACCCCGTGGTGGATGCGCCGCAGGCTGATGCTGGCCGGGATGCGGTCGATTTCGCTGGCCGTCGACGTCACCAACTACGTCATGATCGAACTCGGGCACCCGCTCCACGCGTTCGCGACCAAGGCCATCCAGGGCGACCTGGTGGTACGCAAGGCGAAGCCCGGCGAAAAACTGACCACTTTGGACGATGTCGCGCGAGACCTCGACCCGGACGACGTGGTCATCGCCGACGACAGCGGCGTGATCTCCTTGGCCGGCACCATGGGTGGCGCAACCACGGAGATCAACCTGGAGACCACCGACGTGCTGCTCGAAGGCGCGCACTGGAATCCGGCGTCGATCAGCAGGACCGCGCGGCGGCACAAGCTCTTCTCCGAAGCGGCCAAGCGTTTCGAGCGGTTCACCGACCCGCAGCTGTGCGCGGTGGCCGTGGAGATGGCTGCCCGGTTGCTGCGCCAGTACGGCGAAGGCGCCATCCGGCCTGGCCGGACCGACGAGGGTGGCGTGGAGCCACTCGCTCCGGTGACGATGCCTATCGGCCTGCCGGACAGGGTCGCCGGGGTGAGCTATGAGCGCGGTGTCACCGTGCGGCGGCTCAATCAGATCGGCTGCCAGGTCAAGATCGGCACGGGCGACGACGGCAAAGGGTTCGTCACGGCCTTCCCGCCGAGCTGGCGTGGTGACCTCGTGCAGCCCGCCGACCTGGTCGAGGAGGTGCTGCGGCTGGAGGGGCTCGACAAGATCCCGTCCACACTGCCCGCCGCGCCCGCCGGCCGTGGCTTGACCGAGGCCCAGCGTCGCCGTCGCACGGTCTCCCGCGCGCTGGCCGAGACCGGTTACGTCGAGGTGCTGCCGTTCCCGTTCATCTCGGAATCGTCCTGGGACGCCTTCGGGCTGCCCGCGGACGATGTCCGGCGTAACACGGTGAAGGTGCTGAACCCACTGGAGTCCGAAAAGGACCGGCTGGCCACCACCCTGCTGCCCGGACTGCTGGACACCTTGCAGCGCAATGTTTCCCGTGGCTTCAAGGATGTCGCGCTGTTCCACATCGGGCAGGTCTTCCTGCCCGGTGCGAAGCCGCTCCCGGTGCCCGACCTGGGTGTCGACCGGCGGCCGACCGACGAGGAACTCGCGCTGCTCGAGGCTTCGGTGCCGCCTCAGCCGGTGCATGTCGCCGCCGTGCTCAGCGGTCAGCGCCGGCGTGCCGGTTGGTGGGGCGAGGGCGAGCCCGCGACCTGGGCGGACGCCGTCGAGGCCGCCCGTACCATCGCCGCCGCGGCCGGGGTCGAGCTCACGGTCCAGGCTTCGGACCTGCTGCCATGGCACCCGGGCCGCTGCGCACAACTGCGCGTCGGCGACTGGCCCGTCGGCCACGCGGGTGAGCTGCACCCGAAGGTGGTCGACGCACTCGGCCTGCCCAAGCGGACCGTGGCGATGGAACTCGACCTCGACGCCATCCCGCTGCTGGGCAAAAGGCCGGCGCCGCGGATCTCGACGTACCCGCCGGTGCTGCTCGACGTCGCGCTCGTCGTGGATGCCGGCGTTCCCTCTGCGGAGCTCGGGACCACGATCGAACGGGCCGGTGGCGAGCTGCTCGAAGATATCGAGCTGTTCGATGTCTTCAGCGGTGAGCAGGTCGGCGAAGGCAAGAAGTCGCTGGCGTACAAGTTGCGTTTCCGCGCGCCGGACCGCACGCTCACCGTCGAGGAGGCGATCGCGGCCAAGGACGCCGCTGTCGCCTCGGCCGCAGAACGCTTCGGCGCGACTCTCCGCACCTAGCCGAGGTGCTTGAGCGCTTCGCGTCTGGACAGTCCTGACAGCCCCGGGTGGGTTTCGACGAAAAGTCGGACCCAACCGGGGTTTGTCTTTGAGTACTCCCGCAGCGCCCAGCCGATGCCCTTGCGCAGGAAGAAATCCGGGTCGCGGATGTTCGCCTCGATCGTGTGAGTGAGCAGCTCGGTGTCCGTCCCGGCCTTCGCGCCCACCTGGCAGATCACCGAGGTCCGCCGACGCCAGCGATCCGCGTCGCGGGCCCAATCCTGCATCTTCGAGGTGAGCACCGCGGGCTCCGCGCGGAGGATCGGCCCGATCCGCCGGATCGCGATCTCGTCGACGAAATCCCACCACGCCCCGGTCACCACCAGCTCGTCGTAAAGCGGCAGCAGCGAAGAATCCTGCCAGCTCGCATACGCACGATGCCCGGCCAGATCGAGTGCGGCGTACCTTTCCTCCCGAAATTCCGCTTCGCGCCACAGCGTTAAAACAGCCTTCGTGAATAATTCTCGATTCGGCAGCGGATACTCGGCGATCAATCTTCGATTCAGCACGGTCCGCGCCGGTTTGGGGACGCCACGGAAGGGCATCTCGGACTTCATGTAAGCCCGCATCTCGGGCGCTTTCACCGGATCCGCCAGCTCGGCCAGCCCACTCCGGGCCGCGGTGGCGAACGTGTCTGCGATGTCCATTTCCCCACGTTCCTTCCGGAAGTACCAACGAAAGACGGATGGCAAAACTCGTGTCGTTGGACGAGGTTATTCGCAAGTCTCGGTAGCTTCCTGTCCTGATCTTTCCGAAGAACCGGACCAAACGTCGACGAAAAGGAAAAAAGTGAACAGATTCGTTGCCGCACTCGCGGCTGCGGGCCTTGTCGCCAGCACCGTGGCTATGGCGCCCATGGCTGCGGCGGCTCCCGCCGCGGCGCCGGACTTCACCCCGGCGGCGATCAGCTGGGGACCTTGTCAGACGCAGGGCCTGAAGAACGCGGGCGCCGAATGCGGTTTCCTCGTCGTGCCGATGGACTACGCCAAGCCCGCCGGTGAGAAGGTCTCGATCGCGGTCTCGCGGGTCAAACACACCACCGCGTACCAGGGCGTGATGATCGTCAACCCCGGCGGCCCCGGAGGTTCCGGCCTCGGCCTGTCGGTGCTCGGCAAGTACGTGCCGAACAACGCGGGCGCCGCCTACGACTGGATCGGCTTCGACCCGCGCGGCGTCGGCTCCAGCAAGCCCGCGCTGACCTGCGACGGCAACTATTTCAGCTACAACCGGCCGGACTACGTGCCGACCACGCCGCAGCTGGAGAAGACCTGGCTCGCCCGCTCGAAGGGCTACGCCGAGGCGTGCAAGAAGAACGGACCGCTGCTCGAGCACATCAAGACGACCGATGTCGCGCAGGACGTGGACAGCTTGCGCAAGGCGCTGGGCGAGCAGCAGATCAACTACTACGGCTTTTCGTACGGCACCTATCTCGGCCAGGTGTACGGGACGATGTTCCCGAAGAACGTCCGGCGGATGGTGCTTGACAGCAACGTCGATCCGCGCAAGGTCTGGTACCAGGCGAACCTGGATCAGGACGTCGCCTTCGACGCGAACATCAAGGTCTACTTCGACTGGATCGCGAAGTACGACAGCGTCTACCACCTCGGCACGAGCGGTTCCGCGGTGGAGAAGCTCTGGTACGCCCAGCAGAAGAAGCTGGACAAGACACCCGCCGGCGGGGTCATCGGGTCGGACGAGTGGACCGACATCTTCCTTCAGGCCGGCTATTACGTGTTCGGTTGGGAAGACATGGCCAACGCCTTCGCCGGGTGGGTCCACGACGGTGACTGGCAGACGCTGAAGGATCTTTACGACAACGCGAACGCGCCGGGCAACGACAACGGTTTCGCCGTCTACAACGCAGTGCAGTGCACGGACACGCAGTGGCCGACGAGCTGGAACCAGTGGCGGTTCGACAACTGGATCACCTACTTCCAGGCGCCGTTCGAGACCTGGGGCAACGCATGGTTCAACGCGCCTTGCCTGTCCTGGCCGGCCAAGGCCGGGAAGCCGGTGAACGTCGACGGCGGCAAGGTGCAGAGCGCGCTGCTGATCGGCGAGGAACTCGACGCGGCCACACCGTTCACGGGCAGCCTCGAGGTGCGCAAGCGGTTCCCGAACTCCAGCCTGATCGGGGCTCCGGGCGGCACCACCCACGCCGGCTCGCTCAACGGTGTCGCGTGTGTGGACAATGCCGTCGCCGATTACCTGGCCACCGGCAAATTGCCGGCACGCAAGCCGGGCAATCGGGCCGACGCCGAGTGCTCTCCAGTGCCTCAGCCGGTTCCGGCCGGCGCGGCGGCCGCCAAGTCGGACCCGTCCGGCACTGGCACGACAAAGCTGCCCGCCGAGCTGCAGAAGCTGCTGGGCGCGCAGTTCACACAACACTAGAAAGAACCTCTTCACCGTGGCGCCCCGGGGTGTTTGGTGCCGGGG
>JAVXWP010000108.1:0-5806 GCA_032230695.1 Actinomycetota bacterium | reverse complement strand
CAACAGCAAGCTCGACAAGGGCCGCAGTAGGAGCAGTCACCCCGCGAGTCTGCCCCATCCACCCCACCCGGTCGAACCGACCACACCAACCTGCTCCCCACTTGTTGCACTCCGCACGCCCGATCGTCGGCGAAGAGGCGGCCTACCTCCTGGTCGCGTGGTTACCCCATTGCTCTAGAAGTGGGGGAACCAGACCAGGAGGAGGTGGGCACCCGAAGAGTCGGCAACCCCTGCCGGGGTGGAGGGGCGTACCGATCGACAGGAGGTATCGGCGCCGAGCACGGCGTTCACGCTCAGCCGGGTCGGGCCAGGGCTGGTTTTGGCGAATACCGCCTGTGGGTCGGTACGCCGGCCCTCCCCGCGAACTGGGTTGGATGCGCGACCCGACGGGGCTCATTCGATGAGGCGGCGGTGGTGTCTGGTGAGGAGGAGGACGGCTATTAGGAGGGCGGCGCTGGCTATGACGAGGCCGATGGCTACGCCGGCGACGTTGTCGGTTAGTTGGTAGAGGGCGGTGGGCCAGATGACTAGGAGGATGGAGCAGCCGACTACGGCGTACGCCGAGGCGTGGCGGCGGCTGTAGGCGACCAGGAGGGCGGCTGGGCCTGCAGTGCCGACCGCGAGAGCCATGACCTCGCCACGCTCTTGGATGAGCCAGCAGATCGAGGAGCTGAACATGGCTGCGCCGGCCAGGGACCAAGCGGTCACTTGATCTCGGACCAGGCCGAGCATCGCCATCACGAAGGCCACCAGGATGAAGCCGGTTCCGGCGATGCCGGCCGAGTTGGTGGCGGTGCCGTTGTCGGGGGTCAGCACGTCGGAGGTGAGCACCAGTACGCCGACGCCCATCACCGCGAAAGTTGCTACTAGCAACGATGAGCCGGTCAGCCACCAGAGACCCGCGATCGCCAGGGCGAGCGCGACCGCGACGCCGGCGACACGACCTGCCTCGCCCTCGATGGCGACATAGGTGGTGAACCCGGTGACGCAGCAGCCGAGGGACGCCAGGGCGGAGCTGAGCTGGTCAGGGCGATTCAGGAGGGCGAGGACGATGGCCGTCCCGAGCAGGAGGACGGCCGCGCTGCCGCCGGTGCTGATGCGGGCCGCGCGGCTCATCTCACCCCAGTTGGCGAGCGTGAGGAGCGCCACTGCGCCCAGCAGGAGGGCACCGCCGAGATACCCGAGCACCTCGATCAGCGCTGAGGAATGGGTAGCCACAGGCGGCGTCCGGGACGAACCCTGCTCACCAGCCCCCCGGCCGCCACCGCCACCGGCACCGCCACCGGAGCCGGAGCCGGAGCCGCTGCGGGCACCTGCGGCGGCGGAATCTTCATCACACGAGGCGCGGGCGCCGCCGTCAGCCCCGGCCCGGGAGTCCCCGGCACCGGGTCCACTCCACGAGCTCACGCCCCCAGAACCAGTCCGCGAGCCAACACCCCCGGCACCGGTCCGGCCGCCCGACGTACCGGTCCGAGCGCCCGACGTACCGGTCCGGCCGCCCGACGTACCGGTCCGGGCGCCCGACGTACTGGTCCGGGCGCCCGACGTACCGGCGCCGGGGCCGGCGGCCGTAGTAGCGGAGGAGTCGGCGGTGGCGGCGTTGCGCAGGGCGTCGGCCTGGTACTGGCGGAGCACACCCGCGCTGACCAGTCTGCGGAGTTCGTCATCCAGCCGGGTCGACATGCCGTGTTCGTCCTCCTCGCGGGCTTCTCGGGGTGGGTGCGGCGAGCTTGGCGGCGTCACTACAGTAGGGCGGCGAGATGCCTATTCTGCTCAGTCACCCCGTGTCCTTGCTCAGTCACCCCCTGTTTTCGCTGCCGGCGACCTTCCCGACCTTCTTCCGGAGAGGGAACGACGGCAAGCTGGAGGTGACCGATCAGATCGTCACCGTGCCGGCCCGGATCGTCGGGCTGATCGTGGCGTTCTTCGTCGTCCGCTGGTTCCTGCACAAGCTGATCCGGCGGTTCGCCCGGCGGACCGGGATCGGTGCCGTGGCCGGCGTGCTGGCCAAGTCCAAACGTGGTCAGGAGTTCGTCGAACAGACCCTGAACAGCGAACGCCGGACCCAGCGCGCCGAAACGATCGCGTCGCTGCTGTGCAGCACGGTCACCATCATCCTGACCGCGATCCTGGTGGTGATGGTGCTGGCCGAGCTCGGCTTCAACATCCTGCCGGTGGTCGCGTCGGCGAGCATCATCGGTGTCGCGCTCGGCTTCGGCGCGCAGACGCTGGTGAAGGACTTCCTGGCCGGGATCTTCATGATCTTCGAGGACCAGTACGCCGTCGGCGACCTGGTCGACATGGAGAAGGCGACCGGCGTGGTCGAGGCGGTCGGTCTGCGCGTCACCCAGCTCCGCGGCGAGGACGGCACCACCTGGTACGTCCGCAACGGCGAAGTCCTGCGGGTCGGCAACCTGACCACCCGCGACCCGGAGGCGCCGCCGTCCTCGACGACCGGTGTCGGCAGCGCGGCCGAGGTGGCCGACGGGCTGGCCCCGCTCGAAACGTCCGGCGAAGCACCGCGCGAGGCGCCCGCCGAGAGCCGTAGTACGGGCTCTGATCCGGTCGCGCCGCACCGCGGGGTCGGCGGACACGAACACCTGAGCTGACTCAACGCGGCTGACACCGGCGCGGGCGGGATATCGTTGATCAACTGAACGGTAGGAGGACTCGGGGTGGCGCGACCGGCGGGATCTGCGCGATTGCTGCGCGGGATGAACGAGGCCGCCGCGCTGGCGTACCTGTTCGAGCGGGGTCCGCTGACCCGGACCGACCTGCGCGATCTGACCGGGCTCTCGAAGCCGACGGCGTCGGAGGTACTGCGCCGGCTGGAGGACGCCGGACTGGCGATCGTCGTCGGGCACTCCAGCGGCGGCCCCGGCCCCAACGCCGCCATGTACGCCGCGAACTCGGGTGCCGGCTACATCGCGGCGCTGTCCATCCGCGACGTCGGTGAGACCGGTGACGTCGGCCAGCCGTCGGTGTCGGCGATCATCGCGGACCTGGCCGGTGAGGTGCGGGCGACCGTCGAGAGTTTCGTCGCGTTCGCCGACGCGGACCCGGTCGACATCGTCGCGGACATCGTCACCGAGCTCTGCAAGAAGGCGCGGATCGACCGCGAACTGCTCCTCCAGGTGCAACTCGGCGTACCGGGCTCCCCCGATCCGCGGACCGGCGACATCCGGTACGTCGATGTGCCGGGTCTGGACCGGCCCGGGCTGGTGAACGAGATCCGGGCCCGGCTGGAGACCGAGGTCATGGTCGACAACGACGTGAACCTGGCCGCGATCGCCGAGCGCTCCCACGGGGTCGCCGCGGACGTGGACGCGTTCACGGTGCTCTGGCTGGCCGGCGGCTCCGGTTTCGCCATCGACCAGGGCGGGATATTGATGCGCGGAGCGCACGGGTGCGCGGGCGAGCTCGGCTACATGCCGGTATCGGCGGCCGGCACCGAAGCGCGCGACTTCCAGGATCTGGTCGGCGGCGGGCCGGTGCTCGATCTCGGTGAGCGCTACGGCTTCACCGGCGGTACGCCGCAGGAGGTCGTCCGGGCGGCCGTCGAGGCGCTCGACGAAGAGCGGGCGCAGGAGTTCCTCAAGGAACTGGCCGACCGGGTCGCCATCGGTCTGATGGCGGTGATCACGCTGATCGACCCGCCGCTGATCGTCCTGGCCGGCGACGTCTCCCAGGCAGGCGGTACGGCGCTGCGGGACGAGGTCACCGCGGCGCTGGCCGCCCGCTCCCCGCTCGGCACCCAGCTGGAAGTCACCGGCGTGCCCGGCGACGCGGTCCTCCTGGGCGCACTGAGTTCGGCCACTGCCGTGCTTCAGGACCGCCTCCTGGCCTCCCTGACCCCGGCCACCCCCACCGCCGCGACCGTCTGACCGCGGATCTCCAGGAGCGACCGGCCCCACCGCGCGCCCCGCCTTCCTTCCCTTCCGCTCTTCCTTCACCCAAGAGAGCGATCCCCGGAAGATTTCACGCGCACAAATCTTGACCACCTGGCTACCCCGGGCCATGATCGGACGAGCGAATAGTTAAGCAACCTTCCTGACTTAATTTTTCGCCCCGACTGAACCGCCCCCAGGTTGGAGCTCCACATGCGCAGTCCGTTCCGGCTGGGCCGCCTTCTCGCGGCCCTGCTCCTCACGACCCTCTTTCTGACCGCTCCCGCCAGGGCTGAGCTGCAGCACCCCCGGCAGGACTTCCTCCGGGCGGCGACCGGCGGCCTCTTCCTGCACTGGGGTGAGCGCACCTCCCCCGGCTACACCAGCTGCAGCGCCTGGGAGAACGCCGTCACCTCCGGCGGCTGGGACCCGGCGTACTGGGTCCGCGAAGCGCAGAAGCTGCACACCCAGTACCTCGTGCTCGCCACCTTCCACAGCCGGCTCGGCTACGCCCGGCCGTGGCCGTCGGCGATCCCGGGCAGCTGCCACACCCAGCGCGACATCCTGCAGGAGACCATCGACGCGGCGACCGCGAAGGGGCTCAAGGTCATCCTCTACATGACCGACGATCCGCAGTGGCATGCGGAGGGACTCCCGGCGGGCAAGGACTGGCTCGACTCGGCCGCTTACTCGAAGTACAAGGGACATTCGGTCGATCTCACCGGTCGCGACGGGTTCGGCGAGTTCAGCTACGACAACTTCGTCGAGGTGATGCAGCGCTACCCCAGCCTCGGCGGCTTCTGGATCGACAACGACAACGCCTACTGGGAGAGCCACGGGCTGTACCAGCGGATCCGGCAGGAGCGGCCGGGCTACACGCTGAGCAACAACAACGAGGACACGCCGATCATGGACATGATCAGCAACGAGCAGAAGACCGGCATGTCTCCGGCGTACGACTACCCGCAGGCCGTCTACACCGCCGCGCCGCGACTGATCGAGGCGGACTTCAAGCTGCCGTCGACCGGGTCCTGGTGGTACGGCGGCAGCGACCCGACGATCGACTACGCCCTCACGATCGGCCGGCTCGTGACCAATGTCGGCTCGTCGATCAAGGCGCTGATGGCCGAGACCGCGATGGTCAACGGCAAGTTCCCGAGCAAGCAGGTGGAATTTAACAACTTCGTTGACAAATATCTGGACGCGATCTGGCCGTCGATCGGCGGCACCGAGGGCGGCGGGTACGACCACGGTGGTCTGCAGCCCGGGTTCTGGAACGACGGAGCCCATGGTGTCACGACCGTCAGCCGGACGAATCCCGACCTGCACTTCATCCACGTGCTCACCAAGCCGTCGGGCAGCACCCTCAAGGTCCGCGACAACGGCTACCAGGTGACCCGGGTGACCAACCTCCGCACCGGCGCGGCCATCGCACACTCCCAGAGCGGCGGCACCCTCACGCTGACCGGGCTGTCCGGCTGGGATCAGTACGACACCGTCTTCAAGGTCGAGACCAACGGCCGGACCGGGATCATCACGGCGACGACGTCCGCCTCAGCAGGGACCAATGCCGCAGCAGCGGCCGACGGCAGCTACCTGACCTACTGGGACAGCAACAAGACGACCCCCGTGTCGCTGCGATTCGACCTGGGCTCGGCGAAGAAGGTGCAGTACCTCGGGATCAACCAGCGCGAGGACTCGGTCAGCTACGCACGCTCGGCAACGGAGCAGTCGGCACGCATCAAGGACTACCGCGTCTACGTCAGCAGTGACGGCACCAACTGGGGTTCACCTCTGAAGACCGGGACGCTGCCGAGCCACCGAGGCGTCCAGTTCATCGACCTGCCTGCGACCACCGCCCGGCACGTCCGGCTCGAGGTCGTGAACACCTCCGCCGCCTCGACCGACAGCACTCACTA
>JAVXWP010000082.1:0-74850 GCA_032230695.1 Actinomycetota bacterium | reverse complement strand
AGGGACTCAGAGTCCCTCAAGGACCCCTTCACGGCGTCCAGGCGGCGGTTCTCAGCTCCCGCCGATCACTTGTGCGGGGAAGGGACCCACCAGCGAGTCGACCAGATTGCCGATCGTGGACAACGCCGCCGACATTCCCGGGATCGGGTCCTCGTTGCTGCCGAGTCCTGGCACCACATTGCTGCCGTTCTGCAGCAGGGCCACCGCGGGTACCACGGCAGGAATTACCGCCGCGTTGATCAACTTCGCCGCGAGGCTCGGAGTGGGGTTCGCCGGAGTCGGGGTCGGTGCGGCCGCGCCGGGTGCGGTGTCCCGCATCCCACCACCTGCCCCGACATACTTGTCCGAGAAATCGAGCATCTGCGCGTTGCTCGACGGCGCGCTCTTCTCCAGCTGCAGGTCATGGGCCGTGTTGGGCACCACGTTGGCGACGATCGTCGCGTTCGGACCGTAGAAGGGCCGCTCGAATTCGGCCAGCGCTTCGGAAGAGGTGCAGCTGGGCCCGAGCAGACCACAGATGAACGGGTCCTGCTGGCCGACCACCACATCCACCGGGATGTTGAGGGTGCGGTCGGCGTTCAACACGTTGTAGCCCGCGAGCGTGGCCAGTTCGACAAGGTTGCCCGTTTCCTTGAGCTGCTCGTCCACCGCGACGACGCCCGGATCTGTTGCGGACGGGTCGTCCAGATAGAACCCGCCGCGCGTGCCCGGGTAACTGGTCAAGTACGCGGGATCGAGGCCTGAGGTGGCGAACTTCTGGTCGAGCGTCGCCGGGTAGTCATCAGCGATGATTTTGGTGGCGACGTTGACGTAGTTGAGGGAATGCGCGATACCCGTGGGGATGATGGCATCGACGTCCTTGTACAGCCCGGCCTCCGCCATCGTGACGATGCCGCCGAGGCTGTGCCCGACTTCGATCACCTTCGAGAAGTGCGTTCCGAGCCTGCCGTCACGCAATGCCGTGATGACCTGGTGGACCGTGCTGACATCGGCGTAGAAATTGTCGAAGGCGCTCAACGGATGCGTCGACTGGCCGTCACCGAGCCTGTCGATGTTCAGCGTGGCGTACCCGCGACGGTTGGCGGCACGCACGTAGGAGTACGTGTCCGGCTGGTCGGGCATGTCCCAGTAGTACCGCGCATAGGACCAGCCGTGAATCAGGATCTGCACCGTGGTGGCACCGGGCGGGGTGCACAGCGTACCGGTGATCTTCGCCGGCTGGCCGGCTGCGGTGACCGGGACGGTGACGTTGGTGCAGGTCGTGGCCGGCTCTGCGGACGCCGCCGGAGCGGTGAGGCTGGTGCCGGCAATCAGCAGACCGGCAAAGAGGGAGGCGAGACCCCAAGGTAGGGAGCGCCCCCGCGATAGTGAACGGCTGATCTTCTTAACCCTCATGGTGACCTCTTTGTCATCTTGCCTAACAAGGCATGGCAAATAGCACTTGTCGTGATACCGCAGGCTTTGCTGGAGAGCTGAGAGAGCCGGAAAGTAGTGAACCGTCATTCTCTTCAGGGGCAAGTTAGCACAGAATCCCCGCGTAGTCTTCACGCGAACGGGTTATGTTGGCCGGAAGGCCGGGTGGGTGGCTCGTGTGTGTTTCGCGGGGTTAGAACCCCACTAAACACTCACGAGCACCGGCGAACGGTCATGGTCCCAGCAGGCGCACCGGGGCATCGACGAACCTGCTCCGCAGGTACTCGCCGAGTCCCTTGGCCTGGGGGTCCGGCCGGGTCGCCGAGGCGACACCGTCACCGAGCAAGCCGACCACGACGAAGTTCACCGCGCGCAGGTTCGGCAGCTCGAACCTGCGCACCGGCAGCCCCGAAGTTTCCGGCAGCAGCTCCCGGAGGCGTTCCACCGTCAGATGGCTTCGCAGCCAGGCGTACTCCTCCTCGGTTCGGGTCCAGACACCGATATTGGCGTTACCGCCCTTGTCGCCCGAGCGTGCGGCGGCGATCGTGCCCAGCGACACCCGGCGAAGCGGTTCGTCGGCGAGGGGACGGGGCGGCGCCTGCTCCGGCTCGCCGGAACGCTCCCGGAACGGCTCGGACGGCGAGTGCGGCAGAATCCGCCGCGTGCCGTCCGGCAGGGTGACGCAGTGTTCGACCTCGCCGGCGGGGACGGTGGTCGGCCAGTAGACACCGAACGCGCTTTCCGCCGACGGCGGCGTGGTGGTGTGGAAACCGGGATAGCCACCAAGCGCGAGCTCCATCGTGGTGTTGGAGAACGCCCGGCCCACCTTGCGCCGGTCCGGATCCTTCACCGTGATACGAAGGTGCGCCGTGGCTTGCTCGTTGGTCGGTGCGTCGGGGGAATCGAACCGCAGCAGCCGCACGTCGGCCTCGGCGAACCGTTCCTTGCCACCGAGCAGCTCGAAGAGCTGCTGTTCAGCCCAGGTCGCCTTGTCCTCGATCTGGGTTCCGGTGAGCACCAGGGTCATGGTGTTGCGGTAGCCGCCGTGGTAGTTCAGGGCGACCTTGAGCCGGTCGCTGGGAGCGCTTCCACGTACCCCGGAGATCCGCACCCGATGCGGTCCCTGCTGCTCGAGCCGCAGCGAGTCGAAGTGGGCCACGGCGTCGGGTCCGAGGTAAGCGGGCTCGGCGATCTCGTAGAGCAGTTGCGCGGTGACGGTACCGGCCGAGACCAGGCCACCGGTGTTCTCGTGCTTGGTGATCACACTGGATCCGTCCGCTTCGACCTCGGCGATGGGAAAGCCGGGGTAGCGGCGATCGGTCACCTCGTCGAAGAAGGAGTAATTGCCTCCGGTGGCCTGAGGCCCGCATTCGATGACGTGTCCGGCCGCCATCGCTCCCGCGATCGCGTCGTAGTCGGTGCGAGACCATCCGTGCCACCACGCGGCGGGGCCGACGACCATCGACGCGTCGGTGGTCCGGCCGGTCACCACGATGTCCGCCTCGGCGGCGAGTGCTTCGGTGATGCCCCAACCGCCGAGATAAGCGTTCGCGGTGACGGGTTCGACCTGTGCCTCAGCCAGTTTCCGTCCGGTGTCGAGGTGCGTGAAGTCGTGGCCGGCGGCGGTCAAAGCGTCCAGTCTGCCGACCAGATCGTCACCGTCCACATAGGCCACTTTGGGCTGCAGACCGAGCTTCTGCGCGAGCAGCCCGATCTGTTCGGCGAGCCCACCCGGGTTGAGTCCGCCCGCGTTGGCCACGATCCGGATCCCCCGGTCCAGGCAGGTTCCCATGACGTGTTCGAGCTGCGTGAGAAATGTCTTCGCGTACCCGGCCGAGGCGTCCTTCTGCCTGGCCTTCCACAGGATGAGCATGGTCAGCTCCGCCAGGTAGTCGCCGGAGAGCACGTCGATGGGGCCGCCCTCGACCATTTCCCTGGCGGCGGCGATGCGGTCGCCGTAGAAACCCGAGCAGTTCGCGATCCGGATCGCGCGGCGCTGTGTGCCGGTCATCAGTTCCTCCCGGTTGCCGTGGACGCGTGCCCGGTGCCGGGCGGACGGCCGGGTCCGGGTGCGCCGGCGAAAGCTTGGGCAATGGAGATCCACTCGCGAGCGGTGTCCCCGGTGACTTCGAGCGCGGTGTCGGCGACATTGCGCCGCTGAGTCACGACCAGGCAGAAGTCCAGCGCACTGCCGCGGACCCGGTCGGTGGCATCGGCGGGACCCCACTCCCACGGGTCGCCGGTCGGGGCGGCCAGTTCGACGCGCACCGGTACGGCCGGCACCGGACGCCCGTTGAGCTGGAACGAAAATCCCGCGGTCCGCACCCCGAGATGGGCGATGTGCCGCAGGCGGCCGGTGGGCTCGCGGACGACGCCGAGGGCGTCGGCGATGTCCTGCCCGTGTGCCCAGGTCTCCATCAGCCGCGCGGTCACCGACGACGCCGCGCTCATGTCCGGCCCGTACCAAGGCAGCCGCGCGTTCGGGGCGACTTCGCGGAAGGCGGCGAGGAAATCCCCACGCGCCCGCAACAGCCACTGCCGCAGCGTGTCCGCCCCCAGCCCGGCGTACTCGGCCGCGATCAGGTCGGGGAAGTCGTCGCCCCGGGCCAGCAGAGCGGCCGCTTCCCGGCGGAAACGCTCCGGGTCCACCGCCGCCGTCGTCGCGGTCTCGTCGAAATAGGCGAGATGGCTTAGCTGGTCGCGTACGCTCCAGCCCGCCGCGGGGGTCGGTGCGGCGACACCGGCGTCGTCCAGATCGGCGACCATGGCCGCGACCACTTCGGTCTCCGCGGCAAGGTCGGCGAGCAGGTTGTTCATCGACACGGCCATGGTCAGCGCCCCTGCCATACCGGGGAGCGCTTCTCCCGGAACGCGGCGGGCCCCTCCTGGGCGTCCGCCGAAAGGTAGACCGGCTCCCAGATCTCCTCGGCCCGTTCGTAGGCCAGTTCCCTCGGATGGGACGCCGACAGGTAGCCGGTGCGTTTCGCGGCCAGTACCGACAGCGGCGCGTTGTTCGCGATGCGCTCGGCGAGCTGTTGGGTCCGCTCGCGCAGCTCGGCCGCCGGAACGACCTCGTTGACCAGGCCGAACTGCTGCGCCCGCGCGGCACTGATCGGATCGCCGGTGAGCAGGATCTCCAGCGCGATGCGAGGCGGCACCAGCCAGGACAGCGGAGCCGCCCACGGCGATCCCCGGCCCACCTTGACCTCTGAGACCGCGAAGCGTGCGTGCTCGGCCGCGACCACCAGATCGCACTGCTGCGCCAGCAGGAAACCGCCGCCGTAGGCCAGGCCGTTGACGGCCGCGATCGTCGGCTTTGGCACATCGATGTTTCGGCCGAGCTGGGGCAGGAAGTCCGGCGGTGGCACCGTCAGCGAGGTGTCGGACATCTCCTTGAGGTCGCCGCCGGAGCAGAACGCCTTCTCCCCTTCCCCGGTGAGCACCAGAACCTTGGCCTCCTGGTCGTCGTTGAACCGGCGCACGCCTTCGAACAGTCCATCGCGAACCGCCTTGCTGAGCGCGTTGTACGCCTCGGGCCGGTTGATGGTCAGCCAGGCGACACCCTTGGTGACCTCGTAGCGCACCGGTGTCATTCCGTGTCCTCCTCGGTGATCACGGCGACGACCTCGCCTGAATCGACGGTTGTGCCCACTGCCACCAGAACCTCGGAAACGACGCCGTCGACCGGCGCCCTGACCGAATGCTCCATCTTCATCGCCTCGAACACGACGACCACGCCGCCGGCCGCGATCTTCTCCCCCACCTCGACGGCCACCCGGACGACGGTGCCGGGCATCGGCGCGAACAGCGTTCCAGGTGCGGCTTCCAGGCCCGGCTCTGGCAACCGGGGAAGCTCCTGCACCACAGCACTTCCGAGCACGCTGTCGCAGTAGGCGGTGTCGCCGGCGCGGTGCACCTGGATCCGCCGCCGGACGCCGTCGATCTCCAGATCCACCTCATCGGGCGTCGCCGATCGCAAGATCAGGCCGCTGAGCGCCCGGCCGTCGACCTCGGCCCATAGCCCATCTCGGGTGATCCGGTAGGCCAGCGACACGTCCTGCTCGCCGCACCGGTACTGGACCTGTTGCGGCGCGCTCACCACGTTGCGCCACCCCGACGGGACAGCGGGCTGCACGACCGCCGTCGCTCGCCGGTCCGCCTGGGCGGCGAGAGCGGCGGCCAGCGTGTGCACGTCCCGCGACAGTTCGCTCGGTTGTCCGATCAGCGACGCCGGGCCATGGCGCGTCAGATATCCCGTGTCGGTGTGCCCGGCCAGGAACTCCGGCTCACGCAGGATCGCGACCAGCAGATCACGATTGGTGACCAGGCCGTGCAGCTGCGCCTCGGACAGCGCCCTGGCCAGCCGCCGCGCCGCTTGGGCACGAGTGGCGCCGTGCGCGATCACCTTGGCCAGCATCGGGTCGTAGTGCGTACCGATGACAGAACCGTCGCGCACTCCCGTGTCGACCCGGACGCCCGGCAGCGCGGGGATGCGGAACCGGTGCAGCGTGCCACTGCCGGGCCGGTAATCCTCGGCCGGGTTTTCGGCATAGAGACGGGCTTCGATGGCGTGGCCGGAGATCACCGCACCGGTCACCTCCGGGGGCAGCGGTTCCCCTTCGGCGACCTGAAGCTGCAAGGCGACCAGATCGAGCCCGGTGATCTCCTCGGTGACCGGATGCTCGACCTGCAGCCGGGTGTTGACCTCCAGGAAGAAGAAGTCGCCGTCCTGGCCGAGGACGAATTCGACGGTGCCGGCGCCGGTATACCCGATGGCTTTTCCCGCGGCGACGGCCGCACTGCCCAGCTGCGCGCGCAGTTCGGGGTCGACGGCGGGAGAGGGGGCCTCCTCGATGATCTTCTGATAGCGGCGCTGGATCGAGCATTCCCGCTCGAACAGATGCACGACCGTGCCCTGTGTGTCGCCGAAGATCTGCATTTCGACGTGCCGCGGGTTCTCGACGAAACGTTCAAGGAAGACCGTGCCGTCTCCGAAGGCGGACGCGGCCTCGCGCCGCGCGCCGGTGACCGCCTCGACCACCTCGTCAGCGGCTCGGACGATCCGCATGCCACGGCCGCCACCCCCGAAGGCTGCCTTGACCAGCAAGGGAAAACCGATCTCGGCCGCCATCGAGGCGAGTTTCGCCGGATCGGCCGCGACCTGGTCGTCCTCCGCGTCGATCACCGCCCCGGGCAGGACCGGGACGCCGGCCTGGCTCATCAGGTCCTTGGCCGCGATCTTCGAGCCCATCGCCTCGATCGCTTCGACCGGCGGGCCGACGAAGATCAGCCCGGCCTCGGCGCAGGCACGGGCGAATCCGGCGTTCTCGGAGAGAAACCCGTAGCCGGGGTGAATGGCGTCGGCACCGGTCGCGAGCGCCGCCTCGATGATCTTTTCGCCACGGAGATAGGTTTCCGCCGGCGCGGCACCGGGAAGCGCCACGGACTCGTCGGCGGCCGCGACGAACGGCGCGTCGGCGTCGGGATCGGAGTGCACCGCGACGGTGACGATGTCGAGCGCCCTCGCCGAACGAATGATGCGGGCCGCGATCTCGCCTCGGTTGGCGACCAGCAACTTCTGGATCCGCACAGGCCGCGTGCGCTGAGTCTGAGTCATCGATGCCGCCTTACATTCGGAAGACGCCGTAGCCACGCTGGCCGGCGACGATGTCGGAGTGCGCGGCAGCCAAGGCGATGCCGAGCACGGTGCGGGTGTCACGCGGGTCGATCAGGCCGTCGTCGTAAAGCCTCGCGGTGACGAAGAAGGAGTGCGACTCCTTTTCGATCTGGGCCTCGATCGCGGCCCGCTGTCGCTCGTCGGCCTCGACGTCGAACTCCCGGCCCGCCCCGGCCGCGGACTGCTTGGCCACGATCGACATCACGCCGGCCAGCTGGGTCGCCCCCATCACCGCGAGCCGGGAACCGGCCCAGGCGAACATCAGCCTCGGGTCGTAGGCGCGGCCGGACATCCCGTAGTTGCCCGCCCCGAACGACGAGGCCAGGTTGATGGTGATGTGCGGCACCTTGCTGTTGGTCACCGAGTTGATCATCTTGGACCCGTCCTTGATGATCCCGCCCTGCTCGTAATCCTTGCCCACCATGAAGCCGGTGGTGTTCTGCAGGAACACCAGCGGTGTGTCGGTCTGGTTGGCGAGCTGGATGAACTCACTGGCCTTTTTGGCCTCTTCACTGAACAGAACGCCGCGCGCGTTGGCGAGGATCCCGACGGGATAGCCGTGCACCGACGCCCAGCCGGTGACCAGGCTCGTGCCCCACAACGGTTTGTACTCACCGAACCGGGACCCGTCGACGACCCTGGCGATCACCTCGCGGGGGTCGAACGGGACCTTGATGTCGGCAGGCGCGATCCCCAGCAACTCG
This sequence comes from Actinomycetota bacterium, assembly GCA_032230695.1. Taxonomy (GTDB): domain Bacteria; phylum Actinomycetota; class Actinomycetes; order Mycobacteriales; family Pseudonocardiaceae; genus Amycolatopsis. Next base: position 67,056 of record JAVXWP010000082.1, on the reverse strand, counting down.
TCCGGGTCGTAGAGCGGCTCGTCGGCGGGCAGCGTCGGTCCGGGGCCGAGTTTGCGCCAGTTGAACTCGGTGACGATCTGACGCCCGATCCGGATGCAGTCGCGCTCGTCGACGGCGAAGTAGTCGCAGAGCCCGGAAACCTTGGCGTGCATTGCCGCGCCGCCCAGTTCCTCGCCGTCTGCCTCCTCACCGGTGGCCATCTTGACCAAGGGCGGCCCCCCGAGGAACACCTTCGCCTGCTGATCGACCATGACGGCGTAATCGCACATCCCGGGCACGTAGGCACCACCGGCCGTGGAGTTGCCGAACACCAGTGCGACGGTAGGAATCGCCCTCGACGACAGCTCGGTCAGGTCGTGGAAAATCTTACCGGCGTGGACGAACAACTCGGACTGCGTCGGCAGGTCGGCACCACCGGACTCGACCAGGTTGATGACCGGCAGCCGGTTGTTCCTGGCGATTTCCAAGGCACGCAACGTCTTTTTCAGCGAGTACGGGTTCATCGCGCCGCCCCGGACCGTCGGATCGTGCGCGATGATCACACATTCGACGCCGGAGACGACCCCGATACCGGTGACCACGCTCGCACCGACCTGGAACTGGGTCCCCCAGGCGGCGAGCGTGGACAGTTCGAGAAACGCGGCGTCGGAATCGACCAGCAGCTCGATCCGTTCCCGCACGAGCAACCTGCCGCGATCGCGGTGGCGCTGCTGGTATCGCGGACCACCGCCGCTGACGGCGGCCTGGATCTGCTCGTCGAGCTCGGACAGGATCCGCTGCTGCGCGACCCGGTTCGACAGATAGGTCTCGTCAGAGGTGTTCAGGGTTGATTTGAGCACGGTCGGCATCGCGTTTACGACCCCCTTCAGTAGGACCGGGCAAGGCCCAGGCTGTGCTGGGCGACGAAGTTCAGGACCATCTCCCGGCTCACCGGCGCGATGCGCAGCAGACGGGAGATACCCCAGTACGGGATGAGGCCGTACTCGGTCGAGAGGCCGTTGCCACCGTGGGTCTGGATGGCCGCCTCGACCGCCGCCCCCGCGGCCTCCGCCGCGGCGTACTTGGCCATGTTCGCGGCCTCGCCCGCCGGCAGGTTCCGGTCGTGCAGCCAGCCCGCCTTCTGTGTCATCAGCGCGGCGAGCTCGGTCTCGATCTTGGCCTTGGCCAGCGGGTGCGACACGCCCTGGTGGGTGGCGATCGGCACGCCCCACACCGACCGGGTCTGGGCATAGGCCGCGGCCTGCCGGAGCACGTGCCGGGCGACGCCGACGCAGACCGCCGCACCGGTGATCCGCTCCGGGTTGAGACCGAGGAACACCTGCTGGAACCCACGGCCTTCGTCGCCGAGCCGTGCTTCCGCGGGAACCCGGAGGTCATCGAAGTGCAGGACGAACTGTTTCTCCGGCAGCTTGGCCGACACCGGCAGCGGCGTCGCCACCAGTCCCGGCGCGTCGGTGGGCACGATGAACAAGGTCAGCTCGCCTCGGCCGGTGGCCTCGTCGCGGCCCGTCCGGGTCACCAGCAGCACCGCGTCGGCCTCGTCCACGCCGGAGATGTAGTGCTTGGTACCGCTGATGACGTAGTCGCTGCCGTCCCGCTTGGCCGTGGTGGAAATCCGGTGCGTGTTGGAACCGGCGTCGGGCTCGGTGATCCCGAACACCACCTTGCTCTGTCCCGATGCCATCCGCGGCAACCACTGCTTGCGCTGCTCAGGCGTACCGAACTGCGAAATCATCTCGCCCGAGATCGCCGCGGACACCAGCAGGAGCAGCAGCGGGCAACCAGCGGCCGCTGTCTCCTCGCACACCATTGCCAGCTCGACGAGCCCCGCACCGCCGCCGCCGTATTCCTCCGGCAGGTTGATGCCGAGGAAACCGCTCTCCCCCAGTGCTGTCCACAGCTCTGAGCACGGTTCGCCCGCTTCCGCCTTCGCCACGTAGTACTGAGGGCCGAACCGCGCGGTGATGGCACGCACGGTCTCGCGCAGACCGCGATGCTCGTCGGTCTCCTGAAAGTCCACGGCGACTCCTCGTTTCGTGACGTGATCTGTTCTTGCCGGACGGTCGCGTTCTCACGCGTCCCAAGCTGTCAACGCGTCCGGCTCCACCTTAGTGCATCATCGTTCACTATCTTGACGCAAGCAAGAACGTCGCATTGTGAAATTGGGACCATCAGCGTGCCCTCAAACCGGATAAGGAGGACCATCACTTCGTGAGCAACGAGCAGATTCAACGACGCAGGGATCCGGCCAGGAGGGCTCGAATCCTGGATGCGGCGGCAAAACTGGTCTCCCGCAATGGCTACCACGCGGTGGGGATGACCGAGATCGGCGCCGAGGCCGGCATCGTCGGTTCGGGCATCTACCGACACTTCGACAGCAAGGCGGCGATCCTTGTCTCCCTGCTGTCACAGGTGATGGACGACCTTCAGCGAACGGCGGCACACATAGTCTCGAGCACCGACGACGATCGGAGCGCGCTGTCCGAACTGGTCGACCACCACGTCCGGGTCGCGATCGAGGATCGGCGGTTGCTGGCCGTCTACCACCGGGAGGCACACAACCTGCCGGAGGAGGACTTCCGGCGACTGCGCCGCGCACAGCGCCATTACCTCGAGGAATGGGTGTCGGTGGTCGCCCCGCTGCGGCCCGACCTTCCCGACGGGGAGGCCCGTCTCGTCGTGCGCGCCGCGATCGGCGCCGTACAGTCCATCCTCTTCTACGACAGCGGCTTGCCTCAGGAGCGCATGGCGGACCTGCTCGGCGAGATGGCCTACAGCTGCCTCGGCGTCGAACGCACCCCACGGTCGACGGCTGACAACCTCCCGCAGACGGGCTCGTGAGTGTTCGCGGGGTTAGAACCCCGCGAAACACTCACGAGCCACCCATCTGGCCCGCTGACCCGACGATGTCCTCGGCAGTTAGTGAATCGTGAGTAACTCAGGGCTTGATTTTCACTCGACTGCCAGCAATGCTGGGCGCAAGACTGGGACGGTGCGGCAAGGAGGCTGACGTGAACCTGGCTGATGTCGAGCTCGACGTGACCAACCTACGTGGCAGGCGAGCGGTCAACCGATGGGAACGCACCTCCATAGGAGATGTCTTCGAGCGGCTGACCTGGAGCTATCCGGACAAGATCGCTATCACCGGCTGGGCCGGGGCCTACGCCGACGAGCGCCTGCGGTCGGTGACCTACCGGCAGGCCGACGAGATCGCGAACCAGCTCGCCAACGCGCTACTCGGGCGGGGTCTGCTGCCGGGTGCCCGGGTCCTGCTGTTCTGCGAGAACTCGGTCGAGGCTTACCTCGCCAAGATCGGGATCGCGAAGGCGGGCATGGTGGTGGTACCGGTCAACCCCATGCTGGCCACCGACGTGCTCGAACATGTCATCGCGCAGGCCCAACCGGGTTTCGCCATCGTCGACGCCGAACTTTGGCCGCGTGCCGAAAAGGCGTTCGGCAACGCCGGTCTGGCGGTCGGCGCCACCATCGCCATCGGTGGTGGCGCTGTCGCCGGCAGTCCGACCTTCTCCGAGTTCGTCCACGACGCGCCGGTGACCGAACCGGACGTCACCATTCACGGTGACGACATCTGGGAATTGCTGTTCACCTCTGGTACCACCGCCATGCCCAAAGGCGTGATGCTCTCGCACAACGCGGGCTATCTGGCCGGATTCAACTTCGCGGTGTCATTGACCCGCGGGATCCGACTCGACTGCGACCTCCGGGTCGGGACCTTCCTGCCGATCATCTACCACATCGGCGACCAGATCTTCACCTTGTCGGCATTCCTGGCGGGCGGCACCCTCGTCATCGGGCGCAAACCCGATCCCGAACAGGTCGCCACCGCGATCGAGACGGAACGCATCACCGCCTTGTGGGCCGGCTCGCCCCAATTCGTCACCGCACTGGCCGCCGAGATCGAGACCAAGGAATTCGACGCCACGAGCCTGACCGTGCTCGTCTACGGCTGGGGCGCACTTCCGCCGTCGATCTATGAAACGCTGCGCCGCCGCACCACCGAAGACCTCGTGGTCATCGGCATCTTCGGGCAGACCGAGACGATCGCCTGCCACCGGTTCTGGCCGGCCAAGTGGCCCGAGGTCTACGAACGCACCGCTCCCCGCGTCAACTACGTCGGCATGCCGAGCCCACTGCTGGCCTCCGACGTCGTCGACGAGCTGGGCCAGTCGGTCCGTGATACCCCCGGCGTCCCTGGCGAGGCGGTCTACCGGTCGCCGACCGTGACAGCCGGCTACTACCTGAACGAGGGCGCAACGCGCGAAGCGTTCCGCGGCGGCTGGTTCCATTCGGGCGACAGCGCAACCGTTGATGAGGACGGCTTGCGAATCATGGTCGACCGCTTCAAGGACATCGTGAAGTCCGGCGGCGAGAACGTGTCCAGCATCCGTGTCGAGGCGGTCCTGCACGAACATCCGGCCGTGCTCCGTGCCGCCGTCATCGGACTGCCGCATTCCCGCTGGGGCGAAGCCGTCACCGCGGTGGTGATCCTCCGGGAAGGCGCCACTGCGACCGCGGACGACATCATCGGGCACTGCCGGGAAAGGCTCGGCGGATACGAAACCCCGAAAGCCGTCGTATTCGCCGAGGCACTGCCCGAGACGGTGGGCGGGAAAATCCTCAAGTACAAACTGCGGAACGAGCACTCGCAGATGTTCGACGGTGACTGACGAACCAGAAGTTCACAAGACGAGGGTGAGCACGGGCGTGGGCAACTACGAGGAAATCTATCGCGCGAGCATGGCGGATCGGGAGCGGTTCTGGCTGACCGCAGCAGGTTTGCTGGACTGGGAGGTCGCCCCGACGCAGGCTCTGGACGCGTCGGTCCCGCCGTTCTACCGGTGGTTTCCCGACGGCAGGCTCAACGTTTCGTACAACGCGCTCGACCGCCATGTGCACGCCGGGCGCGGCGAGCAAGCGGCGTTGATCTACGACTCCCCGGTCACCGGCAGCAAACGCACCTACACCTACGGCCGGCTTCGCGACGAGGTCGCGGTCTTCGCCGGAGCACTGCGCGACCTCGGCGTCGACGCGGGCAGCCGGGTGGTGATCTACCTGCCGATGGTGCCCGAGGCGGCGATCGCGATGCTGGCCTGCGCGAGGATCGGCGCGATCCATTCAGTCGTGTTCGGCGGGTTCGCCGCGAAAGAGCTGGCTGTTCGCATCGACGACGCCAAGCCGGCGGTGATCGTGTCCGCGTCATGCGGGATCGAGGGATCGCGGGTCATCGAGTACAAGCCGTTGCTCGATCGCGCGATCGAGCTCGCGACGCACAAGCCCCGCAAACAGGTGATTCTTCAACGGCCGCAGGCAACAGCCGCGTTGGGCGAAAACGACGTCAGCTGGGCCGACGCCGTCGCGAACGCGAAACCGGCCGACCCGGTACCGATGAAGTCCACCGATCCGCTTTATGTGCTCTACACCTCCGGCACCACCGGCAAGCCCAAGGGTGTGGTCCGCGACAGCGGCGGCTACGCCACGGCACTGGCCTGGACGATGCCGAACGTCTACGACGTCAACCCGGGACAGACGATCTTCACCGCCTCGGACGTGGGCTGGGTCGTCGGGCATTCCTACATCGTCTACGCCCCGCTGCTGGCCGGAGCGACGACGGTCCTCTACGAGGGCAAACCGGTCGGCACCCCGGACCCGGGGCAGTTCTGGCGGGTGATGTCCGAGTACCGGGTACGTTCGATGTTCACTGCCCCCACGGCGTTTCGGGCGCTGCGGAAAGAGGACCCGAATGGCGAGTACGCGAAGAAGTACGACCTCTCCGCGCTGAAATACCTCTTTCTGGCCGGGGAACGGCTCGATCCCGAAACCTACCGATGGGCCTCGGAGCTGCTGAAGATCCCGGTGATCGACAACTGGTGGCAGACCGAAACAGGGTGGCCGATCGTGGCCGATCCCGTCGGTCTCGAGCTGCTGCCCGTCAAGCCCGGCTCACCGAGCAAGCCACTGCCCGGCTGGGACGTCCAGGTTCTCGGCGACGACGGCCGGCCCGTTCCGGCCGGCACGGACGGCGCGATCGTGGTGAAGCTCCCGATGCCGCCCGGCGCGATGCTCACCCTCTGGAACGACGACGAACGGTTCGTCCGCTCCTACCTGTCGGCGTTCGACGGGTACTACCTGACCGGCGACGGCGGCCGCATCGACGACGACGGTTATGTGTACGTCATGGGCCGCACCGACGACGTCATCAACGTCGCCGGACACCGCCTGTCCACGGGCGGGATGGAGGAGATCCTTGCCGCGCACCCGGACGTCGCCGAATGCGCGGTGATCGGGGTCTCGGACAAACTCAAGGGCCAGGTCCCCCGCGGATTCGTCGTGCTCAAGGCCGGGACGGACGCCGGCGCCGACGGGTACGAGCGGAAATTGCGCGACGAGCTCGTACACCTGGTCCGCGACCAGCTCGGTGCCGTCGCCTCGCTGCGCGACGTGGCGATAGTCGAGGCGCTGCCGAAAACGCGGTCCGGCAAGATTCTGCGGAGCACCATGCGGGCGATCGCCGACGGCACCGACGCAACCGTGCCCTCGACCATCGACGACGTGACCGTGCTCGAAGCCATGCGGCCGATCCTCCGCGCCAGGCTGCGGTAGGGAAGGGATCCTTGATAGCAGCTCAAGCACTCAAGGATCCCTTCGCAGCGTTCCGACGGCCGTCAGCCGCGTGGCTGGCCGGTGATCGGGTCGAGAATCAGTGGCTTCGGATGCGGATTTTTGAAGTCGAGCATCCCGCCGAGGCTGCCGGCGAGTGCGTCAAAGGAGCCGTCGCCGATCCGCTGCCCGCCGAGCCAGTTGTCCTCCACGAATTTCAGGATCGACGTCTGGTCGGTGATGGTGTGGTCCACCGCGTTGACCTTGCTGTAGGGGCTGAGAACCAGCAGCGGCTGCCGCGGCCCGTAGCCACACCGGTTCTGGTAGCCGGCGAGCGGGGTCCGGGCGCCGCACAGGCCGTCACCGGTCAAGGCGTCCTGGGAACTCTGGCTGTTGTTGACGATCGGGCTCATCTGGTGGTCGTACCAGCCGTCGCTGTCGTCGTAGGCGATGACGACAGCGGTGTCCTTCCAGTCTTTCGACTTCTGCAACCGGTTCACGGTGTCGACGATGAAATGCTGCTCGTCGAGCGGGTCGGATTCGGCGGCGTGCGCATCCTGGTAGACCGGCGGCTTGAGGTAGCTCACAGCCGGCATCTGCCCGGCGTCCAGCGCACTCCAGAAGTCGGTCATGTCGTACTGGTGGTTGGCCTGACCGGCGTGCCCGATCTCGCCGACCGAGGCGGGGGCGACGTGGTGCGGGTTCGACGTGGATTGGTAGTACTGGAACGGCTCCAGGGTGTCGTGGTAGTCACCGATGACCTGGCCGCCGATGTTGGTGTGCGAAGAGCCGCAGACGGCCGTGCCGTCGGCGTTGCGGGAGGTCGGCCGGAAACCGCCCGAGAAGTATCCCCAGCTGACGTTCTGGGCGTTGAGCAGATCGCCCACATTACGGCCGGTCATGGCCACCTTGGGCGCGGTCGGCGTCTTCGGGCAGTCCTCGAACTTGGCCGAAACGCTGGTGGAGATCACCGTGCCGTTGACGACCGCGGCCGTCGGTGTCGACGGGACCGCGCCGTGGGTCTGCCCGGAGACGAGGTTGATGTGACCGGGCACGGTCGGACCGAACACGGTGGAGTAGGAGTTGTCGCTCATCGAGAACCGCTGCGCGTAGTTCCACAGTGCCGTGACCGTGTTGCCGTCGTAGTAGTCCATGACCAGACCGGGCTTCGACACGTACGGCGCGGAGCACTTGATGTTCTCGGTACTCTCCACGAACTTGTCCATCAGCCCGTGGTTGAACGCCTTCTGCTCCGAGCCGTAGCTGTGGTCCTGATCGCAGGTCAGCGCTTCACTGCGATCCAGCCGCTGCGGGTTCGCGGCGTTCGGGTTGCTGGTGAGGAGCGCTTGGCTGAGCCCGTTGACGCTCGGCGTGCCGGGAGCGGCGTGGAAGGCCGGCTCGCCCGGTGGGTTGGCGGCAACCGGGTAGGTGGTCGAACGAAATGTTTTCGGGGTAGATCACGACGACATGCTTGATCGGCGTCGCGGTCGCGGTCTTCGACTCGGCGGCGGCCGAGCTCTGCGTGACGGTGATCGCCACCAGCGCCGCGACCGTGGCGAGCGCCGCAGCGCCACGCTTTGTGATGGTTCTGTGCACGTTCGTCCTTGAGGCCGGGCCGGGCACGATGATTGTCTGCCCGGCTCGGGACATCTTGTAGTGAAGGATCGACCACTCGACGACGGCTGAACGGACGGACCATAAACAGAATAAAAAGATTTGGTGACCCGGCACCGAGAATCCATTCAAACTGGCGCCTGTTGTTCACTTTCAGTCGGTAACTTCGCGCAGACCCGACTATTTCCACTCGGCAGTCATTGCCCAGCTATCCAAAGGGATTCTCAATTGTCCAGAACTTCTCACTTGTCCAAAATGCGGAGAGCTGCGGGCAGGACCGTACTGATCAGCTCGCTTGCGGCACTCGCCATCCCTGCGGCGGCCGGCGCTTCAACCGCTGCCAACGGATCCGTCGTCACAGGTCAGACCACCACCCCGATCAAGCATGTCGTCGTGATTTACCAGGAGAACGTCTCCTTCGACCACTACTTCGGCACCTATCCTCAGGCCGCCAACACCTCCGGGCAGCCGTTCCATGCAGCCAAGAAAACCCCGGCTGTCAATGGGCTTTCCAACACGCCAGGAGCACAGGGCGCCGGGAATTTACTAACGAACAATCCGAACCTCGACACCAATGGCAAACCAGCCAATCCGCGCAGGCTGGATCCGTCCAATATCAACGACATCGTGCTCTGTGACCAGGGCCATAACTATAATGCGGAACAAAAGGCTTTCAATGGCGGGAAAATGGACAAATTCCTCGCCACGGTCGGCAATGCGTCGGGCACCAACGGTCTCGGTCAGCCGTGCAAAGCCGGCGACGTCATGAACTACTACGACGGCAACACGGTGACCGGGCTGTGGAACTACGCCCAGCAGTACGCCATGAGCGACAACTCGTTCGGGACGACGTTCGGCCCGTCGTCACCGGGTGCCATCAATCTCGTGTCCGGGAACACCGGCAATATCGGCCAGATGATCAACGGCGCGGCCACCAACGGCGACACGGTCAGCGACGGCAAGGGCGGCAACTCCCTCATCGAGGACGCCCAGGGCTACTACGACGATTGTTCGACCCGCGATGCAGTGTCACTGACCGGTAAGAACGTCGGCGACAACCTGAACGCCGCCGGGCTGAGCTGGGGCTGGTTCCAGGGCGGGTTCAGGCCAACGACCACCTTCGCCAACGCCACCGCAGGCAGCCCCCAGCCCACGAGCACCTTCATCCCCGACCAGTTCAAGGGCAAGTTCGCCACCGCCCCCGCAGCCGACCAGGGCTTGTGCAACGCGGTTCACCCGATCGCGCCCACCTCCGGCGGCACCGGCGGCACCACCGCGGGTGGCACCAACTACGGCAACAAGGACGACTACATCGCCCATCACGAGCCGTTCCAGTACTACGCTTCGACGGCTAACCCGCACCACCTGCCGCCCACGTCGTTGGCCGCGATCGGCACCGACACCCAGACCACCACGGCCGGGGTTCCGCAGTTCAACACCGCCAACCACCAGTACGACACCAGCGACTTCGATTCACTGGTCGGAGCCATCTCCCACGGCTACCTCTCGCCCGACCATCTGCCGGCCGTGAGCTTCCTCAAAGCCCCTGGAAACCAGGACGGCCACGCCGCCTACTCGAACCCCTACGACGAGCAGCAGTTCGTCGTCAACGAGATCAACGCCCTGCAGCACACCCCGGATTGGTCCAGCACTGCCGTCGTTATCGCCTACGACGACTCCGACGGCTTCTACGACCACGTGTACAGCGGTGTCCACAACCCGTCGAACACCTCCACGGTGGCCACCCCGCCGGGACCGCAGGACTTCCTCAACGGCAACGGCATCTGCGGCAACACCGCCGGCACCCAGCCGCTGGCTGGGCAGAACGGACGCTGTGGCTACGGGCCGCGACTCCCGCTGCTGGTCATCTCCCCCTGGACCAAGCAGAACTTCGTGGACCACACCCTCACCGACCAGAGCTCGATACTGAAATTCGTCGAGGACAACTGGCGGCTACCGAAGATCAGTGGCTCCTACGACGCCATCGCCGGCTCCCTCAACAACATGTTCGACTTCAAGGGAAACCAAGGCCACAACGCGACCCTGTTCCTCGACCCCGTCACCGGCCAGCCGCTCGGCACCTCGCCGCGTATGTAAGTCTCTGAAGGCCACCATGAGGGACTCTAACGCCCTCATAGTGGCCTTCAGAGCACGTCCGGCCGAACGCCACCGTCAGAACAGGCCGTGCCACATCTGCTCGACGATCACTGACCACCAGTTCCCCGGGTTGTCGAGCGCGGTCGCGTCGATGACCGCGAGCTGCTGCTGGAAAGCGGCGACGGCGGCGCCCGCCGCGAACGGGTCGAGCCCGGCCATCCGGTGGCGCGTCGTGACCAGCACCACCAGCGACTGGACGAACGCAGAGACGCTGGCGTTGACCCGCAGACCCATCACGTCCTGGGGCGGGATCGCCCACACCTGACCAGGGCCGGTGGGCATGAAGTCCGGATCGTCGCACTGGACGGTGATCGCGGAGACGCCGTCGGTGCCGATGCGCACGTGCCCGCCCAGCACCCCGAGCGCCCCTTCACTGGCCTTGGTGCCCACGGCGCGCAGGTAGCTGGCCGCGTCGGTCAGGAAACCGCCGGGTGGCGGGTTTTCCGGGGTGTCGGCCGTGAAGAACAGTGGGATGTCGGTGGGCAGGCCGGCCCAGCCGAGCGTGGCCTTGGCAGCCTCCGGCAGCCGGGTGTGCCGGGTGTCGTAGCGGCGCACCCTCTGCGGCCCGAAGACCTGCACCAGGTACCCGCCGAGCGCCTGGTCGGGCACGGGTGGGGCAGCGCGGATGCCGGCGGGCACCGGAGCGCGGTTCGGCGCGGGCGGCGGGCGCTGGCCGACGACCTGGCTCATCAACTCGACGTGCTGGACGAGCCCGTTGATCGCCTCGGCGCGCTCCTCGGCCTTCTTGCCATAGTTCTGCGTGCACGACAGATGGGCGTTGGGAAACGCACCGGAAACGAAGGGCAGGGTGTAACCGCCGGGGAGCGCACTCGGGCTGAGGTCGGTGTGCAGCGACGTCACGTCCTCGCCTCGGACACCGAGCCGCCGCAGCTCCAGGTGCACCTGGTACTCGACCGGCGGCAGCCCTGGGGCCGAGGTGCGGGTCAGGTAGATCTGCTCCCCCGTGCGCGGGTCGGCATAGCTGGCGACCGCGGTGTTCCCCGGTCCGATCGAGAAGGGGGGCGCCTGACTTGTCAAAAATTCCTCCTTCGGCTGGCAAGATCACGGCAGATCCTACGCAAAGCGGCGCGCGCCGGAGGTGAAACTGAGGAAGTCGCGAACCGGTGCCGTCAAAGCATCTCGAGGGGCGTCGGTCCGGTCGGTGGCGGGAAGGCCTGATCGAGTTCCGCGAGATCCTGACCGGTGAGCTGGATGTCGAGCGCGGCGCGGTTTTCGCGGACGTGCTCGGGATTGCCGGCACGGGGAATCGCCGTGACGCCATCCTGTCGGAGTACCCAGGCCAGCGCGATCTGTGCCGGCGTCGCCTCGTGTCGCTGCGCAATCTGTCCCAGCGCAGGGTGGCCCAGGATCCGGCCTTGTTCGATCGGGGAATACGCCATGACCGGCAGCGCCTCGGTGCGGCATCCCGGGAGCAGGTCGTACTCGATGCCGCGCCTGCCGAGGTTGTACAGGACCTGATTCGTGGCGACGCCCCGGCCTTCCGGCAGGGAAAGCAGTTCGGCCATGTCGTCGATGTCGAAGTTGCTCACTCCCCAGTGCCGGATCTTTCCGGCACGCATCAGGTCGAGGAAGCCGTCGACCGTATCCCGGAGCTCGTGCGGTCCTCGCCAGTGCAGGAGGTAGAGGTCGAGCCGATCGGTGCCGAGGCGGCGCAGGCTGCCTTCGCACGCGGCGACGGTGCCGCGACGGCTCGCGTGGCCGGGCAGCACCTTGCTGACCAGGAACACCTCGTCCCGCCGGCCGGCGATCGCCTCGCCGACGAGCATCTCCGACGCTCCGTTCCCGTACATCTCCGCGGTGTCGACCATCGTCATCCCGAGGTCGAGGCCAAGCCGCAGTGACGCGACCTCGGCCGCGTGGCGAGCAGGACTCTCCCCGAGATACCAGGTGCCCTGGCCCAGCACCGGAATCAGTGCCCCAGACGGTAACGACACAGCGCGCATGGTTTTCACAGTCATGATGTTGCCCTCTTTCGGCGCGGACAACCATGTCCGGGACGGTCCCGCCTATCGAGAACGGCGAAACCCGAACGAGTTCCTGCTCACGCGATGATCGTCAGTGGCGTGGCTGGAACAGTTCGACCAGGTTTCCGGCGGGGTCGACGAGCAGGATCTGGCTGCCACCGGGTCCGGTGACGACGTCGTTGCGGAACGGGACCCCCGCCTCGCGTAGCCGCGCCACCTCGGCGGCGAGGTCGTCGACGACGAGATGGATCCGGTTCCAGCCCCCGGCGGCGGGTTTGTCCCCGTCGGGCATGGGCCGCCCTGCCGAACTCGCCGGACCGGACAGCAACAGCCGCAGCGGCCCTCGTACGACGTCGGCGAAGGCGGGGGCCGCCGACGAGCGGAGCGTGAATCCCAGGTGGGTGGTGTAGAAGTCGACGCCGGCCTGGACGTCGTCGACGAGGTAGCGGACGTGCGCGAGATTCTCGGTCATGGTCGGGGTGCCTTACTCGGTCCGGGTGAGGGTGTGAAGCAGGAAACTGATCCGGGTGGACAACTCGTCAGCCGTTCGCCGGAAGGCGGGCAGCGTGGCGGCGTCGTTGTCGCCGGCCGCTGACGGGTCGACCATGCTCCAGTGGGTGAGGCCGGGATGGCCGGGAAACTCGGGGCACACCTCGCGGACCCGGTCGCACAAGCTGATCACGCGGTCGAAGTGCACCTCGGTGAACTCGTCGAGGTGCTTGGCGCGGTGGCCCGACAGGTCGATGCCGTACTCGCTCATCACCACGACCGCGTTCGGATGCAATCCCTTGGGGTGGCTGCCCGCGCTGAACACCTCCAGTCGCGGCGCCTGCCGCGCCAGAAGAGCTTCGGCCATCTGCGATCGGGCACTGTTTCCCGTGCAGAGAAACAAGACCCGGCCGTGCGCGGCGTCCCCGCTCGGCGGCCCGGCGGGGCCGGTCCGCAGTCCTGGATGCAGCGCCTGCCCGGCTTCGGCGAGCAACGCGGCGCACTGCTCGAGGTCGAGGCTGTAGTAGGTGTCCCGGCCGTCGGCCGAACTGCGCCGCGACGTCACCAGGTTGCCGGACTTCAGCTTGCGCAGGTGGTAGGAGACGAGGCTTTGCGGCTGGCCCATGGCCGTGGTCAGTTCACCGACCCGCCGATCGCCGCGGGACAGCTCACGTAGCAGGTCCCACCGCACCTTCTCGGCCGCGAGCCGGAGAAACGGTGGCGGCCCCGCTGGCTCCAGGTCTGTCCGCACCCCTCAAAAGTACATCAACTCAGATTGATTTAATAGTCCTGGCCTGGGAGCAAAGTTCCCCTTCTCTGCTTGAAGTATTCTCTCGGCAGAGTTGTCAGGGAGGGACCATGAGGGACGAAGAGCTCCTTGTCGAGTTCGCACTGATGCGTCTGGACAACCCAAGTCTCGACCTGGAGGAGATCGCGGCGCTCGTTGTCCGGCGCATGGGAGCCGAGCACATGCTGGAGTTCGCGTCCCGGAACCTCGCCACCCGCGGCGAGTTGCGGGGTGCGCTCTTTCCTTCCGCGGTCGAGCATGTACTGCGGGTGGTGCTGACCTTGCGCGGACCAGCCGACTGATATTCCTATCCCTTCGAAGATGACTTGCCTAGCACAAATCATTAATGCCGAATCGATAGATGGTAGCGGCGGGTAGACTCGACGTATGGTCTCCTTGCCTGCGGTCAACCAGCCGGTGCACCGCTCCGGCGCGCTGCTCGACCACCTCGCGCGGCGCATGCGTGTGCGTTCCGAGGCGGTGCTGGCACCACTGGGGCTGCGGCCGCGTCATCTGGTGGCGCTGACCGTGCTGCGGAGTCGCGGCGACTGCACCCAGCAGGCACTCGCCGCCACGCTGGAGATGGACGGGACCAACATCGTCGGCCTGCTCAACGAGCTCGAGGCCGAGAACCTGATCGAACGGCGGCGCTCGCCCGAGGATCGTCGACGGCACGTGGTCGAGCTCACCGACACCGGCGCGAAGCAGCTCGCGAAGGTCGAGTTCGCGCTGGCGGCGGTAGACGACGAGGTACTCGGTGCACTCGACGAGGGTCAGCGCGAAGCGCTCTACAACCTGCTTCTGCAGGCGGCGCGCGGAATGGAGACGAGCTGCGCCTCGGCCATCGACGCCAAGCCCGAGAGCTAGCCTGCCGAAATCCCGGCGGGGGTGGCCGTCGCGATGCGATCCGGCAAAAACGCCAGAAAAGGGGCCGTTGAAGACGAAATCCGTCCTCGACGACCCCTTCATCACGCCCGGGGGAACGCTCAGCCGCAGTGTTCCAGCGGGCTGTTGTAGGTGATGCCGCCGGCAGAACCGCCCCAGCGGACACACTTGCCGGCCGCGCCGGCACGGACCGGACCGGCGTACCACGAGAACGAGCCGGAGTCGGTCATCCTGGCCGAACCGGCGACCTCGAGGTAGGCCGCGGTCGCCGCCGGAACGCCGACGGACGCGCTCTTCATCGTGCTGACGCAGTTCTGGCCGTCGGAAGCGTTGTAGGACAGGTACACCGTGCCTGCCGCGCCCAGCGGAGCCGAGTCGATCACGTTGTAGCCGCTGCCGCACGCCGGGGCGCCGAGGGAGGCTTCGGTGACCGTCGAGAAGCGGATGGTCTCGTTGGCGTTTCCGGTGGGACCGGCCTCGTACAGGACACCGACCGAACCCGAGGAGAGCTGCACCATGTCGGAGTACGCGGCGTCGCCGCTCCAAACCAGCGTGCCCGCGGAGTTACCCTGCCAGTTGGCGCCCTCGTCGAACGAGGACCGCACGATCAGTTCCTTGCGGCGATCGCAGACCGACGGTCCGGCGAACAACATCCGGTTGTACTTGCTCGCTTGGTCGGTCGCGGTCATCCGCGCGATCGAGGACTGCACGACGGGCGTGATCAGGTCCTCTTCGAAGGTGAACTTCGTGGAGAAGCTCGCCCCGCCGTCGGAGCTGATCGCGAAGGCGCGGTTCTTGGCGCCGCCGTCGAGGCACTTGTTGGCGTTGTTGGCCTGGTTGCGGGCGGCCGCGTAGACCCGGCCGTCGACCAGTTCGGTGACGCTGATTTCCTGCGGGTTCAACGCCGTCGTCGACGAAGTGTCGGTGGCGCCGCGTTTCCACGTGACACCCTGGTCGTCGCTGTAGACGAGCGCGCCGCTGTTCTTACCGCCGGTGCTGTAGCTCATCCCGGCGACGATCCGGCCGGCATGCGCGCCACGGGTCAGCACAATGCCATGCGATGGGCCGGTCGCGAGCCATTCCGGAGCCACACTGAACCCGAGTTGGGTGGTGAGTACCTTCGGCGCGGTCCAGGTCTTGCCGTTGTCGTCACTGATCGAGACGCGGGGAATGCGGTTGCAGGCTGGGCTCTTGACGCATTCCAGCACCGAAAGCAGCACGATCCTCCCGGTGGATGGGATCACGATCGGTGTCGGGTTTCCTTTGGTGTCACCGAAACCTTCGATGACGATCTGGGGAGCGCTCCAGGTCTTGCCGTTGTCGATTGACCGTTTGACGACGAGGTCGATGTCGCCGCTGTCGTTGCAGAAGGTGGCGCCGCCGTTGCGGCCTTCGGCGAACGCGAGCAGGTCCCCGTTGCCTGCCTTGACGACGGCCGGGATTCTGAAACAGTCGTAACCTTCGGTATTCTCTTTGTACACAAGGGTGTTGCCGACCGCGGCCGCCGAGATCTGCCCGGCGGGATCAGCGGCGGCAAGAGATGTGGCCGGTGAAGCGCCGACCGCCGCGGTGGCGACGAGGGCCGCGAACAGGCCCTGTGCGACGCGGGAGATCTTCATGGGAGTGCTCCATCCTGGACTCAGTTCCGGTTGACGTGGCACCAGAGTCCTTCACCTTCGTACAAGACGCGTACAAGCCGGGACCGGTGATTGCGCCACCGGCAACAGCGTGACCCCGAGGGCACGCTGACCGCAGAAGACCTGTCCTTCGGCCGTGACCCGGCGGTCGACAAGGCACGTGAGCTGGTGGCCGCGTAGCCCCGCCGCTCTTAATCCACGAGCAGACCGCCCCGGTCCTCGGGTGACCGGGGAAGTCCATATAGGACATCAGGGCGCGCTGGCGTAGGCCTTGGCCAGGCGTTCCGTGACGCTCGCCCCGTCCCGCTCGGACGCCGGTTCGCTGAGATGGATGGTTCGCAGCTCGGCCATGAACTCATGCCATAGCTCTGGGCCGCCGGACTGGATGGCCGGGGTCTCATCCCGGCCGAGCCTCCTCGATGAGTACGTCGAGACCACGGGCGCCGTACTGGGGGCCGAGACGGTTGGGTTTGCAGGTCAACCCGCACCTGCCTCGGCGCCTGGACGGGTACCCCGATTGATCGGGTCGCGGGGGAAACCGTCGCGGTGGTCAACGTGCGGCCTGCCGGAGCGGGAGATGCGTTTCTCCGGCATCGCGTCCGTTATGACCCTGATGTCGCTTCCAATCTGAGGGAATACGTAGTGGATCGGTAGTGGTGTGGGTGGTTCCCCGGATTCGCTGGACGGTCGCGCGAGGGAAAGTGGTGGGAACCCCATACCCCCCGGTGGACAGGGTTGACCCGACGCCACCCTGTCCACCGGGTACCCAGGAGATGGCTGCGATGAACCCGTATCTGTTCGATCCGTTCCTGTACCGCGCGCTGCGCAAGGTCGACCGCGGCGAGATCGGCTGTACCTGTGAGAACGGCGCGCTCCGACACCGTGACGATGATCTGTCGCCGCGCATGGTCAGTTCGCTGTTCGTGCTGTACCGGGACGGGCTGGTGAAGCTGAACAACGCCGGTGCCAACCCGCGCGACGGGTGGATCACCGCCGAACTGACCCGGGGTGCCGCGCGCCTGCTCGAAGATTGGCAACGGCGGCTGGCGGCGGTGGCCTTTCACGACACACCGGCCAGGTGACAGCGGTTCCCTGCGGCACCACGCGGTGTTCAGCCCCCGACCACAGTCGACATGTGGCCAGTGGCCCGGCCTACTGCTGGTCGGCGGCGGAATGGGCCGCGACCCAGGCGGCGATCTGCGCGCGGGAGGTGAAACCGAGTTTGGCGAGGATGTGCTCGACATGGGATTCCGCCGTGCGCTGGGAGATCAACAGGGACGCACCGATCACCTTGTTGCTCATCCCCCTGGCCACCAACTCGGCTATCTCGGTTTCGCGGCGGCTCAAAACGTCCACGGCGCGGGTGCGCCTGCGGGCGCCATTCGTACTGCCTGCCTTCTGCTCCAGTGCAAAGGCGATCGACTGGCTGAGGGAGTAGCCGGCACCCTGCTGACAGGCCCGGTCGAACGCCTCCGTTCCGAGCGCGGCCCGCACCCAGGCCGCGACCTCGTCGTGAGCGAAGCGGTGAGCCGCGGCGGGCACGGAGGCGCCGGTGCGCTCCCAGACGTCATCGGCGATCCCGAACAGCAGAGCCGCTCGTTCCCAGCGTTGGTCCGAGGCCTCGCACCAGGCCAGGGCTTCGAAGCAGATGGCGATCCCCGGGAGGTCGTCCACCGGCTGAAACAGGACGATGCTGTTCTGAACGAGGCGGATGCCACTTTTGGGGTCCCCTTCGCGCCAGCGGTGCAGGCCCAACAGCCAGATCGCGCGGCCCTTCGACCACTGCGCCTGGTGTTCCTCACAAAAGTCCAGGCATTGTTTGCTGAGCGCACCGGCGGCCGGGTCGTCGCAGCGCAACGCGACCAGGCCGAGCTGGAACATACAGTCGAACGCGCAGTGCCGGTTACCGGCGGCCAGGTGCCCGGCCAGCGCCTGCTCGAATTTCACCCGTGCCTCGGCCAGATCGCCGCGGTTGGACGCGGCAAGGCCCTCGCACTGCCAGATGTTCGGGAACAGAACGTTCGCCTCGTCCAGGTGCTTGGCCAGGATGTGGCATTCGTCGAGCATCTTCCCCGGGGCGTCGCTCTCGCCGAGCAGGATCGCCAGGAAGCTGCGTACCCAAAGAGCCTTCGCTCGCGCGGGGGTCGGTTCGCCGTCCAGCGCCAACGCACGGTCGAGCCAAATTACGCCTTCGCGGAGGTAGCCGGACGTGATCCAGTGGTAGGTGGGGCCGGCGATCTCCAGCATGGTGCCGGCATCGGCTGGTTCTACGAGGCAGAATTCCAGCGCCGCGCGCAGGTTGAGATGTTCGCGGCGCATCACCAACAGCCATTCGACCTGGCTGGGTCCGAAGCACTCGGCCTCGAACCGCACCGAAAGGCGGCGGAAGTAGTCCCGGTGGCGCTTCCGGCAGGTGAGTTCTTCGCCCGACTCGGCCAGCCGGGCACGGCCGTAGGACTGGATGGTGTCGAGCATGTGGTAGCGGGACCCGCGGCCCTGTTCATACCGGGTCAGGATCGACTTATCGACAAGTCCGGCGATGAGGTCGAGGACTTCGTGCTGGGGTAGGCCCGGTCCGGAGCAGACGTCCTCGGCGGCGTCGAGGTCGAAGCTGTCGGAGAACACCGACAACCGCGCCCACATCGACCGTTCGATCGGCGAGCACAGGTCGAAGCTCCAGTCGATCGTGGCCTGCAGGGTCTGTTGGTGCGGCGGGCCGGCGCGTGCGCTGCGGGTGAGCAGGGCGAACCGGTCGTCCAGCCGCGCGAGGATCTGTTCCAGGGACAGCGTGCGCAACCACACCGCCGCCAGCTCGATCGCCAGCGGCATCCCCTCCAGGCGCCGGCAGATGCTGGTCACGACGTCGGCGTTCTCGAGGGTCACGGCGAATCCGGGCGCGGCCGCGGCGGCTCGGTCGGCGAACAGGGTTACCGCCTCATGACCTTCGCAGTCCTCGGGCGAATCGGGGATGGGAAGCGGTAATACCGGCATGAGCTGCTCACCCTCGACGCCGAGCCGGTGCCGGCTGGTGGCAAGGGCCTTGACCTTCGGCGAAACCGCCAGGACCTTGCTGAGAAGGGCCGCGCAGGCTTCCGGCATGTGCTCACAGTTGTCCAGTACCAGCAGCACCTGTTTGTCGGAGAGGTAATCCGCGAGGCGAGCTTTCGAGGCGGCGCCCCCGTCGCGCAAGCCGACCGCGGCGGCCACGGTCTGAGCGAGCAGAGCCGGGTCGGTCAGCTCCGCGAGCTCGACGACACAGACGCCGCCGGGGTAGACGCGGCGGACCGAGGCGGCCAACTGCAGCGCGAGTCTCGTCTTGCCGACGCCTCCCATGCCGATCAGGGTCAGCAACCTGCTGGAGGAGAGCAACTTGCGGGCTTCGCTGAGCTCGCGCTGACGCCCCACGAAGCTGGTCAAGCCGACCGGAATCGTGCCCATGAGTGCTCCGCGTCCGGCGTAGTCATGACGGTCACCTGCATTCTGATCTTGTGGAACCCCCCACAGTACGCGCCGATTTGAACGATTTGAACGCTTCTGAGATCTCCCTTCCCTTCCGATCTCGCGGCTCATAAACATACAGATCACAAGACCGAACGGCAGGTACGGCAATGCCCGACAGAATGTCTATCACCCACTGCGGGCTTTAATCAGCAGAACGCACCTCCCCAGCTGCCGGACGGTCCGCGGATCCTGACCACATTCGAATAGCTAAACGAATCAGGTCGGCAACAATGGAAACACCGGCTGAAGCGGCACGGAACACTATCGAGAACGTCACTGCGACGACAACTCCGTCGCCGCCTCGCGCCGAAATCGGAGCCGATTATTTGGCACGCCACCGGCATGCCGGGGTCGCTGAGTCTCATCGGCTCGCACCTTGACGTTCGTCGTACTTCTGGGCGAGTCCGCGATAACGCCAGATGGCGGCCGCGGCGAGCCAAGAGGTCGCGAAGATGGCGACGATGATGTAGCCGAGCATTTCGAAGTGGTCCGCCAGAGAAGCGAACGCGGCTATGGGGCCGCTCGCTCCGGTGGCTTCGGCGATCAGACCGGCGACGTAGACGCTGGCGATGAAGGCCGCGACCGCCACTGTCATGCCGGTGGTGGCGATGTTGTAGTAGAGCCTGCGGGCCGGGCTGCGGTAGGCCCAGGAGTAGAGGCGCGTCATCAGCATGCTGTCGGCGGTGTCGAAGGCGCTCATGCCGGCGGCGAAGAGCAGGGGGAGGGAGAGGACGGCGAGGGTGGGGAGACCGGGGCCGTGGGAAGCGGCGCTGGCGGACAGGGCGAGCAGAGTGATCTCGCTGGCCGTCTCCAGGCCGAGGCCGAAGAGGATGCCGATCGGGTACATGTGCCAGGAAGAGCGGACGAGCGTGCGGGCGCGGCGGCCGAGGATGCGGTTGAGCAGGCCTCGGTTGAGCAGTTGCAGTTCGAGTTCCCGCTGGTCCAGCCGGCCGCTCGTCATGCGCCGCCACAGGCCGACGATGCCGGCCAGCACGATTACGTTGAGCACGGCAACGAGCAGCAGGAACAGCATGGCGACGATCTGGGAGACCAGTCCGCCGATGTGGCGGAAGGCGCTCACGCCCGATCCGCCGGCGCCGGCGGCGAGTGCCACGATGAAGGCGAGGATGAGGACCACGGTGGAGTGGCCCATGGCGAAGAAGAAGCCGACACCGACCGGTCTGCGGCCGCGTTGCATCATCAGCCTCGTGGTGTCGTCGATGGCCGCGATGTGGTCAGCGTCGAAAGCGTGCCGCATGCCGAGGGTGTAGGCGAGGGTTCCGGCGCCGGCGAAGGCTCCGGCGCCGGCCGGGCCGTTGGCGTAGAAGAGGTAAAGGCTCCATCCGATGACGTGCAGCGCGGCGATGACGCCGACGATGCCCGTGATACGCAGCCGTTCGGCGTGCGTCCATCGGCCGGCGATGGTGGTCGTAGTGGTCACACACACATCCTTGGCAGGGCAGCACCGCGCGGTGCCGACGTCAGCAGCAGGAGGTTGGGGCCGCATCCGCAGGGTGGGTTGAACCGCCCCTGCGAATGCGGCCGGCGGACGGGTGGACGGGGATGCTCGCTACGCACCGACGATGGCGCGCAGTTCGTCCTCGGCTACCAGGCCGTGGTCGACGAGCACGCGTTCGAGTGCGGCGAGCCAGTGGTCGTAGTACTGCCAGCTGCCCTGCTCGGACGCGGGAGCGCCTTCCCAGTCGCCGATGGCGGCGATGAGCTGCTGCTGGAACGCCTCCCATGGGTAGTGGCCGAACTCCGACAGGGCGACGGCGACGCCGAACGCGCGGCGCTGCCAGTCGGCATCGAAGGTGGGCGCGTCCATGTCGGTAACGCAGGATTCGTGCAAGGGTGCGGCGGTGGCGGGCGCCTCCATGGCGGTCCCCTTTCTCTGGCGGTGTCCTGGGGGTGGTCAGGCGGTGGGGACCGGGACCTCGGCGATGCCGATCATGGATTCGGTGGTGACGAGGGCGGCGAGTTCCTCCTCGCTCATGCCCTCGGTTCCGGCGGGCCGTTCCGGTACGACGAACCAGCGTGAGTGACCGCTGCTGTCCCATACCCGCAGTTCGACGGAGGGGTCCAGGTCCAGGCCGATCTCCTTGAGCACCACGCGGGGCTCGCGGGCGGCGCGGGCTCGGAAGGTCGGATCCTTGTACCAGTACGGGGGAAGGCCGAGCACTGGCCAGGGAAAGCAGGAACACAGGGTGCAGATGACCAGGTTGTGCACGCCGGGGGCATTGGCAACGGCCTGCAGGTGCTCTCCTTCGGCACCGTCCATGCCGATGGGGAGTTCGAGTTCGGCGACGGCCGCCGGTGTGTCCGTGACGAGCCGTTCGGCGAACTCGGGGTGGGTCCAGGCGTGCGCCACGATCTTGGCACCGTTGAGGGGTGTCATGTCGGTCTCGAAGTAACCGAGAACCTTGTCGACGGTGGCGCCGGTGATCACCTCCTTCTCGATGAGCAGGGCCTCGAGTGCGCGGACGCGAGCGGCACTGGCGGCTTCGCGGTTCTCGGGGTAACCGAACTGCATGGTCATTGCTGTTCCTCCCTGGCGGAGTAGAGGTATGCCTGGTAGATCTCGCCGTAGAGGACGGCGCCGGGTTCGGCGAGTTCGCCCCAGATGTCGACGGGTTCGAAGCGCACGATGTAGACGGGCATGGGCTCCCCGATGCCGTCGGGGCCGGTGGAGCAGAAGTAGCCGTAGTTGCCCTCGAAGACTCGCTCGACCGTGCCGGTGCGGCCGCGCAGGTTGCCGGGAAGCCGCGTGTGGTCGTTCGGAGGCACATCCTTGACGGTCACCCGGTCACCGGCGGCGAATGCCGGGGACTCGGCGGGCCCCTGGCGCGGGGAGTCTCCTTCGCGCAGGTAGCGGACGACTTGGTCGTCTATGCGTCCGTCCCCGCCTTCGGGCAGCGGGAGGGCCGGGTCTCGGAGGTACTCGGCGGCCTTCGCCTCGAGTTCCTCCTCGGTGATGTAACCCTGGGAAACGAAGAAGCCGCTGATGCCGCCGAGCCACTTCTCGTAGTAGCGGTACTGGAAGTAGGCGAAGGGGTGCATAGCCTCGGCGCCCTTGCGCAGGTCCGCCCAGGTCCACGTGGAGGAGAAGGCGGTGGGGACCTCGTCGATCGGGTATTTGGGTCCTGCGTCGCCGAGGTGGTCACTCAGCCCCATCATGGCGACGTGGATGCCGAAGATCCGCTGCTCCCAGTCCTCGACGAAGACGCGGGGCTCGTAGTTGACCGGGCCGAGGTTCTCCAGGCCGCCCAAGTGGTGCTGAAGTTTCATGACTGCCCTTCCGCTGTCGGTCCCGCCGGCTCGGCGGCCGGGAGTGCGGTCATCGCGGCTCCCCAATACTCCGAGGCGATGCCGAACACCGCGCCCAGGACCACCGACAGTGCCGCGACGAGCGCCGGGTTGCTGATGGATGCGGTGGTGATGTCGTGGCCGGTGGCGGCCACGGTGCCCACTGTGGCGGCGAAGCCCCACACGATGGCCGGGATCTTCGACAGCAGGCCGATCTTGGAGGCCTGCACCATCGCGGCGCTGCCGACGCCCACGGCGATGGCAGCGATGGCGGTGCCACCGCCCAGTGCGTGGATGACCAGCAGGGTCAGCGAGGCGATGACGACGCCGGCCAGGTTCGAGGCGATCGATTTCACCATGCCGCCTGCGCCGGCTCCGAGCATGAAGAAGGAGGCCCAGGCGATAAAGATGACCCAGACCGGAATGGTCAGGACGGTTGCGGTCATCAGTGTGGCAACTCCCCCGAGTACGCCGATACTGATCGACAAAGCATTTAGTTGGCGCATGGCAATACAACTCCTCAGTGACGTCGGCGCAAAAATTGCACAGCGGAATTCGCGTCCAAGTAAGGGCATCCAACAATTTGCCCACTGCGACCACAGGCGGCTTCGCACCACTAGATTCCAGCCAATTTATTTCGTCGCAGTTAACGGATGCTGAACAAATTGTGTCCGACATTGGAATCAAAAAGCATTGCGACCGAGCACGAAAAGTCACCCAGGCCTGTCGACGAGGCCCGTGTGGTGGCTGTGACGGAAATAAATCAACTGCGCCACAGGCGACCTTCAAACGGTTTAACAGCCCGCCTGTCGGATTGCCGCCAGGAAAGCACCGCTAACCGCGCGAACCGTCTTGCCGCCTGCCCACGATCACTGATTGTTCAGCGAGCCTCCCATCCGCCAGGCTGCCTGTCCACGTCGGCGGGGCAAGCAAGCCAGGTCATATTCCCGCGCTCCGGGCCCACGGGTCACCGGTGAGGGCACAACCTGTCCCCGCGAAACGGCCGGGCTGCTGGAAGGCCATGCGATCATCCCATCAACGCTCGTGGTCCGACCTGCTCAGGTTCCGGATGCTCCGGGTCGACTTGCCCGGCTCTCAGGTTCACCCTTGGCAGGACGGGAGCCAAGGGCTGCAACGGACACACGAGCCACGATTTCGGACAAGAAACGAGGAGGTCGCGCCCATGAGCCGGAGCATCACAACTGCGGAGAGCGCCACCGAACGGACGATGGTCTTCGTGTTGTACGACAAGGTGACGCTGCAGGACGTGGCGGCGCCGCTGGAGATCTTCGCCCGGGCCAACGACTTCGGGGCCCGGTACCGGGTACTGCTGGCCTCGCCCACCGGGCAGCCCGTCGGGACGACCGCGTTCACCAGGCTGTGTGCGGACGTCCCGGTGGCCGATGCGCCCTCCTCCATCGACACCCTCCTTGTGCCGGGCGGCGTGCCGGCCGATTTCACCTTCACCCCGGGCACGCACGACATACCCGAGGAACTGACCCCGGACACCGTCCCGGAGGCGCTGGCGGCGGTCCGGGAACTGGCGCCCCGAGCGTCCCGGATCGCCTCGGTCTGTACCGGGGCCTTCCTGCTGGCCGCCCTTGGGATGCTGGACGGGCGTCGTGCGACCACCCACTGGGCACACTGCGCGAAGCTTGCCCGGGAGTACCCCCACGTCATGGTGGACCCGGACGCCCTGTTCGTGCAGGACGGCTCCTTGATCACCGGAGCCGGGATCAGCGCGGGCACCGACCTGGCACTGGCCATCGTCGAGAACGACTACGGCACGGACGTCGCCCGCCGGGTCGCCCGGTGGATGGTCGTCTTCCTGCAACGCCCGGGCGGGCAGGCCCAGTTCAGTGTCTGGTCCGAGGCCGGCATCCCTACCACGCGGGGCCTGCGCCTAGTCCTGGACGCAGTGGTCCTCGACCCGGCTACCGACCACTCGACCGCCGCGATGGCCGCCCGCGCCGCGGTCAGCGAACGGCACCTGGCGCGGATGTTCCGGGACGAGGTGGGCATGACGCCGGCCCGTTACGTGGAACGGACCCGGCTGGAGGCGGCCAAGCTGCTGCTGGTGACCAGCGACGAAAGCCAGGAGTACGTCGCGCGCCGCGCCGGTTTCGGGTCTCCGGAGACGATGCGGCGGATCTTCCGCCGCAACCTCGGCGTCTCGCCGGGCGGCTACCGCAGCCGGTTCCGCACTACCGGTATCGACGACTAGGCACGGTTCCGCCGAGGGTAGTGAAGGGGTCCGTAGCCGGAACGCTGCCGACCCAAAGGGATTTCGGATGTGGCACATTGTCGTCGCTTGGATACAGTGTGTCGACACGCCTTCTTTCTATTCATCCACCGGCGGCTGAATCTTTTCCTGTTATCCGCAACGCAGTTCCGGGCTCCTGGCAATGTCGTCGCTGTGAATGATGACGAAAAGATCTTCCGTACCGGGTTTTCCCGCCGGGGTTTCCTCGCGGCAACCGCGGCCACTGGCATCGGCACCGCGCTGGCCGGCGCAGCACCCGCGACCGCAGCTCCGGCGGACAACAGGTCGGCGTTACCGACCAATGTGGGCCCTCCGCTGACAACACCGGTGGTCAACGGACTGCACCTGCAGTTCGGGGCGGACGCGGCCAGCGAGGTCACGGTGTCGTGGCACACCCTGCAGCCGGTCAGCAACGCGCGGGTGATGATCGGCGAGCTCGACGGAGCTTACGGAAAGAGTCAGGCCGCGGCTTTGACCACCTACAAAGATGGCAAATCCGGCCAGGTGGTTTACGCCTATCACGCGAAGGTGACCGGCCTGAGGTCATCCCACAATTACCTCTACGCTGCCATCCACGACGGAGCACAGCCGGAGTTCGGCTCGTTCCGTACCGGTCCTCGCGGCCGAGAGGCGTTCACCTTCACCAGCTTCGGAGACCAGGGCACGCCGACGCTCGGCAAGAAGTACGTGCCGCCGGCCGGAGTCACGATCGCGAATCCGCCCTGGGTCAACGACAACCTCGGCTCCCCCGCCGCGGGTGACATGCCCGCCGGTATCGAGCGAGTACAACCGCTGTTCCACCTGTTCAACGGTGACCTGTGCTACGCCAACGGCGCCGAAGACCGGGTACGGGTCTGGACCGACTTCTGGGACAACAATTCGCGCAGCGCCCGGCATCGTCCGTGGATGCCGGCGGCAGGCAACCACGAGAATGAGCTGGGCAACGGGCCGATCGGCTATGGGGCCTATCAGACGTACTTCTCTGTGCCACCGCAAGCCGGCCAGACCGATGTCACGCGCGGACTGTGGTACTCCTTCACTGTCGGCTCAGTGCGGGTGATCAGCCTGGCCAACGACGACGTCTGCATTCAGGACGGGGGGAGCAGCTACGTCCGGGGCTACTCCCAGGGAGCGCAGAAGGCGTGGCTGGAGAAGGAATTGCGCGCCGCCCGGTCCGCCAAGGACATCGACTGGGTCGTCATCTGCATGCATCAGGTGGTCATCAGCACCGCCAGCGCGCTGAACGGCGCGGACCTTGGCGTCCGGCAGGAATGGGTGCCGTTGTTCGACAAGTACGGCGTCGACCTTGTCGTTTGCGGCCACGAGCACCACTACGAGCGGTCACATCCGATTCGTGGCCAGCAGCAGAACGCGACGTTGACGCCCGTCCCGGCCGACACCCGTACCGACGTCATCGACACGACCAAGGGCACCGTACACATGGTGCTGGGCGGCGGCGGCACTTCGGTGACGTCCAACCAGATGTTCTACAACCCGCCAGCGTGCCGGGTGATCACTTCACTCGGTCCGGTCAACCCGACGACCAACAGGCGACCGCCGGTCTACACGCCGGAGGACGCACCCTGGTCAGCAGTACGCGACGCCGCGAACTCCTACGGTTTCGCGGCCTTCACGGTCGACCCCGGCACCCAGCCTGGCGGTATCACCAAACTTCAGGTCACCTACTACAACGTGCTCGGCCCGCAAGGCCAGCTCGCCGCCTTCGAATCCTTCACGCTGCAACGGCCCCGCACCGACGCCCACCACAGCTGAAACAGTTCAAACCCGGGCACACGGGTATGGGTTCCGAGCCAAACAAACCGGACAAAGAAACCGAATGGCACCGAACGACGATTTAACTCTTTTCCGTGCGGGGCCATTAATCGACCGGCCCGGATCTACCTTAACTTACGCCTAAGTTTCCCGCGGAAAACTTGACGAGCGGTAAGCCCGCGGTATGTTTCTTGCGTCCGGCCGAATTAATAAGCCGGGCCACCACTGGAGGGACAAACCAACTATGAATACATCTTTGTCCGCTCGACGAGTATCGCGAATGGGGACGCTGGCGGCTGTCGCGGTCGCCGCGGGCGTACTACTCGGCAGCGGCGTCAGCGCGGAAGCTTCCACACTGACGACGAATTCCTGTTCCGGGAGTCACCAAGCGGGCGGCGCCCCCCAGACGTGGAGCCCGCCGTCCAAATCGGGCTGCTCGGTCTTCGGCAGCCCCGGCCGCAAGCAGGGCTACAGCTTCACCGTCACCAATTCCTCGTCCGCTTGCGTTCAGGGATGGGGTTTCGACTCGGCCCACCCGAAGGGAGGCTGGTTCGACGTCGGCTGCGGCCAGTCCGGTCGCATGAGCGTTCCGTGGGGCAATGTGCTCGGCGAACCGCAGGTCCGGGTGAAAAGCATCTCGCTGCTCCCCGTTCTCATCGACTGGTACAACTGAACAATACAATGACGGCATAATCCACTAATCACTCTCACCGGTGAAAGGAATGCTTTCCTGCCCACTGCGCGCGGGAAAGCATTCCTTTCACCGCGAAGGCTGGACGGCGGCGGTGATCCCCCGACGCGGCACCTGTCCCCAACTTCGACTTCGCAATCGCAACCTGACGGCGAGGCACTACTTGGCTAGGGAGCGGGTCTCTTCCAGGATGACTCTGCCGCCGATTTCGACGGTGTCGTCCGGTCCCGGTCGAGTTAGGATCTGCGATCCCTTGCCTGCCTGATGTCCAGCGTCCGGCACAGCTCTGCGGTGAGCACGACCGCGGCCGCACCGGTGGCCTCGTCCTCGACGATGGCGTCGCCCCGGCGAGGAAATCCCCTGGCCCGCACCCGTCCGGTGGCCTGGTCCTGCCAGGCCCAGGCGTACAGCCACCCCTCACCCGGTGGCGGGCACGGCAGGGAGTCGACCTCGTGGGCCGAGGCATGTTGCTGCATGCACCTGCCGGGCGCCCATCGCGCCCGGCCCCTGACCCACGTGAGCTCGCCCTCGTGCCAGGTCGGCACCGAGCCCGCCGGTGGACGCAGTATTTCCGGACCGGCGCCGAGCCGATTCAGCAGCCACGACGTGCCGACCAAAGGATGTCCGGCGAACGGCAGCCGCACGCTGGGCGTGTAGATGTCGACGATCCCCATGGCGGCATCGTCGATGAAGACGGTCTCGCTGAAGCCCAGCCGCGCGGCCACGGCTTGACGAGCCTGCCCGGCGGAGACCCCGTGGCCGTCGAGAACCACGCCGAGCTGGTTGCCATACCGCCCGGCGGGATCGCAGAACACCCGAAGAACATGAAGATCCGTCACGCCGCCAGGTTAGCCACGGGGGGCTCGCCGAACGGCCAACGGGCACAGGGAGGTAGCTCATCGGCATGAGCGCGACTCGCGGCCGAAGAGGACTGCGTGAGGCGAGTGAGGATCGTGGCGGGCGCAAACCGTTGGAATTACGATTCCTACCGCTGCCGCTCAATCCCGGACGGGCGAGCTAGCGTGAGGCCGCAGGTGAGTGAGTGATGACAGCGGCGTTGAGCCGAGGAGTGGGCAGCCTTCCGGCTGAGGTGACAAGCTTTGTCGGTCGTCGGGAAGCCACGGCCGAGGTGAAGCGTGCGCTGTCGACGTCGCACTTGGCGACGTTGACCGGTGTCGGCGGGACCGGCAAATCGCGGCTGGCGCTGAATGTCGCGCGGGACCTGCGACGGGGGTTCGCCGATGGAGTGTGGCTGGTGGAGTTGGCCAACCTGGCGGACCCGTCGCTGCTGGGGGACACGGTCGCGACGGCGCTGGGTCTGAGCGACTTGTCGAGTCGTGATCCAGACACCGTGCTGGTCAGCTATCTGGCGGATAAGCAGCTGTTGCTGGTGCTGGACAACTGCGAGCACATGTTGGCCGAGTGCGCGCGACTGGTGGCCAAACTGCTACTCACCGCGACCGGACTACGGATATTGGCGACCAGCCGAGAGCCCCTGACCATCGCCGGCGAGCATGTGTGGCCCGTTCCCCCGCTGTCGGTACCACCGGAGGCGTCTGTGACGGGTGCGGGTGAGGGGCGCCGGTATGAGGCGCTGGCGTTGTTCGAGCAGCGGGCAGCGGCCGTCGTGCCCGGCTTCACCCTTAACCAGGACAACACGGCAGCGGTGGCCCAACTGTGCCAGCGGCTGGACGGATTGCCGTTGGCGATCGAACTGGCCGCGGTCCGGCTTCGGGCACTCAGTGTCGAACAGATCCTCGCTCGTTTGGAGGACCGCTTCCGATTACTGACCATAGGTAACCGTGGCGCCGCACCCCACCACCAGACGCTGCGGGCCACCGTCGAGTGGAGCTTCGACCTGTGCACCAACCTGGAACGCACACTCTGGGCCAGGCTGTCGGTGTTCGCGGGTGAGTTCGACCTGGCCGCCGCCGAGGAAGTGTGCGCGAGCGAGGGCGTGCTGACCGAGGACATCTTCACCGGAGTGGCCGGACTGGTGGAGAAATCCCTGCTGATCAAACATGAGGGCAGTCCGGTCGCTCGCTACCGGATGTTGGAGACGATCCGCCAGTACGGCCGCGAACAGCTAGGTGACGAGAAGGAGCTCGTAATCCGGCGGCGGCATCGAGACCACTACCTGGGTCTGGCCGAACAGGCCGACGCCGAGTCCTGCGGGCCGCACCAGAAGGACTGGGGCGACCGCTTGCACACCGAGCGTGCCAACTTCTGGGCAGCGCTGGAGTACTGCCTGAGCACTCCTGGCGAAGTGCGGACGGGGCTTCGGTTGGCTGCCGCGCTGTGGATTTACTGGGTGGCTCGCGGTTTCGTCCGCGATGGCAGGCAGTGGCTGAACCGGGCGCTGGCGGCGGACACCCAGCCGACGGTGGAGCGGGCCAGAGCACTGTGGATCACCGGATGGATCGCTTACCTGCAGGGCGACAACGCCGCGAGCCGGCCGCTGCTGCGCGAAGCCATGGCCGTGGCGGAATACGTCGGTGACGAGACGGAGCTGACCTACGCGATCCAATTCCTCGGCGACGCCGAGAAGTGGGCTGGCAACCTGTCGCGTGCCGTGGAACTCCTGAACGATGCCCTGTACCGCTACGACCGGCGAACCACCTGGACGGCGCCGGCGTTGCTCGTGTTCACCCAGCGCGGCCAGGCCGCCGGCCTACTCGGCGACGTGGAGCAGGCGGTAGAAATGCGCGACCAGTGCCACGCGATCTGCGCGAAGCTGGGCGAGCGCTGGGTGTTGTCGTGGACGGAGTGGAACCTCAGCCTTACGTGGTGGGCGGCGGGCGACCCGGCACGCGCAGCCGTGCACACCATGGATTCACTTCGCATGAAGCGGGAGCTCGACGACCGGCTGGGTATCCCGTTCTGCGTGGAGTTGCTGGCCTGGACGGCCGTGGCCGACGGCGAGTACGAGCATGCGGCTGTCCTCCTGAGCGCCGTGACCCGGATGTGGGACATGATCGGAAGCCCGCTGGTCGGGATGGACACCCTGCTTGGCTGGAGTGCACGGGCCAAGGAGCAGGCCAGGGACGCCCTCGGTACGGTGGGCTACGATGCCGCGGTTCAGCGAGGCCGGGCCTTTACCATCGATGAGGCGCTGGCCTACGCGCTGGGCGAGCAGCCGAAGGCGCCACCCGCCGCGCCGGCGCTGTCACCGTTGACCCGACGGGAGCGTCAGGTCGCCACGCTGATCACCCAGGGCATGTCGAACAAAGACATCGCGGCCACCCTGGTGATCTCCCAGCGCACCGCAGAGTCCCATGTGGAACACATCCTCACCAAGTTGGGCTTCTCCTCCCGCGCCCAGATCGCGACCTGGATCGCCGGGCAGCAGGACGTTTGGTGACGTGCCCTGAAGGCCACCAAAGGAAATCGCGAGCAGACTTTCACGCAAAAGTGCTCTCGCGAACTAACCGGCTGAGGGCTGCGCGAGCAACGAGGAGACCCAGAGTTTGCCCAGCCAGGTCGCGTAGCGCTCGTCGGTCCAGCCCCGCTGCTCGACGAGTGTGTGCCAGAGGGAGCCGTCGGTGGTCGACCACAAGATGTCGCGGCACTCCTCCTCGGACACCGCGAGCTGCCCGCTTTCCGCGGCCGCGCGGGCATGCATGGCCATTGAGTCGAGCCGCTGGCGATCTATCTCGATCAGCATCGCCGCCGCGGCCCGGTCACTCGCCGCGGCGCCTCGGACGGCGAGATGCAGGGCCGCGGTACGCCGCATGATCGCCGTGTTGACCATGGCGTGCTTTCGCAGCCGTGCCGCGAGGTCGGGTTCGTCGAGCACATCGCGAAATTCGGGGCGCTCGTGCACCGGCACGTCCTGGTCGTCCCCGCCGACGATCACGTCCCAGGCTCGATGCAGCAGGGTGGACTTGTTCTTGAACCCCGCGTAGACGGTCTCGACGGCCACTCCGGCCAAGGTGGCGATGTCGGTGATCTTGGTGTGGCCGTAGCCGCGCTCGACGAACAGATCGGCGGCGGCGCCCAGGATCCGACGCTGGTTTTCCCTGGCCTGCTCCTGCCGCCGTATCGAGTTGTATCGCTTCTTGACTCCCTCGCTCATCAGGCACATGCTAGCAGTATTCAACACAGTCGAACTGTATTGGAGTGCGTCATGACATCCGACAGCGACGCGTTCCTGGCCGAGATGCTGCCGAAGCAGGTCAGTGCGGAACGCGCGATCCATCAGGGAGACGCCGGACCACGCCTGGCGATCTGGTCGAAGAACGACCCGGTGAGCCTGTTCGGCGCCGCGGTCCCGGTACGAACCGGCTGGGCGGACGTGAGCCGGGCATTCGGCTGGGTCGCGGCACAGTTCTCCGACTCGACCAACTACCGGTTCGAAGTACTGGCCACCGGCGCGAGCGGCGACCTCGCCTACACGATCGGCCTCGAACACAACACTGTGTCCATCAACGGCAGACCCACCACGTACACCCTCCGTGCCACCCACGTCTACCGGCGCGAGGACGGGGAATGGAAGATCGTCCACCGCCACGGAGACGCGATCCCGGAAGATCAAGAGATGTTCTCGTCCGCGATAGGTCAAGAATCCGAGCCCTCGTCGGCCGGCCAAGCCTGATCGAACGGGCCCCACCAAAGGGGTATCGGCGCTGGCAGCGACAGCAGCTGGCACTGCCTCGCCGCCACCGCCGATACCCCCGCAGTTGTTTCCAGGGCCAATCGGCCGGTCAAGCGGGCGCGCCGCCGAATCCGATCTCATTGCCGTCGGGGTCGCGGAAGGTGGCCTTGCGGACGCCGTTGGCGTAGGTCTCGCGCTCAGCCGGTTCCAGGCCCCGCTCGGCGATCTGGGAGATGCGGGCGTCGAAGTCGCCGACGAAGACGGTGTGCATGGCGTACCCGGCATGATCGGGCCTCACCTCGATGAACACATACCCGTGCTCAGTCAGTTCCCACACCGCCTCGGTGTCGTTGGGCAGGAATGACGGCGCGGCGCCGAGGAGTCGCTCGTACCAGGCCACCGCCGAGGTGTAGTCGCGGACAGGAATGCCCGCGAACAGATCTGTGGTCATGAGGCGAGGCTAGGCCATGTCTTGTGTCGCGTGATCCTTTTCGTCTTACGTTTGCTTGGGCTCAGGCGGCGCCTCGCGACGTTGTCGGACAACCAGGTACAGCAGAGCTACCTGGTTGTCCTTCGGTCACGCCCCCAGACCGGTCCATCCACCTGAATGCGCCCGAGAAACAGCGGACCAGGTGTTCATCTCGTCCGACGCCGAGGTCGTCCCGTCCGACGACCCGCCGTCGCCTTCCATGACGTCGAGCATGGACGCCTGTACCTACGCGGACCATATAGCGGACCTATGCAAACCAGCTTTCTTATCCGGGATCCGTTCACTACGAAGCGACCGTCGTGAAGCAGGCCGAAGTCCGAGCGCGGTCACGAATCCGACAACCGGTAGCCCACTCCGCGCACGGTCTCGATGGTATGCGTGCCGAACGGCGTGTCGATTTTCCGGCGGAGGTAACCGACGTAGACCTCGACCACGTTTTCGTCGCCGTCGTAGTGAGCGTCCCAAACGTGCGTGAGGATCTCGTTCTTCGTCAGTGCCGCCCCGGCGCGGCGAAGCAGGAACTCCAACAATCCGAATTCCCTGGCCGTCAGTTCGATCCGCCGCTGTCCTCTATGGACGGTCCGGGCCGAGGGGTCGAGCCGCAGGTCTCCGGCTGCGAGCACGGCCGGCCTGGCTGGGGCGCCGCGCCGCAGGAGAGCGCGCAGCCTGGCGATCAGCACCACGAAAGAGAACGGTTTGCTGAGATAGTCGTCCGCGCCGAGGTCGAATGCATCGACCTCGTCGTACTCGCCGTCCTTCGCGGTGAGGATCAGCACCGGCGTCCATTTCCGTGCCGCACGCAGCCGTTTGAGCACCTCGTAGCCGGAAATCTCGGGCAGCATGATGTCCAGCAGGATCACGTCGTAGTCGTGCTCAATCGCCGACCACAGCCCGTCGACGCCGTTGTGGGCGACATCGACGGCAAACCCCTCGGCCACCAGGCCCTTGCGCAAAGTCTCGGCGAACTCCCGCTCGTCCTCGACGATCAGCAAGCGCATGCGCCTCAGCCTTCCTGCTCGATCGGCAACTCGATACGGAACTGCGCGCCTGGATACCGAGAATCCTCGCGCTCGCCGCAGAGTGCCCGGCCGCCATGCCGGGCCGCGATACCGGCGACGATCGCCAACCCGAGTCCGGTGCCGCCGTGATGCCGCTGGCGTGCGTCGTCCAGCCGCACGAATCGCTCGAAAACACGATCGCGGTCCGCGTGCGGGATGCCGGGGCCGTCGTCGCTGACCTCGACCACCGCGATGTTTCCACGCACCCCGCTGGCCACCCGGATGCGATGTCGGGCGTGCGTGCACGCGTTGTCGACGAGGTTACGTACGGCACGCCGCAACTGCGCCTCGCTGCCATGCACCTTTGCCGGCCCGGCACGGACCTCTATCTCGATGGGCACGCCGCCGCGCACCCGTTCGGCCTCCGCGCGCACGATGTCGTCGAGGTCCACCTCCGCCGGAGACGGACGGTCGGTTGCGTCGTCGGTCCTGGCCAGCACGAGCAGGTCGTCGACGAGTTCGCGCAGCCGCGTGGTCTCGCGGGCGATGGTTCCGACCAGTTCACCGGTGCTCATCGTTTCGGGATGCTGGGTGGACACGTCGAGCGCGGTGCTGATGGTGGACAGCGGCGACCGCAGTTCGTGACTGGCGTCGGCCACGAACCGGCGCTGCGCGGCCTGTGCCGAAGACAGTCGATCGAGCATGCTGTTGAGCGTGGTGGCGAGCCGGTGGACCTCGTCACGACCGGGTGGCAGGCCCACTCGTGCGGTCAGGTCGCGGGTCGAGATCTCCGCCACCGTACGGCGCATCCGCTCGACGGGGCGGAGCGCCGAGCCCACCGCGCGGTGCACGGCGAGGCCGGAGATCGCCAGCAGGGGTAACGCGATCAGCGACATCAGCAGGGTCAGCCTGGTCGACGCCTCCGTGACCGGTTCCAGCGAACGCGCGGAAATCACCGTATAGGGCCCGTCCGGCCCGGCCACCCCGAGCGAGACCACCCGGTAGGTAACGTCGCCGTTAAGGCCGAGCAGCAGCGTGTCGACGATTTCGTGACCTGGCGCCGGGCGGGCCGAAGCCACCGCGGGGCGGCCGGCGATCGCGGGATC
Organism: Actinomycetota bacterium; assembly: GCA_032230695.1. Classification (GTDB taxonomy): domain Bacteria; phylum Actinomycetota; class Actinomycetes; order Mycobacteriales; family Pseudonocardiaceae; genus Amycolatopsis. The sequence goes on along the minus strand of JAVXWP010000082.1, from coordinate 32,162 downwards.
ACTGGCGACGGCCACGCCCCGGCCGTCGAGCACCTGGGTCACCGCCTCGGTGTCCCCAGTGCTGGCAACGTCGCTGGCACTCAAATCCCGCGCGCCCTCCCTGGTGATCTGATTCGCCACCTGACGGCCGGTGCTGCGCGCACTCTCGGTGATTGTACGGTCCAGCGACCCTTCGAGCAGCACGACCACGACGACGCCGGCGGTGGCCATCGCGAGGGCGAGGGCCACAATGGCGACGGTCGTGGTGCGCATCCGCACACCGGTCCTGGCCAGCACTTGCCTAGGTCTCACCCGGTCAGCCTATGAGCTCTGGAACATCGCGGCCGGTTTCGATCCGGGAACTGCGCACAGTGGCGGCAGGACGCACACGAGTGATCACGAAGTGCACATATCTACGCATAAATCAGGAACGTGACGAGCCCCGTGCCAGCCGTTCGGCGCGCAACCGGGCCACCTCGGTGAGTTCAAGCGGCGGCAGCGGATGCCCGAGCAGCCAGCCCAGCAACAGGTCGGCAAGTGCCGGATTGCGAGCGAGCACCGGCCCGTGCAGATAGGTCGCGACGACCTTGCCGGTCACCGCGCCTTCGGTGCCGTCACCGTTGCCAGTTCCGCGCGCCACCCGGCCTAACGGGGTGCTGGAGGAGCCGAGCAGGCTCTGCCCGAGATGGTTTTCGAAGCCGGTGAGTCGTTCGTCACCGAGGTGCGCTCCCGGGATCGCGATGAGCTCGCCGACGGCCCGGGTTTCACCCGGTTCAGTGATCACGTCCAGCAGGCCGAGGCCGTGTTGGGTCACGCCGTCGATGGCGCGGAACTTGGTGCCCAGGACCTGCAGTCCAGCGCAGACGCCGAGCACCACGGCGCCGCTCGCGACGGCGCGTTGCAGGCCGGGATGCTTGCGCAAATAGTCGACCGCAAGCGCTTGCGCATCGTCCTCGCCACCGCCGAGCAGGTACAGATCCAACCCGGAAGGCACCGGGTCGCCCAGCCGGACCGGCACCACGGCCGCGTCGATCCCTCGCCATTCGAGCCGCTTCCGCAGCACGGTCGCGTTACCTGAATCACCATAGGTACCGAGCACTTCGGGCAGGACCAGCCCGATCCGCACGGTCGACTCATCGGTCATGATCGAACCTGCTCACGAGCTCGCGGAACGCCGTGTAGTTCGCGACCAGCTCCACCGAGCCGGGAGCGAGCAGGTCGATCGCCCGCACCGGGTCGCGCTCCCACTGATAGCTGACATCGGCGTAGCGAAGGCGCACCGCGAGATCCGCGGAGCGTTCCCCCGCCGCGACGACGTGCCGACCGCGCAACTGCTCGAACGGGACGTCCCAGAGCCACGACAGGTCCCGCCCGTCGGCTTCCTGCCCGTTGACGGCGATCACCACGGGGGTGTTCTCGACCAGAACGGGCAGGGTTTCCGCCCAGCCCGCCGGGTTCTTGGCCAGCATCAGATGCACGGAATGCCGAGCGCGGCGGATGGTGCGATAGCGGCCGCCGATGTCGGAAATGGTCCGCAGCCGCTTCACCGCGATGTCAGGCGGCACCCCGACGTTGTCGGCCGCCGCGAGCGCCAGCGCCGCATTGGCCCGGTTCGCGTCGCCAGGAAGACGTAGGTCGAGGTCGATCACCTGCCCGGCCGGCGTGGACAGCAGGTCCCCCGCGAGCGACCAGTCCGGCGTGGGCCGTTTCAGCCCGCAGGTGCAGCTCCACTGGCCCATCAGGTGGCAGACCGCGTGGCCGCAGCGCGGGCAGGACACCGAGTCGTCACGCCAAAGCCGTCCGGTGCTCACCCAGATCGGGTGAGCCGCATCCATCGCAGCCGACGTGACCAGCACGTCGTCACAGTTGGCGACCACGATCGCGTTCGGCAGACGGGCCATCGCGGCACGCAGTTCGCGTTCGGTACCCCGGACCTCACCGACCCGGTCGAGCTGGTCGCGGCTGAGGTTGAGCAGGACGACCGCGGAGGGCTGGACCTGTTCGGCGACCCACGGGAGGTACGCCTCATCGACTTCGAGCACCGCGAACGGAGCCGTCGGCCTGGCCATGAGGGCGGCGAGCACCCCATCGGGCAGGTTCGCGCCGTCACTGTTGGATGCCACCTCGCCGAGTTCCTCGAGCGCGCGACTGAGCATGAGCGAGGTGGTCGTCTTGCCGTTGGTGCCGGTGACCAGCACCAACGCGCGGTCACGGCCGATTCGGCGCAGGGCCTGCGGGTCGAGCTTGAGCGTGACGCGACCACCGATCATACCGCCGCTGCCGAACCCGGCGTTGCGGGACAGCCAGGCGGTCAGCCTGCCGGCAGCCACGGACGCACGGCTGCGTAACGGACTGCGAATTGTCACGTCGGTACGGTGCATCCTCGGTGCTGTGAGGACCCTGAGAGCGTGTCCCCCGCCACCCTGCCAACGCCATGTAACCATCCGGTTGGTTGTCTGATGGGCTACGCTGCCGGTATGCCGCGCGACTCCGAGGCCACCAAAGCCCGCATCTTCGACGCGGCGGTGGCGGAGTTCGCCGCCAGCGGGATCGCCGGCGCCCGCGTGGATCGCATCGCGAAAGCAGCACGGGCGAACAAGCAGCTCATCTATGCCTACTTCGGCAGCAAGCACAAGTTGTTCGCTACCGTGCTCGAACGCATCCTGGCCGACTTGGCCGCGGCCGCGCCCATCGACGGCGATGACCTTCCTGGTTGCGTGGACGTCTTGTTCGCTTACCACCGCGCGCATCCGCACGTCATGCGGCTGCTGCTGTGGGAAGCGCTGGAAAACGGCGACAGGTCCGTCGCCTCCGAACCGGAGCGGACCGCGCACTACCAAGACAAGATCACTCAAGTCCGCCGGGCACAGAACGACGGGGTCGTCACCGGCGACCTGTCCGCACCGGTACTCACCCTGGCCCTGCTCAGCATCGTCAGTTGGCCCATCGCCGTACCCCAACTACCCCGCATGCTGCTCGGAGAGACAACCGACGATTCCCGACAGATACAACAGGAACTGCAGGAGGTCGCCCGCCGGCTCACCCAGCCGGGCCGGGGCTGACCAAACGCGACATACGCGACCGAGCCCTCATCGTTCTTGACCTGTGAGTCAAGAAGATCTACCGTACTCCGCATGGGCAGGCCGCGGAATTTCGAAGCCGACACCGTGATCGAGCGGGCGATGGAAGAGTTCTGGACCCACGGGTACGCCAACACTTCGCCCGCACGGCTCGCGGAGGCCACCGGCATCGGGAAGGGCAGTCTGTACAACACGTTCGGCAGTAAGCGGCAACTGTTCGACCAGGCACTGGCTCGCTACGGACGAATGGGCGCCGAGCTCGCCGAGGAATTCCTGTCCCGGCCAGGAACCACGCGGGAACGCATCGGCGCGTACCTGCGCGAAACCGTGGACTCCGACGTCGCGCAGCCGATTCGGCGTGGCTGCATGGGGGTGAACACGGCCGCCGAGCTCGGCGGCCATGATCCGGAGATCACCCGCGCCCTTCGGGCCATCGAGGAGCGCATCGTCGCTGTACTGGCGGCACGCATCGACCAGGGCCGTCGCGACGGCGACGTCAGTTCCGACGTCGATGCGCAAGCGACAGCCGAGTTCCTGTTCAGCACCGGCGCCGGACTGCGAATCATGGCCAAGACCAACGATGCTCGCGCGCTGTATCGAATCATCGATGTCGCACTGAGCACCCTCTAACCGACCAGCCGCGTTGGCGGACTTTCCGCCTGCCCTTGTTTTTGACCTGTTGTTCAAGAAAGGAAATCTATGGATCTCGAATTGACCGGCAAGACCGCGGTCGTCACCGGAGCGAGCCGCGGCATCGGCCTGGCCATTGCCGAGACATTGTCCGCCGCCGGCGCACGCGTGGTCGGAGCTGCGCGCACGATTACGCCTGAACTCGAGAAGGTCACTGTTGCCACCGTTTCCGCAGACTTGAGCTCCCGAGACGGCGCCACGACACTCATGGACATTGCGCTGGAGGAGCTCGGCGGCATCGACATCCTGATCAACAACGTCGGCGGCGGCGACTTCGACCGGCTGACGCTGGGCGGGTTTCTCGACAGCAGCGACGATCAGTGGCGTCACTACCTCGACACCAACCTGTTCAGCGCCGTCTGGGCGACCCGCGCGGCCCTGCCGAGCCTCATCGATCGCCGCGGTGCGATCGTGAACATCTCCTCGATCAACGCACGCCTCCCGGCGGCCGGGCCGGTCGGTTACAGCGAGGCCAAGGCCGCGCTCACCGCATTCGGCAAGCGACTCAGCGAGGAATTCGGCGCACAGGGAGTTCGCGTCAACACCGTGTCACCCGGTGTCGTCGGCACCAGGATATGGCGAGGTTCCGACCAGGTGGGCTCGAAACTCGCAGCCGCACAGGGCATCTCGCAAGAGGAAATGCTGGCGGCCATCCCCGAACAGTTCGGAATCGCCTCAGGCCGGATCTCCGAACCGGAGGAGGTCGCGGCACTGGTGACCTTCCTCGTCTCCGGAAAGGCCACCAACATCGTAGGCGCCGACTTCGTCATCGACGGCGGAACGCTCAAGACGAGCTGACCAGACCCCGTCAGCGCCGAAGGCCTGGCCGCGGCCGGGTGTTAGCGGTTGAGCGCGCGAAGCATGCGGGTGGCTTGCCTGGTGGTGAGGTTCGGGAGGTAGGCGCGGCTGATCGCGTTGGCGATGGTGGGCAACGCCATGGGATCGGGGTAGACCATCCACAGTGGACGGTAGGTTGGTTGGAATTTGGCCTTGAAATGCAACAGGGAGTGGAATCCGTAGACCGGTTCCAGGGTGCGTCCGAGGAGGTCGAGGAGTTTCTGCAGAAGGTCCGGGGGCTGGCCGCGTTGGATGCGGGCAAGCGGGGCTCCGGACAAGCTGACGAATTCTGTGTGTTCGTCTCGGAACCGAATCGCGGCTGAGGCGATGAGGAATTCCATGACGCCGGGGAACCCGGTAGCGCTGCGTCGCATGAAGTCCAGCGTCCAGCCGGAGATGAGGCCTTCGTGGTAGACGGGCATCCAGCTGGTGACGCCGTGCACGATGTGGTCTCCGTCGACGGCGATGAGGCAGTGGATGTGATCATCGTCCAGTTCGTCCAGTCCGCCGAGGGTGAAGCCCATTTCAGGTAGACCTTTGTCCGTGGCCCATTCCTCGGAGATTCGCCGGATCTGGTCGGTGATGTAGAGAGGGGCGTGCCGGTACTGGATCCACTGGGCGGTGATGCCCTTCTTGGTGGCGTTGTTCAGGGCGGTGCGGACGTCCTGCCACTTCTTGCCGGTGAAGGCCAACTCGGGGAGCGGGATTATCGTTTCCTCGGCGACCTGCACAGACCTCCAGGCCAGTATGGACACGGCATCACGTACGTCATCGGTGACGCTGTAGAGGCAGGGTGTCCAGCCGTGTCGGGTGCAGAAGTCGCTGAACCCGGTGATGGTCTCGGTCAGGTTGATTCGGCTGCCGATGGGACCTCCGGTGGTCAGCGCGACGGTTCCCTGGACCCGGTAGGCGATCGCCGATCGACCGTCGGGGGTGAACCAGTAGCTGTTTCCGGCCCAGAGCGTCATGTAGGACAGGGACGAGCCCCCACGCTCGACCAGGAGATCCCGTGCGCGTGAGGTGTCCGTTACGTCCTCGTGGGTGCGGCGCAACGAGCCGATCAACCTGATGGTGATCACGAGGAGGACGACCGGACCGGTCCATTCGTAAAGCACGGTGGCCGCGGTTCCCTCGGGGAGGAACACCGGTTCGATCTCGCCGAGGTAGCCGGGTGGGATGAACCGCGTCGGCAGGTCTGCCAGCAGCGCCGCGACACTCGGGGGACGATCGAACTGGTGACGCAGGAGGTAGGCGGTGCCAACGTAGATCAGCGACACCACCCCCAGGGTTACCGCGGCGGACGCGGCCAGCCGCTGATAGGTGCCCTGCGGGGCACGGACGTCGAAGGAACGCCTGGTGCCCAGGAGCAGGCCCATCACCAGCAGCGGCACGGCGAGTGGCAGGACGATGGACAGCGCATTCTGGGTGAGCAGCAGCCCGCCGAACACGACGCGCTGCTCGGCGTGGGTGCCGAGCAGTTCGGCCGCCAGCAGTATGCCGAGCGCGGCGAGAACGAGGTTGGTCAGCACCGCCGCCCACCACGCGGCGCGGCGGCCGCGGCGCAGCCCGTCCGCGGCGATCAGGAGCAGGATGACGGGCATCAGCGACATGATCGCCGGGCCGATGCCGGTCAGACGCAGCTGAGCCTGCAGCGCCCGGCAGTCCTCGGTGGACGCCGGTGTCGCGCAGATCTGCTGTACTGCCGCGGCGTCCGGTGGCGGGCTGAGAAACACGTAGCGCAGCACCGCGAGCGGGCCGATCGGCGCAGCGGAAAGTGCCGCGATGAGCGGACCCACCGCCAGCGCCGCCACGACCACGGCGACCAGCAGCCGTCGCTCGGGTCGTGTGGGACCCTGCCCGGGCAGGTGCGGTGCCCGGCTTTGCAGGGCCGGCCCCGCCATTAGGCCGGCCGCGCCCGTGGCCAGACGCAGCACGTCCTGCAGATGCCCGGAGTAGGCGACCAGCAGCGCGAGCGCGAGCAGCAGTGAGAGACGGAGCCGCCTGCGCCACAGGGTGGTGAGGTGGCTGCTCACCGCGAGGATCACGGCGACCGCGGCGGCACTGGGGCCGAGGGTGAGCCCGGCGGCCATCTGCTCACTCCACCTGTCGCCCGCCCGGGCGGCGAGCCCGATCACGAGCGACCCGGCGACGGTCCCGATGACCTGGGTGCCCACGAGCAGCATCGCGGTGCGAGCCGTGCCGAGGCGGCGCTCGGCGGGCGCGACCAACCCGAGCAGCAGGACCGTGGTGATGATGTACGCGAACAGGCCTGGGCACCACAACGCGGCGGTGAGCGGGGTCCACCAGCGGCCTTCGGTCAGAGCGGTCGGCCCGATCCCGACCACCTTCGACAACGCGGCCGAAGGACCGTGGACGAGGCTGCCGGTGACCCCTGCGACAACCCAGAGGAGCGCGACGAATCCCAAGGTCAGAGGCGCATACCGCGGTACTGAGACCATCCACACCGGAACTCGGACACGGCGGTGGAAATCGCCGGGGGCCAGGATCATCGGCTCGCTGTCAACCGTAAGTCGTCGGGTGTGCACACGATTCATTCTCCGGTCGGAGGTGGAATCAGTCCGATCCGCCCTATGAGCCGGCGCAGCGACCACTCGAATCCAGGGCCCCACGCACCCCGGCAGTGACCGCCTGGAAGCTCGGATCCGTGCATTGGACGTGCCCTGAAGGCCACCTTGAGGGCGTTAGAGTCCCTCATGGTGGCCTTCAGAGACTTCCGAAACAACGACGCTAGACCGAGTCGGGCTGTTTGGTGCCCTGATCGGCCAAGGTCGGCTCTTCGGCAGCACCTTCACCTTCGCCGCCACTGGCGCTCACGTCGCGGAGCACGGTCAAGCCGATGACGGCGAGACCGACCATGATGACGGCGCTGATCACGGAGACAACATGGTCGCCGGGACCAGCGAGCGCCACAGCACCCGCATGAGCATGCCTGGCCGCGACAGCGAGTCAGGGTGCGCCAACAGACCTTGGACATGGCTGAGTTGGTCCCGTACCGCCCGATCCGACATCGACGCCTTGAACAGCAGGCCACCCATCTGCTTCGCGAGGCGGTAGCCCCTCGGGTATGGGCCGTCCACGTGAGGGAGTTCCAGGTCGGCGAACGTTGAGGTCTGCCACGCGGCGTCGACGACTACGCGGACCAGGTCGAAATATTCCTTTGCCGGCCGGTCGAGGTCCGGACCGGACCGGAGATAGGACGACAGACAGGACGCGTGCAGCGTCGCCGAAGTCATGCCCTGCCCGTACACCGGGTTGAACGAGGCCACGGTGTCGCCCGCGGCCGCCAGACCGGCGGGAAACCTTTCCAGCGCGTGGAACTCGCGGCGCCTGCTGTCGGCCTGCCGGTAGCTGATCACATCGCCGACCGGCAACGCGCGCTCGGCGATGTCCCCGAACACCGGGGGAAAGTCCCGGCGGCAGAAGGCGGCAAACTCCTCGACGGTACGGCCGGGAAAGTCCCGGTCGTACCCGGACAGCATCATGATCCACCGCTTGCCCTCGACGCGGTTGACCACGGCCCCGCGCGGGAGTCCGCCGATCTCGCGCCGGGCGACCGCCATGACGACGTCGCTGACTCGTTCATCCTGCTCGAACAGGCAGGTCGCGTAGTTCAGCTTGATCGGCATCCGCACCATCTCGGGCCGTTGCCAACCACTGCCGGCCAGCCAGTCCGCCAGTCTGCTCGACCGGCCCATCGCGTCCACGACGAAGTCGGCCCGCTCGGTCACCTCGTCGGCGCCGTTCTGGGGTACGTACCGCACGCCGGTTACCCGGTCACCGTCGAACTCCAAGCCGGCGGCCCGGCCGGTGACCAGCCTGATGTTGTCCACCGCCAGCGTCCTGGTGCGTACCAGCGACTCCAGGTACGGGCGGGTGGCCAGCACAGTCGGTCGCATCGGCGTGGCAGGCAGTTCGACGCCGTTGATGGTGATCGAGATCGGTGTGTCCGGGGAAGGCAGCAGCATGCCCATGGCGGCCGCATCGTCGAGGAAACCCGGGAACCAGCGGACCAACTGGACTTCGCCGGCCTTGAGTACCGCATGGACCTGGGTTCCCTGCGGCACGCCCCGCCGAGGCAGCGTGCCGTCCGTCTCATCACGCTCGATGATGATTACTTCGTCGGCGTGGTCGCTGAGCACGCGGGCGGCCAGGAGTCCGGCGACGCTGGCGCCCAACACGACCGCGCGCCGCATGATCACATCGGTGTGTGCGGGGGGCAGCGGCGTGCCGATCTCGGCGAGCCGGCGGGACCGTGAAGAGAACATTTCGCAAACCTCCGCGGGGCCCTTTTCCCACCTGTAGTCAGCGGGGCATTTCGAGCTTGGCTTTGACGTTCGCCAGGTACTGGTCGTGAATCGACGAGTCGCTGACCCCGGCCAGTAACGCGTCGACGACGTCCGGGTCGATCTCCGCGTCGTCGGGAACCAGGACGGACATGTCCCGGCGGAAGTAAGTGCCGCCGTCACGAGCCACGAAGGTGTACACGATCTGGCACCGGACGCCGGGAAAGGCCAGCTGATCGGTTTCGATGACCCAGGTGTGCCCCGGCGCGGCGGTGGTGGCCAGCCAGTGGGTGTCCTGGCCGATCGTCTCGCCGGGTGCGCGGATGACCTCGATCCACCGCGCGCCGATGTCGGCGGCGGAGTCGGCGTCGCCCTTGACCTCCGCGGTCACCGGGTGGGTGCCGACCCAGTTGAGTGGGGTGGTGACGAAGGCGAAGACTTCCTCGGGGGTTCGCTGGATGGTTGTTTCACTGCTGGTCGTCGCGGTGCGCATGGAGATGTCCTAACCGTCGCTGATGAGCCGGTAGCGGGCCATCATGCAGTCGTCCTCGTGGTCGATGATGTGGCAGTGCCAGACGTAGCCCTGCAGCTGCATTCCGTGCGGGGAAACAAAAACAGCGTCGGGATCGAAGCCGAGTTCGTCCGCGGTCGGGAACCGGACCAGGAAACGGGTGACCATGTTCTGCGGGCAGTTGATCGTGTCCTTGCTACCGGTTTCCCAGTCCTCCGGCGCCTGCGGCGCTCCGAGGAGGAACCGGTCGGGCGGCGGAGTCCATTGGGTGCCGACCTCCGGGCGGGGGTAGGTGTTGAGGTAGCCCGGTACGTCGAGGTTCTGGCGGTTGAGCAGCCGCATGTTCACCAGATGCAGATGAATGGGGTGGCCTTCGATCGAAGCGTTGACGACCTCCCAGATTTCAGTGGTGCCCTGCCGCGGGGACACCGTCGGTTCGTCGCCGTAACAGAGGTTGTTCAACGTCATGCCGATCGGCGGCCATCGCTGGGCGAGTTCCGAGGTGAGTGTCACGACGCGCTTGATGGCGGGTGTGCGCAGTGGGGCCAGCACGGGTGGCTGCCCGGTGCCGCCGCGCAGCCGGTTAGGCAGTGTCCCGGTGTCTCCGCGGCTGCCTGTGCCGATGAAGCGGACGAGTTCCGTCAGCGGCCGCACGCCGGTGCCCGCGACAACGGCGGCCGCTTCCTCCTGGTCGTTGGTGAGGTCGACGTAGCCGCCCTTGGCCAGGTCGGAGAAGTCGACGACGAGGTCGATGCGTTCCCCAGGACTGACCCGCACCGAGGTCGTGCGCACCGGCGCGTTGAGCAGGCCGCCGTCGTTGCCGACGACCCAGAACGCCCTCCGGTCGGTGAAGTAGAGGTGGTAACTGCGGGCGTTCGACGCGTTGAGCACCCGGAACCGGTAGCGACCGGCCGCAACCATGCTGTACGGCGACACCACGCCGTTGACGGTCATCCGGTCGCCGATCTGGCCGCCCTCCCAGTGACCCTCGGGGACATAGGTGACAGTCCGAAAGTTCAGTGACCCGTCGTCGTGGAAGCGCCGGTCGGCCAGGATCAACGGGACTTCGAAGTCCCCGCTGGGCAGCCCCAGCTTGTTCGACGAGCTTCCGGTGTCGTACTTGTCGCGCAGGAAGTACATGCCAGCGAGCCCGGCGACGACGTTCAGCCGGGTGATGCCCATCGCGTGGTCGTGGTACCAGAGATTCGCCGCTTCCTGGCCGTTCTCGTGCTTGTAGGTCAGGGTCTGGCCGGGCAGGAACGTGTAATCCGGGTGACCGTCCATGGCCGGTTCGGTGACGGCGCCGTGGAGATGGACGGACACGCGCGGGCTGACTTTGTCCTCTTCGGACGCTCCGTCCAGGCTGGTATCGATGTCATTCGCGAACAGGTGAGCGCCGAGTGAGTTGGTGAACTCGAGTTCGATCGGTTCCCCGCTGACCGCCTCGATCGTCGGGCCGAGATAGGACTGGCCGCCGTACGACCAGGTCTTCGCCTTGCCGAGATCCCGATGGAACTGGTGACTCGACGCGGCGATCGCCAGGCTCTGACTTCCCCGGAGGATCGGCGGGATGGGCATTTCGTCGACGTAGGGCGTCAGTTCAGGAGAAGGGAAAGTGAGTTGGCCGGACGGCGGTGGCTGGTCGGCCGGCTGATGGTCCGCGAGCGCCAGCCGACCTATCGCCACATTCGTGGCCGCAACCAAACCGGCGCCCGCCCCGACACTGAGGAAGCCACGCCTAGAGAAGGTGCCAGTCATGAGGCGAAGCGTAGGGACGGATGTTGTCAGTCGTCAATATAGAAAGGATATTGATCACCCCTTCGGGCGACAGTTGGTCAGTTGGGAACGGTAGAGGTTTCAGCTTGGTGCCGGCATGCCGCGGGTGGCCCCTCCTCAGCACGTATGTCCTTTGTGGCCGCGATGCCGGCGGGTCCGCAGCGCCAGTTCGGCCGATAGCGACAATCACCGACTTCGATGCATGTCGGCAGTTGAGCTGACGACGGGTGCATCAATGACGTTCGGGACGACGGTTACTCTGCGCCGGGGGCTCATGCAAAGGTCGTTCACCGATCGGTCCGGGGAAGCCCGTCATCACCATCGATTGGGGAGCGATCCATGGCAGCACCACAACGTGTCGCGGACGAGCGTCACTCCGGCACCCTGGACTTCGATACGGCTTCCCCTCGATACGCGACGCGGTGGGCGTGGCTGCTGGCAGCCACGGCGATCATCCCGACCGCCTTGGCCGGTTTGGCCGCCGTACGGGCGCCACGGATCCACGTCCTGCTGGACTACTGGCACGTTCTCACCAAGATCACCAACGACGACGGCTCGCTGATTCCTGGTGAACTGTTCAGCTATCACCTGGATCAGCCGTTCCTCGTGCCGTCACTGCTGTTCTGGGCCGACGCCGCGTGGTTCGGCGGCGACAACCGTGCGCTGACCGTCCTGACCGTTCTCCTGGCTGTGGCCATGGTGGCGCTGCTCGTCAGCATGCTCCCGGCCACGCTCACCCCGATCAAGAGGGCCGCGCTGGGCGCAGGTTTCACGTTCCTGATCCTGTCCTCACACGCGATGGAACTCTGGGTCCAAGCCACCAATGGGATCAGCTGGATCCCCGCGGTGTTCTTCAGCGTGCTGGCTATCGCACTTGCCCACCGCGGACAACTCTGGCCCGCTTTCCTCGCCGCGGCATTGGGTTGTCTGTGCTTCGGGGCGGCGTTTCCGGTCTGGTTCGCTCTCTCCCTCATTCTGTGGTTACGCCGCTCACCACGTCTCGCCGTCGTGATACCCGGCGCGATCGGGATCCTGGTGATCGGTTTCTGGTTCGCGACCAAACCGGCCGGCGGACAATCCCTCGCCACCACCGCGTTCGACCCCGACGGCCGACTGTCCACAATGGCCGCGGCGGTCGGGGGCCTCTGGTCGGCCGACCTCGCCCTCGCCGCCATCATCGCGGGCGGGCTGACCATCACCGCACTCACGCTGCTCGCCACGACGACCATTCACGCCCGCGCCACGCAAAGCGTGGAGGCCTCCGCCGAGGCTGGTTGGATCGGACTCGGCGCCTATGCCCTCGCCCTGGCCGTCATGCTGGCCCTCGGCCGCACCTCCAGCAGCGTCCCCGGCGGCAACGTCGGCCTCATCAGCCGCTACGTCATCGTCGCCGCACTGGCGACCTGCGCGGTACTCGTGCTGATCACCCGGCGACGGCCCGCTTGGCCAACCCGATACGTCGTCGCCATGACCCTCACACTCGCCCTCGCGACCCACGCCATCGGCGGCGCGAAAGCCGCAGCCGTCCAACGCGACTACGCCCCACTGCGACTCGCCGAGATCGCCCTGCGCGTCAACGCCCCCGCCACGCTGAACGCACTCCGCATCCAGCCCGCCGCCATCCCCGCCGCCACCGCGCTGCGCGCCTACCCATTCACCGACGACTTCACCCTCAGCTGCCACGAACACGAACTCGGCGGGCAACTACCGTTGAACACCGCCATCCCGCTGCCCTTGCCAGGGGCGCCCGGCACCGACCATGGCGTCATCGACACCCCCCTCGCCGCAGACACCATCCTGTCCGGCTGGGCATCACTCACCGGCGCCGCGGGCGACTGCGTCCTCGTCACCGACCGAAACGGAACCATCATCGGCGCCGGCATCACCGGCCTCGACCATCCCAGCGCCGCCGCAACCGGCTGGCACGCCGTCGCACCCCCAGGCGCCACCGAACTCCACGTCCTCGTCCTGAAAAGCGGACAGGCCTACCAGCTACAACCGCCAACAAAGTAGCTAGTCAACTATCGCCACCCAGCACTCGATCGTGCGTGGGCGCGTCTCTGCTGCGTCCACTATGGAGCGTTACTTGATCAGCTGCCGAAAACCTGGAATTCCCACAGGGAATAGCCATATTGGGTAGCTCGTGCCGTGCCGTTCACCCGCACATACCGGCCGGTTCCGGACACGGGCAGCGTTTGGACTCCGCCGGTACCGGTTGTGGTGGAGTAGATGGTGTTCCAAGTCGAACCGTCCACAGAGGTCTGAATCTGGAACGCTGTCGCGTAGGCGGCCTCCCAGTTGAGAACGATCTGGCTGATCGGGTGACTCGCGCCCAGGTCGACCCGCAGCCACTGCGGATCGGCGAATCCGCTCGACCAGCGAGTACCGGTATTGCCGTCGACCGCGCTGGCCGCCGTGAAGCTGGTGCTCTCAGCGGACGAAGCTGTCGCCGTCTTTCCCTGTGACAGCAACGTGTTTCCACTGCCACCGCCTCCGCCGGAGGCGGGTGTGCCGTAGAGCGCCAATTCGTACAGTGAGTCGCCCCATTGCGAGACTCTGCTAGACGCGTACACGCGGACATAGCGCCCGGTGGCCGACAACGCGGTGCTCTGGATATCGGCCGGACTGTTGTTGTTCGAGTAGACAGTGGTCCACGACGAGCCGTCGGTGGAGGTTTGCAGCTGATAGGCCGATGCGGCCGACGCCTCCCACGTCAGCGTGGCGTGGTTGATGTTGTAGTTCTGCCCGAGGTCGACCTGCAGCCACTGCGGATCGCTGAAACCACTCGACCAGCGGGTGGTCACGTTGCCGTCGGTGGCGTTGGCCGCCGGGAACAGGGCACTTTCCGTCGACGAGGCCGTGGTCGGCTTACCCTGGGCGATGTTCGTGCCCAGCCCGGCCGGCAGCTTGTTGTACACGGCCACGTAATCGACGTTGAGCTGACCGCCGGACGCGGTGGCGGCATTGGGTCCGCCGCCGAAAGCGGCCGGGAACGCCCCGCCGATGGCCAGGTCGAAGATGATGAAGAAACTGTGGTCGACCGCGTTGGCCCAGGAGGTGGCGTCCACCTGGCTGGAATTGAGGGTGAAGTAGTTGACTCCGTCGAGATACCAGCGGATCTGCTCGGGTGAAGTGGACCTGTCGAGCTCCACCGCGTAGGTGTGGTAGCCGGTCTGGCAGCCGCCACACGCACGCTCACCGCTGCCGAGACCGGTGGATTCGTTGCACGCTCCGCCCGGGCTCACCCCACAGTGCAATGTGCCGAACAGTGAGCTGCGGGCGTTGATGTCCTCCATGATGTCGACCTCGCCGGAGCCCGGCCACGGGATGCCGACGCGCAACGGCGCGCCCAGCATCCAGAACGCCGGCCAGTACCCGGCCCCGTTCGCCGTGGACAGGTTCGGCTGCTGGATGGACGCCTGCATCCGCACCACGCCACCGGGTTGCGCGCCGAAGCCGTCGCCCTGGGTCTCGATCCGGCCGGAGGTCCAGCCGGCGTTCGGGTCAGTTCCCGAATGCAGGGCCTTGATCGCCAGATGACCGTTGCCGTCCTGGTACACGTTGGAGGTGCTGGTGGTCGTCGTCTCGATCTCGCCGGTGCCGAAGCTGCTGCCGGGACCGGCGTCGTAACGCCAGGTACCGGTGTCCAGCGCGGAGTTCGCGGCGCCGGTGAAGTCGTCACTCCAGGTGGTGGTGAACCCGGCAGGCGCCGCCGGAACCGCCGCCGGCTGGACAGCGGCGGCGGGTGTGGCCCGGACCGGCGCCGGCTGCGCGGAAACCGAAGGTATACCCGCGAATGTCGCCGCTGCGACGACGGTGAGGGACAGCAGGCCGCGGCCGAGCCGGCCAGGTTTGATCGACATGCGTTCTCCTTTGTCAGGCGGTGTTTCCCGGCCGAAGGTGTCCGGCCGGGAAACGCCGCGGTGAAAGGTGAAGCGAGAACACTAGCTAGCTACGGGTAGCTGACCAGATCGGTAACCGTGTGTCCCGGCCCGGCAGCGGCGCCGGTACTGTTGATCACGTGGGTGATTGTGCCCGCGTTGCTGCCGAGCATCACCGACACCATGTTGTGGAACCGCACGCCGGAGGTGTTCGGCACCTCGATGGCACGTTCGTTGTGGATGCTGGCGTCGTTGAGGAACAGGCAGTAGACGCCGAGCCCCCACGCCTCGTGACTGGTCACCGAGTTACCGACCTTGTAGGAGGCCCAGCCCTGGGTCGACCCGTTCATATAGGAAGCCTGGTTCGGCGGGTCGTAGGGCATTTCGCTCTGGTAGAAGATCGTCTTGCCGCCGTTGCCGTTCCAGATCGTCTGATACTGCTGGTAATGCTCGGCGAACAACCCGTACGCAGTCACGTTGTTGCCGTTGACCACAAGGCCGTTCTGAGCTGTGTTGGTGGTCCAGCCGACGGTGCCGCCGTTGCCGTGATCCGCCCGCCACAGCCAGGTGTCGTCGGTGATTGTGTTGTTGCTGTTGATGACCAGCGACTGGGTCGCCTTGCCCACCGTCGCGCCGCCGATGCGGAAGTTCACGTCGGACAGCACGGTCGGGTCGGCGGAGTGGTCGGCCGACGAACCGGTGGGTCCCACCCGCATCAGCACCGGCGAGTTGGTGGTGCCGGCGTCGATCAGCAGACCGGCGATCCTCACGCCGTTGACGTCGCTGGTCGAGATGGCCGTGATGCCGTTGTCCGGCACGAACGTCGCAATGCCCATCCCCAGCACCACGGTGTCCGGACGGGTGATGTTGAGCGTCTGGTTCAGGTGGTAGATACCGGGCGTTACCAACAGGTTCTTGCCGGCTGCCAGCTGGGCGTTGATGGTCGACGCGGAATCACCGGGCTTGACGATGTAGAACTGGCTGATCGGCAGCGAGGTACCGGCCGGGTTGCCGTTGGCCCAGGACGTGCCCGAACTGTTGGTACGCAACGCGGGCACGAAGACGTTGTAGGCGCCGGCGCCGTCGACGTACAGGTACGGCTTCTCGGCGATCACCGGCGATTGAGTGAGCGCGGTGTAGGGCGGGTTCGGGAACGAGTTCGCCGCGGGAGCGCCCTGGACCCCGGAGAACACCATGTTCCAGTTCTGTCCTGTCCAGCTGCCGATCTGATCGTTGCGGGACAACCACTGCTGCTGAGTACCGGACTGGACCTGGCCTGTGACACGGGAATCGGCCAGGAAGCCGCCGCTGGACCAGCCGCCGTCGTCGAGCTTCAGGTTGCCGTTGACCTGCACCCGCCGCAGCGGGTCGGCCTGCGAGACCGCCCACGTGTTGGTACCTCCGGGCGGGTTGATGGTCAGACCCTCGGCGTCCCGCCAGAAGTTCAGCGTGGCATTGCCGCTCTGCCAGTCCGCCTCGACGTGTACCTGGCCGTTGATGGTGACCTGGCCGGGGGTGAGCCCGAGCCCGGCGACCTGCTCGTAGAAACCGAGATTGGCATCCACGTTGTAGGTGCCCGGCTTGAACAGCAGCGCGGTGCGCGCGGTGCCGAACTGCGCCGACTGCTGGGCGTTGAAGACCGAGGTGAGCTTGCTCTGGATCGTCGACGCCGACATCGTCGGGTCGAAGACCGTCACGTTCGGGCCGAAGTCCGGGGTTCCCGGCGGGGGTGGCGGCGTGGTCCCACCGCCACCATTCAGCGAGAACGACTGCGCCGCCGAGGCGTTGCAGGTGTACTGCTGCAGCTGCACGCTGTCAGCGGTCGACGCGTTCGGCACATCCAGGCACTTCCCGCTGTTGCGGTTGATGAAGTGGTACCGACCGTTGCCCTCGTCGACGGGCTGCCACTGCTGGTTGCCGGTGCCGCCGTAGGCCCACAGCTGAATCGGGGCGCTGTCGGCGGTCGAGACGTTGGTGACGTCCCAGACTTGGGACGGCGCGGCTGCGGTGCCGATCTGGAAGTACCCACTGTCGACAGCCGTGAACACCCATTGCTGCGCGGTGCTTCCATTGCAGGTGTACTGCTGCACGGCCGTGGCGTTCGCGGACGCGGCGGACCGCGCGTCGACGCATTTGCCACTGCCACTACCGGTTACGGCGTAAGTGCCTGGCACCACGGCGGCGCCGGCCGCCGGCGCCGTGGCGAGACCGAGTCCGGTGACGGACATGGCCACGACCGCGGCCGCGAGCGTGACGGTTCTGACACGGGTCACAGTGCTCTCCTGCGTCGCTTTAAAGAAGGCTGTCAGCTGGCTAGCCAACGTCGTGCAATGTAATGGCGGTCACAGAGGAGGGTCAATACACGTCTTAAAATAAGTCAGGAAACATTGGGAATTCTGATTTCCGCGTGGGCGATTCCTTCCCCGATCGGACTCCGTGACCGACTGTCAGAACCAGCGGTCCAGACCAATTAGCGGGCAACGCCGCGCGCGCCTCGGCACTATCGGACCGCCGCCCGGCGATATCTCTGAAGGCCACCTTGAGGGCGTTGGAGTCCCTCGCGTGGGGACGCCATCCAAGGTGGCCTTCAGAGACTCGTTCTCAGTTCAGGGACCGCGCCTCCGCCTTCTTGGACGTCTCCGGTGACACCAGGTTGAGATCAACGCCCCGAGTCTCCGGCAGGGCTACCACCGCGAAGAAGCCGGCGACCGCGACCACGATCATCGCCACGGCAAGCAGATGAGGCGAGCCGGTACCGAGACTGACCAGCCCGACCGCGATCACCGGTGCGGGCCCGGACAGCACCGCCCCGGGGATCTCCCGGCCCAGTGCGAAACCGCTGAACCGGTATGCGGCGGGGAACAACTCGGCGTAGTAGGCCGCTTGCGAGCCGAACATCGCCAGGCAGCTACCGAGTGCCAGACCGAACGCCACCAGGATCAAGATGGGGTTGCGGGTGTCAAGCAGCCAGAAGAACGGGAACGGAACCACAGCGCACACCACCGTCACCGCGAGGTAGACCGGTTTGCGTCCGGAACGATCCGACACTATGCCGACGATCGGAATCGCCGCGGCGCCGACCGCGCACCCGAAGAGCAGGCCGACGAGTGCGGTGCTCTTCGCGACGCCGTGTTTGGCCAAGTAGCTCAGCGAGTATGTCTGCACCACGTAGATGTTGAAGGCGAGGATGCCATTGGCGACCATGACCAATAAGAATCGCTTCGGCATGGTCTTGATCATGGTGAGCGCGGGGACCTTCGTACGAGCGCGAGCTTCCTTGAGTTGGGCGAACACGGGCGATTCCGGCACCTTCAGCCGGATGAGCAGTCCGATACCCACCACGACGAAACTCAGCAGGAACGGGATCCGCCATCCCCAGCTCATCAGCTGGCTTTCGGACAGCGTGGCCACTGCGGCGCTCACCGCCGCGGCAAGCCCGATGCCGAGGAACACCCCGGACGCGGGCATCGAGGCGTAGTAGCCACGCCGCTTCGTCGGCGCGAACTCGGCGACCAACGTGACCGCGCCGACGTATTCGGCGCCGACGCCGAGGCCCTGCAGCAACCGGCAGACCACCAACAGCACCGGAGCGAGAAGTCCGATGCTCTTGTAGGTGGGCAGCAGGCCGATCACAACTGTCGCCAGGCCCATCAACACGAGCGTCGACACCAGCGCGAATCGGCGCCCGTACTTGTCGCCGAGGTGACCGAAGATCACCGCGCCGACCGGCCGGGCGAAATAGCCGACGCCAAACGTGGCGAAGGCGGCTACCTGACCTGCCGTATCGGAGAACTGTGGGAAGAACAGCGTCCCGAACACGAGTGCGGCGGCCTGGCCGTAGACCGCGATGTCGTACCACTCGATCAAACTGCCGATCACCGTTCCGGGGACAAGGCGTCGGCGGGATTCCTGCCAGATCTGTTCACGCGTTGGGGTGGCGTTCATGGTTTGCTCCTCCTTGAGCTGGACCACTCGACATGCTGGTTCAGGTAGCCGTGCGAACGACGTTGCGCAGCGGTTTCCCGGCGGTGAGCCGGTTGATGTTCTCGGCGATAACGGCATACCTGCGCCGTGGCAGCTGGCTGGTCCACGCGCTCGAATGCGGCGTGCACCAGACGTTCGGCAGGTCCCAGAACGGCTGGGAAGCGGGCGTGACATCGTCGGCGGAGGTTGTCGGATAGCCATACCAGACGTCGAGGATGGCACCACCGATCTCACCGTCACGCAACGCCGGGTAGAGCGCGTCCTGATCGACGATCTGCGCCCGGGAAATATTGACCAGCACCGCGTGCGAGGGCATCCGGCGCAACGCCGCCGCATCGATCAGCCCGGTGGTGTCCGGCGTGAGGGGGCACGCGAGGACAAGGTAGTCGGAGCCGGCGAGGACCTCGGGCAGTCGCTCGGTGGGTACCACCGTGGCCGACTCGTCACCACCGGCGAAGTCGTCAGCCGCCACGACATCGACGCCGAAGGCGGCCGCCCGCGCGGCGATCGCCCGCCCGATCCGGCCGTAGCCGACGATGCCGAGCGACTTGCCAAGGATCTCCCCGTGCGGGCTCCGGTGGCGGTAGAGGTCCGACCAGGCGGACGGGCTGAACGAGACCTGCAGCTGCCCGGCGCGGATCTCCCATTCGAGCAGGCGCGCGAGAACGTATTCCGCGATGGGCGCCTCGTGCTCGAACACGTTGGCCACGGTGGTTTCCGGCCGCAGCGCCGCCAGGTCGATCCCGTCCAGGCCGGCCCCAGGCACCTGCAGCAGCCGCGGCGCGGGCATCTGACCGTCCGGTCGCCGCAACCGCAGTGAGACAACGACGTCCTCCACTCCGATCGCGTCGTCATAACGCGCGGACGTGGCCGCTTCTCTCGGCAACGCCACGATCTCGTGCGGTACGTCCAGGTGCGGGCTCAGGTCGGCTTCGTGCTCGGCGGCCTCGCCGATCAGGAAGATCTTCACCGTGGCCCACCCGGTCGATCTCCCGTGGCGACCGCGCGCAGGATGTCACGAACGGCCTCCTCGGTCACCGGTGCCGGATTGCCCGCCCCATGTGGGTCGTCGTCCGCGGTGACCGCGATCTCCACCGCCCGGTCCAGGTCGTCTTCGCCGATCCCGACCCCGGCCAAGCTCACCGGCAGGCCCGCGCCGGCAGCGATGTCCCAGAAGTGCCCGGCGAGATTGTCGGTGCCCACCGCTTCGGCGACCCGGGCGAGCTGCTCCGGTGCGCGACGCACCAGGTGTGCGGTGACGTAGGGCAGTACCACGGCGTGCGCGACACCGTGCTCGACGCCGAAGCTGCCACCGAGCATGTGGGCGATCGCATGTTGGATGGCGAACCCGCCGGTCAACGCGGCACCTGCCAGGTAGGCGCCGTACAGCATCTCGTTACGCAGCCCGAGATCGGTGGGCGCAGCGAGAAGCCGGGGCAGGGTATCGGCTATGACCCGGGCGCCCTCGATCGCCGCCGGCGCAAGCAACGGGCTGAGGCTGGGCAGATAGACCGCGTCCACACTGTGCGCGAGTGCGTTCATCGCGCTTGATGCGCTGACCTGCAGCGGCAGAGACAGGGACAGCTCGGCGTCGTAGATGACCGTGGAGGGACGCATCGCCATGCTCTGGTGCATGCGCTTGACGCCATCGATGGTCATGCCGCAGAACCCGGTCATCTCGGAGCCGGAGTACGTGGTCGGGACCGCGATGATCGGCAAGCCGGATTCGTACGCGATTCCCTTGCAGAGCCCGGTCGCCGCACCGCCGCCCACGGCGATGAGGCAGTCGGCACCCGCGGCTGTGGCCTTGTCACGGCCACTGCGCGCGAGTTCGATCGGCACCTGGCTGACGGCGTCGGGCAGTAGTCCGGCGCAACGGTCACCGATGGCCGAGGCGAGTCGATCGCCGAGTCCCTTGCGCCCGGGGGTGGTGACCACCAGTGCGCGGGAGGCACCGAGCCGCTCGACCTCGTCCCGCAACCCGGAGACACTGCCGGGGCCGAAGACGACACGCGGTGGCGTGGCGTTGTAGACGCCGGCCGGCTGGGCGAAGGTACGCAATCCGGCGTTCACCAGTCCACCACCGTTCCGTCGGCGAGAACGGCCGAGCTGCTGTGTTGCACTTCGGGTTGAAATGGGTGTTTGGCCGCTTCCCGCTCGTCGACCTCGACCCCGAGCCCCGGCGCGGTCGGGATCTCCCAGTGGTTCCCGGTCCGCGTCATCGGCGTGCTGACCACCTCGTCATACCAGCTCACGGCTCCACTCATCTCCTCCTGGATCAGAAAATTCGGGGTACTGACGTCGAAGTGCAAGGCGGCGGCGCCCGCAATCGGCCCGTTCGGATTGTGGGGGGCGATCCCGACGAGCTCAGCGTCGGCGACGGCGGCAATCCGCTTGCCCTCCAGTAACCCACCGGTGTGGTTGAGGTCGGGCTGGGCGACGTGCACGGCCTTGGCGGCGAAGATCGGCAGGAACTCCTTTAAGCCCACGAGCCGCTCGCCGGTGGCGATCGGGCACCGTGCGCGCTCGGCCACGATCCGCAGGGCCTCGGTGTCGCCCGGCGCGACCGGCTCCTCACAGAACAATGGGTCGTAAGGCGCGAGGACATCGATGTACTGCAGCGCTGCCGCGATGGACGCCGGCCGCCCGTGGAAGTCGACCATGATGTCGACGTCCGGACCGACGGTGTCGCGCAACGTCGCCATCAGTTTGTCGACTTGACGACGTTCGGCAGCGACGGTCAGGTGGTGGCCGTAGGGGATGAAAACGACCTTGAGCGCGTCGTAGCCACGTTCGACCACGGCCGCTGCCTTCTCCCGCAACCGTCCGGCGTCGGCGGTGTCGTAGACCGAGCGCATGTCGCCGAGGCCGAGGTGGGTGTAGACGCGGACCGAGTCGCGAACCTTGCCGCCGAGCAGCCGCCACACCGGCTGGCCGACCGACTTGCCGAAGATGTCCCACAGGGCGTGTTCGATGCCGCTGATCGCGGTCATCCCGATGATGCCCAGCCGGTAGTAGCTGTGCTTGGTCATCACCCGGACGAGCTGTTCGATGTCGCGAGGGTCCCGCCCGATGATCAGCGGAGCCAGGTCCTCGATCGCGCCGGTCACCGCTCGCGTCTTCCAGTTCAGGCTCGCCTCGCCCCAGCCGTACAATCCGTCCTGATCGGTGCGGACCTTGACGAGGATCCAGTTCCGTAGCTCCGCGTTGACCACCGTCGTCTCCACGGCGGTGATGCGGATCGCGGAACCATCGGGCTTCGGCGACAACATCCAGTGCTCTCCTTCACTTAGTGGCGCATGCCACGTTAAGAGCACTCTTCAATTATCTCCAACTCTTTGTCGTCATTGATTGATTCGTCAGAGTTATCAGAGAAGGATCGGCGCCATGGATCGCACTGGCTTGGAATGCTTCGTCGCACTCGCCGAAGAGCTGCACTTCCACCGCGCGGCCGATCGCTGCCACATCAGCCAGCCGGCGATGAGCCAGCAGATCCGGCGGCTGGAGAACGAACTCGGCGTCCGCCTCGCGCACCGCACCAAACGCACGGTGTCGCTGACCAGGGCCGGAGAGGTGTTCCTCGACGAGTCACGCAAGTTGATCAAGCAGATGGACCTCGCCGCCACGCGCGCGGTACGCACCGATCGCGGCGAGATCGGCCAGCTCACAGTGGGAACAACCGCTCCCGCGCTGTACGTGATCCTGCCCGAAATAGTCGCCGCCTTCCGGCGCCGGCTACCCAACGTCGGCCTGGTGATCCGGGAGATGACGACCGCCGAGCAGGAGCGAGCCCTGCGGTTGAGCGAGATCGACGTCGGGCTGGTGCACCCACCATTGGACGACCCCGCCCTGGCGACCGAGGAGATCGGCAAAGCGCCCTACCAGCTCGCCCTGCCCGAGGGACATCCCCTCACCAAGCTCGAGGCGGTGACCCTCGCCGACCTGGAGGGCGAACCGGTGGTGATTTTCCCGCGACAGATCGCCCCGCAGCTGTATGACACGGTGCTCCTGCTGTGTCAGGAGGCGGGTTTCACGCTGAAGATCGCGATGGAGGCCCACCCAGCACAGTCGATCATCGCGCTGGTCGCCTCCGGAGTCGGTCTCGGGTTCATCGCCTCCCAGATGCAACGGCTCGACCGGCCCGGGATCACCTACCGGCCGATCCACGGCCCCCGGCCGGAACTCGGCATCGGGGTCGCCTACCACGCCGACGGAATCGCCCCGGCCGCCCGGTCATTCGTCGAAGCCGCAAGGGAAGCCGGGCAGAACATTCGATAATGATCCGGCCGGCGAATCGGGCGCGGTCGCCCCCGAACGACGAACCCTGCGCGACTCCGGGGGCCTGGCTTGATCATGACAGCGACTCTCACCCTTTGAGTTGTCGTCGGTGACGGCCCGAGGTCGTGCACCGAGGACTCACCCGGCGCGAGCCAGGGGATGACGACAGAGAAACGCCAGAGTCTCTCGCAACGCAGCCGTCCCGTGCACCGACAAGTGGTACATGCCGTTGACGACCCCGCGAACGGCCGCTTCGCCGTACAAGCGCTACCAGTCGTCGGTTTCGTGCTGGTCGCTCCTATGAATTGTAGTAACCTGTCTTGATAACATGACCGGATAGTTCCTTATTGCCGATTGCCGTTGGTTCACCATACGACAGATCATCCTCGGATAGGTACAAGCTGCCCGCGGTAATATAGCCGATCAGCAGATCATGTGACGAGATCGAAAATATAGACTTACCAGTTACTCGCAAAACTCCCAGTTCATTTAATCGGGATTCCTCCTCGGGAACTAAATCAAGAGAAAAGTGCTCGATGAAGGTTTTCAGCTATTTTGCTCCGAAAAACTAGTACATTGGGGCTTACGTCGAAGGACCAAAGTTTAAACGTCCTCGTAAAGTCGAGAGGATATGAGTGCCAGCATAAGGCCGGTTGCACCTTTGGTCAGCAGTTCGCACATCGCACCGTTTTGCAGCATCAGCTGACACCTTTCGAAGTCAGACGCAGGCCGTGAGACACCGTGCGTGTAACCCCTAAAGCGGGAGGGTCACTCGATCGTGTGACGTAGGGAACTTTGCGATGGGCTGAGCCAACTTACTGAATGTATCGCACCGCGAGGGTTGGAGCACACGATGGCGATGAAGTCGGTCTACACCGTCCGAGGCATGAGCTGCGGGCATTGCGCATCCACGATCACCGAACAGATGACCACATTGGAGGGCGTGCAGCAGGTCGACGTCGATGTAGCCAGTGGCGCGGTCACGGTGACCAGCCAAGCGTCATTGCCGCAGGAGCAGGTCAGCGCCGTGGTCAGCGCGGCCGGCTTCCGGCTCGAGTCCTGAAGCCGTGCGCAGCGATCCGCAGTGGATAGGGGCACGATGAGTGACGTTGTCGAGAAAGCCGAGCGGGTGGCGACGCGGCAGCTGGAGCTGCTGATCGGTGGGATGACCTGCGCTGCGTGCGTGGGCCGGGTCGAGCGGCGGCTGGGCAAGCTGGACGGCGTGCAGGCCACGGTCAACCTGGCCACGGAGAAGGCTCGGGTCTTCTATCCGTCGACGCTGTCGGCGGCGGACATCGTAGCGGCGGTTGAGGCGGCCGGGTATACCGCTGAAGTGTCGCGCCGTGCGGAGTCGGATGCGGCGAGGGGCGAGGACAGGGCAGAGTCGTTGCGCCGGCGGCTTGTGGTTTCGTTGGTGCTGGCGTTTCCGGTGGTGGTGCTGTCGATGGTGCCGCCGCTGCAGTTCCCTGCCTGGCAGTTCGTGTCGCTCGTGCTGGCCACACCGGTGGTCGTCTGGGGCGCGTGGCCGTTTCACCGGACGGCGTGGACGAACCTGCGGCATGCCGCGGCGACCATGGACACCCTGGTGTCGCTGGGGGTCACGGCGGCGTTCGGATGGTCGGCCTACGCGGTGCTGTTCGGCGCCGCGGGCCGGATCGGTCTACGCCATGAGTTCTCACTGATGCTGGAGCGGGTGCCGGCCGGCGAGACCCTCTATCTCGAGGTGGCCGCCGGGGTTACGACGTTCATTCTGGCCGGCCGGTACTTCGAGGCTCGGGCCAAACGGCGGGCCGGAGCGGCGCTGCGGGCGTTGCTCGAGCTGGGGGCGAACGATGTCGCGGTGCTGCAGGGCGGCGCCGAACACCGCATCCCCATCGAGGATCTGATGGTCGGGGACCGGTTCGTCGTGCGGCCCGGTGAGAAGATCGCGACGGACGGGGTGGTGGAGGATGGCCGCTCCGCGGTGGATCTGAGCATGCTGACCGGCGAGTCGGTGCCGGTCGAGGTGGAGCCGGGCGACCCGGTGGCCGGTGCCGCGGTGAACAGTGGCGGGCGCCTGGTGGTGCGGGCTACCCAGGTCGGTGCCGACACACAGTTGGCGCGAATCGCTGCGCTGGTCGAGGAAGCGCAGATCGGGAAGGCTGCGGTGCAGCGGCTGGCCGACCGGGTCTCCGCGGTCTTCGTGCCGGTAGTGATCGCGCTGGCGGTGATGACCCTGGGTTTCTGGCTCGGCATCGGCGCGGGTGCCGGCGCGGCGTTCACGGCGGCGGTGGCAGTTCTGATCATCGCTTGCCCGTGCGCGCTTGGGTTGGCCACGCCGACTGCGCTGTTGGTGGGCTCGGGCCGCGGTGCCCAATTGGGCATCCTGATCAAGGGGCCGGAGGTGCTGGAGTCCACCCGCAGGGTGGACATCGTGGTGCTGGACAAGACAGGCACCGTCACCACGGGCCGGATGAGCCTGGTCGACGTGTATTGCGACATCGGCGGCAATGTGGCCGAGGCGCTGCGGTTGGCCGGGGCAGTGGAACACGCCTCCGAACACTCGATCGCCCGGGCGATCACCGCCGCGGCCGTGGAGCGCGGCGGCGAACTGCCCCCCGTCAACGAATTCCGGTCGCTGGGCGGCGTCGGTGTCACCGGTGTGGTCGAAGGACGCACCGTGCAGGTCGGCCGTTGGGACGGGCCGCTGCCGAAGACACTGCGGACGGCACAACGCAACGCGGCGGACGCCGGACACACCGCAGTCACCGTCGCCTGGGATGGCCGAGCCCGCGCGGTACTCGTCGTCGCGGACACGGTCAAACCGACCTCGGCGCAGGCCGTGCGGGAGCTGCGGGCGCTCGGGCTGGATCCGATGCTGCTCACCGGCGACAGCGAGGCGGTCGCCCTTTCCGTCGCCGCCGAGGTGGGCATCGACGAGGTCATTTCCGGTGCACTCCCCGAGGACAAGGTCCGCGTGATCATGGACCTGCAGGCCCGCGGCCACGTGGTCGCGATGGTCGGCGACGGGGTCAACGACGCCGCCGCACTGGCCACCGCCGACCTCGGCCTGGCGATGGGCACCGGCACCGACGCCGCTATGCACGCCAGCGATCTCACCCTCGTGCGCGGTGACCTGCGCGCGGCGGTGGACGCCATCCGGTTGTCCCGCCGGACCTTCGCCACCATCAAGGGCAACCTGTTCTGGGCCTTCGCCTACAACCTTGCCGCCCTGCCCCTGGCCGCCATCGGCATGCTCAACCCCATGATCGCGGGGATGGCCATGGCCTTCTCCAGCTGTTTCGTCGTGTCCAACAGCCTGCGATTGCGCCGGTTCCGAGGAATCGCCGAGGGATGAGCGTGGGACCGGGAAACCGGCGCACGGTCCGACAAGCGATGGACTCGGGCGATGCCGGCACCACGGAAAAAGCCGTGCGGAACTCGCCTCGGTTGGCCGTGGGCATTTCGGTTCTGGTGTGCCGTTCGGTATGCGCGCAGTATGGAGGTGGCGGCGGGGACCCGTTCCTTGTCGCCTTGCCTCGGCAGCCGGACGGCACGCGCCCGGCTGGTAACCGTTGGAGGTTGCGATGGCAGACGTAATGATCAGCAATCTGGAACGTGACGGAGAGGTCCGGCAGTTCCACGCCCACGGACAGGCGGCGCTCGCGAGCGCGGGCGGCATGACGATCGGGATGGGCTCCTTCGAGCAGGGTTGGCGGTGGTCGGAGGATGTCAAACCGCTTGCGGGCACGGACACATGCCAGGTCCACCACCTGGTCTACGTGCTGGCCGGCTCCATGGGCATCCGACTCGAGGACGGCACCGAACGCGAGATCAACGCAGGCGACCTGGCCGACATTCCACCCGGCCACGACGCATGGGTGATCGGCGACAAGACCTGTGTCACCCTCGACATCTCGCCGGAGGCGACCGCCTACGCCAAGGGCCCCGCGCAAAAGGTGGCGCCCTACGAGGACGCCAATGTGGCCGCCGTGCGCACCGGTTACGCCGCGTTCAACACCCAGGACATCCCCCGGTTGAAGTCGGTGCTCGCGCAGGACTGCACACAGCACGTTCCCGGCAAGGGCCAGCTCGCAGGCGAATACAAGGGCCTCGACGCCGTGCTCGGCTACTACGGCAAGCTCGGCGAGCTGACCCAGGGACATTTCCGCGCCGACCTGGTCGAGACCCACAGCGACGGACGTGGGCACGTCGTGGCGATCCACCAGACCACCGCGACCCGCAACGGCGTCACCAGGGTCAGCCGTGGTTCGATCCTGTTCACCTTCTACGCGGGCCGCGCCACCGACCTGCTGGAGCTGCACGCCGACCAGGCCGGAGACGACGCGTTCTTCGCCTGAACGACCTGGCGACTGCGATCATCTCCGGCAACCAACTCCCGGCCGCCGTCGGCTAGTCCAATCGGCGGACCAGGAGGGTGGCTCGTGAGTGTTTCGCGGAGTTCCAAACCCCGCGAGACACTCACGAGGTGTGGACGGGGCGCCATTTAGAGTGACGACAGCGCGTCGGGCTGGTCATTCCAGATAGACACTGTGGTCATCGTGCCCGATTGGGCCTTGGCAGATGTTGTGGCAGTGCAGCATCCACTGGCCGGGATTGTCCGCGTGAAAGTCGACTTCGAGAATCTGGGGTGGAACACCGTGGACATGTTCGCGAACTGGAGCCGGACGAGCTGAGCAACCCTCGGCGGCTGAGATTCCCGGGCAGGGCCATGGACGCGAACCTAGAAGTAATGTGCGGGGTCTGGGTTGAGCACCGCGCGCTCGTCACGGTTTCCGTGGACCGACGGCGCGTTGAGTGGTTGCGACGTTCCGCGTGTCCGTTGGGTTCTTGGGCGGTATCTCGCAGAGTTTCTGGTCCGTGGTGAAGTCGTTCAGTACGTCGGTGAGTGCCTGGATGCGTTGGCGCGCCTCGCGTTCCAGCCGGTGGCGTACCCGGAGGAAGTCGTCGATGGTGATATCCGCGCGGTCCTGGGGCAGGTCGGACATCTGCTCCCGGATCTCGGCAACGGACAGGCCGACACGCTGCGCCACGCGGATGATCTTGACGAGACATTCGTCGACGTGGTGAAAGCGCCGTTGGTTGCCGCGGGTGCGTTTGCTGGCGATCAACCCGTGCTTTTCGTAGAACCGCACCGCTGAAGGGGCGATTCCGCCGGCGCGGGCCAGGTCGCTGACGGTCAGCGTCGGCTCGGAGTCCGGTTTGGACACCGGCCCGGTCGTGAGTACTGCGGGTGTGGCGGAAGTCATGATCCCTCGTTCCTTGACTTCAACATTTGTTCAACTTCTAGCGTAGGTGCCATGAGCGATCTACGCGAGTCTGGAGCCGATGGAGGTCTGTCTACCGCTGCCGGCGCGGTAGTCCAGCCGATCCCGCGTGCGGTATGGACGGCGGCGTCGGTGATGGCCCTGGGCGCGTTCCTGGGAAACATGGACGGCTCGATCGTCGCGGTGGCGCTGGAGTCGATGCGGGCGAGCCTGCGGGTCGGGCTGGCGGAGATCCAGTGGGTTGCCACGGCCTATCTGCTCGGGCTGTCGGCGGCGCTGCCATTGACCCCGTGGCTGACCCGGCGCCTGGGCGCCGGCCGGCTGTGGTTGTGGGCGATGGCGTCGTTCGTACTCACCTCGGCGCTGTGCGCCCTGGCGCCATCGGCCGGACTGCTGATCGGAGCGCGCAGCGTGCAGGGCATGACCGCCGGCGTGCTCGTCGCCGCGGGACAGACAGTCATTGGTCTTGCGATCGGTCCTGAACGGCTGGGCCGGATGATGGGAGTGCTGGGCTTGGTGGTCGGGCTCGCCCCGATCGTGGGCCCCAGCGTCGGTGGGTTCCTGCTGACTCGATTCTCCTGGCCCGTGCTGTTCTGGCTGAACGTGCCGATCGGGGTGGTCGCCGTGGTGCTTGGGCTGCGGTTCGTCCCTCGCGGCGAGCGGCAGCCGCCGCCGAGGATGGACTGGCTGGGGTTGGCGCTGGTGTCGGCAGGGCTGCCGCTGGTGGTCTACGCGCTCACCGAACTCGGGACTCCGGGCAGCGCGGCCCAGCCGTTGTACGTGATCCTCGCGGCCGTCGGGCTGGGCGCGGTCGCGGTGTTCATCTGGTGGTCGCTGCGTAGCACGCATCCGGTGCTGCACCTGCGATTGGCCGCCCGCCCGGTGATGGCGTCGAGTTTGCTCAGCGTGCTGCTCGGCGGGGCCAGCATTTTCGGCGCGGTGTTGCTGCTACCGCTGTGGTTCCAGATCCGGCTCGGCTCGGGACCGGCCTCGACCGGGCTGCTGCTGATGTCCCTCGGCTTGGGCACCACCGCCGTCGTGGCGTTCGCCGGACGGCTCGCCGACTCCTACGGCGGTGGCGCGGTCGCGCTGGCCGGGTCGCTGGTGGTGCTGGCCAGCACCGTGCCATGGCCGTGGCTGGGGCCGGACACACCGATGATGCTGGTGCAGGCCCTGCTGTTCGTGCGCGGCGCTGGGCTGGGCCTGTCGATGATGCCGGCGATGACCGCTGCCTACGGGTCCGTCCGCCCGGCCGATCTCGGTGATGCCACCGCGCTGACCAACATCGTCATGCGGTTGGGCGGGACTGTCGGAGGAGCGCTGTGCGTGATCGTGCTCTCCCGCGGTCTCGTTTCCGGTGCGGCAACGGGCTTCCGGGGCGCGTTCGCGGTACTCGCCCTCATCTGCGCCCTCGCGACCGGCGCTTCCGCCTGGCTGCGCCACGCGGAACGCCGCCAACGCGAACCATCAACTATCAACAACCTCGACAACCTCGACAACAACAGCAAGGACATTTGATGAGTTCCGCTACCACAGTCGAAAATCTCCGCGTGGCCGTCATCGTCGGTAGCGTCCGAAATGGACGGTTCGGTGGCCACATCGGCGCATGGGTGCATAAACGCCTGGCCGAGGCGGACATCGACACCGATGTCATCGACCTGGCCGACCTGACCTTCCCGCACACCATGGGCGAGCACCCCGACGTCGCGTCGTTCGCCGCACGCATCGGCCGGGCCGACGCCGTGGTCGTGGTCACTCCCGAGTACAACCACAGCTACCCCGGTCCCCTGAAGACAGCTATCGACACACTGAGGGACGAGTGGCGGGCCAAGCCGGTCGCCTTCGTGTCCTACGGCGGAATGGCCGGTGGACTGCGGGCGGTCGAAGCACTCCGTCTGGTCTTCGCCGAACTGCACGCCGTGACCGTCCGCGACACGGTCAGCCTGCACAACCCGTGGGGACCAGCTGCCGACCCGGCCGTGGGCTATCCCGACAGCGCCGCCGGCGAGGCGCTCCATAGCATGATGCGGCAACTGCGGTGGTGGGCCGACGCCCTGCGCACGGCCCGGAACGAGGAGCCATACCCCTCATGAACGACGAGATGCCGACCATGATCGGCCCGGATGGGTCAACGACCGGGGTACGGGCGGTCGTGCTGGGCGCCGGCGGAGTCGTCGGCACGGCCTGGATGGCCGGGCTCGCCGCCGAGCTCCGTGACCGTGGCGTGGATATGGCCGAGGCCGACCTTGTCGTCGGCACTTCGGCCGGCGCGATCATCGGCGCGATACTGGCCACCGGCCAGGCCCTTGGCCCGCTCGCTACGCCACGGGCCCCGGCCGACACCGGGAATGCCCCGCCCGCGCCCAACCCGGAACACCTCGGCGAAGTGTTCGCGGTGCTGAACGATCCCAACCTGGACCCGATGACAGCCCGCCGCCGGGTCGGGCAGCTCGCGATCGCGCTGGGGGCCGCCACCGAGCAGGCTCAGCTCGCCCGAATGGAAGCACTGATCACCGCGCGGGAATGGCCAGACAGCCGGCTGCTGATCACCACAGTGGACACCGAAACCGCACAACGCCAGGTGTGGCACCGCGCCAGCGGTGTGCCGCTGGTGCCCGCAGTGGCATCGAGCATGGCCTTCCCTGGCACCTCCCCGCCGATCACCATCAGCGGCCGCCGCTACATGGACGGCGGACTGTGGTCCGCCACCAACGCCGACCTCGCGGCGGGTGCCCGCACACTGATCGTCGTCGAGCCATTGGCCCATCTGTTCCCCCGCGAGCCGCTGCACCAGGAACTCGCCGCAGTCGGCGCGGACACGGTGGTCATGATCAACCCCAACCCGGCGGCCGTGAATGCCTTCGGCCCCGACCTCCACAGCCGGGCGGCCTGGCTGCCGGCCTACGAGGCAGGAGCCCGCCAAGCCGCGGAACTCGCTGAACGGCTGCACGCCACCTGGCACGGTCACGCCGGCGAGGGAGTGGCGCCTGCGCTTCCGTAGCTCTGGCCGCAGAAGAGTCGGTGTCCCCAGGTGGGAGGTCCTGTTTCCGGGACGAGCCACTAGCTCGCTTGGTGCGACGGCGCGGACGTGAGCGTGTCCCAGGCGGCCATCGCGCAGGTGATGACCGCTTCCAGCTCGGCGCGGTCGGCGCCGTCGCGGGCTTGTATGGAGAGGCCCTGAACCACGGTGGTGTAGTAGCGGGCGATGGCGTCGAGGCTGGCGGGCGGCGCAGTGAGATCGCCGTCGGTGACGCCGCGGGCGAGTCGGTCTTTGATGGTGGTGCGCATGTCGTGCCGGAGGCCGGCCAGGAACTCTCGGACCGCGTGGTTTTCCACGGCGCCGGTCGGCGCGGCGAGGATGAGCATGCAGTAATGCGGGGTTTCGGGGCGGGTGATCTCATCGGCGGTGGCACGCAACATGGCGTGGACCGCGGCGCGTGTGGTCGGTTGTTCGCGCAGCGCGCGCCTGGGCGGCTCGCCCGAGGTCGTGCCGTAGAGCGCCATGACCTTGCGGAACAGGTCCTCCTTGCTGCCGAAGCAGGCGTAGATGCTGGCCGAGGCGATTCCCATGGCCT
>JAVXWP010000173.1:0-16734 GCA_032230695.1 Actinomycetota bacterium | reverse complement strand
CGATGGGACTTGGGTCTTGGTCACTCGCTGGAGTTGTTGATCTACCGCAGTGCGGCGAACTGTGACAGATGCTCCAAATGCGGGTATTGATCCTTGGCCCAGTAGCTCATGTTCTGCCGCTCGTCATGCAGCAATCGGGTGTATTCCCGCCAGTCGCGCCATTGGAACGAGTCGACCTCGATCGGGTTGGGGTCCGGGTCGTCGTCGGCGTATGCGACGAAAATCGGGCAGAACTCGTGCTCGATGATCCCGTTGAACGGCGGAGTCCGGTAAACGTAGCGAGGGACAACGCATTCGAGATCAGTGAGCCCGGTCATACCGAGCTCGAATTCCGCGCGCCGCCGCACCGCGTCCTCGAGCTCCTCGCCGGGCAGCGGGTGCCCGCAGACGCTGTTGGTCCAGACCCCCGGCCAGACCTTCTTGCCGAGCGCCCGGCGGGTCATCAGCAGCGCGTTGTCGCTCCGCCGGAAGACGTAGCAGGAGAACGCCAGATGGAGCCGCGTCAGGTCGTGATGGCTCGCCAGCTTGTCGCCGGTTTCGCCGGTCGGGGTGCCGTCGTCGGTGACGAAGACGATCTGTTCGGTGTTCGTTGCCGCAGGGGTGCCGTCCACCTGGTTCACCCAACTACAACCGCGCACGCATCGCTACCGCGATGAGTGTCGTATGGCGCTGATAGAAAGAGCGATTATGGGGACTGACGGTGAGCTTGAGCCATTCGATTGGGTAGGGCAGAGCGCGATCGGCCAGGCGGGGTGTGTGACGCTGGTCCGATCGGGCGATTCCGAGGCGGTGGCCCGCGCGTTCGGTGGGCAGGTGGAGCAGGCGCGTGAGATGCGTCTCGACCAGCTCTGGGTGGAGTTCGAAGGCAAGCCGGTGGTCGCCGTCCGGCGTCAGGGTGAGTGGATCGTGGCCGTCGAGGAAAATGGCTGGCAGGGCTCGCGACGTGAGGTCCTTCGTGGGCTCGGGCTCGCTGTCAGCATGTATTGGAACGTCAACGCGCTGACGCGGTTCAGCTACGCGCGTGCCGGAGAAGTACAGACGGCGTTCGAAGCGATGGCGCCGAGTTGGCGCAGTGGCGTCGATCCGGACTGCCTGGAGGAGATCCGCGCTGATCTTCCTTGGGACGAGTACCGCTGGGTCGAGGTGATGTTCGCGCTCGCCGCCAGGGTGACCGGGCAGGTCGTCGAAGCCGAGTGGTTGCAGGGCGAGTTCACCGTGTTCCCGATCGTCGAACTGGTCGAGGACGTTCGAGACAACGTGGACCCGCAGTACCAGAGCCTCACGTACGAGGAACCTTTACTGGGCTACGCGCTGAGAACCTCGGACGGGGCGTCGCTTCGTGCTGTTGCGCGCGTCGCGGCCGAGTACGTCACCGAGGTTTTCGATGTCGGTGATATCGACGATGCCGGGCTCGACGAGCGTGTTCGCTGGGGGAGCTACGAAGCCACGGAGACCGGTCCCGAGGCGTGGCCGCTCGTCCACGCGTTGGAGACAGTTCGCGCGCTGCGCAGTGCCAGCCCGATGGCCGCGGCGTTCGGCGCGCTGTATTGGGCAGACTCCGCTCTGGTGAGGAGCGGCATGGACGGCACAGAGTTTCGCACGCGTTTGAGGGCCGCTCTTGGTTTTCCGGCGGCACCGCGAGGTTCCGCCGGAGTCGGCGAAGGTCCCGACTGGATCACAGAGCACTGGCTTGCTCCGGCGGCCATCATCACCTATGTGCGGACAACCGACATCGACGCGGTCGCCGCCGTGTTCGGCAGCGAGCCGCGTCTCGGCCCGATCGAGCTGACCGACTCACCTCGAGCCGCGCTGCGGGTCGAGGGCGAGTGGGTGGTCGTGATCGAGTTCGGCGAGCACAAGAGAAACCTGCACGAGCAACTGAAAACGCTCTCGTCTGACACCAAGGTTGTCTGCGTCCAGTGGTGCGCCAGAGGGAACACGCTCTTCTACTACTACGAATCCGGGGAATCGCGAGCGGTGTTCCGCCCGCACGGCGAAGTGCCTCCGGCCTTGGCACGGCACGTCGAGGAACTGGGAGGGCCGGTCCAGGGCAACGGAACTCAGCAGGCGCCGTGGCTGCTCGCGCTCGCGCGGCGGCTCACCACCGTGTCCCTGGAACCGGCGTCACTCGACGAGGAGCACCTGCTGGTGACGTTCTAGAAGTCCGAGCAGGACGCGAGCGCGAACGGTCCGGTCGCGGTACCGGACTTGGCTTCCTTGCCGTCGACGACGACCTTGCACGTCACGGTCCCGCCTTCTTCGCCGGTCGTGACTGTCAGCGCGCCGCCCTTCACCAGGCCCTTGGTCTCCAGCTGCTTCGACCAGGGCAGCGTGGCGACCGACTCCTGGTTGCTGCTGACGCCTTCGCCGTATGTGGTGTAGCCGACCGTCACGTTTTTGGCGTCACCGGTCACCTCGTACTGCACAATCGCGACCCGGTTGGCTTCGTCGTTGACATTGGTGGCGAACTGACCGAACGCGGCGGCCCAGAGAACACAGACCAGCAGGCCGATCGCGGACAGCACGATCCCGGCGACGGCGAGTCCTTTGTTCGTGGCCACGCCTTTGCGGGCGCGGCTGAACCCGATGATGGAGAAGATCAACCCGAGGATGACCATCGGCCACGCCACGATGCCGACGATCGGGATGATGGCGACGACCAGGCCGACCAGCCCGAGGACGAAGCCCGCGGTACCGAGGCCGTTGCGGGCGACGGTGGGGCCGGTTTGGGGCTGGGGCGGGTAGGTGTTGGGCTGAGTCACGATGGTTCCCTTCGGCGGTTCTATAGCCGAAGGGTCGAGCTCACACGGGGGGACGTTACGGCCATTTGGCCTAAGTCCCCCATTAGTGGACTCAGCCGCCCGAGTGCATTTCGTCGGCGCCTTCCGGCACACACGGGTCGTCGGGGTCTTCGAGCCAGCCGTGCGGCAGCGTGACCTTGCCAGGCGATCCCTGGCGCCCGCGAGGTCCCTCCGCGGCCGTCGGGAACGGCGCGTCGTGGTCGAGCTGCTCGATGAGCGCGTCGAGCTCGTCCAACGACGTCACCAGGGCGAAACCGCGTCGCAACTCGGAGCCGACGGGGAAACCCATGAGGTACCAGGCCATGTGTTTCCGCAGGTCACGCATGGCCTTGGTCGGCCCATCGTGCTCCACCAGCAGCTCCGCGTGCCGCCGGAGGACGCGCCCGACCTCACCCAGATTCGGCCCCACCGGCACCGGACGCCCCGCGAAAGCGGCCTCCAGTTCGCCGAACAACCAAGGCCTGCCAAGGCAACCCCGCCCGACGACCACGCCATCGCACCCCGTCTGCGCCATCATGCGCAACGCGTCGTCGGCGGAAAAGATGTCACCGTTGCCGAGTACCGGAATCGTCGTCACGGCTTCCTTCAGCCGCGCTACCGCCGACCAGTCGGCTTGCCCGGAATACCGCTGCGCCGCGGTACGGGCGTGCAACGAAACCGCCGCCGCACCCTCGGCCTCGGCGATCCGCCCGGCGTCGAGGTAGGTGTGATGGTCCTCGTCGATGCCGATCCGGAACTTCACGGTGAACGGCACCCCCGCCGATTCGGCAGCCTCCACCGACGCCTTGACGATGTTGCCGAACAACTTCCGCTTGAACGGCAACGCCGCCCCGCCACCCTTACGTGTCACCTTGGCGACCGGGCAGCCGAAGTTGCTGTCGATGTGGTCGGCGAGGCCTTCGCCGACGATGATCTTGACGGCTTCGCTCATGGTCTTGGGGTCGACGCCGTAGAGCTGCATGGACCTGGGCGTTTCGTGTTCGCCGAAGGTCATCATGTGCATGGTTCCGGGGTGGCGTTCGACGACGGCGCGGGCGGTGATCATTTCGCAGACGTAGAGCCCGGCGCCGTATTCGGCGCAGAGGCGTCGGAAGGCGACGTTGGTGATGCCCGCCATCGGAGCGAGCACCACCGGTGGATCGACCTGGTAGGGGCCGATCTTCAGGGCGGGCTTGCTCAGGGTCGCGGTCACGTCCTCCATTGTCGCCTGTGGTGACGGTCACGTCGACCAGGGGCTCACCGTGGCTGCATCGCCTCGTAGAACGCCTGCGCGATCGTCTTGACCCTGTCCTTGCAGGTCTGCGCATCGTTCGCGGTCAGCCTCCAGTCGGAGAGGTTGACCTTGAACGTCGCGTTGCTGTCCAGGATGGTCAGGTCGCACATCTGTCCGCTGGGGGCCAGTCCCCACGCCGCTTTTTCGCCCAGCTGTACTGTCGGGTCCAGCACGATCGCGCCCGTTGACGCGACAAGGTCGAATCCGGTGCGCTGCCGCTGCACATTGTTCACCTCCACGTCGAGGTCAATCGACCCGGCGTCCGCCGAGTCTGTGAAGGTGCACAGCCAGCCCTTGCTCCCCTCGAGCTTCGTTTCGGAACTCTTCCGCGGCAGATTCCCGACCCGGCTCGCGACTTCGTCGCAGCTCGGCAGAGGCGCGGCCCCATATTTGCCGTCGGGCTCGTCGTAGCTGCTGCCACTGCCGTTCAGCAAGGCGAACGCACCCACCGCGACGCCGATCACGACGACCATGCTGCCGGTCACGATCGCGAGGATCCAGCCGGTGCCGAGTCCCCGCTTCGGTGGGCGGGGAACTCCGCCGCCGTACGGTGGGACCCCTTGCGGGAACTGGGTGTTCACGACTGTGCCTCCGGCGTCACAGGTTGACTGCCTGCGGCGACTGGCCACCGGGCAGGCGGGGGTCGTTCATCATGCCCTTCGCGTCGCGGATGCTGCCCACGGTCTGGGTCACATCATCCATTGTCGCTGGTTATCCGAGTGCTTCCCAGCCCGGGATCACCCCGGAGGTAACTGAGCGGCGCAGCCCGGCGACCGGGGCTCCACCGCCCGTTTGCCTTCGTCAATCGTTCCCCTCTCCCGGATATGGCCATTCTGGCCATGGTCCTGCTCAGGACGCTATGACACGAATGTGCCTTCCAGGCACGGAACGTGCGATATGTGCCTACGGAAATCTACCGAGTTTGGGGAGGCAGGGCGATTTTTCCTACGAGTTCGCCACAGTGGAGTGGATCTGGGCCGAGTCGTCCATCAGGGTCAACTTGCCCGGTAGTGAAGAGCAGATCTTGTCTGGCAGCTATAACGAGGTCGTCACGGTACTGTCCGGCTTAGGTGGTCAAGGCTGGGATGTGGCCACTTGCTCGGGCGTCGAAAACTGGTTGTTATGGACGCTACGGCGACAGCACTGACCGTCGGTACGTCTCTGGTTTGGCCAGATCCGTCAATCGGCCGGTGTACGTGGAGAACAAAACCCTTTCAGCGTGGCGTATCCGGTGGATTAGCCGCAGTCTTTGTCGGTGGGTTGGTTTACCGTCGGTGGAGATCCGAGGCCAGCATGAGCAAGGGGAGAGCATGACCACACTCGAGAACCGCCCGAACACTGCACTTCTCGTGGTCGACGTGCAGAAAGGCGTCGTCGAGGAGGCTCACGAGCGGGACGCGGTCGTCGCGAACGTCGGCAGCCTGGTCGAGGCGGCGCGACGGGAGCGGGTCCCCGTTGTCTGGGTCCAGCACTCGGACGAAGGGCTCGTCAGGGAAAGCGACGAGTGGCGGATCGTCCCCGAGCTGTCTCCGGACGACGCGGAGCCGCTCGTCGAGAAGAACCACGGTGACGCCTTCGAGGGCACCACCCTTGAGACCGTGCTGTCGGGTCTCGGAGTCGGGCGACTCGTCGTCGTCGGCGCGGAGACCGACGCGTGCATCCGCTCGACGATCCATGGCGCGTTCGCCAGGGGATATGACGCGACGCTGGTCAGCGACGCCCACACGACAGGGGACAAGTCGGAATGGGGTGCGCCGCCGCCGGACCAGGTCATCGCGCACACGAATCTGTACTGGACCCACCAGACCGCGCCAGGGAAGACGGCCGGGACGGTCGTGACCAAGGACGTCGACTTCGGCGACCCGTCCTGAACAACCCTCACGGTTCGTGACCTGGATTGAGTAGTGCTACGGATCCGTTTCCGCCAGGGTTCTCCCATGCTGAGTTCATGCCTGCTGATGGAGACACGTTGGTCAAGCTCGCCGAGGAGATCGACGACCTGGGGCGACGTCTGAAGCAGGTCGGCGCCGAGTTGCGGAGCTTGCAGCCTGGCCAGGAAGCCGAGAAGGCGTCCGAAGCACCGGTCCCGCAGCCACCAGCACCGCCGCCGCTGCAGCCGGCACAGCAGCAGCCGTGGCCGCAGATGCAGCCCCAGCCGTGGCCCCAGATACCGCAGCAGCCGTGGCAGCCGATGCCGCCGCCGTACACCCCGGTTCCTCGCGAGTCGCTGGCCGAGCGGCTCGGTAAGGAAGGCGCCGGGAGCAGGTTGCTGGCGTGGGTCGGTGGTGCGGTGACGCTGCTCGGGGTCGTGTTGCTGCTAATCCTGGCGATCCAGCGCGGCTGGCTCGGTCCGTTGCCGCGGGTGCTCGGCGGGGCGGGTTTCGGTCTCGCGTTGATCGGGACAGGCCTGTGGCTGCATCGCAACCCGGCTGGTCGGACGGGCGCGTTCGCGCTGGCCGCGACGGGGATCGCGGCGCTCTTCCTGGACACGATCGCGGCGACGACGTTGTACGGGTACTTGCCGGCGCTGGTCGGGCTAGCGATCGGGCTGCTCGTCACTGTCGGCGGGCTGCTGCTGGCCGCGCGGTGGGACTCGGCGTTGCTCGCGACGGCGGTCGTGGTCGGGTGCGCGGTCTGCGCGCCGGTGATCACGAAGGGGTTCACGCCCGAGTTGGTGACGTTCCTACTCGTGGTTCAGGTGGCGACGACACCGGTGCAGCTGCGCCGGGACTGGTCGTCGGTGGCACTTGCCGCGGGTATTCCGCCGCTGCTGGCGTCAGTGTTCGGCACCGCGTTGACCGGGGTGGACGGCTCGTGGACGAACACGGCCGTCGCGTTGGGCGCGGGGCTGGTGGGGATCGCGCTCGCGCTGGTCGTGGTGCGGCGCCGGACCGACAAGGGCGCGCTCACGTTGCTTGCTGTCGCGGCGGCTCCTGCGTTGTTCGCGGCTTTGCTGTTGCCGAAGTCCCAGGCGGTGCTGGTTTCCGGTGGGGTGGCGGTGGTGCTGCTCGGGGTGTGGCTGACCGGACGCTGGTGGCCGGGGCACGCGGGCGCCCTAGCCGGAGTCGCTGGGCTTGTCGCGGTTTTGCAGACGACCATCATTCAGTTCGACGGGACGGCCTGTGCGGCGGTCCTGCTCGGCGAGGCGATTCTGGTCGCGCTGGTGGCGTTGTGGACGCGCAGCAAGGTCGCTTTGTTGGCAGCGCTGGGTTTCAGCCTGCTCGGTCTGTGCTTCGCGTGGTCTGGGGATTTCCCGCCCACGTTGCTCCTACTGTTCCGCGCCCGGACGCCCGGAGAGCTGGCCGGTGCTTGTTCGGTGGCCGCATTGATGCTGGTCGTTTCCGTTGGGCTGCCGTGGATCGCGTCCCAGCTCGGCATGCTGAGTGGGCCCTCGAAGAACCCGGCACCCTGGCTGTGCGCCGGACTCGCCGCGCTCTACGGCGCGGCCGGGCTCGTGCTCAGCGCGTCGCTGCTGATCATGCCGGGACGGTCCGGGTTCCTGCTGGGCCATGTGCTGATCACCGTGTCGTGGACGGTGGCCGCGCTCGTACTCCTCGTTCGCGGCATCGACGCCGTGGCGCTGCGGGTCATCGGCCTGGTCCTGGTCGGCGCCGCCGTGCTGAAACTGGTCCTGTTCGACCTGTCCGCATTGGACGGTATGGCTCGCGTCGCCGCGTTCCTCTGCGCCGGCCTGGTCCTGCTGGCCGCCGGGACGCGCTACGCCCGTCTTGTCGCCTCCCGCTAGAAGTCGACGTTCAGGCAGGCCAGGCGGGCACCGGCGGTTCCGGCGTGGCCGGGGTCGGTGTGCGTGTGGGTTTCGTGGATGACGACCGATTTCGCGCGACGCTCGCCGAACGTCCAGTTCACGCTGGACACCGCGACGCCGGTGCCGAGCCGGTCGGTGGTGAAGTCCAGCCAGATCTCGTTGCGTGGGTTCGCATACGCGGGGTCGACCGACGGCGTGACCGGGTCCGGGGTGTACTGGAAATGCGGCCCGGCGACGTCACCGGTCGCGCCGCACGCCTTCGCGTGGGCGTGAGCGCCGTACTCGTGATTGGGCAGCAGGCCGTGTACCGCCAGGACCGTCGTCGTGCCCAGCGCCGACAGCGCGAACACGTGTGCGCGCGAGCCGGCTGGGACGAGCGCGGGGTTGTAGACGGTCAGAGGGCCGTTCGCGCTGGCCACGTGGAAGTCATGGGGCGTCGCGAGAGCGGGTGTGGCGCCGGCGAAGGCGACGGCTGAGGCGACAACGAGGGAGGACAAGATCGCGGGAACGATACGCATGACCTTTCTTTAGCCAGCGAGACACCCACAGCGCCATGTCCATCACCAGATCGTGTAGTTGCGTCCCAGATCGTAGGCTGACGTGTGTGACCTCGAATCCCCCCGACCGCACCTGGCTCGATAGGCGCTGGCTCGTCGGCGCTGGGAACGGTGCTGGGTCCGCTCGCGTTTTCCGGAAGGCGGTGGCCGGGGGCGGCGATCGTGATCTCGATCACCGCCCTCGGCTGGCACGAAAAGGCGGCGTCAAAGCGATGTTGCTGGAAGGTGCGGTATGAGCGAAGAGAATGACACCGAGCGGCTTACCCGCAACGTCAGTGAGTTGCTCAGCGAGTTGCGGGTCGCTCAGGCCGGGGTGCAGATCCTCTTCGGCTTCCTGCTTTCGGTCGTGTTCACCCAGACCTTCCGTGACGCCAGCGGCTTCGAGAAGTCGCTGCATCTGGTCGCGGTGGTGCTGGCTGTCGTCTCGACGGCGTTGCTGACGGCGCCCGCGGCCTGGCATCGCGTGCTGTTCCGCGAGAACCGCAGGGAGGAGATCCTGCGGGTGGGCAACCCAGTGGTGATCGCCGGGCTGGTTTCGCTGGCCGGGGCACTGGGCGTGACCGTGGCCCTGATCGCGAAAGTCGTGTTCGGCCTGATCGCGATGGCGGTGATGGGTCCGCTCGTGCTGATCCTGTTCGCCGTGCTCTGGTTCGTGGTCCCGGCGCGGTTGCGGCGCCCCAATTGATGGAAAGGCCAAGCGCGGCAGTGCGGCTGTGTGGGTGGCTGACACGTCGGCGCGTATGTCGCGGACCGCTGGCGGGTATCGTGCGCCGACGATCAACTGCTTCGCGGACTTGAGGTAGACGAAGATCTCGCGCCGTCGCGCTGAAGATCAAGACGTCAGCCGAGGTCACGCGAAAGCAGGTCCTCGTCGGTTTCGCGGCGGACAAGGAGGGTCGCGACGCCGCCCGAGACGCCTACCAGCGGCGGGCGGCCC
The DNA here is from genome assembly GCA_032230695.1 of Actinomycetota bacterium. Lineage (GTDB taxonomy): Bacteria > Actinomycetota > Actinomycetes > Mycobacteriales > Pseudonocardiaceae > Amycolatopsis. The sequence continues at coordinate 7,400 of JAVXWP010000173.1, read as the reverse complement.
ACCTGGTTGTAGTTCGACGCCATCGAATGGTGATAGGCGCCGGTGCACGGGACCGCCAGCAGGTCGCCGGCGTGGATGTCGCCCGGCAGCGCGATGCTCTCAGCGAGGATGTCGCCCGATTCGCAGTGCCGCCCCACGACGACCACGGGGCGCCGCGCCACCCGGCTGTGCCGGCCGACCAGCCGGGCGGTGTACCTCGCGCCGTAGAGCGCGGGGCGCGGGTTGTCGCTCATACCGCCGTCGACGGCGACGAACGTTCTGCTGCCGTGCTTGACCGCACAGACGCGGTACACGGTGATCCCGGCCGGCCCGACGATGGCGCGGCCCGGTTCGATCGTCAAGTGGGGCAACGGGAATCCTTGCGCCGAGCATCCGTAGCCGAGTGCGACGCGCAGCCGGCGGGCATAGCCGCCGAGGTCGAATTCGGGCTCGCCGGGAAGGTACGAAACGGCGTGCCCGCCACCGAGGTCGAGCTCCCGCAACGTGACGCCGTAAGCGTCGCGGACATACGCAAGTACCTCGATCATCTTCCGCGCGGCTTCCTCGTATCTGTCCACTCGGGACACTTGCGAGCCGATGTGGCAATGCAGGCCGACAAGTTCGAGGCTCGGCTGCGCCAGAACGGCGGCGACTGCCCGGTCGAGATTGTCGCGGACAGTCGGCAGCAGTGAGAAGCCGAACTTCTGGCCCTCGGTGCCGGTGGTGATGGCTGCGTGGGTGTCCGCCTTGACGTTCGGCGTCACGCGGAGCATGACCTGCTGGCGATGTGCCGCCAGCGCGCCGAGTTGCTCGATCTCGTCGAGCGAGTCCAAGACGATCCGGCGGACGCCGTAGCCGAGTGCGGCCTTCAGGTCTTCGGGCGTTTTCGCGTTGCCGTGCAACAGGATTCGCTCTGCGGGAAAGCCGATCGACCGCGCGACCGCGATTTCCCCTGCCGAACAGGTGTCCAGTGACATGCCTTCTTCGGCGACCCAGCGCAGCACGGCCTTCGTGCAGAGCGCCTTGCTCGCGAACGCCACCTCCGCCTCCGGCAGCGCCGACCGGTACGCCCGGGCGTGCGCACGCACCTCGACCTCGTCGATCAGGTACGCCGGAGTGCCGAACCGCGCCGCGAGGTGACTGACAGGCGCACCGGCGAGCAACAGCTCGCCGCCGGAACCGAGCTGGGTGCTCTTCGGCCAAACTCCCTGCTCAAGACGATCGGCTGCCTCGCAGCCCAAGCTGGGAAGGAGCTCGGTGAGCGTCACTGTTACCTCCATGCGCGGTGGGGTTTCCTGCCCCTCCAGCACAGTGCCGATCGGCCTGATCAGCGCGGTTCACCTACGACGTCCTGACGCCGGGAGCAGCTGTGTTGACGCCTTCTTTACGCGCGAGTAACCCCCGCCACTTCCCACGAGGGGAGCAGATTGGACAGCGCCACCGTCAGCGGCTGAGGAACCGTGCCAGCTGTTCGACGACGAATGCGTGGTCTTCGGCCTGCGGCAGGCCGGAAACGCCGACAGTGCCGATCGGGCCGACGCCTTTGACGATGATGGGGAAGACGCCGCCGTGCGCCGCGTAGAGGTCCGGGTCGAGCCGTGACGACTGCTCAAAGGTGCTGCCCTCTGCGCGGAACCGAGTGCCGATCAGGAACGAACTGTGCCCGTAGCGGTCGACCACGCGGCTCTTGCGCTCGATCCAAGCGTCGTTGTCGGCGGAAGTCCCGGCCAGCGCCGCGTGGAAAAGCCGCTGGCCGCCGCGCCGCACCGAGATGGTCACGCCGAGGCCACGTTCCCTGGCGGCCTCCGTGAGCTGCACGCCGAGCGCCCACGCCGTGTCGTTGTCGAAGCGATCGAACTGCAGTCGCCCCTCTTGTGCGGCGAGTTCGGCCAGCAGTTCCTTCTCAGTGCTCATGGGCTCCAGTAAAGCAACAGTGTTGTTTAATTTCCAGTGGGCTCCATCACCGAGAGCAGGTTGCCGTCGGGATCGGCAAACCACGCGCCCCTTTCGCCGGTCGGTGTCGTCCAGACGCCGTTGGCGCTCTGGCCCAAGCCGGGAAAGATCTTGAACTCGACACCCTGCGCCGCGAGCTGCTTTCTTGTCGTAACGAATCGAATCCCGGAAGCGAAAACACGTTCGCGTGGGAGGTGCGGTTCTGATGCGCATGAGGCGAAAAAGTGACATCGAAGAAGCCGAACTGCCGAGGGCCCGGCGCGTGCGGTGGTATCTCTTCACGGCTTTCTTCGCGCTGCTCGCCGTCGCGCTCATAGTGTTGCCGTACCAAAAGACTTTCGCCGAGCGCTACATCGCGCGGAACGCCGTGTCGACCTCGATCACCTGGATCGTGCTGCAGACAGCGGGTTTGGCGGTATTCCTGATCCTGGCGTTGTACGGGACCGGCCGGATCCGGCTGGAGCGTGCCGCGTACCACGCCGACCAGCTCGATATCCAGGATTTCCTGAACGCCGGGGGCACGAAGGTTCCCGACGTGACGGCCGTCTTCAAACGGATCCTCAACGAGTCCAAGCTGTACACGCCGACGGCGGTGCCCGGCGTCGGCACGTCTTACGACTTCATCCAGATCGTCGAGAACGCCGGTGAAGCCGTGGACGGCTGGTGGAAGGCGGCTTCCCGGCTGGTCAAGCTGGTACGTCCGCCGTCGGCGTTCAAAATCAGCGGCACCGTCCGGCTCGACGAAAAGACCGGCAAGCATCACCTGATCCTCGAAGTGGTCCGGGCTCCGCGGTTCGCGGCCAGTCCACTGGTGATCGAGGACGAGACGCTGCAGCGAGTGCTGGAACGCGCGGCGAACGCGGTGGCCGCGCTCGTGATGCCGCGCAGCAAGTTCTGCGGCAACATCTACTGGGCGCCATGGCGCAACGCGAAAATTCCGGCCGAACTGTTCGACGCCTACCAGCGGGCGAACCAGTTCACCCTGGAACGCCGGTACGACGAAGCTCTCGCCGAGTACTACCGCGCGCTGGAGTGGGATCCGACGAATGTCTACATCAGACTCGAAATTGGCGCCCTGCAGGAACAACTGGACCTGCTTCTCGACGCGCTGGCCACCTACGACGACGTCATCACGTTGTGCAGCAGGGGAACCCCGCGACTCGCCAAGTGGTGGATCGGCCCGGACTTCACCCGCCTGCGCCGCGGGCTCACAGGACGGCACGCGAACGCGTTGCTCGTCGCGCGTTACCGGCACGCGCTCGTGCTCGGGCAGGGCGACAGAATCGCCGCTTCTTGGTGGATTCGCAAGCCCACGTGCGAGAACCGGCCGGAGTTCGACGCCAGGTCGGTCCAGCGCGCGAACCTGCGGGCCGCGCTGCACCACCGGTTCCAGCGTTACTCCCGGCTCGACATCCGGACTGCCGACAGGTGGATTTCGCGCGCGGAAAGGCAAGCGCTGCACCGGGAGCTGCTCGCGTTCCCGGTCGAGGAGCTGAGCACGACTCCATTCGATCCTGACGATCCGGTGTACCAACGGAAACTCGCGGAGTACGCGGATCGGTCCCGCCGGTTGCGGGCTTATCTCGCCGCACTGTCTCAGTTCGAGATCGAGCGCCTGATCGAGGATCACCACCCCTACCGGTCGTTTCGGCCGGACCGGGCCAGAAATCTGTCCCGTACGGTGTCCGTGGGTGCGCTTCGGCTGGCGCTGGTGTGGGCGGTGCTGCGCCGGGCGATGGCGGACGCCGATGTGCATGCCGGCCGCGTGCCCGTCCACCAGCCCGCCGATCCTCGCCAGGGTAGGACATCCCACCTTGGCAAGCTCTTCCCCACCGGCAAATGGCCGATGGACGTCGACAACCTTGTCGCGGCGGTGCGGTCGACCCGGTCACGGTGGCGGCGGACGCCGTACTGGAACGAAAGTTACAACGCGGCATGCGTCTACGCGGTCGGCCTGCTGCCCGTGGATCCGGCGATCGCCGTCCAACTGCCCATGCAGGCGGCGGACGATCTGGCCAAGCACGCCGTCGGCGAGCTCTACCGGGCGACGACAATCAGTCACAGCAGTCATCTCGCCAGCAGGCGGACTTGGGTGCTCGCCGAGGATCCGGACCTCGCGTCGCTGCGCGGGCGCGCGCATTTCCGCAACTTCGAGATCGTCACCTTTTCCCCGGCTCGACCGGCGACGCTGCGTCCGCGCAAGGTGCACGTGTGGGAGCAGGTCGCGTATCTTTCCTTGCTGATCAGCGAAATCGGCCGCTGCCGGTCGAAGTACTGGCACGACCGGGTATCCGCGCCGGACGCGGTCGGTGAGGACGAGAGCGAAGCCAACCGGTCGGAACGCGACGCATGGCGGCTGGTCTCGCGGCTGGTGGCCGGTCATCAGGACTGGTACACGCGGTACGAAGCCGTCACGGCGTTTCGTATGTGGGCGGCGGAATTCGGCTACGACGGTGTCGTGGAAGGCTTTCCGCTGTACAGCGAAGCTTCCTTGGTGGCGAAATATGCGGGCCTGGACACCGGCAAGCCGGAAAAGGGCAACGACCGGCCGTCCGGGATCGACCAGATCAACCTGCGTACCCACCATTACATCGGGGCGTGCGATCGCCGGATGGAGAGCGCGGTGGTGGCGCTACGGAACCTGGTCGACGCGGGTGAGGACAAGGTGACGGCCGGCCGCCGGAGTGATCGTTGGGCCGCGCTGGCGGACTGGTTCGACGACTCGTCCGCCCGGAGCCCGGCCGACCAGCGGGAGACGCACTTCTTGGAGCTGGTCACCTCGTGAGTGTTTCGCGGGGTTCTAACCCCGCGAAACACTCACGAGCCACGCTGGGTCAGAGGGTCGCGGCTAGGCGGGTGCCCTGGTCGATGGCGCGTTTCGCGTCGAGTTCGGCGGCGACGTCGGCGCCGCCGATCAGGTGCGTGGTGATGCCGGCCGCGCGGAGTTCGTCGACGAGCTCCCGGACGGGCTCCTGACCGGCACTGATGACAACGGTGTCGACGTCGAGCACCCGGCGGTTCTCGTGCTTGTCGCCGAAGGAGATGTGCAGTCCGGCGTCGTCGATCTTCTCGTAGTTCACGCCGGGAATCCGCTCGACACCTTTGGCCTTGAGTGCCGCCCGGTGGACCCATCCGCTGGTCTTGCCGAGCCCCACGCCGATAGCGGTCTTCTTGCGCTGCAACAGGAAAACCTGACGCGGTGACGGCTCGGGCTTCGGCTCGGTCAGTCCGCCGACAGCGCTCTCCGGGTCGGTTACGCCCCACTCGGACATCCACGCGTCAAGGTCCAGTGCCGGCGATGCCTTGTGCGTCAGGAACTCACTGACGTCGACGCCGATTCCGCCCGCGCCGACGACGGCGACCTTCTCACCCACCGGCTTTCCGTGCCGGACGACGTCTACATAGGACAGAACCTTGGGATGGTCGATTCCCGGGATGCTCGGTACCCGCGGGACGACACCGGTCGCGAGGATGACCTCGTCGAACCCGGCGTCGATGAGGCTTGCTGCGGAAGCGCGCGTGTTCAGGTGAAGCTTGACGCCGGTGAGTTCGATTTGTCTTGCGTAGTAGCGGATCGTCTCGGCGAACTCTTCCTTGCCGGGGATGCGGCGGGCAATGCCGAACTGGCCGCCGATTTCAGTGTCCGACTCGAACAGGTCGACGGCATGCCCGCGTTCGCTCAGACTGGTCGCCGCGGCGAGACCGGCCGGGCCCGCGCCGACGACTGCGACGCGTTTGGCCCGCCGCGTCGGCGCCAGCGTCAGCTCGGTTTCGTGGGCCGCGCGCGGATTCACCATGCAAGACACCAGTTTGCGCTTGAAGGCATGGTCGAGGCAGGCCTGGTTGCAGGCGATGCAGGTGTTGATCTCGTCCTCGCGGCCCTCGGCGGTCTTGCGGATCCAGTCCGGGTCGGCGAGGAACGGCCTGGCCATCGAGACGAGGTCGGCGTTTCCGCTGGCCAGTGCCTCTTCGGCCACCTCGGGCATGTTGATCCGGTTCGAGGTGACTACCGGGATCTCGACGTGCGGCTTGAGCTTCCCGGTGACCCAGGTGAATGCCGCGCGCGGCACAGAAGTGACGATGGTCGGCACGCGCGCTTCGTGCCAGCCGATGCCGGTGTTGATGATCGTCGCGCCCGCGGCTTCGACTTCCTTGGCCAGCGTGACGACGTCCTCCCAGCTCTGGCCGCCTTCGACGAGGTCGAGCATGGAGAGCCGGTAGATGATGATGAAATCGGGCCCGACGGCCTGCCTTGTCCGCCGCACGATTTCGACGGCGAACCGGCGCCGGTTTTCGGGGGTGCCGCCCCAGCCGTCCTTGCGTTTGTTGGTGCGCTCGGCGAGGAACTGGTTGATCAGGTAGCCCTCGGACCCCATGATCTCGACGCCGTCGTACCCGGCCTCGCGGGCGAGCACGGCACAGTCGGCGAACGCGCGGATCTGCCGCAGTACGCCGTATCCCGTGAGCGCACGCGGACGGAACGGGTTGATCGGCGCCTTGATACTGGACGCGGAAACGCTCAGCGGGTTGTACGAATACCGTCCCGCGTGCAGGATCTGCAGCGCGATTTTGCCGCCGGCGTCATGCACCGGACCGGTCAACTGCTTGTGCGCCTTGGCTTCCGCGCGCGTCGAGAGCTTGGACGCGAATGGCAGCAGCCAGCCGGTCTTGTTGGGCGCGAACCCGCCGGTGACGATCAGGCCGACCCCGCCGCGCGCGCGTTCCGCGTAGTACTCGGCGAGTTGCGGGAAGTGGGCGGCCCTGTCTTCGAGGCCGGTGTGCATCGAGCCCATGATCACCCGGTTGCGCAGGGTGGTGAAGCCGAGATCGAGCGGGGACAGCAGGTTGGGGTACTGGCTCATCGTCGATCACCCTTCAAGGCTTGGAGCACTTCCTCGAACCACTCGGCAGCGCCCTGCTCGGTGCGGATGCCGCCGCGCAGGACGAGGTACTGATGCAGGGCCGAACCGGTGAGATCGGCCGGGGCGGGGAAGTCGCGTTTCTCGATCAGCAGGTAGACGTCCAGTTGCCGCACGTGTCTGTCGCGGTGCCTCTGTACTTCGGCGGCCACGGCTGTGACGTCGCCGAACGCGGCACCGCGGATCTTGACGGCGAGCTCTTGGGCTCCGGCGGCCTCATTGGGCTCGGCGAGCCAACGGACGAGCTCGGCGCGCCCGGGGTCGCTGACGGTGTAGACCTTCTTGTCCGGGCGACCGTCCTGCGCGACATGGTCGACGGCGACCCAGCCTGCTTGCTCCATGCGCTTGAGGACCCGGTAGATCTGCTGGTGGGTGGCGGTCCAGAACAGCCCGATCGACTTCTCGAACCGGCGCGTCAGCTCGTAGCCCGAGCCGGACCGCTCGGACAGGGACACCAGGATCGCGTGCTCCAATGCCATCTGCCCAGCATTATATGCAACGCGTTGCAGTGCAACGAGACACGCATCACTCGGGGCGGGATGCCCCCAA
>JAVXWP010000131.1:0-32445 GCA_032230695.1 Actinomycetota bacterium | reverse complement strand
GGGGTTCTTCCCCCGCGAAACACTCACGAGGACGGGTTAGCTGCAGCCGGAGGTGGCGCCGCAGCCTTCGCAGGCGTAGCAGGAACCGGCGGGGCGCATCTTCGTCCCGCAGGTCATGCACAGCGGGGCGTCGGCGGCCTTGCCGAGCCGGAGTTCCATCAACTCGGCGGTGCTGTGGACTTCCGAGTCACGCTCGTCCTTGATCGCAGGGTCGGCTTGCCAGCCGGACTGCACCCCCGTCCGCAACGCCTCGAGGTCGACGTTTTCGTGCTCCCCCGGCGTTCCGTAGTCCCGTTCGACCTGCGCGGACCGCTCATCGGCGGTGAAAATGCCGAGCTGCGCACGCTTTTCGTAGGGCAGGTAGTCCAGCGCGAGCCGCCGGAACAGGTAGTCCAGCACGCTGGTGGCGATGCGGACGTCCGGGTCGTCGGTCATGCCGGCCGGTTCGAACCGCAGGTTGGAGAACTTGGAGATGTAGAACTCCAGCGGAATGCCGTACTGCAGGCCCACCGAAATCGACATCGAGAACGCGTCCATCACCCCGGCCAGAGTCGAACCCTGCTTGCCGAGCTTGACGAAGATCTCGCCCAGTCCGTCATCCGGATACGACCCGGCGTGCAGGTAGCCCTCCGCGCCGCCGACGGTGAACGAAACCGTCTGGCTGGGGCGCTTCTTCGGCAGCCGCTTACGCACCGGCCGGTACTCGACGACCTTCTCGGGCTCCGCCTTGTCCTTCTTGCCGGTGGATAGCGGCTGTCCGACCTTGCAGTTGTCACGGTAGATCGCCAACGCCTTGAGGCCGGACTTCCAGCCCTGGAAGTAGATCTCCTCGACGTCCTCGACGGTCGCCGACTCCGGCATGTTGACCGTCTTGGAAATGGCGCCCGACAGGAATGGCTGCACGGCCGCCATCATTCGCACATGCCCCATCGGCGCGATGGACCGCTCGCCGACAGCGCAGTCGAACACCTCGTAGTGCTCCGGACGCAAACCCGGCGCGTCCACCACATGCCCGTGCTGCGCGATGTACTCGACGATCGCCTCGACCTGTTCGGCCGGGTAACCGAGCGCGGTCAACGCGCGGGGAACGGTCTGGTTCACGATCTGCATCGAACCGCCGCCGACGAGCTTCTTGAACTTGACCAACGAAAAGTCCGGCTCAATTCCCGTCGTATCGCAATCCATCATGAAACCGATGGTGTTGTGACTGACGAACCCGTTCGCCACATAGGTGACGTTCTCGGGCACCGACAGGTCATAAGTCGGCTGGACGCCGCCGTCTTCGTTCGCCGCGACCGGCTCGAATAGATACCCGAGCGCGCGTCCGAGCCGCGGATCCAAGGTCTCCGCGAAGATCCTCTTGGCGAGCGAGCGTGCCACGCCTCCGGTCTTCCGGATCGACAGGACGGCCGGGTTCCGGCTTTCGTGGCCGACTGGAATCAGCGCGTCCCAAACCTCACGCGGCAGGTGGATCCGGTCGTCCCTAGCCGAACCGGCCGGCTCCAGGCACGCCAGGAGCTTCGCTTTGCGCTCGCTGATGAAACCGACGAACTCGTCGAACTTCATCGCATGGTCCACGTTGCGCAGCCGGACTTGCCGGACCGGTCCGCCCCAGCCACTGGTCGTGCGCCGGGTGGTGGTCGCCATTCCGAGGGTCAGAAGGAGCCCACGAAGATCCTCTGCGAAAAGCTCGGAGGAAGTCGACACGCTCGGCACGCCCTCAAGGACCGTGCCATCGGCTTCGAAAACGCCTCGAAGGAAGGCCGCGTAAACAGCCGAGTCGTTGGTCTCCCGAATATTCACCGGGACCCGAGGCGTCCAGCCCTTACCCGTGTGATCGACGCCCGGCAACTCTTTGGCGAATCCCGCGGCCTTCCACCACCGAGCCAAACGCACCGATTGCAGCGTCACCTCTTGGTAGCCCTGGCACTGCCTGACAGCAGGTTCCAAGCCGAACAATCCCTTGCTGAGCACCCGGAAGTGCTCAACGACGTCGAGATCGGTGTCCGCGACGCACCACCTGATCCCCTTGGCGTTCAGGCTTCCGTCGCCCATGAAGTAGCCGACCAGTTCGGCAAGATCCGCGTCGACCTCGTCGGGCACCCGGATACCACGATCACCGGCGTAGTTGGCCTGGTCGAGCACAGGCAACGGCACCCGACGTGGTTCGCCGACCATGCCATTCAACTGCAGCGGGACGAGATCGTCCGGGCGCACGTCGACCAGCCGCTTCCAGACCCAGGCGCCGGTTTCCGGCTCCACCACCTTGACGCGATGGGCGAGTGTTCCCTGGATTCGGTACCCACCCTTGGTCACAATGCGTCGCGTGGGCTCCTCGCCATTGACGAAGAATTGGGTCGCACGACGCGGTCCCTCGTCGGTCCCGACAGTCAGATCGAGCTCCTGCCACCGGTCGCCGTACAACTCACCGAGCTCCGAAAGCCTCGCCAGCCCGCGATCTGTCGTGACGAGCGTTTCAGCGGTCAAACAACCAGTCGGCGCCAATACACTGGCCTGGGAATTTCGCCAGCCATTGACCATGCCGATTTCTAAATTGCGCTTCCATTCTTCCGTCGCCAAGGAACGCACCGCGGCGTCATTCGAATGGTGTGTGCGCACGGAGTCGTTCGCGGCGAGATGCTTGCGCATGACGCGCTGGTGCGGTTCGGCGTTGCGGGCGTAGCCCTCGTAGGGGCCGACGACTCCGGCCAGTTCGGCCGAGCGGCGGTAGGAGACGCCGGTCATCAACGAGGTGATGGCAGCAGCGAGCGCACGGCCACCTTCGGAGTCGTAGGCGTGGCCGAGCGCCATCAGCAGTGCGCCCAGGTTGGCGTAGCCGATACCCAACTGCCGGAACTTCCGAGTGGTGTCGCCGATGGCTTCGGTCGGGAAGTCCGCGAAACAGATGGAAATGTCCATCGCCGTGATCACGAATTCGACGGCCTTCACGAACAACGGTCCGTCGAAAGTGCCTTCGTCGGTGACAAACTTCATCAAGTTCAACGATGCGAGATTACAACTGGAATTATCCAGATGCATGTACTCTGAACATGGATTAGAGGCAGTGATGCGACCTGATTCCGGGCAGGTGTGCCAATCGTTGATGGTGCCGTCGTACTGGATGCCCGGATCCGCACATTCCCACGCCGCGGTGGAAAGCGAGCGGAACAGTTTCTTGGCATCGACCTCTTCGAGGACCTCGTTGGTCATCCGCGCGCGAAGGCCGAACTTGCCTTCGGATTCCACCGCCCGCATGAACTCGTCCGAGACTCGGATCGAGTTGTTCGCGTTCTGGTACTGCACCGAGGTGATGTCCGTGCCGCTGAGGTCCATATCGAACCCCGCGTCGCGCAGGGCCTTGATCTTCTTTTCCTCGCGGGCCTTGGTCTGGATGAACTCTTCGACGTCCGGGTGGTCGACGTCGAGCACGACCATCTTCGCGGCGCGGCGGGTGGCGCCGCCGGACTTGATGGTGCCGGCGGATGCGTCGGCGCCGCGCATGAAGGAAACCGGGCCCGACGCGGTGCCGCCGGAGGAGAGCAGTTCACGCGACGATCGGATTCGCGACAGGTTCAGCCCGGCACCCGAGCCGCCTTTGAAGATCAGGCCTTCTTCGCGGTACCAGTTGAGGATCGACTCCATGGTGTCGTCGACCGCGAGGATGAAACAGTTGTGGACTCGGAGATTGGTGGACAGATACTCGCCAGAATCCGTTTGAATGTCGTAGACAGGCATCTCGCCACGGCTTTCGATGCTCGCGATCTCCAGACGCTTGACGTCCAGGGCCGGTCGGCCGGAAATCTCGAACGAAGCCTCCAGCTTGGCCGTCTTGACCGGATCGATAAACCCGATCGCGTCAGCGAAGATCCGGCGTTCTCCCGCGTTCTGGATACGGATGCCCCACAGATCGTGCCGGTCCGGCCTCGATTCGGCCTTGTGACCCACTCGCGCGAAGATGCCGAACCGGGCCAACAATGCCTGCAGCCCGCGCACCAACTTCTCGCCGATCATGTCAAGCGCGACCAAAGTGGACCGTTCCCTCGCCGAAACATAGCCCTCGGCTTGAAAGATGCTACGCAAGTACGCCGCGACAACGGGAAGCGGAGCGGTGTGCAGGAAATCCGGCACTTCCATGTCGCACCCACGAGCGCGAAGGCCCCATCGGCTCACGAATGGCTCGAGTACATTCCCGTAAAGCCGTGTACGACAGCAATCCAGCGTGGTGTCCTGGGTCTCCACAACGCGTTCATGCCGATGAACATCGGGGAATACGTGGTTCAGCGCCTCGTGCACCCAGGCCAATTCCGCGTCGGTGACCGTCATGGCCTCGATCGTGAGTGACCGGTTCGTCCCCTTGTATTGACCGACGAAGCCATCGGACTGTAACCAGCCCGCGAGTGCTGCTTCAGCTACCTCCCGCTGGTCGATTTCCCTCTCACCAAAAGACACCGAACGATGCCAATTGAGCTTGTCCTTTACCCGGAGTTCCCCCGCGGGCACGAAACGTCCTGTCGCGTTACTGGTCGCCAACCAGACGAGGTGATCAGCCGTCACGTCCAGCTGATGTCCCGACTTTGTCGTGATGCGCAGGACTTCCTTGACACCGTTGGCCTTCGTCGCGATCACCGTGGTGAGGCCGTTAGCGTCGTAGACCTTTGTTCCGACGGCATCCTGTTCGACGAGTCTTCCGATGGGGATCGAGCCAGCGGGGGTCGTGACCAGTGCGTCGTAGGGCTGACAGGCAGACACCTGCTGCTTCGACGGCGTGCCGACGTTGAACCACACCGGCGAGTTGAAGCTGAAGACCTGGTGCAGCAGCATCCAGGTGAGTTCGTGGTCGAAGATCTCGGCGTCGGCGGGCGTGTCGAAGTAGCCGTGTTCGGTACCGGCCTTCACGTACGTCTTCACTACGCGGTCGATCAGCTGTTTCAGGCCGCGCTCGCGCTGGGGGCTGCCCACGGCGCCGCGGAAGTACTTGCTGGTGACGATGTTCGTGGCGTTGACGGACCAGAAGTCCGGGAATTCGACGCCGCGCTGTTCGAAGTTGACCGTGCCGTCGCGCCAGTTCGTCATGACGACGTCGCGCTGTTCCCAGTTCACCTCGTCGTACGGGTGCACGCCTTCGGCGGTGAAGACCCGCCGCACGGTCAGTTTCCGTTTGGCCTCGCCGGGCGTCTCAGCGCCGACTCCCACAGTCTCCGTCATGGGTTCCCTCACTCCCCGCGCGACGCGGCGAACTCACTCGTCGTCGGCGCGCTTCTCGCTTCCGTCCGGACCGGCCATGGCCTCACGAAGGTCCGAAATCTCCTTTTCGAAATCTTCGACCGAGGAAAAGGAGCGGTAGACACTGGCGAACCGGAGGTACGCGACGCCGTCCAGCTCGCGGAGCGGCCCGAGGATGGCAAGACCAACCTCGTGACTCGGGATCTCCGCGAGACCCGCGGCGCGGATCGTCTCCTCGACTCGCTGCGCGAGTTGCTGCAGGGCGTCGTCGTCGACGGGGCGTCCCTGGCACGCACGGCGCACCCCGCGGACGACCTTCTCCCTGCTGAACTGTTCGGTGACACCGGAACGCTTGACGACGGCGAGCACCATCGTCTCCGAGGTGGTGAAGCGCCGGCCACACGCGGCACAGGAGCGCCGCCGCCGGATCGCCTGACCCTCGTCCACCTCCCGGGAATCGACGACCCGGGAGTCCACGTGCCGGCAGAACGGGCACCTCATCCGCCGATCACCTTTCCCTCCGCCGGTCGCCTCCCGAGGTATCCATCGTCATCCCCGGTGAATCTGGGGAAAAACTGTGGATATCCGGTGGATGAACACCGACAAGCTGTGGACAACTAATACCTAGTCTACCCCAACTTATGGACCAACTACAGGTATGTAACTACTACATATAGCGGTGGACCTTAGAACGCGCCTTGCCCAACCGCAAGCTCCACGACCGAGTGAACGAGGTCCTGTTCAGCCTGCGACGAGCCGTACCCGATCCGTCAGGAACCAGGGTTGGGAAGTTCTGCCTCGGCCGGCACGGTGAGCGGGATCCCGGGCACCAGAGTGGCGTCTTCCAGCATGTTGAGCTGCTTGATCCGTTCGACAACCGCGCCAGTATCGCTGTTCGGCGCGAAACGGGCGGCCAGATCCGACAGCGTCTCCCCCGGCGCGACGGACACGACGGCCGTCCCGGCGGGTACTTCGGCGGTCGCCATCCCGCCCGCAAGTAGACCCAAACCGGTGATGGCGAGACAGGCTGCGACGGCGAGTCCGGTGAGCCACGGCCACCGCACCGTCATGGGCCGCGGGGCGCAGGGAGCGACCGTCGCGGGCCGCCGCCCGGCAACCACCCTGGCCCTGGTCGGCGGACGGCGCGACTCACCGGCTCGCGGCCGGGGGCGCAGCACGCGCACGTCGTCAGGATCGGACTTGACGGCGGAGCCCTTGCGGACACCTTCACGAATCCGCTCACGCACGATCAAGTTCAAGCGGCCGCGCCCAGCTGAACGGAGGTGGCCTTCTCTGGTCAGAACCGACATCACGGAACCTCCTCGCAGTCCCTGCACCACCACGCGGCCGGCGAGACCACGCGGCTCCGGCGAGCGGCACTTGCCGCTCGTCAGGTCGAACAGGCGTTCTATCGAACGCCCGTGCGAATGTGTACCACCCCGCACCGACAAAATCGAGTCACCGCGGCGTGTCGTTCGAACAAATGTTTGATATCGTCGATTCGGCGGGATAGCGTCGGCACAGCGGTCGGCACAGTGAAATCGAAACAGCGGGTCGAACAGTCGTAAACAGGTATTCGGGCGGGGCCACACCATCCGCGCCACGAAGAAAAGTCGCAGGTCAGAGCGGTCTTGCGGCAGGTCGGCAAAGGCCGGCGAAGAACATCTGGGAGGCAAGGCAGTGACTGAGGACAGGAAGGCCGGCTCGTTGGAAAAGGCCATGGGCAAGGTGCACCCCATGCCGGAAGTCCACGAAGTCGACGAGACCCTCACCGCGCGTCAGGAGCAGGTGCTGGAGGTGATCCGGGCCTGGGTCACCAAGTTCGGCTACCCACCGAGCGTGCGCGAGATCGGCGAGGCCGTCGGACTGACCTCCACCTCTTCCGTTTCCCACCAGCTCCGCGCCCTGCAGCGCAAGGGTTACCTGCGCCGGGACGCCAACAGGCCGCGTGCGGTCGGCGTGCTCAGCAACCTGCCGGACGAAAACCCGCTGGTGGTCGAGCCGGAGCAGGAGGACACGCGGCCGAAGCCGGCGTATGTCCCGTTGCTGGGCCGGATCGCCGCCGGTGGCCCGATCCTCGCCGAGCAGGCCATCGAGGACATCTTCCCGCTGCCTAGGGAGATCGTCGGCGAGGGTGAGCTGTTCCTGCTGAGCGTCGCCGGTGACTCGATGGTCGACGCGGCCATCACCGACGGCGACTGGGTGGTCGTGCGCCGCCAGCCCACCGCGGACAGCGGCGAGATCGTCGCCGCGATGATCGACGGCGAGGCCACCGTCAAGACGTTCAAGCGCAAGGACGGCCACAACTGGCTGATGCCGCACAACGACGCCTACGAGCCCATCCCGGGTGACGAAGCGACGATTCTCGGCAAGGTCGTCGCGGTTCTGCGACGCCTCTAGAGCTTCGCCCGGGTTCCGCGGCCGCTCAACCGCGGAACCCGGTACTTCACGACGACGACGTCAAATCCGTTTACGCGTCCTGCTGATGACGAACAGACCGCCGCCCACGATCACCAGTACCACCACCGCCGCGGGCAGGATGGGGAGCCCCGAATCGGTGCCGACGCCCGGTGCCGCGGGGTTAGCCGCACCACCCGGCTGGGCCGCGGCCTTCGTTTCCGCCGGAGTCACCAACGAGGTCGCCCCTCGGACCGCGCGAAGCTGCTCTCCCACACCCTCGCTGCCCGACAACAGCGTCCCGTCGGGTTCGAAAGCGATGGCCTCGCCCTGTTTTTCGTTCGGCAGCGGCACGCGCACCGGGTTTCGCTGCAGTCCGGCGACGATGTCGCCGTCCGGCGCGGAGTACAGGTACGCGTCGGTGTAGGTGCGCAGCGCCAGCACGGTTCCGTCGGCGCTCGACGCGGCTCCCGTCACGAGGACCGAGCCGATGGAACCGACCGGTCCACCGGGCGTGTCGGTCGATTTGATGCTCAGCGAGCCCACCGACTCCAGTGCGGTCGGACCGGGGCTGCTCAGCGGCCCCTTCGGCCGGTAGATCTTCGCCTCCCCCAGCACGTCCTTCGTGATGAGGTACGGCGTGCCCGTCTTGTCCAGCAACAACGCCTCGACGTCGTGCTGGCCGTCTGGGTACGTGAGCCGGTACAGCGTCGCCTTGCCCGCCGGAGTCACGGCGTGGAGCGCGACGGTCTCGCGGGCTTTCTTGTTGTCACCGGTGTCGGAAAGCCACAGTGTGCCGTCCGCGGTCCTGGCCATGTCCTCGACGTCGAACGGGTCGGTCGGGTTGCTGATCACCTTCTGGACCTTGCAGTCCCGCCCGAGCACGAAGATCTGGAGCTTGGTGCCGCCGTCGTTCATGGCGTAGAAGTGGTCGCCGTCCGACGCGAGGCCGGAAAGTTCACCGATTCGAGTGTCCGACACCTTGCACACCGGCTCGAGCGTGGGTGCCGCACCCGCCGGTAGGGCGGGTGCGAGCACCGTGAACAGCACCGTCGCCGCGGCGACGAATCCCCCTGAGCGCAACCGCCCACCTCCGTTACGTGAAGCCTTGTGCAGCGCTTCACGCTACAGAGGGTGCGGGCTTACAGTCGCGAGCCGTTGATTTCGAAGGTGTGCAGCGCCGCGGCGAGGTCCGGGTGGACCCGCACGCGCAGCCGGGTGCCTTCGGCGGTGTGCTCTTCTTCGAGCACCTCTCCGTCGGCGTGCGCCCGCGAAACGAGCTCGCCGCGTGTGTACGGCACAACCACCTCGACGACGGCTTCCGGCCTCGGCAGGCGCGCCGCGATGATCTCGGCGAGCTCCAGCACACCGGTGCCGGTCCGGGCCGAAATCTCGACGGCTCCCGGCATCAGGTGCCGCAGCCTGGCGAGCGCGAGCTCGTCGGCGGCGTCGGCCTTGTTGATCACCAGCAGCTCCGGTGGCAACGGTTCCGTGCGCTTCTTGGTGATGTCGGCGAGCACCTGACGTACCGCGTTGACCTGGTCCTCGGGTGCCGGGTCGGAACCGTCGACCACGTGCACCAGCAGATCCGCGTCCGCCGCCTCCTCGATGGTCGACTGGAACGCGTCGACCAGCTGATGGGGCAGCTTCCGGACGAACCCGACGGTGTCGGTCAGCGTGTACGTGCGCCCGTCCGGGGTCGCGGACCGGCGGGTCGTCGGATCCAGCGTGGCGAACAGCGAGTCGTCGACGAGCACACCCGCGCCGGTGATGGCGTTGAGCAGGCTCGACTTCCCCGCGTTCGTGTAGCCGACGATCGCGACGCTGGGCACCTCGTTGGTGACGCGGCGCCCGCGCTTGGTCTCTCGGATGATGTCCATCGCGGCGATCTCACGGCGAAGCTTCGAGACGCGCTTGGCGATACGCCGCCTGTCGGTCTCCAGCTTGGTTTCACCGGGACCACGCAGGCCGACACCGCCGTTGGCGCCACCGCCACCGCCCTGCCGGGACAGCGCGTCACCCCAACCACGCAGCCGCGGGATGAGGTACTGCAGCTGGGCGAGTTCGACCTGCGCCTTGCCTTCTCGGGACTGCGCGTGCTGGGCGAAGATGTCGAGGATCAGGGCCGTCCTGTCGATCACCTTGACCTTGACCTTCGCTTCGAGCTGGCGCAGCTGGCCGGGTGAGAGCTCACCGTCGCAGATCACCGTGTCGGCGCCGGTCGCCACCACGATGTCGAACAGCTCGCGCACCTTGCCGGAACCGATGTAGGTGGCCGGGTCCGGGTTCTGCCGACGCTGAACGATGCCTTCCAGCACCTCCGAGCCCGCCGTTTCGGCGAGCCTGGCGAGCTCCGCGAGGGACGCTTCCGACTGGGCGGCCGTGCCTTCGGTCCACACGCCGACCAGCACCACGCGTTCCAGCCGCAGTTGCCGGTATTCGACCTCGGTTACGTCTTGGAGTTCGGTCGACAGCCCTGCCACACGGCGGAGCGAGGCGCGTTCCTCGAGCTCCAGTTCGCCGTCGGACGGGTTCTGGTCGATCATGTCTGCGTTTGTCAGTTCTGTCATCGTCCTTCCATAGTCCCACGTTTCGCTGTGGGGGCCGAGCCGATCAGGCGCTCGGATACGTTGCGAAGTAGATCGCGGTGCGTTCGGCGCCGGGTTCGAGCGGCCGTTTCCGGAATTCTTCGAGCAGGTCTTCCAGCCGCCGCTCGAATTCTTCACGGGCGTCGGGAGAGATCTGGACGACCAGCCGGGTCTGCTTGACCTGACCGAAATCCGCCTCGGACACCTCGGCCAGGTAGGCCTCGAGCATCGCCTCCCCGACGCCTTGGGATTCGTGGTTGTCAAGATGCCATGAAAGCCCTGTCGAGAGATACGGGATTTCCTTCGCCCCGCGCGTGCCGCGCCGCGCGGGCTGGGCGGCGAGGAAACCGGTCTCGACCAGCTTGCGCACGTGGTGCAGGGTGGTCGCCGGGTCCCGGCCGAGCCGCTCCGCGAGCTCCTTGTTCGTCAAAGGCCGCGAGTAGGTCAACCGAATGATGCGCAGGCGTATTCCTGAGGCGAGTGCGTTCGCTTCCGCGCCCGTCGCCGTGCGCCGCTGGGTAGCCACCGCCTAAGCCTAGGACACCGGCGTGTCCGCTTTCGGAATATGTGATTGACACTTTCCAATCACTTGCCCAAAGTGGGCTCGTGTCCCGAAAATCCCTCTTCTTCCATCGCGACTTCCGCCGCCTGTGGGTGAGCGACACGACCAGCCAGTTCGGCACCTTCGTGGGGCAGACCGTGCTCCCGATCCTGGCGGCCACCACCCTGGCCGCCACGCCGTTCCAGATGGGCTTGCTGACCGCCGCCGAAACCGCCGCGTTCCTGCTCATCGGCCTCCCCGCAGGGGTCTGGGTAGACCGCCTGCGCCGCCGCAAGCTGATGCTCCACGCCGACATCGCCAGGGCCGCGCTGCTGTTCACCGTGCCGATCGCCTGGTGGGTGGGCTGGTTGACACTCACCCAGCTGATCGTGGCCGGTCTGCTCATCGGCGCGTGCACGGTGTTCTTCGACATCGCCTACCAGTCGTATCTGCCGTCGCTGATCAGCCGGGACCGGCTGGTGGAGGGCAATTCCAAGCTGCAGGCCACGCAGTCCGTGGCGCAGGTCGCCGGGCCCGGCATCGGTGGCTTGCTCATGCAGCTGGCCGGTGCGGCCAACGCGGCGCTGGTCACCGGTGCCGGTTTCGTGACCTCGGCTTTCTTCCTGTGGCGCATCAAGGCCGTCGAGCCGGCACCGATTCCCCACGAGAACCCCCGGCTGTGGCCGCAGATCGCGGAGGGCCTGCGGTTCGTGTTCGGCAACAGCGCGCTGCGCGCGATCGTCGGCGCGACGGCGACGGCCAACTTCGCCGGTGGCACGTTCACCGCCGTCCAGGTGCTGTTCCTGATCCACGAGGTCGGGCTGCCCCCGGCCGCGGTGGGCATCATGATGACTGCGTCGGGCGCAGGTGGAGTGCTCGCGGCGCTCGTGTCGGGACCACTGACGAGACGGATCGGGCAGGCACGGGCAATCTGGCTGATCCCACTGGTGACCTGGCCCGCCGCTCTGCTCGTACCGTTCGCGGACCCCAGCTGGCGCATCGGGCTCGCCGTCCTCGGGCCGCTGATCTACAGCTTCGGAGGGATTGTCTACAATATTGCGCAAGTTTCGTACCGGCAAGCTATTTGCCCGGACAGGCTGCTCGGCCGGATGAACGCCAGCATCCGGTTCGTGGTCTGGGGCGCGATTCCGCTCGGCGGGCTCACCGGCGGACTGCTCGGCGAATGGCTCGGCTTACGCGGAACCGTCTGGGCCTCTTCCGTGCTGATGAGCCTGGCCGCGCTGTGGGTGGTCTGCTCGCCGCTACGCCACCTGCGCGACATCCCGATGCATCAGGAAGCCGCGCCGTCCCACCAGGTTTCGTCCAGCTGACCGCGGGCGACGATCTCGGCGGGGCCGGTCAGTGTCGACGCGCCGCGCGCGACCGTCACGGTGACCACACCGCCGGGGACTTCGACGATCGAGGAGCCGGTGTCCGTACCGGCCAGGTGCAGTACCGCGGCGACGGCGGCGACCGTGCCGGTGCCACAGGCCCGCGTCTCTCCCACACCACGCTCGTGGACGCGCATGCGCAGGGCGCCCTCGCCGAGGGTGTTCACGAACTCGAGGTTCACCCCGCTGGGGAAGAAGTCCTTGTCGTAGTCCGGCTGGTCGCGCAGGTCCAACTGGTCAAGCTGGACCAGGTCGTCGTCCACGAGGGACACCAGGTGCGGGTTGCCGACATCCACGGCGACACCCGAGAACGGCTGCCCGGCCACGACCGTCACCGAGGAGCCGATGATCGTCGCCGGTCCCATTTGGACGGTCACCGAACCGTCGGGAAGCACCTCGACCGGCCTGTCACCGGCACGGGTGCCGACGACGAACTCGGTGTCGCCGACGAGCCCGGCTTCGGTGAGGTACCGCACGAATACCCGGACGCCGTTGCCGCACATCTCCGCAATTGAGCCGTCCGCGTTGCGGTAGTCCATGAACCAGTCGCCTGCCGACGTTTCGCCGATCGCTTCGGACCGCACCACGCGCAGCACGCCGTCCGCGCCGAGGCCGCGACGGCGATCGCACAACGCCGCCACCCGTCCGGGGGTCAGGTCGAGGCGGCCGTCCGGGTCGGGGAGCAGCACGAAGTCGTTCTGTGTGCCGTGACCCTTGAGAAAATCGATACCGCCCATACGGTGAAGATTACTTGGCCAGAAGTGACAACACGCGATCGGCCAGGTGCTCTTCGCCACCGTCGAACCACACGATCCGCTTGTCCCGGCGGAACCACGATCGCTGCTTGCGCACGAACCGCCGCGTGGCCTGCGCTGTTGCCGCCGCGGCCGCGGTGAAGTCGCCGTCGGTGTCCATCGCGGCGAGGACCTGCTGGTATCCCAATGCCCTCGACGCCGTCTTGCCGCTGCGCAAGCCGCGCGCGGCCAGCATGGCGACTTCCCCGACCAGGCCGGCCTCGAACATGCGATCCACCCGCAGATCGACCCGGGCGTCGAGTTCGGCCACGTCACGGTCGACGCCGATCAGCACGGTGTCGTAGCGGGCGGGCCCGGGTTTGGGGAGATTCGCCGAAAATGGCTCCCCGGTGATCTCGATGACCTCCAGCGCCCGCACGATCCGCCGGGTGTTGGTCGGCAGGATCGCCGCCGCCGCGATCGGGTCGATGCCGGCCAGCCGCCCGTGCAGCAGCTCGGAGCCGACGATCTCCGCCTCGGCGTCCAGCCGTGCCCGTACTGCCGGGTCGGTACCCGGGAAACGGAGGTCGTCGAGGACGGCCTGGACGTAGAGCCCGGATCCCCCGGCGAGCACCGGCACTTTTCCGGCGGCGAGCAGCGTTTCCATTCGCGCGCGGGCGTGGCGCTGGTACGCCGCGACCGACGCCGTCTCGGTGACGTCCAGCACGTCGAGCAGGTGATGTGGCACACCGCGCATCTCCGCCGCGGTCACTTTCGCGGTGCCGATGTCCATCTCGCGGTACAGCTGCATGGCGTCGGCGTTGACGACTTCGCCGCCGAGCTCCAGCGCGATTTTCACGGCCAGCTCGGACTTCCCGGTGGCCGTCGGGCCGACCACCGCGACCGGGCGGCTCACCCGCGCTCCCAGACGGCGACGTGGTAGCCGACGCCGAACGGCGCGCCGGAGTACAGCAGCTCGGCCCGCCAGCGCGCGGAGCCCGCGAGCCCGGCGAGCACCTGCCACGGAACGCGGCCACCGGCCCCGAGTTCCCCCGCAAGGGTGAGATCGAGCGACCGCAGCCTGTCGACGTCGGCGCCGGCCAGTGCCCTGGCCACGACGTCGTCGAACGCCGCCGCCCGTTCGTCCTCACCGCCGGGGGCCCGCGGTCCGTGCCGATGCGACCCATCACCGAGGATCAGCAGGCCCAGGTCGTCTTCTTCGGTGTCCAGGCGCTTGCCGAAATCGACACAATCAGCTGTCGGCGACGTCTGATCGAGCACGGTCACCCGGACGGAGGAAGCTCCGGCGCGCTCCCGTAACCAGCCCGCGACCAGCGCGGGAAGCGGCAACTCGGACTCGGGACCCTGCGCTTCCGTGGACAAGGCGACCCGCACGTCGACGCCGTATCCACGGAACGTCCCGCACACGCCGGCACCGATTTCCGCCGCCACCCGGCCGGCACCGACGGCGATCCAGCGCGGGCTTTCCGAGGCAACTGCCCGGACCGCGGCGAGGCAAGCTTCGCGCACCTCGGCGGTCTCTCCGGCCGCTCCGGCCGCGAGTTCGGGGACGAGCAAAGGGGGTGTCGGGACAACGGCCACACGGCTGATCACGCTGTTCGACGTTACCGGCCACCCGGGAGTGGACACCGCACGCCGTCGAACCGAAGTAGGATCACGTGCTTCGGGACGGTGTTCGGAGTACCACCGTGGACCCTGAGCTGCTTGAATGCCGCTAGGGGATCCGTTTCCCGAACGATATGTACGCGCAAGACCCGGCCCCACCGACGGTGGGGCGCCCGCTCCGGCGGGCTTACAGGCGATAAGGAGCCTGCGATGGCCCAGGAAAACACGTCCACCGGTACCCCGGCACCCCATCCGGTACCGCACGCGCTGGGTGGCAGCGGGCACGCCGCGCCGCCGGTGCCGCCTGCCGAGCCCCATCCGGCCAGGTGGGGCAGGGTGGACGAGGAAGGCACCGTCTACGTCACCACGGCGGACGGTGAGCGCGCTGTCGGCATCTGGCAGGCCGGGACCCCGGACGAAGGACTCATCCACTACGCGCGCCGGTTCGACGACCTGCGCACCGAGGTGGAGCTGCTCGAGACCCGCCTGGCGTCCGGCGCCGGCGACCCGAAGCACGCGTTGTCCAGCGCCACCCAGATGCGCGACGGTCTCGCCGAAGCGGCCGTCGTCGGCGACCTGGCCGCCTTGGGCGCCCGGATCGACGAGGTCATCGCCCACGCCGAGAAGTCGCTGGCCAGCGCGAAGCAGGAGCGCGAAGAAGCCCGCTCCGCCGCGGTGACCCGCAAGCAGGCCCTCGCCGAAGAGGCCGAGAAGCTGGCCGCCGAGTCGACCCAGTGGAAGTCCGCAGGGGACAGGCTGCGCACGATCCTGGACGAGTGGAAGAGCGTCAAGGGCGTCGACCGCAAGACCGACGACGAGCTGTGGAAGCGGTTCTCCAAGGCCCGCGAGGCGTTCAACCGCCGCCGGGGCTCGCACTTCGCCGAGCTCGACAAGCAGCGCGCGACGGCGAAGACCCGCAAGGAAGAGCTGATCGTCGAGGCCGAAAAACTGGCCGAATCCGACGACTGGGGCGACACCGCGGGCCGCTACAAGGACCTGATGAACGACTGGAAGGCGGCCGGGCGCGCACCCAAGGACAGCGACGAGGCCCTCTGGCAGCGGTTCCGGGCCGCGCAGGACAAGTTCTTCGCCCGCCGCTCCTCGGCGTTCAACGAGCGCGACGCCGAGTTCACCGACAACGCCGCGAAGAAGGAAGAGCTTCTGATCGACGCGGAGAAGATCGACCCGGCGGTCAACCTCGAAGGCGCGAAGAACCAGCTTCGCAAGATCCAGGAACGCTGGGACGAGATCGGCAAGGTCCCGCGCGAACGCATCCGCGACCTCGACATGCGCCTCAAAACGGTGCAGGACAAGGTCAAGTCCGCCGAGGACAACAAGTGGCGTCGCACCGATCCCGAGGCACTCGCCAGGGCCGCGCAGTTCCATGAGCGCGTCGCGCACTTCGAGTCCCAGGCGACCAAGGCCCGCGCCGCGGGCGATGAGCGCCGCGCGAAGAAGGCCGATGAGCAGGCCGCACAGTGGCGTGAATGGCTGGAAGCGGCCGAGAACGCCGTCGCCGACCGCTGACCCACAGTGCTGTGAAGGGCCCCGTTCTTGCCGGGAAGGGGCCCTTCACCGCGTCTGGGCCGGCCACGATAAACAGTGCTTATAGCGTTGTCAGTGAGTTTACTTTGACCGGAGGGCTGCGGCGCGCGAAAGTGGGTTTCAGGGGGAAATGTCCCCCGAAACGAAACCCAACTTTGGGAGCCCTTCAATGGCGAAGATCGTTTGCGTCCTTTACGACGACCCCATCGACGGCCAGCCGACCGCCTATGCCCGTGACGATTTGCCCGCCCTTTCCCAGTATCCCGGCGGCCAGACCCTGCCGACTCCGAGCGCGGTGGACTTCACCCCGGGTGAGCTGCTCGGCAGCGTCTCCGGCGAGCTGGGCCTGCGGAAGTTCCTCGAAGAGCGCGGCCACACCCTCGTCGTCACCTCGGACAAGGAAGGGCCGGACTCGGTACTCGACAAAGAGCTCGAGGACGCCGAGATCGTCATTTCGCAGCCATTCTGGCCCGCATATCTGACGCCGGAACGAATTGCGAAGGCGCCGAACCTGAAATTGGCGGTGACCGCCGGAATCGGCTCCGACCATGTCGATCTGCAATCCGCGATCGAGCACGGCGTCACCGTCGCCGAAGTGACCTATTGCAACAGCATCAGCGTCGCGGAACACGTGTCGATGATGATTCTTTCACTGGTGCGCAACTACATCCCGTCCTACCAGCAGGTCGTCGCCGGCGGCTGGAACATCGCCGACTGCGTCGCGCGCTCGTACGACCTCGAAGGCATGCACGTCGGGACCGTGGCCGCCGGCCGGATCGGCCTCGCCGTGTTGAAGCGGCTCAAGCCGTTCGACGTCCACCTGCACTACACCGACAAGCACCGCCTGCCCACCGAGGTCGAGGAGGAGTTCGGTCTCACTTTCCACGAGTCCCCGCAGGCCATGGTGCCGTTCTGCGACGTCGTCACCATCAACGCGCCGCTGCACCCGGAGACCGAGAACTTGTTCGACGAGAAGCTGCTCAACACCATGAAGCGCGGCGCATACCTCGTCAACACCGCGCGCGGCAAGATCGTCGACCGCGACGCCATCGTCCGCGCGCTGGAAAGCGGCCAGCTCGCCGGGTACGCCGGCGACGTGTGGTACCCGCAGCCCGCGCCCGCCGATCACCCGTGGCGCAGCATGCCGCACCACGGCATGACCCCGCACATCTCCGGCTCGTCGCTGTCGGCCCAGGCCCGCTACGCCGCCGGAACCCGCGAGATCCTGGAGTCGTGGTTCGACGGCACCCCGATCCGCGACGAGTACCTGATCGTCCAAGGCGGCCAGCTCGCCGGAACCGGTGCCCACTCCTACACCGCCGCCAAATAACCCCCGCCCCAGATCACCCTCACGCGCGCACAGATCATCCTCACGCACAGACTGCACTCACTCCGAGTGCAGTCTGTGCGCGTGTGGGGACGGGTTATGCGCGCGTGAGGGCGTTCTGGGTACGGGGTCAGGAGCCGAGGTGGCCTTGGCGGAGGTGCTGGCGGAGCGTGTCGTCGAGGGCTCGGGTCATGTTGACTTGGCGGACGACCCGGATCAGGGCGCGCGAGAGCATGGACTCGGGTTGCTGGTCCGGCAGGAGCAGGCCGACGCCGTGCGTCACGACCGGTTCGACGAGGGGCACGACACGCATATCGCCGGGAACGCGGAAGGTCTGCAGCCAGGTGTGCGGCATGATCGTCGACGTCGAGCCGTCGCGCACGTGCGCGTACAACGTCGAAATCGAGTTCGTCTCCATCACGATCTGCGGGCTGCAGTCGAGGGAGGCGAACACCTCGTCGAGGAACTGGCGGTTCATCATGTCGGGCGTCAGGAGACACAGCCGCATCGACGCGGCCACCGACCAGCTCATCGATTCCTGCGTCGGCGCGACCCGGTCCGCCGAAGCGAGCAGCACGTACCGCTCGCGGTAGAGCGGCATCGTGCGCACGCCTGCCGGGTACTGTCCCTCCAAATAGGAAACCGCCGCGTCGATTTCGAACTCGATCAGCGATCGCCGGATCTCTACCGATGACAGGGAAAGCAACGACAGCCGTACCAGCGGATAGGTACTGCGAAGCGGCCCGGTCAGCAAAGTGAGTGCGGGCAGCGCGGTGGGGATCGAACCCAGGTTGAGCACGCCGCTCAACCCGTCCCGCATGGTCCGGATCTCCTCCACCAGCGCGTGCCGGTCGGCCAGGATCTTGCGAGCCCAGTCGACCAGCCGCTGACCTTCGTCGGTCAGGCCCTCATAGCGATTGGCGCGGCGCACTATCTGGACGTCGAGTTCGGCCTCCAGTTTGCGGATGCCGGACGACAGCGCCGGCTGGGACACGTGACATTCTTCGGCCGCCCGGCTGAAGTGACCTTCCTTCGCCAGCGCCACCAGGTATTCGAGTTGACTGAAGAGCATCACGCTGTCGGATGCAGGGAGTACGACGGGAAGTTGCCGTACAGCCGCTCGCCGTCGGGACCATAGGTCACCGACTGGACGAGGAGTTCCCCGCCGACAAAGGCGCCGTGCCAAGAGGCGCCTTTGCCACCGAAGACCTCTTCACGGTCACCGCGCGAACGCGGCCGGTTGATGCCGATCTTCAATGCTTGCAGGCCGGCACCGAACCGTTGTGCTGTCGACTCGTCGTCGCAGGAAACGGACGCGACCAGCGAGCCGTCACCGACGTTCATCTCCGAGAGCAGCTCCGCTTCGGTGTCGACGAGCACGATCGAATCGACCGGCCCGAACGGCGCCGTGTGGTGCAGCGGCGATGACGCCGGCGGCGTGAGGATCGCCGCCGGCGCGAAGTACGCCGACATTTCCTGGCCGGGAATGAACTTCCCGTCCTCCAGCAGGCCGCGGTGGAGCGGCACGCCGCCGTGGCCGATGGCTTCATCGACCGCGTCGTGCAGTTCCTTGGCCTTGCGGTCACTGATCAGCGGCCCGAAATCAAAGGCGGGCAACGGATCTTCCGGTGACTCTACCGCGAGCGGATGACCGAAGGTGAGACCCTGCACCGCGGGGAGGTATGCGGCGAGGAACTCGTCGAACAGTGAACGCTGTACCACGTAACGGGAATACGCCGTGCCGCGCTGCTTTCCGTACACAAAGGACTCGCCGATCTGCCCGGACAGCTTGTCCCAATCGCTGAACTCCCATACCCCCCAGCAGTTCAGCGTTTCACCCTCGATCACGTGCCGCTTGCCCTGGTCGAACAGTTCCGCGGCCACCACGCCACCGGTGTCCCGCCCGCCGACGAACGACAGGCAGCCGATCACCGGGGAACTCACCAGCGAGGCCGACAACTCGGAACCGCTGCCGCTGACCAGCGTCAGCGGCAGCCCGTGCCGTGCGGCGAGCGCGGTGGCCAGCGTCAGGCAGTTCACTCCGCCGTCCGACGGCGCCTTGACGATCGCGGCGTTGCCGGCGAGTGCCTGCACCAGCACGGCGTGCATCAACACGCTCATCGGCTGGTTCCACGCGGCGATGTTGCCGACCGGCCCGCGCAACGGCGTGCGGCCGACCATCATCTCCTCGATTTCTTCGAGGTACCACCGCACGCCGTCCACACAACGGTCGACTTCGGTGAGCGCGGACGGCCACGTCCTGCCGATTTCCCAGACCAGCAGCAGTGCCAGCAGTTCCCGGTGTTCCGCGATGTCCTCGATCGCCGCCGACACCCTGGACTTCCGCTCGGCCAGCGGTGCCATCGACCAGGTCCGGTGCTGATAAAGACTTTCCACCACGGCGCGCTGAGCACTCCGCGTGTCGAGGTCAGGCGGCCCGGTGATGGCACTGCCGTCGAGCGGCGAGGTGGCTTGCCGCGGCGCGCCCTCCCGCCACCTTCCGCCCCAGTAGTTCAGCAGTCCGTTGTCACGGAATGCTTCGGGGGCGACGGCCTGCGCCCGGCCGTAGGTCGTCTGCCACTCGGTACCCGGTTTGAGGGCTGGTGCCATCACGAACCTCCAGGCGCCGAGGTCTCGTCGAGCAGGCCGGCGAGCGCGCTCACCACACGCAGGGTCGGCACCGGAACCCCGGTCAGCCCGGCGAGCTCGACGACCGCGGTGAGAATCGCGTCGAGTTCCAGCGGCTTGCCGCGCTCCAGGTCCTGCAACGTCGACGTCTTGTGCTCACCTGTTCTTTCCGCGCCCGCGAGTCGCCGCTCTATCGAGATCCCCGGATCGACACCGAGACTCATCGCCACGTCCAGGGTTTCCTGCATCATCTGGACCACGAGGTCACGGGTTTCTTCGTCGCGGCAGATCCCGCCCATAGTCGCGCGGGTGAGCGCGCTGATCGGGTTGAACGCGATGTTTCCCATGAGCTTGAGCCAGATGTCGCGCCGGAGATCCGGCTCGACCGGGCATTTCAACCCGCCCGCGATCATCGCGTCGGCGAATTCCGTGCACCGGTCGGAGGTCGTGCCGTCCGGCTCCCCGATGGAGAGCCTGGTGCCCTCCAGGTGCCGGATCTGGCCCGGGGCCGAGATTTCGGTGGCCGCGTAGACCACGCAGCCAATGGCACGCTGCACCGGAAGCACGGCACTGACCGCGCCGCCCGGGTCGACGCTTTCGATCCGCGTTCCCTCGTACTTTCCGTCCTGGCCGTGGAAATACCACCACGGGATCCCGTTCTGCGCGGCTATCAGACTGGTGTTCTCTTGCAGCAGCGGTTCGAGCAGTGGCCCACATCCCGCGTATTGAGTGGCCTTCAAGCCCAAGAAGACATGGTCGACCGGGCCGACTTCGGCCGGATCGTCGGTGGCGTGCGGCCGAGCCTCGAAGTCTCCACGTGGACTCGAAACCCGTACACCGGATTCGCGAATCGCTTGAAGATGTGGCCCACGGGCGATGAGGTGAACCTCGGCACCCGCCCGGGAGAGACTGGCTCCGACATATGCGCCGATGGCGCCCGCACCAAGCACAGCGACCTTCACGGTGACTCCATCCTTGCCTCGGTAGTGTATGCAGTATACGGTATGAAACGCTCCGGTCAACGGGTCGGAGCGATCGGCCAAGGAGGCGATGCTCCGTGGACGAACTGGCGAAATGGACGGCGGCGGTGTGCTCCGACCTCGGTGTCGACGAGGCGGACCTCGACCGCTCACTAGTACTTGACATCGCTCGAAACGTAAGAAGGACCGTCACCGGTCCAGCCGCCCCGGTGACGGCATATCTCGTCGGAATCGCCATAGGTCAGGGTTTGCCACCCAGCGAGGCCCTCGCGCGCATGGACGCGTTGACCAATCGCTGGCGGGGAATCGACTGGAGCGATTGAGAGGCCGGATGGCTCTGGACAACCAGGGTGATCTAGGTACACGATGAGCTACATATCGTATGCAGTATGCGGTAGGCACAAGCAAGAGGAGCTGATGACGCACATGGCAGTCGACGGCGAACCCGAGACCATCTCCGGGGGACATCTGGTAGCGAAGGCGCTGAAAGCAGAGGGCGTCGACGTGATCTTCACCCTGTGTGGCGGGCACATCATCGACATCTACGACGGTTGCGTCGACGAAGGCATCGATGTCGTGGACGTGCGCCACGAGCAGGTCGCGGCGCACGCCGCCGACGGTTACGCCCGCATCACCGGCAAGCCCGGCGTCGCGGTGGTCACCGCCGGCCCCGGCACCACCGACGCGGTCACCGGCGTGGCCAACGCCCTTCGCGCGGAAAGCCCCATGCTGCTGATCGGCGGCCAGGGCTCGCTGAGCCAGCACAAGATGGGTTCACTGCAGGACCTTCCGCATGTCGACATGATGACCCCGATCACGAAGTTCGCGGCCAGCATTCCCGCGACCGAGCGAATCGCGGACATCGTTTCGATGGCCTTTCGTGAGTGTCACAACGGAGCCCCCGGCCCGGCCTTCCTGGAGATCCCGCGGGACGTGCTGGACGCCAAGGTCCCGCTGGAGAAGGCCCGAATCCCCGAGGCCGGTCGCTACCGCGCTTCGACCAAGACCACCGGTGACCCCGAGGCGATCGAACGCCTCGCGGACATGATCGTGCAGTCGGAGAAGCCGTGCGTTTTGCTCGGCAGCCAGGTCTGGACCTGCCGCGCCACCGACGCCGCGATCGAGTTCGTGCGCGAGCTCAACGTGCCGGCGTTCATGAACGGCTCCGGCCGCGGCACGCTGCCCCCCGGCGACCCGCACCACCTTCAGCTCGCTCGGCGCTACGCGTTCAACAACGCCGACCTCATCATCATCGTCGGCACCCCGTTCGACTTCCGGATGGGATACGGCAAGCGGCTTTCGCCCGATGCCAAGGTGGTGCAGATCGACCTCGACTACCGCACCGTCGGCAAGAACCGGGACATCGACCTCGGCATCGTCGGCGACGTCGGCATGGTGCTCGCCGCGGTCAAGCAGGCCACTTCCGGTCGCGTCGACAACGGCGCCGTGGGCCGCAAGACCTGGCTCGAGGAGCTCCGTGGTGTCGAGACCGCGGCGTATGAGAAGCGTCTGCCGCGCCAGCTTTCCGACGCCTCCCCGATCGACCCGTACCGCCTGGTGCACGAGATCAACGAGTTCCTCACCGAGGACTCGATCTACATCGGCGACGGTGGCGACATCGTGACCTTCTCCGGTCAGGTAGTGCAGCCGAAGTCGCCGGGTCACTGGATGGACCCCGGTCCGCTCGGGACACTCGGCGTCGGCATCCCGTTCGTCTTGGCGGCGAAGTACGCCAGGCCGGAAAAAGAGGTCGTCGCGCTGTTCGGTGACGGTGCCTTCAGCCTCACCGGCTGGGACTTCGAAACCCTGGTGCGCTTCAACCTCCCGTTCGTCGGCATCGTCGGCAACAACTCGTCGATGAACCAGATCCGGTACGGCCAGGCCGCGAAGTACGGCGAAGACCGCGGCCGGATCGGCAACACGCTCAGCGACGTGCCCTACGACGAGTTCGCCCGGATGCTCGGCGGTTACGGCGAAGAAGTCCGCAACCCCGCCGACATCCGCCCGGCGCTCGAGCGCGCCAGGGAATCCGGCAAGCCGTCCCTGATCAACGTCTGGGTCGACCCGGATGTCTACGCGCCGGGAACCATGAACCAGACCATGTACAAGTGAGCGAGGAATAGCCATGGGAAAGGCACTCGAAGGCGTTCGCGTTCTCGATATGACCCACGTCCAATCCGGACCCTCGTGCACGCAGATCCTGGGCTGGCTCGGTGCGGACGTGGTCAAGGTGGAGGCCCTCACCGGCGACATCACGCGCAAGCAGCTGCGTGACGTGCCCGATGTGGACAGTCTTTACTTCACGATGCTGAATTGCAACAAGCGCAGCATCACGCTCAACATGAAGAGCGACGAAGGCAAGCAGATCTTCACGGACATGTTGCCCCGCTTCGACATCCTCGCCGAGAACTTCGGTCCCGGGGCGGTCGACCGGATGGGCTTCACGTGGGATCGCCTGCAGGAGCTCAACCCGAAGCTGATCTACGCCTCGATCAAGGGTTTCGGTGAAGGCCCGTACACCCACTTCAAGGCGTACGAAGTGGTCGCGCAGGCGATGGGCGGCTCGATGAGCACCACCGGGTTCGAGGACGGTCCGCCGCTCGCGACCGGTTCCCAGATCGGCGACTCCGGCACCGGGATGCACGCGGTGGCCGGCATTCTCGCCGCGCTGTACCAGCGTGAGCAGACCGGCCGCGGGCAGAAGGTCAGCGTCGCCATGCAGCACGCGGTGCTGAACCTGTGCCGGGTCAAGCTGCGTGACCAGCAGCGCCTGTCCCACGGCCCGCTCGCCGAGTACCCGAACAAGGACTTCGGTGACGAGGTTCCCCGCTCGGGCAACGCTTCCGGCGGTGGCCAGCCCGGCTGGGCGGTCAAGTGCAGCCCCGGCGGGCCGAACGACTACATCTACGTGATCGTCCAGCCCGTCGGCTGGGAGCCGATCACGAAGCTGATCGGGCGTCCCGAACTGGCCTCCGACCCCGAGTGGAACTCGCCGGAAGCCCGGCTTTCCAAGCTGGACAAGATGTTCCAGCTGATCGAAGAGTGGACGATCACGCACAGCAAGCACGAGGTGCTGACGAAGCTCAACGCCTTCAACGTCCCTTGTGGACCGATCCTGTCCACCAAGGAACTCATCGAAGACGAGTCCTTGGCGGCCAACCAGATGGTCGTGAAGGTCGATCACCCCGAGCGCGGTGAATTCACCACGGTGGGCTGCCCGATCAAGCTGTCGGACTCCCCGGTGGACATCGAGCGGTCACCACTTCTCGGTGAACACAACGAAGAAATCTACACGCACGAGCTCGGCCTGGCGCCGGACCGGCTCGCCGAGCTCAAGTCGAATGGAGTGATCTGATCCATGTCAGCTAAAGCGTCCGTACGCGAGGTACTGGACAAGGTCCGTGCCGAGGGGAGGGACTCCCTCACCGCCCCCGAAGGCAAGCAGATCTGTGACGCCTATGGGATCCCGACACCGGGCGAAGGACTGGCGACGACAGCCGACGAAGCCGCACGGCTGGCCGAGGAGATCGGCGGGTCGCTTGCGCTGAAGATCGTTTCGCCCGACATCCTGCACAAGACCGAGGCCGGCGGCGTGATCATCGGCGTCGAGGGCGCTTCCGCGGCCCGTGAGGCGTTCGACAAGATCATCGCCAACGCCCTGGCCTACAAGGAGTCGGCGAACATCACCGGCGTCCAGGTCCAGCAGATGGTCGGTGGTGGCCACGAGGTCATCGTCGGTGCCACGACCGACCCGACCTTCGGCAAGATCGTCGCCTTCGGGCTCGGCGGTGTGCTCGTCGAGGTGCTCAAGGACGTCACGTTCCGGCTGGCGCCGCTCGACGCCGCCGAAGCCAGGTCCATGATCAACGGCATCAAGGCGGCCGAGGTCCTGCAGGGCGCCCGCGGTGCCAAGTCCGTCGACATCGACGCGCTCGCCGACGTGCTCCAGCGGGTTTCGACGCTGGTCACCGACTTCCCCGAAATCAGCGAGTTCGACCTGAACCCGGTGTTCGCGTCGCCGGAAGGCGCTATCGCCGCGGATGTCCGGATCCTGCTTGAAACCGGCGAGACCGTGCAGCCGGTGAAGCACTCCAGGGAAGACATCCTGAAGGTGATGAACCGCATGATGTACCCCGACGCTGTCGCGGTCATCGGCGCTTCCTCGGAAGACGGCAAAATCGGCAACTCCGTGATGAAGAACCTCATCAACGGCGGGTACGCGGGTGAGATCTACCCGATCAACCCGAAGGCCGACGAGATCCTCGGCAAGAAGGCGTACAAGTCGATCGCCGACGTGCCCGGCGACGTGGACGTGGCGGTTTTCGCGATCCCCGCCAAGTTCGTGCCGCAGGCGCTCACCGAATGCGGGACCAAAGGCGTTCCCGCGGCCGTCCTCATCCCGTCGGGCTTCGCCGAGACCGGGAACCAGGAGCTCCAGGACGAGATCGTCGCGATCGCGCAGGAGAGCGGCGTCCGGATGCTCGGGCCGAACATCTACGGCTACTACTCGACGTGGCACAACCTCTGCGCTACGTTCTGCACGCCCTACGATGTCCGCGGCGGTGTCGCACTGACCTCGCAGAGCGGTGGCATCGGCATGGCCATCCTCGGCTTCAGCCGGACCACCAAGATGGGCGTTTCGGCGATCGTCGGACTCGGCAACAAGTCCGACATCGACGAGGACGACCTGCTCACCTTCTTCGAGCAGGACGACAACACGCAGTGCGTCGCGATGCACCTCGAAGACCTCAAGGACGGCCGCGCCTTCGTCGAGGCGGCGCAGCGGATCACCAAGAAGAAGCCGGTGGTCGTGCTCAAGGCCGGTCGCACGGCGATGGGCGCGAAGGCAGCCAGCTCACACACCGGCGCGCTGGCCGGTGACGACAAGGTCTACGACGACATCCTGCGGCAAGCAGGAGTCGTACGGGCACCTGGTCTCAACGAGATGCTGGAATACGCCCGCGGTCTGCCGCTGCTGCCGACCCCCAAGGGCGAGAACGTCGTCATCATCACTGGTGCCGGCGGTTCGGGCGTCCTGCTGTCGGACGCCTGTGTCGAAGAGGGCCTGTCCCTGATGGAGATTCCACCGGACCTGGATGAGGCGTTCCGCGCGTTCATCCCGCCCTTCGGCGCGGCCGGGAACCCGATCGACATCACCGGTGGCGAGCCGCCGTCGACCTACGAGGCGACGATCCGGCTCGGCCTGGAGGATCCCCGCATCCACGCGCTGATCCTGGGTTACTGGCACACCATCGTCACCCCGCCGATGGTGTTCGCCGAATTGACCTCGCGCGTTGTCGAGGAGTACCGGGCGAAGGGCATCGACAAGCCCGTCGTTGCCTCCCTCGCCGGTGACACCGAGGTCGAACAGGCCTGCGACTACCTTTTCGACCATAAAGTCGTGGCTTACCCCTACACCACCGAAAAGCCTGTCGCCGTGCTCGGCGCCAAGTACCGGTGGGCCCGTGCGGCCGGACTGATCAATCCTTGATCTTTACGGCTTGTCAATGTTGCAATCGCTCGAGATGAACCGAGGAGGACAGTTGCGGACAGGGTTATCCCACGACGGGCGGCCCCGATGGCGCCCGCCGCCGGGAGCCCGCTGATCGCGGAGACCGCGCCCCGGACGGCATGACCAAAGGCTTTGGCAAGGGGAAATTTCCAAGGGGCCTGGCCACGTGATCGCGGAGCGCCACAACAGAGCAAGACGCTAAGAAATAATTCCGGGGGAACCTTACGCGAACCGCGTGAATCGAGATCAGGAGATCCAATGGCGGATTCTTCCCATGTTCCGATCGCGGATTCGACCGGCGGTGAAGCAGTTGCTTCACCGCCGGTCGAGTCCGAACGTGTGTGGCGGGCCGGCAAGCTCGAACCGATGCCGATCCGCAAATTACCGGAGGCCCCGCCCTCCATCCACCTGCTCGGCCCGACGGTATTCCTCGTCGCACTGGGCGTGGGAATGGGCGAGTCCTACATGTGGCCGAGGCTGGTTCTGGTCTTCGGCCCGGAAATCAGGTGGCTGTTCCTGATCGGTGTCACCCTCCAGGCCGTGGTCATGCTGGAGATGGCCCGATACGCGATGGCGACCGGTGAAAGTATCTTCGCCGGGGCCGCGCGAGTCTTCAAACCGATGATGTGGTTCTTCTTCGGGGTCGCGATCCTGGTCTATATCTGGCCAGGTCACCTTTCGGCAGGTGCCGCGGCGTTCGAAGTGATAACGGGCATACCGTGGGTCGTGACAGCCTGCGTTGCGTTGATCCTGGTGGGCATTCTCTTCAGCCTGGCCAGGGTTATCTACAACCTGCTGGAAAACCTGCTGGCCATCCTGATCGGGGTGCTGGTCGTCGGTACGGCCGTCATCGCGTCCATGGTGGGCAACTGGAGCGACCTGAGCAGCACGCTGTCGGGGATGTTCGCCTTCGGCTACTTCCCTGCGGAAGCGATGTCGGCACAGTGGTTCCCGATCGTCGTCGGCTCGATCGCGTTCGCCGGCCCGTCCGGTATGCAGCAGATGTGGTACACGCTGCACCTGCGGGACAGCGGCGCGGGTATGGGTGCGCATATCCCGAACATCCAGGGCCTGAGGAATGCCGGCGCCGAAGAGAAGATGCCGTCCCGCGGGTTCATGTTCGACACCGAAGACCCCGACGAGATGGCAAAGTGGAAGGGCTGGCGGCGCTGGGTCACCTTCGACGCGCTGCTGCTGTTCTGGGGCATCACGATGCTGGTGACGGTGTCGTTCACGGTGCTGGCACAGTCTGCGGCACGGGAAAATCCGGACGTCAAGAGCTTGATCGAAGGTGGCGACCGTGATGCCGCCCTGCTCGCGATGTCGGATGCGTTCGCTGCGGCGGGTGGTCCCATTCTCGGCGGGTTGTTCTTCGGGTTCATCGCCTTGATCGGGATGAACGCGACGCTGGGCCTGTTCGACTCGTTCTCTCGGGGCCAGGCGGACATGACGTACTTCTTCATGCCAGGAGCGAAGAAGTTCAAGATGGCCCATCTCTACGCGGGCTTCCTGTGGGGCCTGATCACGTTCGGCATTCTCATCCTGCTGTTCGGTCCCGCCGACGGGCCCAGTGGCGTGCTCGACATCCTGGCGTTCTTGTCGACGTTTGCCATGGGTGCCTACTGCATAGTGCTGCTACTGGTGAACAACCGCATGCTGCCCAAGCCGATCCGGCCGAAGATCTGGACCAACCTGATCATCGGCTTCGGCGCGGTTTTCTATCTCGGCATGCTGTTCTTCAGCCTGATCAAGTTCGGAGTGGTGGTGGGCTGATGAATGACAACCGGCTCATCCGTCTCGTCGAACTCGCCGTACCCGGCATCCTCGTCGGCCTCATCGCCGGCGTGACCGCGGGCAGCCTCGCACTGCTCGTCGGCCAGCCCCCGGGCTGGGCGCTGGTGACCGCGATGACCCTCGGCGTGCCGCTGGCGGTGTTCGGTGGCGGGTTCGGTCTGCTCGCGGCCTTCGGGAAGGTCAGGATGGGCGGGTTCGCCCCAGCCGCGCTGTACTGGCTGATCGCCTTCCCGGTGGCGAGGTTGCTTCACGAGGTGCTCACGAAGCTGGTGCTCACCGGCAAGGCGGGCCTGCCGCCCGACCCGTTGGGTTTTCTGGCTTTTCAGGGCATTATCAGTGCGGGTTTCGCAATCGGCTTCCTCTGGCTGCACGAGCGGGTCGCCCCGCGCTGGTGGCACAAGGTCGCTCCGCACAACGAGCAGGCCGGGATCGTGTTCGCCCGGTATGCCGTGCATGCTGAGCGGATGGTGAAGGCGAAGCAGGCGAGGTCGAAGAAGTCTCGCCGTCAGGTCAAGGTGTCTTCGCACTGACGCGCTGACACCGCACCGAAAGGTCAGAACGTGCGCCCGGCCCGCTGCGCCGGGCGCGCGTTCTGGCCGCGCCAGAGTGTTTTTGGGGCCCGCGCTTCGCCCTTGTGGGGCGCCTTGCGTCCGAGGCCGAGGAGCGAGGCTGAGCCAGCAGCGCCGGCAGCTCTAGCCTCGCGTTTAGGACGTCACTTGGACGCCGTGACCTGCGGCTCGCTCAGCGATCGGCTGCGCATGTACGCCTCGACTTCGGCCACCTGCTGCTTGCGCGAACGCGCGAGAGCGTTGGCCAGACCGAGACCGAGGGTGCCACCGTCGGCGCTGTACCCCATCGGGGCGTCCTTCAGGTTTTCCAGGATTTTGTTCCAGGTACGCATGATTTTGATATTCACCTCCGTTCCAAATGCGGGAAAAGGAAGACAACCCTCCTTTTTCGGGTACGATCCAGGCCCCGTTGCCGCCCCATCAGGGCGCCAACGGGATGGGAAGCTGTGTGGCTACGGCGACGGCGCCGGTCTACGGCGCCGTGAACGTACCGGGGTCGGCGGGTCGACCCTGTTGTCGGCCAAGCTCGTGCGGTGGTCGAGATAGGACAACCTGGTGCGTTCGGTGTGCTCGTGCATGATCTTCGATGCCGTTGTCCCGTCGCCCCTCTCGATGGCGTCGACCAGTTTCGCGTGTTCCTGCCACGACTTCTTGCCGCGGTGGCGCGCGATCGGGGTGTAGTACCACCGGACACGACGGTCTACTTGTGAAACGAAGTCGACCAGTACTTGGTTCCCGGAGAGCTCGGTGATGAGCCTGTGCAGCGCCGCGTTCGCCGAGACCATGCCGTCGATGTCGTCCAACGCCAGCGAAGCCTCACCTGCCGCACAAAGCTGGCGCAGCCGCGCGACGCCTTCGGTGCCGGCGTGTTCGGCGGCGAGCCGGGCCGCCTCCACCTCCAGCACGACTCGCACGGCCAGAAGCTGATCGGCCTCGAGATCGGTCGGCGCGTGGACGAACGCGCCGTAACCCGGGCTCAGGTCGATCCAGCCCTCGGAGCTCAGCAACTGCAACGCCTCGCGGATCGGTTGGCGTGACACACCCAGCAGCTCCGCGAGCTCACTTTCCACCAGATGCTGGCCGGGCTGAAGCTGCCGGGAGATGATCAGCTCCTGCAAAGCCTGATAAACGCGCTGACGCAGAGTAACCGGTCGATCGATTCGATGTGCTGACCTGTCGTGCGCTAGCTCGCTCGTTGACATAGGTGGACTCCAGGACTCGAAAACGCCGTGACATCGCGATATTCACCACGATCGGTCAACTGACTACAGTATACAATGAACCGCGCGTCCGCTGCGGGTGACACCTGTCACTACTTTGAGTGATATTCGATGTCTCGCAGCCTTCCGGCGCCTCTAATTGCCACTTTCTATCATACTGCATACAGTCTACAGTACTGATCTGAAGCTCGAAGCTTTACGTGAGGGATCTCTCCACCACCCAACGAGGTGCCGGTTCATCCCCCGGCGCCAAGCACCAGTGGACGAGGGCTCGATCGGCGGTTGGACGGCCGCCGGTTTTCTCTCCACAGTAGACGGACTTCGAGTTCGCGGAGTAGTTCTGAAAGAAGCAGTAGGCGGGTCCTCGATCCGCCTATCCAGAGCCCGACAAATGCGGAGTTGAGCAGCAATGTCGCTGACAGCGAGAGCAATCAGCGCGGCGAGTACGCCCGCGCGACATATCGGTGACCACGTGGGCTACGAGCGGGCGCCGAACTAACGGTCATCAGTCCC
The DNA here is from genome assembly GCA_032230695.1 of Actinomycetota bacterium. GTDB lineage: Bacteria > Actinomycetota > Actinomycetes > Mycobacteriales > Pseudonocardiaceae > Amycolatopsis. The sequence goes on along the minus strand of JAVXWP010000131.1, from coordinate 1,857 downwards.
CCACTGGTCTGCGTTTGCAGTCGCAGACAGGTCAGGAGCGGACTCCGGCCCACTCCCGGCGAACACCACATTGAGACTTGCCCAGCCACCTCGGCGATCTTGGAAGAGTCGCGTGACCTGCGTGAATGCAGGAAACATGGCCAGGTGGTGAACAGTCTCATTACTTCGAGGAACCCACGGCGAATCACTCGAAAGAAGCTCACGTGAGTATCACTGCGGAGAAATGTCTGGATTTATCGGACAAAAATGGAAAAGCTTGCCGAATTGGTGAATCGCCACCAAACACCATGAAATACCCCCCTGGCTCATGGGCGGAACTCTCGATGTTTCTGCGGCCGAGTCACGCAACGGCGACGACCAGACCGGTTACTCCGACACCCTGACGAAACCGTTTTCCAAGATCCGGTTAACCAACGCTCGCTCATCTGGAGAGGTCCCCCATGAGCCAAACCACCACCGGGAACACGACTAAATCCGCAAACTATACCGAAATTACCGACGAAAACGGGCGCATCTATCGCGTCGGAGAGACACCTAAAGACCTGTTGGGGCGGTCCCGCTCGTCGATGGTGTGGCTGCCCTGGGTAGCGATGATGGCAGTCAGCGTCTTCGAATACGGCTGGGGCGCCGCCGCGTCGACCTTGGAGAAGGTCCACGGCTGGAGCCTCAACGAAGCCTTCTGGATGGCCAGCATCTGGGCTGTCTTTCAGGCAGCTGTCGCTTTCCCCGCTGGGCGGCTGCGGGAAAAGGGCGTCGTTTCCGCGAAGACCGCGATGCTGACGGGCGCGGTCCTCAGCGGGATCGGGTACTTCGCCATCGCCAACACCGGAAACCTCGTCGTGGCGTTCCTCGGCTACTCGGTACTCGGCGGTACCGGCGCCGGCCTCGTGTACGCGACCTGCATCAACATGGTCGGCAAGTGGTATCCGGAGAAACGCGGCGCCAGGACGGGCTTCGTGAACGGCGGCTTCGCCTACGGCGCGGTACCTTTCATCTTCATCTTCAGCTACGGCTTCCACATGAGCAACTTCAAGATGGTGCTCGACCTGATCGGCCTTTACATGCTGATCGTGGTCGCCGTATGCGGCTTCCTGTTCCGTGATCCGCCGAAGAACTGGTGGCCGGCCGAAGTGGATCCACTCACGTGGAATCGCGATCAGAGCAACAAGAAGGCCGCCAAGAAGCTCGCGAAGAACCCGCCTGCTGTCCGGCAGTACACGCCGAAAGAGGCGCTCAGGACCGGCATGCTCCCACTGATGTGGGGCTGCCTGGTGATCATCGGCGGGGTCTCGCTGTTCGGCATCAACTTCCAGGTGCCGTTCGCCAAGGCCAGTGGCTTCGGACCGTTCGTCGTCGCCTCGTCGGCCGGCGTGCTCGCGGTCGTCAATGGCACCGGGCGTGCGCTCGTCGGCTGGCTTTCCGACCATCTCGGCCGTAGGCAGACGCTGACCCTCGTCCTCCTGATCTCGGCGGCAGGGCAGTTCGGTGTGCTCTATGCGGGTGAATCCAAGAACTTGGTGCTGTTCATGATCTTCGCGTTCGTCAACGGGTTCGGCAGCGGGGCCTTCTATCCCTTGTTCGCCGCCCTCGTGCCGGACTACTTCGGCGAGAACTACAACGCGTCGAACTACGGCCTGGTCTACAGCGCGAAACTGATCGGCGGCGTGGGCGGTGGCGGCCTCGCGGCAGGAGTCATCGTCGCGTGGGGCTATACGGGCGCGTACGTCCTCGCCGGCTGTATCGCGATATTGGCGGCGGTGCTGACCCTGTTCCTGCGCCAGCCCGGCCGCGCTACCGCTGTGCCGCTCACGGAGCAGCCGACTCCCGCGCTGCCGTGATCGGGTCGTGGTCAGGACG